>JAFUZP010000014.1 GCA_017476545.1 Alloprevotella sp.
CAGTTAAAGTACGGCCAGTTTTAGTTTCCTGCGCCAGCCCGGCGGCCCGGCGGCCGCCCCCTTCCGCGAATAGCGCCCCGGGGTTACGGGAACCCGCCTGCAGGGTTGCGCATTCCGCCCCTTCCCTTCGGTACGCATTTAGCCCAGCGGTCAGGAAGAAGTAACCGCAGGGTAAGTTTTCCTTAACCCTGGGGTCAGTGTATCATAACCGCAGGGTCAGTTTTTTCTAATTTTAGGGCTACTTAACGATGATTTCCCGTAAAAAAATTTGCCGCTAAGGTCAGAATGGGCTAAATTTGCCCGATAAGTGGCAAGGAATTTACACTTCCCGTCCCCCTCTAATAGGGGACGTTTACTATTGTCCCGCCTGCAACCTCTCAATTTTCAGTGTGTTATGTCGGATGCGGGGAGCTGGAAGTATGTGCTTTGCCATACATGCATCTTAAGTGAAAGAATTGTTTCCGGCCACTCGGCTGCCTGTGGGAGTGCAGGACGGTATGGTGGCCTGTGAGAGGGATGTTCATGGAAAGTTCCGCACGGACGCGTAAAGTGAAGAATAATGTGATAGGCTCCCTTGTGATAAAGGGGTTGAGCATTGTCGTGCAGCTGATACTTGTCCCGCTGACGCTGGGTTATGTGTCCGATGAGCTATATGGGATATGGCTGACGCTTTCTTCCATCGTCGTTTGGCTGAACTTCTTTGACATCGGGTTTACCTTAGGGCTGAAGAACAGGCTGGCGGAGGCGATAGCCAAGGAGGATTACGAGAAGGGAAAGCGCCTGGTCTCGACGACTTATGTCCTGATGGCGGCCATCTTTATCCCCCTGTTCTGTTTCGGCGCGCTGGCTGTTCCGCACATTGACTGGCCCTACTGGCTCAAGGTGGATGCCGGCTATCTCCCCGAGATACAGAGCACGCTGTACATTTTGTTGGGGTGCTTCTGTCTTCAGATGATAACAAATGTGCTGGGTGCGGTCGTTGCGGCGTTCCAGCAGGTGGCGCTGTCCTCCTTGTTCCCTGTCATCGGCAATGTGGCCTCCGTGGCCATCATCTATGTCTTGACGAAGACGGCCCCTCCCTCCCTGATGTATCTGGCTTTGGCTATCTCCATTGTCCCGATAGTGGTGGTTGTGGTGGCGTCCGCCGTCTTGTATAGTGGTGCATATCGGCGGGTGGCTCCTGCGCTGGGGTACTTTGATAAGCGGGAGATAGGAAGCCTGTTTTCCTTGGGCGGCAAGTTTTTCCTGCTCCAGGTGCAGGTGGTGGTCTTGTATCAGACGACGAACTTCCTGATATCCTTTGTGTCCTCTCCCGTGACGGTGACGGCGTATAACATCGCATACCGCTATATAGGCGTTGCGATGATGGTGTTCATGATTGTCCTCCAACCCTTGTGGCCCGCCGTCACGGACGCCTACACGAAGGGGGACTTTGCCTGGATGAAGCGGGTGTATAGGAAGATGAGCCTGCTGTACCTGCTGTCGTCCTTGGCTATCGTGCTGCTCCTTCTCGTCTCTCCGCTGGTCTATAAGGTCTGGATAGGCGGCAAGGCGGAGGTGCCCTTCATCATGACGGCCGTTGTGGCCATATACGTAATCGTACATACCTGGGATTCCCTGCAGGTGTACATCATAAATGGCACGGGGCACATAAAGCTGCAGGTTTACGTAACCCTCTTCGGCCTCATCGCCCACGTACCGATGTCCTTGCTGTTCGGTAAGTACTTGGGGTTAGGGGGGCTTGGCGTGGTACTGTCCATGATAGTCGTGAACATCGTATATGCTTCGTGTTTTACGCTACAGATTAACAAGCTGCTGAATAATACGGCAAAAGGTATTTGGATAGCATGAGTTGGATTAGAAAAAGGCTGCGGGACAACACACTGGTAATAAAGCTTTACGCACTGAAGCTTTTCTGGAACCGGTATTTCCCCGTGCGGAAGGAATTGGGAGCTTGCGGCAGCAATTCGCGCCTTGAGTATCCCGTATGCTTTGAGACCCGAGGCAATGTCTTCCTGGAAGAAAATGTAAGGATACGGGGCGGCTGCCACATCATCAACTCGGCGGCTGAAAAAGTCGTCATCAAGAAATACTCCGTGCTGGCCCCTAACTGCACCATCATCACGAACAGCCACCGCAGCACGGTGACAGTCCCGCATTTCCTGCTGGGTGCGAGCCACATTAACGACAAGTCGTGCGACATTATCATCGAGGAAGATGTCTGGGTCGGTGCCAATGTGGTGCTCCTTCCCGGAGCGCATTTGGGCCGGGGCTGCATCATCGGTGCGGGCTCGGTCGTGTCAAAACCGATACCTCCTTACGCTTTGGCCGTCGGCTCTCCGGCAAAAGTGATACAAAAAAAGTTTGAGCTGTCGGATGTCCTGGAGCACGAGAAAGCGCTCTACTGTGAAGCGGACAGGCTCTCGGAGGAATTCCTGCGGGAGCTTTACGCGGAACATTTTGAGGGGCTGAAGACCTATGGTACGGCGGAGGGCATTGATGACGCCGCAAGGGAAAGACTCGCCCGCCTGAAGACGGCGACAAGGTTTGTGGAACCCTGCTGATTCTGCACAGGGTGAGTTCGGAACGGATAAAGGCTTAATGACGCGTCAAGACTCCATACATAAGGACTGGCTGGCTTTTATAATAGGGCTGTTTGCCTATGTGCAGGTGCGCATCCTCGGCACGTTTGCGGTCGGTGAGCTGGTGCTGTTTGCCATTACGCCGTTTATTGCGTTCAAGAAGTTCTGGCATGATACGCGGGCCCGGCACTTTGTCTATATGGGCCTGGTATGGTTGGCGGGCGTAATGTTTGCGGATATTTGGAACCGGACGCCTCTGGTGGACCACTTGAAGGGCGTCTTTAACGTCGTTTTCCTCATAGCGTTAGTTCCCGCCGTCTATTGGCTCCTTCACGACAGGCCGCGCCGTCTGCTCTATTATTATGGGGGCGCCGCACTGTCGATGCTTTTCAACTTCTATGTCCAGCGGTCTTATGATGTTGTGTATGAGTTCGAGGTCTGGCGGGTGTATGCATTTTATCCTTTAGCGATATTTGCAGCCGGTTTCTTGTACTACAAGGGACGCCACCTCCTGTCCTATGCCGTGGTGATGGCCTTTGGTGTGTGGTCGCTCTATAATATGAGCCGGAACATTTTCCTGACCCAATCCATCGCCGTAGCGATACTGTTTTATATGGATTTGGTGGCTAAACGGCACGGTATGGTACGGGCTAAGGTCAAAAAAAGGGTGAGCGGGGTCATCTTCTTCTTGCTCGTGGCGCTGTTCTTCGTGGATTACACTTATGAATCCCTGGCATCAAGCGGCGCATTAGGTACGCGGGCTGCCCAGAAATACTGGGTGCAGAAGCGTTCGGACCGTGGTCTGGCTTCGGGTCGCGGGGATGCTTTTGTCTCACTCTACCTGATAGGCAAGAATCCCATTGTAGGTTATGGCAGTTATGCGAAGGACAAAGACAAGGTGGCGCACAGATATATAGCGAAACATAGCGTCTGGAAACCGAAATACAAGGCGGACAACCTGTTGCCCGGGCACTCTTATATTTTAGGGGCGTGGGTCTATGCCGGGATATTGGGCTTCGCTTTCTTTGCATACATACTGGTGCTCCTGTGGAGGGCGTTCTATACGGGGGTATTGTTCTCTGACTTGAAATTGATGGGGCTGAACATATACCTTCTTATGATGCTGTTGTGGAATATCCTGTTCTCACCTTTCGCGCACCGCATAAACTTTGTGTTCTTTATCATGGCCGTTATGATACTTTGGCGGCGGTATGACCGCCAGGAAGCGGCAATAAAGCTGTCATAAGGAAATGATAGTGCTGTCCATCGTAATCCCTTCTTACAACCAGGGCGCGTTTCTGGAGGAAGCCTTGCTGTCCGCCGTTTCCCAGAAGACTTCGGAAGTGGAAGTCTTAGTGATGGACGGCGGTTCCACAGATGGCTCTTGTGAAGTTATAAGGAAGTACGAGAAAGAGCTGTCTTATTGGCAGAGTGCGCAGGACAAGGGGCAGAGCGACGCGATAAATCAGGGTTTTCGGAAAGCGCGCGGGGCGTATGTTACTTGGCTTAACTCAGACGACGTCCTGCTTGCAGGTGCTGTGGCGTCTATCTTGGGCGCGGTTAAGCGTTACCCGGAATGCCACTGGTTCCTGGGGAATGTCCTTTGGATGAACAAGTCCGGGGAAATAATCCGTGCCGGGAAGGTTGAAAAGGAGTGCTGGTTCTGGAACAAACGTTATTTGTTCTCTAACGGAGGCCCCTCTGCGGTGATGCGGCGGCAAACGTTGTTGGATATAGGTGCTCTCCGCGAGGACTTCCACTATATGATGGATACGGAATTATGGTGTAGGTTCCTTTCACAGGGATATCCCTTCAGAAGGATTGGGCATTATCTCTGGGGGCTGCGGCTCCATGAGCAGGCTAAGATGTCGGGACACAATTTCGCTAATTCCTCCTTTGCAGATAAAAGCCATCCTTCGTGGCAGCAAAAAAGGCTTGAGGTAGAGAGGATAGCGGCTCTTTATCCTAAAGGGAAACTGGAAAGCAGGCTTTGGAGGTTTTCAAAAATCCTTTCATCAACAGCTTTTTCACGTGTCTTTGATAAGCGGCTTATCGGGAAGAATTATCACATTTTAGGCAAACAATAATGCAAGGTTTGTTATTTTGGGCGAACTCCTTCTGTCGTTCGACTATGGCGTTCTATGACGGATTGGGCAGGGCGTTTGGTGAGCCGATAGAAGTAGTGGTCTTCAACAGAGATAGTAGTCATCGTGAAAAATTAGGCTTTTCTAAGGAAGAATTTTCAAGGATGAATATCTCTTATTTGTGTGAAATCGCTGATTTGGAAGGGTTCATAAAAGCACATAAAGGTTATTCTCATCTTTTCGGACGTTATCAGCAAGGAGAATTGTGTGCGGAAATTATGCGTAAGGTCCATGCGCAGGGAGACAGGTTTGCCGTGATGTCGGAAGCTCCATGTAATATGGAACGGGGTTTTCGCCGGATATTAAAAAAGTTTTATATCCGGTTCGTTTTGCCGCATAGGGTACAGGAGGTTGTCCGTGACGCAGATTTTATTATCAATCTTTCTGGAGACGCGGATGGCTTATTTAAGCTGGGCTGGGCGCCACGGAAGGTGATACCATGCGGTTATTATCCGCCAAGGCTTTTGGGTTCAAGGGCTGAGAAGCGGACGGTGGTGCATTGGGAAGATTTTGTTATCCTATTGACAGGACAACATACTTGGCATCGTGATCCTTTGATGTTGCTGAAAGCCCTTGTGGAGTTAGAGAAAAAAGGGATGAAGTACAGATGTATGATTACCCAGAGCGGGCCTTTGACTGCGAAGATGCAACGTTTTGCAGAAAAGAATCAACTGCGCGGGGTTTCCTTTACGGGTTTCTTGCCTATGGCGGATGTAGTACGTCTGTACGAGACTTGTTCCGTCTTTGTGGGAACGGGACGGGATGAACCTTGGGGTATGCGCCTCAATGACGCGTTAGGTTGTGCTGCGCCACTGCTCGTTTCAGAAGGAATGGGGGGATATAGACTTGCGAAGGAATATGGCTGCGGATTTACGTTTCCCCGTAGGGACTATCATGAGTTAGCGCGTTGTTTGGAACGAATGATAACGGATAGGGCGTTGTACCTTTCGGTTGCGGAACATGCATTCTCTGCTTCCCAAAAGATAGACCCGTATATTAAAAGCAACGAAGTCGCTCACAGTATAAAGGAACGATTCCCTATATGGGGAAACGACGAACAATGAAGGTCCTAACGGTTATTTCGGGGTTAAGTTATAAGAGTGGCGGCCCGTCGCGCAGCGTTCCTATGCTGGTGCGGGGGCTTGCGGAGGCGGGAGTGGACATCACCCTTATGGTCGTGAACAAGGAAGCGCGGATGAATGTGGAGCCGTTGCAGGGAACTTCTGCCAAACTGCGGGTGCTGGAGAACGGCTTCAGGCGCAAGGAGGTTGAGGCGTTCATCCGGGAGGAACGGTTTGACCTGATACAGATTCAAAGCCTTTGGGCATGGCACTACCACCAGGTGGTGCGGATAGCGCGGAGACAGGGTATTCCTTATATTATCACCACGCGGGGGATGCTCACCCCCTGGAGCTTGTCGCAGAGCCGGCTGAAGAAGGCACTGGCCCTACGCCTATACCAGAAGCAGGACTTGCAGCGTGCGGCGTGCATATTCACTACGGCGGAAATGGAGGCTGTGCAAGTGCGGGATTTGGGTGTGCAGACGGTGTGCTCCGTGATACCTAACGGTATAAATACGGACGACTATCCTTGCAGGGAGACACTCTGCGGCAGGAAAGAGATGCTCTTCCTGTCCCGTATCCACCGGAAGAAGGGGCTGGAACTGTTGATTGAGGCATGGGAAAGGCTTCAGTCGGACTTTTCCGACTGGACGCTGACGATTGCCGGCAACGGCGACGAGGAATATATCCATGCGCTGCAAGGCAGGCTCCATGCGGCGGGGCTGGAGGATGTTGTCAAGATAATACCCCCCGTCTTTGGTGAGGAAAAGATACGGCTGTATCAGCGAGCTTCGCTTTTTGTGCTGCCATCGTACAGCGAGAACTTCGGAATGGTGGTTGTAGAGGCGATGAGTTGCGGATTGCCTGTCATCACGACGGACAATACGCCTTGGGAAGTGCTGAACGAAAAAGGCTTGGGTTGGTGCATCCCGCTGTCGGTGGAGAGTTTGGGCCGGACTTTGTGCGAGGCGATGGGGTTGGGTGTAGAGCGCCTGTCTGAGAAAGGGCGGCGTGCCGGCAGATGGGTGCGGGAAAGTTTTGATTACCGCCGCATAGCGGGGCAGACAAAAGAACTTTATGAGGACGTGCTGCGCGGAGAGGAACGGGCCAAACGAGGATATACGTACCTCCCGCGAGGAGTGAGGCAGCCTCTGAGAGTTGCAACAAATGAAGAACGAAATAATGAGCGGTGATATGAAAGAGGATAGAGCGTCCCATAGTGCGCCGTGTCAGTTCGTCCGCATCGTATGGAGCGTGGCATGGCCGGCACTGACATGGTTCCTTCCACGCAGTGTGGGCAGTGGTTGGAAGCGGTGGCTGTTGCGGCTGTTCGGCGCACAGGTGCATCCGACGGCTGTGGTCTATACGGGGGCGAAGATTTATTATCCTGCGAATTTGCGTATGGACGCGCGTTCATGTTTGGCTACCGGCGTGGACTGTTACAATGTGGACAAGGTCGTGCTGTGTGAGGGTAGTACTGTTTCTCAGGATGCCTACCTTTGTACTGCCTCGCATGACATATCCGACCCGGCGCACCGCCTGGTTACGGCTCCGATATGCATCGGTGCGCGTGCGTGGGTCGGCGCCCGGGCGTTTGTCGGGATGGGTGTGACGCTGGGCGAGGGAGCGGTTGCTGGTGCAATGTCCGTCGTTACGCGCGATGTCGCGCCGTGGACCGTTGTGGCGGGTAACCCTGCAACGGAGATAAAGCGGCGGGTTCTTACTGCGAAAACGTAACGCTGATGGAAAGAATACGGGAGCCGCTTGACCTTACTGTAGTCGTCCTTACGTACAACGAGGGACTTCATATTCGCCGTTGCTTGGAGAAGGCATGGGAATATGCGGCCCATGTCTTCGTCGTGGACAGCATGAGTACGGACTCAACGGTGGAGGTCTGTCGCGAATTGGGGGCGCAGGTTGTGCAGCACCCTTGGCCGGGTAATCAGGCGGAGCAGTTCAACTGGGCATTGGACAATGTGGAAATTCCGACGGGATGGATACTGCGTTTGGATGCGGACGAGTATCTGCTGCCCGAGTTGGTGGATGAGTTGTATGAGAAGTTGCCCCGGATGCCGGTAGAAGTGACCTCTCTCTCTCTCTCTCGCGCGCGGACATATTGCGGGAAGCGGTTGCGGTACAGCGTAGCCGGTGATGTACGTATTGTCCGCTTGTTCAGGAAGGGGACGGCGCGCTACGAACAGCGGATTATGGACGAGCACCTGCTTATTTTGGGGGGCGAGACACGAGAACTGGAGCATCAGTTCGTGGATGATAGCCTCCTTACGGTCGGTTCGTTCACGGACAAGCACAATAATTATGCTTCACGCGAGGCGGCCCTTCTGCTTGATGCGGAATTCGGTTTGTCCGGACATAGTGATTCAGCGGGGCCGGAAGGTAGTGCCGGAAAGAAGCGGAGACAGAAAGCACGGTATGCCCGGATGCCGCTTTTCTGGCGTGCGGTGGCTTATTTCCTGTACCGGTATATTTTCCGTCTTGGCTTTTTGGACGGCGCAGCGGGTTTCCAGTGGGATTTCTTCCAAGGCTTGTGGTACAGGATGCTTGTGGATGCGAAGATTCACGAGGCCAAGCGGCTTTGCGGGACGGACAAGGAGCTGCTCCGGGCTCATATCCGGGAGCGGTTGGGCGTGACATTATAACTTTATAGTACGGCTGTCGCGATACGTCCGTAGCCGAATGACATCTTCTTATGCTGATTTCTCTCATCACGGTCTGCCGCAACAGTGCGGTATCGTTGCGCGATGCGTTCGAGAGCGTACTGCGGCAGACGCATACGGAGGTGGACTATATCGTCGTGGACGGTGCTTCGACGGACGCCACGCCGGACTTGGTGGCGGAGTATGCGCCGCGCTTTGGCGGGCGGATGCGTTATCTGAGCGAGCCCGACGGGGGACTCTATTATGCGATGAACAAAGGGCTTGCAATGGCCCGCGGCGAGGTAGTCGGCATGCTGAACGCGGACGACTTCTTTACCTCCCCCACTGTGTTGGAGCGAGTGGCCGAGGAGTTCATGGTAGCGGGTACGGACGCGATTTATGGCGACGTGCATTTTGTGCGGAACGGCGACCTGACGCGGAGTGTCCGGCACTATTCCTCCCGCTACTTCCGCCCGTGGATGCTTCACTGCGGCTTTATGCCTGCGCATCCCTCCTTCTATTGCCGCCGGGAGATATACGGGCGTTACGGCGGGTTTGACACGTGGTTCAAAGTCAGTGCGGATTATGAGCTGATGGTGCGCCTGTTCCTGATGCACGGCATACGGGCGCGCTATGTGCCGATGGACTTTGTGACGATGCGCATGGGCGGTGCTTCCACTTCGGGCATCGCGAGCCTGCGTGCGGTGTTCCATGATAAATACTACAGCCTGCGGCGTAACGGCTTTCATGCCAATGCACTGCTACTCTGCACCTCTTATGTCCCGAAGTTGTGGGGTGTGTTGCGGACGCGCCTTTCCGGCGGCAGGTGAGGAATAATTGGGGATTTAGGAATAAAACAGGGAGAGGAAATGGAAGGAAACTCGTAGCGGTCGTGGACGTTATGTGCTTCGTACAAGGCGGCGGTGCTGCCGCCATGGCAGTCTGGTCCGGCATGCAGGGCTTCACATCCTGCCGGCTTGCAGCTTAAACTTCCCCGTTACATCCATTTACATTCCCCTTCAAACTTAAATAAGCAACCTTTGCGCTCCAGTATGTGGGCGTGCTACTGACGACAATGAATAATTGGTTAATTTTTCTCCCGCCACTGATTTCACTGGCTGGCGGCTTCTGGGTTTTTCCTTACATCTTGCGGATTGCCAAGGCGCACAACCTGACGGATGTCCCGGACGAGCGGAAGTTGCAGCAGCGGCCTATGCCCGTCTTGGGCGGTGCTGCGGTGTTCTTCGGCTTCGTGGTAGGCATCTTTTCCGCCGTGGCACTGGGAATTCCCGGCCTGGGCGGTGTGCTGCCGGTATTGCTGGGCGGCTCGCTGGTGCTCTATGTAGGGATAATCGATGACATGCTGAAGCTGGACTACCGTTTGCGCCTGCTGCTTGAATCCGTAACCTTGTTGGGACTGGTATATGGTTCCGGGATGTGCGTGGACTCGCTCCACGGGCTTTGGGGCGTGGGCGACTTCTCGTGGTGGGTAGGCGTACCGTTCACGGTGTTCGGGTGTGTCGGCATTATCAATGCCTACAACATGGTGGACGGCGTGAACGGGCTTTCCGGCGGGCTGTGCGTATTCTGTTCCCTCCTGTTCGGCTCTTTCTTTTGGAAGGCCGGTGAGACGGGCGATGCCCTGCTGGCCTTCTGCTTTGCCGCCGCGCTGGTACCCTTCCTGCTGCACAACGTCTTCGGCAAGCGCAGCCGGATGTTCGTGGGTGACGGCGGCACGCTCGTCATGGGGCTGCTCGTGTCGTGGTTCGTCATCCGCGTGATGAACCACGATAGCGTGGTGTCGGGTCTGCCCAGTGCAGGCCGCGGGCTGTGCTACGTGGCGATGCTCCTTTCCATGGCGGCGGTCCCCGTGACGGACACGCTACGCGTGATGCTGGGCCGCTTGCTTCGCGGGGTATCCCCCTTCCGTGCGGACAAGACGCACCTGCACCATGCTTTCATCAGACTGGGCGTGAGCCACAGCGTGACATCGCTGGTAGAGATTCTTATCAACGCGGTCATATTCCTGTTCTGGTACGTTTCCTATAAGGCGGGTGCCCCAGTGGACTTGCAGTTCTGGCTGACGGTGGCCGTCTGCCTGCTCTTGGTGGCGGCGCCATATCCCGTGTTGGACTGGATTGAGCGGAGCCGCCCGGAAACGTGGGCGCGTCTGAAGCGGCTTGCGGCGCGGACGCACTTCGGCCAAAGCGCGTGGTGGCTGCGGCTGCAGGCCTGGCTGGACAGCGGCGAAGAGGACTGAAGCCACCTTGGCAGCGTTGTGTCGCGAGCGCGCCCCCGGCAAAACACTGGGGGCGCGCTCGCGTATTTCTTCCTATCCCTAGGGGTAGGAACGCGTACCCCTAGGGATAGGAGAAACTAACCGTAGGCTTGCGAAGCACTAACCCCGCGGTTACGAAACCGGGGATGCGCATCCGCTTCCCCGCGCCAGGAACAGGGCGGGAATTTCACTCTTAGGAAAATACGCTTCGGTGTTCCGTATTTTTATGTTACCTTCGCCGTGATTTCCGTACTCGCGCGCGTTACGCGCGCAGAGGCGGGCAAAGGAAGTTCCTATGTATAATCCGCTTCGTAAACTAAGCAACTGGTATTTCAGCAAACGCGCGCTGCCCTACTGGGCGGTGCTGCTGATGGACAGCCTCATCGTCTATGGTATGGGGCTTTTCGCCCACCAACAGTTTTTCGGCGCGTTGAAGGTACTGGAGGATTTCGCCCCGCTGAGCGGTATGTTACTGCTCTACCTGCTGTTCTACTGTGTAGGGTTCCGCGTGTTCAACACTTATGCCGGCATCCTGCGCTACTCATCTTTTACGGACTTGATGCGCGTGGGCGGTGCCGTGCTCGTGGCTTTCAGCCTGAGTTACGCAGTCCATTTCATCCAGCTCAAGTACATTCCCGAGCTCTATCCCCTGACGGGACGGGAGATTATCGTTACGGCTCTGGGCAGCACACTGCTGATGTGGGTGCTGCGCGTCTTGGTCAAGACGGTTTATGAGAGTACGGGCGTGAACTCCGGCGCGAAGCGCGTCTATATTTACGGCGTGCGCGACGGCGGCATAGGGCTGGCTAAGAGCATCCGCGTTGAGAAGCCGATGCGTTTCAAACTGTGCGGATTTATTTCCGACGAGGGACACTATGGTAACAAACTGCTTCAGGGCGTGAAAGTACACCCGCTCGCTTCCGACATACTGGAGCGGATGCGGCGCGAGGACGTGGAGGTATTGCTTGTGTCTCCCCGTAAGACGCGGGACTTCCTTGCCAACAAGAAATTCCAGGACGAGCTGATAGACGCGGGTGTCCGCATCTATTTCGTCCCCAGTTCGGCGGACTGGACGAACTCGCCGGAGTCCAGCGCGCGCCACCTGCGCCCCATCAACATCGAGGACCTGCTGGCCCGTGATGTTATTGAGGTGGACTTGGAGTCTGTCCGCACGATGCTGGCGGGCCGCCGCGTGCTCATCACGGGTTCGGCCGGCAGCATCGGCTCCGAAATCGTGCGCCAGGTGGCCGCTTTCGCACCGGCCCGCATGGTGCTCATCGACCAGGCCGAGACGCCGCAGCACGACTTGCGCCTCGCTATGGCGCAGGACTTTCCGGATGTTGAGGCCGAGACGATTGTCGCCTCCGTCTGTGAGGCCGGACGCATGGAGGACATCTTCCGCTCCTTCCGCCCGGAATACGTCTTCCATGCGGCCGCTTACAAGCACGTACCTATGATGGAGGACAATCCTGCCGAGAGCGTCCGCAACAACGTATATGGCACCAAGGTCCTGGCCGACCTCGCCGTAAAGTACGGCACCTCCAAGTTCGTCATGATTTCCACCGACAAGGCCGTGAACCCGACCAACGTGATGGGCTGTTCCAAGCGTATATGCGAAATCTACGTCCAGAGCCTTGACAAGGCCGTCAAGGAGGGACGCGTGCCCGGCACGACGCAGTTCGTCACCACGCGCTTCGGCAATGTGCTTGGCTCCAACGGCAGTGTCATCCCCCTCTTCCGCAAGCAGATTGCCGCAGGCGGGCCGATAACGGTCACGCATCCCGACATCATCCGCTACTTCATGCTTATCCCCGAAGCCTGCAAACTGGTGCTGGAGGCCGGGACGAAGGGTAACGGCGGTGAGATATTCGTGTTCGACATGGGCGAGTCCGTCCGCATCGCCGACCTAGCGCGGCGCATGATAAAATTGAGCGGCGCGAAGAATGTGGAAATCCGCTTCACGGGGCTGCGGGAGGGAGAAAAGCTCTACGAGGAGGTGCTCAACGATGCCGAGACCTCCAAGCCGACGTTCCATAAGAAGATATGGATTGCCAGCGTCCGGGAGTACGACTACGCCGCCGTGGCAGACGGGCTGGAGCGCCTCTTTGAGGTGAGCACCCGGTACGACGCTATGGAAATCGTGAGGCAGATGAAGTGTATGGTTCCGGAGTACAAAAGCCGGAACTCCAAGTATGAAATTCTGGATGAAAACACGGAAAAGGAATAAGCGCACGGAGGACCTCTTCTTCGCCGCACTGCGCAGTGCGCTCTGGGCCGGCACGCCGCTGCCGGCTGGTACGTCGGCGGAGTGGGAAGCGGTCTGCGTCGAGGCCCACCGGCAGGCCGTGATAGGGCTTGTCACGGAAGCCTTATTGAACCATAAAGTGAAGATGGGGCGGAAGGCGAGCATGGCTGCCTTCTCCAGTTATGTCAAGATACAGCGCACGAACGCCTACATAGACCGCGAGTTACTGGATTTCACGGAGCGGATAGCCTCCCTCGGCATCCGTTTTGTCGTCGTGAAGGGGCAGGTTGCCGCGAGGGCCTATCCCGACCCGAGCGTGCGCCAGCCCGGTGACATAGACCTGTACCTCGATGCGGACAATTACCGCAAGGCCGTCCGCCTGCTGCCCGCCGAGCTCGGCATCCGCTTCTTGGAAACGACCGAGGCTAGGGAAAGCGGACTGCACACCAACTTCTTCCGCAATGACGTGAACTACGAGGTGCACTACCATCTGGCGCGTTTCTACTATCCTCCCCACGACCGCTTCTTTGAGGCTCTCCTTTCTGAGGGTTTCCGTACGCCGGTCACGGAGGATGTGCAGGGAAAACCCGTCCCGACGCTGCCTCCGGCGCTCCACACGCTTTACCTCTTCGTCCATATCTTCGGGCATTATCTCCGCGAGGGGATAGGCCTGCGCCAGCTCTGCGACCTGGTGCTGTGGCTGTACCGCTATAAGGATGACGAGGCCTTCCGCCAGACCTTGCTCGACAGCCTCCACGGGATAGGGCTCACGCGGGCTTTTTCCGCCTTCGGGTGGGTGATGGTGGAGCGGCTCGGCCTTCCGGAAGAGGTGCTTCCCCTGCCGCTCACCGCAGCAGACCGGCGCAGGGGGCAGCGCATCGAACGTGACTTGCTCGCTGCGGGCAACTTCGGTATCCACCAGACCCGCAGGGTGCACGGTGCGGGCTTGGCGCACAGTCTGGAGAGCGGGTGGATCCTACTACGCAAGGCTGTGCTGAACTTCCCCATCGCTCCGATGGAATTCCTTTGCATTTTCCCCCGGGTGGGGTGGGAGCACGTCAGGGATTTCTGCCGTTCCGTAGTTAATATCTTCCGGCCCAGCCATGGCGGAGACTTCTGAGGGTATCCGCCACCTGTTGCTTGCCTGCCTACGCAGTGCGTTGTGGGGTGAGCCGCTTTCTGCCGCCCGACTGTCCGCCGCCGAGGCAGCGGCACTTTTTGCGGAAGCCCGGCGGCAGTCCGTTGTAGGAATGGTTGCCGACGTGCTGCTCCGACAGGGCGTGCAGGCCGAGGGCGACGAAGCCCTCTATGCCTATGCCGACTTGCAGGAGATACGGGAGCGCAACCGTTACGTGGACGGCGAACTCGCTGCTTTCTCCGCCTTCCTGACGCGCCACGGCGTGCGGCAGGTCGTCGTGAAGGGGCAGGTCGCGGCCCGCGCCTATCCGCATCCTGACGTGCGGCAGTCGGGCGACATTGACTTTTATCTGGACGCGGCAAACTATGCCGCCGCGAAGCCGCTTATCGAGAAGCAGTTGGGCGTGGAACTGCTGGCGCACGCCTCGGAAAAACACGTGGAGTTCGGCGGGAACGGCGTACACTATGAGATGCATTCCGTCTTGGCTGACTTTGCTTATCCGCCGCACCAGCGCGCTTGGGAACGCCTGCTACGGGCCGACATGGCCGCAGGCAGCCATTCCGTAGAGGTGGCGGGAACAGCCGTACCCACGCTGTCGCCTACGCTCCATGCGCTCTATATCTTCTACCACATCCTCTACCACCTCGCCATCAGCGGGGTTGGGCTGCGCCAGTTTTGCGACTGGGCCGCCTGGCTCGTGCGTTACGAAGCGGAGGTGGACGGCGCCCTGCTCCGCCATGCGCTCCGCGAACTCGGCCTGCAGCGCGCCTGGACTGCACTCGGCGCGGTGCTCACGGATGCGCTCGGCGTGCCTGCCGAGGCGCTGCACCTGCCGTTGGCACCCCGCGACAGCCGGCGAGGCGACCGCATCCTGCGAAACGTGTTCCGTATGGGCAACTTCGGGCATAACGTGCACGGCACAGGGTCGCAAGGCCTCCGCCGCAGTCTGGAAACCGGCAGCGTAGCCCTGTGCCAGTCCTTGCGCTTCCTGCCCCTCGCGCCTGCCGAGATGCTCCTCCGCGTGCCTAAGCTCCTGAACTGGTACGTCAGGCGGTGAAGGACAGCGCACGGCGGCGCGGAGCGGCCGCATCGAGGGCTGCATGGCCGTGCGGTGCGCTTTTCCCGGGAAAAGCTTGGCCTGAAGTGAATTTTGCGCTATCTTCGCGGCCTAACAGCCTACTTAAAAAACATTAAATAGAAACACTATGCAAATTCATCCCCTATTTTGGCTTGTGCCCGTGGCTTCTATCGTAGCCTTGAGCATGGCGTGGGTATTCTTCAAGAGCATGATTAGTGCCGATGAAGGTACGCCCCGCATGAAAGAAATTGCCGAGTACGTCCGCAAGGGCGCAATGGCTTACCTGAAGCAGCAGTACAAGGTGGTATTCATCGTATTCATCGTACTTGCTGCTCTCTTTGCGTTTATGGCGTATGGCCTTGGCGTACAGAATCCCTGGGTGCCCTTTGCCTTCCTGACGGGCGGTTTCTTCAGTGGATTGGCCGGCTTCTTCGGCATGAAGACCGCCACTTATGCCAGCGGCCGCACCGCCAACGCAGCGCGCAAGAGCCTCGACAGCGGTCTGAAGATAGCCTTCCGTTCCGGTGCCGTGATGGGCTTGACGGTGGTAGGCCTCGGTCTGCTCGACATTGCCATCTGGTTCATTGTGCTGAGCCAGTTCTACACGGAGGGCAGCGCCGCTCTCATCACGATTACTACCACGATGCTGACCTTCGGTATGGGTGCATCTACGCAGGCCCTCTTTGCCCGTGTGGGTGGTGGTATCTATACGAAGGCAGCCGACGTGGGTGCCGACATCGTGGGTAAGGTGGAAGCCGACATCCCCGAGGACGACCCCCGCAACCCCGCCACCATCGCCGACAACGTGGGCGACAACGTGGGCGACGTGGCCGGTATGGGTGCCGACCTCTACGAGAGCTATTGCGGCTCCATCCTCAGTACGGCAGCCCTTGGTGCTGTGGCCTTTGCGGCTACGGACTTCCAGCTGAATGCCGTCATCGCTCCTATGGCCATTGCTGCCGTGGGCATCTTCCTGAGCCTCATCGGCATCTTCCTCGTCCGCACGAAGGAAGGAGCCACGATGCGCGACCTCCTGAAGAGCCTCTCGCTCGGCACGAACGTAAGTGCCGTGCTCATTGCAGCCGCCACGTTCGGCATCCTCTACGGTCTTGGTCTGGAGAACTGGCTCGGCCTGAGCTTCTCCGTCATCAGCGGTCTGGCCGCAGGTGTCATCATCGGACAGGCTACCGAGTACTACACCAGCCACAGTTACAAGCCGACGCAGGCTATCTCCGCCGCAGGTCAGACGGGCTCCGCCACCGTTATCATCAAGGGTATCGGTACGGGCATGATTTCCACCTGCATCCCCGTGCTCACCATCGGTGTGGCCATCATGCTCAGCTATCTCTGCGCAAATGGTTTCGATATCAACATGGACCCCGCCAGCATTTCTAAGGGTCTCTATGGTATTGGCATCGCCGCAGTAGGTATGCTGTCCACGCTGGGCATCACGCTCGCCACGGACGCTTACGGCCCCATTGCCGACAACGCTGGCGGTAACGCCGAAATGAGCGAACTGGGCGAAGAAGTGCGCCACCGCACCGATGCCCTCGACGCACTTGGCAACACCACGGCCGCTACAGGTAAGGGCTTCGCCATCGGCAGTGCCGCTCTGACGGCCCTGGCACTTCTGGCAAGCTACATCGAGGAAGTGAAAATTGCCGTTCAGCGCATGGCCGACGAGGGCAATGCCGTCATGCAGGAGATGATTACGAAGATCAGCGACATCCCCTCCTTCATGGACTACTTCCAGGTGAACCTCATGAATCCCCGCGTGCTTGTCGGCGCCTTCATCGGTGCTATGGCCGCATTCCTGTTCTGCGGTCTCACGATGGAAGCCGTAGGACGCGCCGCGCAGAAGATGGTTGTCGAGGTACGCCGCCAGTTCAAGGAGATTGCAGGCATCCTCGAGGGCACGGGAACGCCCGACTACGGCCGCTGCGTAGAGATTTCCACGCGTGCCGCTCAGCACGAGATGATTGTGCCCTCCGTGCTGGCCATCATTATCCCCATCGCCGTAGGCCTCCTGCTCGGCGTTGCCGGCGTACTGGGTCTGCTTGTCGGCGGCCTCTGCGCAGGCTTCACGCTTGCAGTCTTCATGGCCAACGCCGGCGGTGCTTGGGACAACGCCAAGAAGAACGTCGAGGAAGGCAACTTCGGTGGTAAGGGCTCGTTTGCCCATAAGGCCACCATCGTGGGCGACACCGTGGGCGACCCCTTCAAGGACACCAGCGGCCCCTCGCTGAACATCCTCATCAAGCTCATGTCCATGGTCAGCATCGTGATGGCCGGCCTCACCGTAGCTTGGAGCGTGTTCTAAGGATTCAAAGAAATCATACAAGCATTAAGCATAAGCGAGTGGACGAGCCTGCCGCGCACAGCGGGAAGCTCGTCCACTTCTTTCAGCCTGAGAAAAAAGTTTTCCCAAACCGGGAAAACTTTTTAGGTGCGGTGATATCGTGGAACCGTGCTCCAGATGGTCATCCCACAGTTTCGCCTTGTAGCGTCGCGGAGCTACTGCCCGTGATGCGTACGCGGAGGAATTCTCCTGGGTGGTGTCCGCCGCGCGGGAAGACGACCACTTTGTTCTGTTCCGTCCGCCCGTAGAGTTGTTCGGCGCTTCGTTTGGAGCGTCCTTCTACCAGTATTTCAAATTCGCGCCCCACGCAGCGGCGGTTGCTCTCCGCACTGAGTTCGTTCTGGAGGGCTATCAGTTCATTGAGTCGGCGCAGCTTCACTTCTTCCGGCACGTCGTCCGGCAGATGCCGACTGGCGAAGGTGCCGGGCCGCTCGCTATATTTGAACATGAAGGCACTGTCGTACTGGCATTCGCGCATCAGCGAGAGGCTCTGCCGATGGTCCTCCTCCGTCTCGCCGCAGTATCCCGCGAAGATGTCGGTAGAGAGCCCGCAGTCCGGCACGATGCGGCGGATTGCCTCCACGCGCTCCAGGTACCACTCGCGCGTGTACTTGCGGTTCATGCGCTCCAGTACGGCATCCGAACCGCTCTGTACGGGCAGGTGGATGTGGCGGCATACGTTCGGCTCCTCGGCTATGACGCGCAGCGTTTCGTCGCTCATATCCTTCGGGTGTGAGGTGGTGAAGCGTATGCGCAGCTCAGGCACCTCCCTGCTGACCCTCCTGAGCAGTTCGGGGAAGCCTAGCCCTTCGGAGCGGTAGCTGTTCACGTTCTGTCCCAGCAGCGTCAGTTCCTTGTAACCCTTGTCGCGCAAGTCGCGCGCTTCGGCCAGTATGCTCTCCATGTCGCGACTACGCTCGCGTCCCCGGGTATAGGGTACGATGCAGTAGTGGCAGAAGTTGTTGCATCCGCGCATGATGCTGATGTAGCCACTCAGGCGGTTACCGCCAATGCGCGACGGCACTATGTTCCGGTATGTCTCCGTTGTGGAGAGTTCCACGTTTATCGCCTTCTGCCCCGCCTCTACTTGCAGTATCAGGTCGGGCAGGGAGAGGTAAGCGTCCGGTCCCGCCACGAGGTCCACGCCGTGCTTCTCAATCAGTTCTTCCTTCACACGCTCCGCCATACAGCCGAGCACGCCGATGATGAGTGGTTTCCTACGGCGCAGGGCGCGTAGCTGTTCCAGCCGGTGTATAATCTTCTGCTCCGCATTGTCACGTACGGAACACGTGTTCAGGAATACGGCATCGGCCTCCTCTGCGCCTTCCGCAGGCTCATAGCCCGCCACGCGCATCACGCTGGCCACCACTTCCGAGTCGGCCACGTTCATCTGGCAGCCGTATGTTTCAATATAGAGTCTTTTCACAGTCTGGGTCGTTATTTTTTTCGGCTGCAAAATTACACAATTATTCCCCCTCCTCGGAGATTATTTCAGGAATAAATCCGCTCAACCCCGGCGGAGATCGTGCAGGCGGCGGTGCTCTGCGCCGGGGCACTGCCCGGTGCGGAGGTGTTCCGGCGGCATTGCAGGCGCGTCCTTTCCCTCCATAAAATCCGCTGACGCGTGCGTTTTTTCTTAACCATAGAGGTACGGGAGACTGAACGCAGGGTTACGGCACACTAACCCTAGGGTTAAGAAACGCTATCCCTGGGGGTAAGGAAAATTGTCTGGAGGGAGTGTTTACCGGTGTATGCGCCGCAGTAGGGCGTTCCATAGCCATATCCGAATGCGGTCCAGACCGATGGCGGCGATGAACCAGGCGATAATCCACAGGAGCGTGTACCCTACGAACATCCAGCCGGGAAGCCCGTAGTACCACGTTCGGACCTGTTCGGCATAGATGGGGTGGAGCAGGAGGCGGTGGCCGTGGAACAGGTAAACGGCGAAGCACGATGCAGCCACCCAACCTATCCACCGGCTCCGAACCCGCAGATGGCTGAAGAAGAGCAGCAGGCCGATGGCGGCGGCAATGACGAACGGGGAACTGTAGTCAAACAGCGGCGGGCAAAGCCGCCATAGGCGGATGCTGGCGAACATTACCGCCGCAGCGGTCACGACGCTGCCGACATACAGGAGCAGGAAATGGTTGCGTGGCGCGTTGCAGATGCGTGGGCAGTGCAGCCGTAGGTAGCGTGCCGTGAGGTAGAGTAGCATGAAGAAGAAGGGCTTGTCTTCTTCCATGTGCCATTGGCTCCCGGCGTAAAGCCATCCGTAGAGCCACAGCATGGCGTAGAGTGCCGCAAGGAGACGGCGGAAATCGCGTCGTTC
Organism: Alloprevotella sp.; assembly: GCA_017476545.1. Lineage (GTDB taxonomy): Bacteria > Bacteroidota > Bacteroidia > Bacteroidales > Bacteroidaceae > Alloprevotella. The sequence continues at coordinate 19,869 of JAFUZP010000014.1, forward strand.
CAACCGTTCCACCAGTCCGTTGAGCAGCGGCGCGAAGAGGTAGAGAGCCACGTAGGACTTGAAGAATGCATAGTCGCTCCCGTCCAGCAGTAAGATGCTGCCCAGCCCGTGGCGTGTCAGTGCCGCGTCCGGGATGAGCACCGCGCCGAAGGCGAAGCCTAGCAGGGCGAAGAAAAGCACCTGGAAGGCGAAACTCGCCAGACGTTCCGTGCGGAAACGGATGCCGTACCACCCGCTGAGCAGTACGAACACATCCACGCAGCACGAACTGGCCGCCTGCACCAGGTAGCGCATCGCGGAGGAAAGCGGCGCTGTCACCGTGTCGGCATGGCTCGGCTCGCCTAGTGCGAGGAAGTCGGCATGGATAACCAGCACGAGGAGCATGGCCGCGATGCGCAGCAACTCCATATTCATATCACGCGTGCGCGCGGGGAGGACGGACGGGTCGGACTGGTTCTGGCTCATTCTCGTGTGGCTGGGGATTTCTGTCAGCGGCAAAGTTACGAAGAACGATGGGTTAGGGCAAAAAAAATGGGATACCGCTGTATCCCGACCTTGTTAACCTTAAATCTAATACTATGAAAAACACGATGCAAATATCGGGATAGTTTTTTACATGTGCAAGCTTTTTTGCGATTTTTTTTGACAAAGATGCAAAAAAGTTGTTTTTAGCTATGTCTTTGTATTGGGTAATCGGCGAAAAAACGGCAAATATTTGTTTTTCGCGGCGAGCGTAAAATCAAAAAAGAGGCGGCCCGGAAAAGTCCTTCCCGGGCCGCCTCTGTATGATATGTAAGATGTTGGAGTCTGCTTACTGCTCACTTTCGATCACCACGCGCTTCTTCCCGAAGACGCGCAGGGCGAGGGGTGCGGCGATAAACATGGAGCTGAGCGTTCCGAACACGACACCCAGAATCATCGCGAAGGCGAAGGAGCGGATGCTGTCGCCACCGAGGATGAAGATGCAGAGCAGCACGAGGAGCGTCGTGAGCGACGTCATCAACGTACGGGCCAGCGTCTGGTTCAGCGACTCGTTGAAGAGGCGCTTCGTATCGCGCTTGGGCCAGAGCCCTAAGTTTTCACGTATGCGGTCGAATACCACCACCTTGTCGTTGATGGAGTAACCGATAGCTGTCAGGATGGCACCGACGAACGTCTGGTCCACCTCGAGTGAGAAGGGTACCCAGCCCCAGCAGAGGGAGTAAACGCCGATGATGAGGAACGTATCTACCGCCAAAGCGAAGATGGAGCCTACGGAGAAGGCCACGTTGCGGAAGCGGACGAGGATGTAAACGAAGATGGCGATCAGCGCAAGGATGGTTGCGAGGATGGCATCCTTGGTCATTTCGCTGGCCACGCTTGCACCAACTTTCTGTGCGCTCACGATAGATCCGCCTTCATGCACGTCGCGGTTCTTGAAAGTGTCGTAGTCGGCGGTGATGAGTTGCGCATCGTGCAGTCCTTGCCAGATACTCTGTTCAACTTGTGCGTCGGCATCATCGGCATCATCGTCGATGAGGTAGTTCGTGGAGAGGCGTACGGCCTTGCCCTGCGTAGTGCTCACCTCGATGCCCGTTACGGATGCGTTGGCGTCCTTGGCGTTGATAACCTTGGCCACGGCGGCCTGCACCTGCTCGGGCGTGGTGTTCTTATCTGCGAATTCTATGACAAAGTTGCGGCCACCCGTGAAGTCAATGCCCTTGGACAGCCCGCGGACAGCCAGCGATGCGAGGCCGGCGACAACGAGAATGCCGAACACGACGGCGGTCTTCTTGGCTGTGTCTATGAAGTTGAAGCGGGTGTTTTGCAACAGACCACGGGACAGCGGCGTCTCGAAGGTAAGGCCGAGCCACTTATCCTTGTTGAGGAAGTGCTCATAGATGATGCGGCTAATCCAAACAGCTGTGAAGAAGCTGGCCAAGATACCGATGGCGAGCGTCAGGGCGAATCCTCGGATGGGGCCTGTGCCGACATTGTAGAGGATAAGTGCCGTGATGATACTCGTCAGGTTGGAGTCGAAGATGGCGGAGAAGGCGTTGCCGTAACCGGCGGCCACAGCCTGCTTGATGCCCTTGCCCGCGCGGAGTTCTTCCTTCGTACGTTCATAGATGAGCACGTTGGCGTCCACGGCCATACCGAGCGTCAGTACCATACCGGCGATGCCGCTCATGGTAAGTGCTGCCTGGAACGATGTGAGAACGCCGAGCGTGAAGAAGAAGTTCAGGATTAGTGCAAGGTTGGCTACCATGCCGGGGATGAGACCGTAGTAGCAGCACATGAAAATCATCAGGAGGATGAAGGCGATGACTGCGCTCTCTATACCTGCCTGCACCGAGGCGGAGCCGAGGCTCGGGCCGACGGTCTCCTCAGAAATGATGTTCGTGGGGGCCGGCATCTTACCGCTCTTCAGTACGTTGCTGAGGTCGCGGGTGTCGTCCACGGTGAAGTGTCCGCTGATTTCGGAATGCCCGCCGTTAATTTCGGAATTTACGCGGGGAGCGCTATATACTGCATCGTCCAGCACGATGGCTACGCCCCGGCCGATGTTCTTCTTTGTCAGGTTTGCCCATTCGCGTGAGCCGTCACTCGTCATCGCCATGGTCACGATGGGCTGGTGCATCTGGTTGAAGTCGTCCTTTGCATCGTCAATGACGGCGCCCTGCATGGCGGGTTGTCCGTTCATGGCCTTGAGGCTGTAGAGCGCGAAAGCGTGCCCGTTCTCAGGTTTCACGCTCCAGCGCAGGCGCAAATCCTTCGGAAGTTTCACCTGTGCGGCGTCACTGTTGATGATGGCGTTGATGGCGGCGGTGTCCTTCGGCAGTGCGTAGCCGACAACCCATCCTTGCGGGTCGGCCGGCATGAGCATCTGCGAGAAGAGCTTGCCCTCTGCGGGTGCTGCAGCCACCTGTGTCTTGGTCGTGTCGGCTACAGCAGTGGTGTCCGCCTGTGCGGCAGGTTGCCCTACCTGGTTCAGAGCGGCGATGGCTCCCTGTATCTCGTTCACGTTATACGTCTCCCAGAATTCGAGGTTCGCGCTACCCTGGAGTAGCTTGCGGATACGTTCGGGTTCCTTGATACCCGGCATTTCGACCATTATCTGGCCAATCTGTCCGCGCCCACGGAGTATCTGGATGTTGGGCTGTGCCACACCGAACTGGTCCACGCGGTTACGTACAACCTGATAGGCGTTGCTTACGGCGGCATCCACCTCGCGTTCCAGCGCGCTCTTCACCTGTGCGTCTTTCGAGGTGTACGAGATGTCCGAGTTCTTCAGTCCGGCGGCGAAGATGGCTCCGAGCTTGTCCGCGCCGTTTGCCTCGGCGTAGCGTGCTACGAAGCGTTCCACGAAATCGCCCTCTCCCTTCTTGTAGTCCTCACGAGCCTGTGCAGAGGCTTTCTGGAAGGCGGCATCCTTGGCGTTGTCGCCCGCCAGGTTCTTTACCACTTCGGGTACGGAAACTTCAAGAATGACGTCCATACCGCCCTTCAAGTCTAGTCCGAGTCCGATTTGCAGCGCTTCGCACTCTTTCAGGGTCTTGCCCATATAAACGCGCTCGTTGGCCATGGAGTCCAGATAAGCCCGTCCCGCCTCTTCGCCCATGGCGGCTGCCTTCTTCTCATAATGCCCCGTCACGAACGAGAACGAGAAGTAGAAAAGACAGATTAGCGTGAGCAACACTGCGATAACCTTAACAAATCCTTTGTTTTGCATCTTGTAGTTGTTTTTATTTATAGTTGTATTTTTGTTCAAGCTGTGCTATAATAGCGCGCAAATATAGTGTAAGATGGAAGAACAGCCAAATTTATTTGGAAATTCCCCATCGCATGGGGGCGGCGGAGCGGCGTGCGGCAGTTTTTGTTTGCGCCGTGTTTTGTGCTGCCCGCGCTTTACGTTATCTTTGCCCCGGAATATGGCGTGGCGCGTCCGTCCTCTCCCGTTTGCGTGCGCCCCGCTTCTGCACAGTGAGTCTATAATTATATAAAAGTATTGCGATATGAAAAAAGTTTTCATCCTTTTTACCCTGTTGTGTACCACGCTGCCCGCATCGGCACAGGGCGTGTCATGCTGCCAAAAGGAGGCGCAGGGTTGCTGCAGGAAGAACCCTGTCATCGAGAGCATCATGACCCGTACGAGTGTCCGCCAGTACCAGAACCGCACCCTGAGTGCCGACACCATAGAGATACTGCTGCGTGCCGGTATGGCGGCCCCCACGGCCCGCAACTGCCAGCCCTGGCATTTCGTGTTGATAACTGGCAAGGACGTACTCGAAGCCCTGGGCGGTAGGTCGAAAGACGCTCCGCTGGCCATCGCCGTGTGCGGTGACATGACGAAAGCCCTTGAGGGCGAAGCGCGCGAATACTGGGTGCTGGACTGCTCTGCGGCCACGGAAAACATCCTTCTGGCGGCGCATGCCCTCGGGCTGGGCGCCGTGTGGCAGGGAGTCTATCCGATTCAGCAGCGCGTGGAGCAAGTGAGCCAACTGCTCAAGCTGCCCGAAACGCTCGTACCCCTGAACGTTATTGCTATCGGATATCCCGGCGAGGCTCCGGCACCGAAGGACAAATGGAAGCCGGAGAACGTGACAATTAGGAAAGGCTTGGAGTGACAAATGACAGGAGGCCGCGCCTCCCTTACGAGCGGCAAGTTACAGCTGACTATATCGTGAAGGGGTTTCTCACTTGTCGTCCCGTTACAAAATACAACCATGAGTACAAAAGAATATAAGCGCACGCTCATCACAGCGGCGCTGCCTTACGCTAACGGCGGTGTGCATATCGGCCACCTGGCCGGAGTATATATACCTGCCGACATCTATGCCCGCTATCTCCGCCTACGGGGGGAACGCGTGATGTTTGTCTGCGGTAGCGACGAGCACGGCGTGCCCATCACCATAAGGGCCCGCAAAGAGGGCATCACCCCGCAGGACGTGGTGAACCGTTACCATGAGATGATTAAGAACTCCTTTGAGGATTTCGGCATCAGTTTCGACGTGTACAGCCGCACTACGAGCAAGACGCACGAGACGTTCGCGGCGGACTTTTTCCGCAAACTATACGATGAGGGGAAACTGACGGAGGAGACGACGACGCAGCTCTATGACGAGGAGGCGCACCAGTTCTTGGCAGACCGCTACGTAACTGGTGAGTGCCCCCACTGCCACCAGCCCGGCGCTTACGGCGACCAGTGCGAGAAGTGTGGCCGCGACTTGTCCCCGACGGAGCTCATCAACCCAAAAAGTGCCATCAGCGGCTCCGTCCCCGTGTTGCGGGAGACGAAGAACTGGTACCTACCCCTGAACGAGTACCAGCAATGGCTGCGGGAGTGGATTCTGAAGGGGCACAAAGAGTGGCGGCCGAACGTCTATGGGCAGTGCAAGTCCTGGCTCGAAATGGACTTGCAGCCCCGTGCCATGACGCGCGATCTGGACTGGGGCATCCCCGTACCCGTGGAGGGCGCGGGGGGCAAAGTGCTCTACGTGTGGTTCGACGCCCCTATCGGCTATGTTTCTAACACGAAGGAGCTCTGCGAGACCGACCCCGCGCGCTGGGGTACCTGGCAGGAATGGTGGCAGCAACAGGACACCAAGCTCGTCCATTTCATAGGGAAGGATAACATCGTATTCCACTGCATCATCTTCCCCACGATGATGAAAGCGCACGGAGGCTACATTCTGCCGGACAATGTACCCTCCAACGAGTTCCTGAACCTGGAGAACGATAAGATTTCCACTAGCCGAAACTGGGCCGTATGGCTCCACGAATATCTCCTTGACTTCCCCGGCAAGCAGGACGTGATGCGCTATGTGCTCACCGCCAACGCTCCGGAAACGAAGGACAACAACTTTACTTGGGCCGATTTCCAGGAGCGCAACAATTCCGAGCTCGTAGCCATTTACGGCAACTTCGTGAACCGTGCCTTGCAACTCACCAAGAAGTACTTCGGCGGCGTTGTGCCGCCCTGTGGCGAGTTGGCCGATACCGACTGCGCCGCCATCGCCGAGTTCAAGGACGTGAAGGCCCGCGTGGATCAGCTGCTTGAGCAGTACAAGTTCCGCGAGGCACAGAAGGAAGTAATGAATCTGGCCCGCATTGGTAACAAATACATCACCGAGTGCGAGCCCTGGAAGCTGTGGAAGCAGGTGGATGCCGCCCTCCAGAAGCCCGTCGTGGCGCGTAGGGGAGACGGGACGCTCACCTCCGCCGACCTGAAGCGGCAGACGGAGGCCAATGCCTGCCTCGTGGAAGCGTCCGAGGCCGCCGCGCGCATCGCCACCGTACTCTACGTTTCCCTCCAGCTTGTCGGTAATCTCTCCATAGCCTTCGACCCCTTCATGCCTTTCAGTTCCAACAGGCTCCGCAAAATGCTCTGTCTCGACAGTTTCAGTTGGGACCAACTCGGCCGCACCGACATCCTGCCCGCAGGCCACGCCATGCAGGAGCCCGGACTGCTCTTTGAGAAAATAGAGGACGAGGCTGTGCAGGCGCAGCTCGACCGCTTGGAACGCATCAAGCGGGAGAACGAGGCTGCCGTGCACAAGGCTGACCCCGTGAAACCCGATGTGTCGTTCGAGGACTGGGAACGCCTTGATATCCGCATCGGTACCGTACTCGAGTGTGAGAAGGTGCCCAAGGCCGACAAACTTCTGCGCTTCCTCATCGACGACGGCTTGGAGAAGCGCACCATCGTCAGCGGCATTGCAAAGTTTTATAAGCCCGAGGAACTTGTGGGTAAGCAGGTTTGCTTCCTTGCCAACCTCCCCGCCCGCAAACTGCGCGGCATAGAGAGCCAGGGCATGATACTCTCCTCCGAGGACGCGGACGGCAGCCTGAGCCTCGTGGCGCCTCAGCGCGGCGTGGCGGACGGCAGTCCCGTGAAGTGACGCTCGCCCCGTCCGGCCTCTCCGGGCGGCATACAATAAATATATATACGCGTGCGTGTTTGTGTGCGACCGCAGGGTTCCCGTCAGTCGGCGGGAACCCTGCGGTGTGTAGTGCCTGGGGTGTGGTCTTCCCCTCTCTTCAAGTACGCCTCTATTCCTGTTCGGTGACAGCTCTGGGACGTATCTACTCCGGGCTGTTCCGGGTGCGCGGGAAATTTTCCAGTGCGCTTGGGAAAATTTTCCCGGTCGCGTGGAAAAAAATCCCGAGCGGAGTGGACAATCCGAAACGCGGCGTTCCTGTGAGAAGGGAGGGACGGTTAAGGCTTCACTTCCCCCGCTTCTGCAAAAGGAAGCGCTGCCAGCGGAGGAGTAGGGAGAAGCTGGGGAGGTAAAGCAGTGAGGGGCGCATGGGCCAGCGGAGGCGGAGGGGGCGGATGTTGGCGTGGGCCCGCTGCAGGCGGAGGTATATTTGACTGCGCTCCTGCGGGCTGAAGGCTCCGCCATCGGTCAGGTACAGGCGAAGTAGGCCGATGTAGTTGCCCCAGACGTAGCGCTCGCAGCGGCGGAGCGTATCGCCGTCCGCACTGGCCTGTGTGAGCTGCTGGCGCAGGGAATCGTTGGCTTCGAGGAAGTCAAAGCGGTTCGGGCTTAGGCGGTGGGTAGCGCTTTGGTCGTGCTGGCGGTAGTAATAAACGGCGTGGCTGAGGGCTACACGACGGCTGTGCAGGTAGTGCAGGCGGCAGGTGTTGTCATCGGCGTAGGTGCGGACGCAGGTGTCGTAGGGTAGACGGCGGTGGAGGCTGGTGCGCACGGCGTTGTAACCATGTAGCCGCCAGTCGATACTTAGGGCGCAGGCCTCCTTCCCGCTGAGGGTGGGTGCGGGGCTGTCCACGTGGGTTTGGAGGAGGTGTTCGTAGCTGTCGTCGCTCTCCTGCCGCCCGCCGTAGTCGCGCACGAGCCGTAGGGCTACGGTGTCCGCCTCCGCCGCTTCCGTGTAGGCTCGCCAGATGAGCTCAATAGCATCGTCGGCAAGCCAATCGTCGGCATCGAGCATCATGGTCAGTTCGCCCCGCGCCTCGCTGAGCCCCAGGTTGCGCGCCGCGCCCTGCCCGCTGTTTCTAGGCGTTTGGAGGACGCGGATGCGGGAGTCGCGGGCGGCGTATTCGCGGAGCAGGGCGAGCGTTTCGTCCGTGGAGCAGTCGTCAATGCAGATCGCCTCGAAGGCGGGCTCCGTCTGGCGTAGTAGGGATCCGAGGCACTGCAGCAGGAAGGGTGCGGCGTTATAGGCGGCGATGAGGATGCTGACTTTAGGCTTCATGGCGGGGACGGGTAAGTTTTTCCTTCAGTTTCTCCAGCTTGGCTGTCACGGCTGTTTCGTGGCGGAGTAGCCGCCAAGAGAGGGCGACGCTCAGCGCGGCGGTGACGCTTCCTACCAAAGCCTTGGGCACGGGGGCGAGCCATGCGGTGGCGAGGAGGCTTGCGGATAGCAGCGCGTACTGGGCGGCGGCGCGGCGCAGTGTGCTCCCCTCAAAGTGGAAACCGTAGCGGAAGCGGTAAACTGTTGATACAGCGAGGAGGTCGAACAGGTGGGCGAATGACAGCCCGAGGCCTGCCCCGACCAGTCCCCGGTAGTAGTAGCCGGCCATAACGCTGAGGACGTAAACGGTGTCGTAGAGAGCCTCCATCCCAAGGTAAACGAACGAGTCGCCGCGTGCCAGCGGGAGGTAAGAGATGGGGGCATAGACGGCCTTGAAGAACATGTAGCTCATCGCACATATCGCCATCGGGATTACCAGCAGGAACTTCTCGGAGTAGAGCAGGGGGACGAGTACGGGCAGGAAGAGCGTGAAGAGGATGAGGAAAGGCCCCATGAGAAGCACGAGTACGTCTATCTGCCGATTGATGGTTGTGTTGCGCCGTGTCAAATCTTCGCCCGTGGCGGAGAGGCGCGGGAAATAGTCGGCATCCATGGATGCGAATATCAGTCGCGCGTAGGAGACAATGAGCGTGAATCCTGCGCCGTAGAGGCCTACAGCATGGGGCGAACTCGTGCGGGCGATGCTGGCGGTGATAATCATGTCCGCCCCGCTACCGAGCAGACCGGCCAGGATGAACGCGCTGCCAAGCTTTATCATATGTCCGCCCCGGCGGAGCAGGTTCATACTGCGCAGGCCGACACGGTAGGGAAAGTCGCGTGTAGTGGCATGGAGGTTGAGCAGGAGCGTGGCAGCCGTTGTCGTGAGTAACACGGGGAGGATGCCGTGGATGTCCAGCTGCCAGTAGATAAGGATTGTGAGGGCGGTTGTCAGTACGGCGGACACGGCGGAAACGGCCGCCATGCGGCGTAGCCGCTGCAGGCCCTTAAGGATGGCGAGTTCCCCGCCGAGGAATGTCAGCATGAACACCATGGGCGAGAGCAGCACGAAGCCGCGCGTCGTGTGGTGGCTACCGAGCATCTGCTGGCTCAGTACCGGGGCGAAAGCTGCGCAAGTGAGCATCCCGAAGATGGCAGTTATCAGGGTCCAGCTGCGGATAAGCTTGATGTACTGCTCCAGTGCCTGCCGCTCGCCGCGTTCATTGAGCTCTGCCAACCGGCGTACCGCACTGAAAGCGATGCCGAAGTTCGTCGTATTTCCGATGAACTCCGCCGCTTTCGTATATACGAGTACGACACCCATTCCCCATGGCCCGATAAAGAGTGCCGTGAACTTGTTGCGGATGACGGCCATCAGGATGTAGATGACCTGCACGCCGCCTAAGAGCCCCGTGTACTTCAGGATATGGTTGTATGAGTTGTCTTTCTTCAGCACGGTGGGTGGGGTTATACCATGGGGAGGCTATGTCCGCTAATCTTGCGGTAGAGATCGAGGGCGAAGACATCGGTCATACCGCTCAGGTAATCTAACACGGCCATGATGCGGACGCAGAGGTCCTCGTCCCGCAGCTCGTACTGCGCGCTGGCCTGTCCGAGGAGGAGTTTGCTGTAAGCCTTGTCGGGGGAGATGACGGCCTCGGTCATCAGTTTGAGCAGCGTATATATGATGTGGTAGCCTGCCAGTTCGTTGTCCAGCACTGCCTTGCTGTTGTAGATACGCGCGATGGCTGTCTGTTCGCAGCGGCGGTAAGCCTCTTGCAATCGCTGGGGGATGTGCTGGATGAGGCTTCCTTCAAAAGTGGCGTCCAGCAGTTTGTCCTCATTCTCCATGAAGACTTGCACGCAGGCCTGCTCCAGTGCGTTGATAACACTGGAGCGGTAGTAAACCACTTGGTCGTTGAAGTCGGTCACGGAGGGGTAGGCGTTGCGCAACTTATGCTGCGTCGGTTCATCGAAGAAACCGAGGAGGAGGTCCTCCGTCTCCGCATCGGAGAGCAGGCGCAGCTTGTGTGCGTCCTCAATGTCCATGATCTGGTAGCAAATATCGTCCGCTGCCTCGACAAGATAGACGAAGGGATGGCGCGCCCACTGCAGGGGGCATCCCTCCAGTTGCGGTATGCCCAGTTCGCTGGCTATGCGGGCGTAATCCCCAGCCTCAGACTGGAAGAATCCGAACTTGGACTTGGTGCAGTGCGTGGAGGGATAAGGGTATTTTACGATGGATGCGAGCGTGGAGTAGGTCATGACGAAGCCGCCGCGCCGGTGACCGTTGAACTGGTGTGTGAGGAGGCGGAAGGCGTTCGCATTGCCGTCAAAGTGGATGAGGTCCGTCCATATCCGTGCTAACGGCTCTTGCAGTGCTTTCCCTTCCCCTTCGGAGAAGAAACTGCGGATGGCGCGTTCGCCGCTATGTCCGAAGGGGGGGTTTCCCATGTCGTGGGCGAGGCAGGCCGCACTGACGATGGCACCGATTTCCCCGAAGCCGTCGCCGGTTACCAGTTCAGGATGCCGGCGGGCCAGTTCGCGCGCCACATCCGTGCCGAGTGAACGGCCGACGCTGGACACTTCAAGGCTGTGCGTCAGGCGATTGTGTACGAATATGCTGCCCGGCAGAGGGAATACTTGCGTCTTGTTCTGCATCCGGCGGAACGCGGAAGAGAAAATAAGGCGGTCGAAGTCGCGCTGGAATTCCGTGCGCCACTCGTCCAAAACGCGGTGTTCCTCCTCTTTACCAAGCCGTTTGTAGGATATGAGTTGTTTCCAATTCACGGTAAAGTTTCTTTTATTGCGTGGCAAAGATACACGAAATTTGCGTGCGCTTTGACGTTTTTCCCCAAAAACTGCCCCGTGATTGCGCGCTTTTCTGTAATTTCGCACTCAAACAGGAAAATCTATTATGGAAGTTAAGATAAAGAATTGCTCGCGCCACGCATTGCCGCAGTACGAGACACCGCTGAGTGCTGGGATGGATTTGCGCGCCAACCTTGACGCGCCGCTCACGCTTGCCCCGCTGGAACGCAAACTTATACCGACAGGACTGTTCATCGCCCTGCCGCCCGGCTACGAAGCACAGGTACGGCCACGTTCCGGTCTTGCGTTAAAGAAGGGCATCGGAGTGCTCAACAGCCCCGGCACGATTGACGCGGATTATCGTGGGGAGATAGGGGTCATTCTCGTGAATCTGTCCCAGGAGGATTTCACGGTGCACGACGGAGACCGCATTGCGCAGATGGTCGTGGCGCGCCACGAGCGGGTTTGCTGGGAGATAGCCGCCGAGTTGGATGAGACGGCGCGCGGTGCGGGCGGATTCGGACACACAGGAAAGGAATAACTGCCGGATGCGACGCTGCACCATATATATATATGAGCGTGCGGTCGGGGCGGGACTGGTTCTCGCCTTGGCCTTGGTTTCACTTTGTGCCTGTATGGAGCCGGGGCACGGGGTGGCGGCATCCGGTGTTGTGCAGCCGCAGATCCGCCTTACGCCAGCGCAGCAGTTGCGCTTCAATGAGTACTACCTTGCTTCCGTCCTGAGGCGTGAGAAGGAGGAGTACGATGCGGCCTACGAATTGCTTGAGCGGGCGTTGGCACTCAACCCGACCGCGCCGGAAGCGTTGTTCGATATGGCCATGTTGCGCTTCAGTATGGGGGGCATGATGGACAGCCGGAGCCTCGCTGTCGGCGACAGCCTGTTGCGCCAGGCCGTAGCGTTCGCACCGGGAAATAAATACTACAAGGAAACGTTGGGTAACCTGCTTGTCTCGAAAGGGCAATTCAGGGAGGCCGCCGCTGTGTACGAGGAACTCGTGGGCCAGGGGCCGGCTTCATCCGAAATGCTGTACAGGTTGATGCGGCTTTATGAGCAGTCGCAGGACTACGAGGCGGCCATCCGCACCATCAGCCGCCTGGAAGAGCGGGAGGGAGCGGACGAGTCGCTGACCATGGAGAAACTTCAGAACTATTTGGCTATAGAGGATTCGGCCGGTGCCGTCCGCCTTGTGGAGAATTTATGCGCAGAGAATCCCAACGTCTCGCGCTATAAAATCATTTTGGGACAGCTGTACTACATGCGTCCGGGGCGCGAGGAGTACGGCTTTGCCATTATTGACAGCGTGATGGCCGTAGAGCCCGACAATTATTATGGGCAGTTAGCGTATTACTATTACTATGCTTCGCAGAAACAGGACTCCCTGGCACAGCGACAGCAGGAGCGCATCATTCTTAACCCGGCCACGCCTTCGGACGTTCGGGTGGGAATGTTGCAACAGAAGGCTGCGGCGGCCCTGACTGCTGGAGGGGACACGCTTGGTGTCTTGAGGCTCATGCGTGCGGCACTGGAACTGCCGCAGGCGGATGCCGCCCTTGGGGGGCTTTGCGCTTCCTTCATGGCGGCCAACTTAGGTATGCCGGCCGATTCGCTTCTACCCGTCATGGACAAGATTTTGGAGGTGGAGCCGGACAATTCCCGGGCGCGGCTAACGAAGTTGCAGGCACTGCTTTTCCAGGATAGGGTAGAGCAGGTGCTTGCATTTTGCAGGGAGAGCCAGCTTTACTGCCCCGACGTGCTCGCTTTCTACTACTTCGAGGGGATGAACGCGATGCGCCTTGACCGCCAAGATGAGGCCCTCGCGGCTTTGCAGCAGGGCGTGAAGCAGGCGGCCGACTCGTCAGACCCGGAACTCGTAGCGGACGTGTACAGCCTCCTTGGTGACCTGTTGCATGAAGACGGACGGAACGATGAGGCTTTTGCTGCCTATGATAAGGCACTCCAACTACAGCCCTCCAACGTATTGGTACTGAACAATTACGCTTATTTCCTCTCACTTGAGGGAAAGGAACTGGACAAGGCGGTGGAAATGAGCCGGCAGGCAGTGGATGCGGAACCGCAGAACGCAACCTACCTGGATACCTATGCGTGGTGTCTTTATAGCAATGGCGAGTACCAGCAGGCACGCATTTATATTGACGAAGCCCTCAAATATATGGATGCGGAGGCGGGGAAAGACGTTTACTACGACCACGCCGGAGACATCTATTACTTCTGCAAGGAGACAGCGGAGGCATTGGTGTACTGGAAGGAGGCCCTGCGTGTTACAGAGGATGCCGACCTCCGCCAGAAACTGAAGCGGAAGATACAATGGCGTAAGCCGTAATCAAAGGAAAAGATATGAAGCACTACAAAAACCTGATAGCGGCCTGCGCCTTGTTGGTGGCCACGTCCTGCGGAACGCATAAGCCGGTTGTGAATCCGGGCACGCCCACCACGGCCGTCGAGGATGCCGCAATGGCTTACAAACGGCAGGTGCAGGCAAACCGCCAGACGGCTGCTGCGCTGACAGCCCGCCTTGGCGTGAATTTGCAGTACGGTGACAAGAGCGTTTCCTGCAACGGCCATCTGCGTATGAAGCGCGGCGATGTCATCCAGCTCTCCCTTACGTTGCCCTTAATCGGTACGGAGGTGGGTCGCCTCGAGTGTACGCCCGCCGAAGTCCTCATCGTAGATAGAATTAACAAACAGTACGTGCGGGCTACTTACGGGCAGGTGCAGTTCCTTGCCCAGGCCGGTCTGGATTTCTATGCCTTGCAGGCGCTTCTCTGGAACGAGCTGTTTGTTCCCGGTAGCAGCGAGGTCGTCAGCCATCTGGGACGCTTCCGTTCCTCGGCAAGCGGCAGTTATACGCTCCTCGCCCTGACAGACGCACCCCGTTTGGAGTACGACTTCCTGACGCAGACCTCGTCAGCCCGTATTGAGCGGGTGAATGTCCGTAGCAAGTCGGCTGGCGAGAAGGGCGAACTGGTTTGTAAGTATGCGGACTTCGCTACAGTTTCCGGGAAGCCTTTTCCCGCTACGGTTTCCCTACAGATCAAGGACCTCGGCAAGGACTTCGGGTTGAACCTCAGCCTGTCACGCATCAATAATAGTACGGACTGGGAAACGCGCACGACGCTTTCCGCCAAGTACCGGCAGCGTACGCCCGAGGAAATACTGGGCCAGTTGGTGAACATTGCGGGCTGAAATAAGATTAAGTATAGCAGAAGGTAAAGATATGCGCAAGTGGTTACTCCTCCTGTCCCTGTTGTTGCCCGGTACGGGCGCATGGGCTCAGACAAAGCAGATTAACACGCTGAAGAATCAGAGCGCGGCCTTGCAGAAGCAGCTCCAAGAGTCGGAGAAGATGCTCAATACGACGCGGAAGGATGTCGGCACACAACTGAACAACTTGGCCTTGCTCAATACGCAGATTGGGGAGCAGCAGAAATATGTGGACGGCATAGCCGGCGAGGTGGCGCGTCTGGGTGGTACGCTTGAAAATATGGAACGGGAACTCGCCGCCCTACAGACCGACCTTGCCGAATGTAAACGCAGGCACCACCGGGCGATGCTCTACATGTTCCGCAACCGCTCCTCGCAGACAGGTTGGATGTTCGTTCTTTCCGCTAAGGACTTCCGGCAAATGTACCGCCGCCTGCGCTATGTCAGCGAGTACAGCAAGTTCCAGCGCATACAAGCGGATGCCATACGGGAGAAGGAGCGCGCTATACGGGAGAAGAAAGCCGAGATAATGGGGCTTAAGTCAGAGAAAGACGTGCTTCTTGCGGAGGGGAAGCGGCAGCAGGCCTCGCTCCAACAGAAGCAGGCGCAGCAGCAAGCTGTTGTTTCCGACCTCAACCGCCGGCAGGCGGAATTGCAGAAGAACATAGCCGCAGCACGCTCTAAGCAGGCCGCCCTTACGGCGCGTATTGACCAACTCGTGCAGGCGGAGATTGCCGCTGCCGAGAAACGGCGCAAGGCCGAAGAGGCTGCCCGCAAGAAACGCGAGGAGGCCGCTCGTAAGAAGCGTGAGGAAGAACGTCGCCAGGCTGAAGCGCGGCGTAAGCAGGAAGCGGCCCGCCAGCAACAGGCCAAGGGTAACCAGAACGCGAAAGGTAAGGGAAAGGCTATCGCTGCGGCAAAGACGAAGGCCGAGAGGACGGAGGAGCGGACGGCAACGCCGAAGTTCGCCGCGCCGGACAATACGGACCGCAAACTCAGCGGAGGCTTCGCGGCCAACAAGGGACGGCTTCCCGTACCCATTACCGGTTCCTATGCCATCACCGCCCGCTATGGTAGTTACAACCCCATGAAGGGTGTCACGCTTGATAACAAGGGTATTAACATCACCGGACAGGCAGGCGCACAGGCCCGTTGCGTGTACGACGGAGAGGTGAGTGCTATCTTCACCGTTGCTGGCCTTTATAACGTCATCGTCCGCCACGGCAGTTACATGAGCGTTTACTGTAACCTGAGCAGCGTTAGCGTGAAGCGCGGACAGCGTGTCAGCACGCGCCAGAGCCTCGGATCCGTAGCGCGCGACGCTTCCGGAGCCTATACGCTTCACTTCCAGCTGCGGCAGGAAACGGCGAAGCTCAACCCGGAGGCTTGGATAGGCCGCTGACGGCACGTTTTATTTAGGGATATGCCCGCACGTAACGCCATATTGAAGCGTAACGGACTCCTTGCGTTGAGCCCGCTGGCCGTGATGGTACTGCTTTTTGTGGTGCTCAGCCTTTTTTGCGGCGGCTTCTCCAAGGTGCCGCTCCTCGTGGTATTCCTCTGTACGTCCGCCTATGCGCTCACCACGCTGCGGGGAATGCGTCTGGAAGAGCGTATCCGTGTTTTTTCCGATGGCGCGGGCGCACCGGATCTCCTGCTGATGGTCTGGATTTTTATCCTTGCGGGTGCGTTCGCTTCCGCCGCGAAGGCGATGGGTGCCATTGATGCCGCAGTCGCCCTCTGCTTGTGGGTGCTGCCTGCTGGGATGCTGCTTCCGGGGCTTTTCCTTGCTGGCTGTTTTGTCAGTTTGTCTATAGGTACGAGTGTCGGAACCATCGTCGCGCTTGTTCCGGTCGCCGCCGGACTGGCCCAGCCGTCCGGTATGGCCATCGTCCTGCCCGTTGCAGCAGTTGTCAGCGGGGCGTTCTTTGGCGACAATCTTTCCTTTATCAGCGACACGACGGTTGTTGCAACACGGACGCAGGGCTGCCAGATGCGCGACAAGTTCCTGATGAATCTGCGCGTAGCCTTGCCTGCCGCGCTGCTGTCGTTGCTGGTGTACGCCGTTCTGGGTAGCGATACTTCTTCCTCCCCTGCCGTCAGCGAGGGGCATCCCGCATGGCTGGTGCTACCCTATGCCTGCGTGTTGGTGACGGCAGTGCTCGGACTGAACGTCGTCCTTGTGCTGGCGTTGGGCATTGTACTGACGGGACTGCTGGGTATCGGTAGCGGCGCTTTCGACCTGCCGGGCTGGTTTGCCGCCCTCTGCGACGGCATAGGGGCGATGGGTGAACTCATCATTGTCTCTATGCTGGCGGGCGGTCTGTTGGCCGTGATGCGTCGTGGCGGCGGCATCACGTGGTTGATGCGACGGCTCACGCGCCATGTCCGCACACCCCGGGGCGCACAAATCAGCATAGCCGCTCTGGTGAGCCTGACGAATGTCTGCACGGCCAACAACACCGTGGCCATCCTGAGTGTCGGTGCGCTGGCTCACGACATTTCGGTGCGCTTCGGCATCGACCCGAGGCGCACGGCAAGCGTCCTCGACAGTTTCTCCTGCGTCGTGCAAGGGCTGCTGCCCTACGGCGCACAGTTGCTAATAGCCGCCGGACTGTCGGGCGTGGCTCCCGGCGGGCTCATCCCTTATCTCTCCTATCCCGCCTTGTTGGGGCTTTGTATGCTGGCGGCCATCCTTTGGCCGGGCCGCAGGAGAATTGTTTCCTGATATAGATAACAGGTGCTTCCCACCGTCCGGAAGTAGGGCGGGGCTTCGGGGTACGCGGCTTACCCCTATGGGTAGGAAAAACTATCTATAGGGTTACGGCGAACTAACCCTACGGTTACGGTGCGCTATCCCTATAGGTAAGATCCGATAGGTACAGAAATCCCCATCCCTATCTCGGAGGGACGGGGATGGGAAAGGGAACGTCCGCGTCTCAGAACTGGTAGGCGAGGGTGAGCAACGCGGCGATGTTGTGTAGTCCTCGTTCATTGAACTTGGTGAGTCCGTAGTCTGCCTCGATACCGATGGTCATGTGGGAGGGCAGCTGGTAGCCGATGCCTGCCGTGAGGCCGGCCTCGAAGCGGCGCGTCCCGCTCTCCTTGAACGTCCGCGTTTCGTAGTAGAAGCGGCGTCCGCCCTCCTGTTGTTCCGTGTCGCCCTTGGTCTTTTGCTTGCCGCTAAGGCCGACGGCGGCGTAGGGACCGGCGGAGAATACGAGATAGTGGCCTTCGGAGAGGCGGGTGTAGTAGTTGAAGAGCAGGGGCAGTTCTAGGTAGTTGGCCGTTGTAGTGCGGTTCTTGATGCCCGTGCGGGGTTGTCCTTCCTCGTCATAGACTTGCTGTCCCCCCTCATCGTAGAGGAATACGGTTTGATTGTGGTTCTTCCACCCCTTGCCGTAGATGTAGAGCGCGGGCGTGAGGGTCCAGTGTAGGTCGAACTCCACTTCGTAGCCGACACCGCCCTTGAAAGCGCCGACGAACGCGGCGTCGCGGCTGACGGTGGAGAGGCCGCCGCCGATTTTCAGTTGCCAGTTTTGCGCCGTACAGGGCATGGCCGTCAGGGCGGCTACCAGGGTTGTGAACAGGATGTGCCGTTTCATGGTGTCGTGTCAGTCGTTGTTGAAGAACTGGCGCCAGTCGTCCTTCTTGTTTGCCTGCTTCATGGGGACGAAGTCCCGCTGCTTCTTCCGCTTGTTTCCCGCGCCCTTGGCCTGCCGCTTGGCGGGCTTCGTGCCTTCCGTACGGTCGGCCCAGTCCACACGCACTTGGCGGTCGCCCACCTTGGCGCGGTTCATCTTGCGGAGTACGTCGTGAGCGAATTCTTCCGGCACTTCGAAGAAGGAGCAGTTCGTAGTCAGGTCAATGCGTCCTACGGGTACGTTGCCCTTGATGTAGCGGTTCAGGAGGTTGATGATTTCGCGTGCGTAGAAGTTGTCGAGCTTGCCGAGGTTGATGAACAGGCGCTTGTATCCGGCTTCGGCCTGTCGGGGCGCGCCGGCGGCTTTCCCGGGGCGGGCGGGCCGTTCGCCTCGTGGGGCTTTCGCTTTCCCTTTCTTCTCGGGCCGCTCGGTGGGCTGCTCGATGGGGGCTTCCTTGGCGTAGTAGTCCAGGAAGCGGCCGAATGCGCTGCCGACGATGCGTTTGATGAGGTCCTCCTTGGTAAGCCAGTTGAGCTTGCGGTACACCTCGGGGAGGAAGGGGGCTATCTGGTTCTCGTCCACCTCTATGCGTTCCAGATTGTCGATGGCGTTGTAGAGCTGCTTGGTGCATATTTCCGAGGGTTCGGGCAGTGGGGCAGTCTCAAAGGTCTTGCCGATGGTGCGCTCTATGGTGCGGACTTTGCCCCGTTCGCGAAGGTGGATGACGCTGATACTGGTTCCCCGCTTGCCTGCCCGCCCAGTGCGTCCGCTGCGGTGGGTGTAGTTTTCCACATCATCGGGCAGTCCGTAGTTGATGACGTGGGTGAGGTCGTCCACATCGAGCCCGCGTGCGGCCACATCGGTAGCCACGAGGAGCTGCGTCTGGTGCTGGCGGAATTTCTGCATCGTTATGTCGCGCTGCGCCTGGGAGAGGTCGCCGTGCAGAGGCTCGGCGTTGTAGCCGTCCTGGATGAGCTTGTCGGCCACTTCCTGCGTCTCTCGGCGCGTGCGACAGAAGATGATGGCGTAGATTTTGGGGAAGTAGTCCACAACGCGCTTCAGTGCGCGGTACTTGTCCCGTGCCTGAACGATGTGGCATACGTGGTTCACGTTCTCCGCCCCCTCGTTGCGCGAACCGACGACTATCTCGCGGTGGTCGTGCAGGTACTGGCGTGCGATTTTCTCTATCTCGCGGCTCATGGTGGCGGAGAAGAGTAGCGTGTTACGTTCGCGGGGCACGCCCTCAAGTATGGCGTCGATGCTTTCGGTGAAGCCCATGTCGAGCATCTCATCGGCCTCATCGAGGACGACGTTCTCCACGGCATCGAGCCGCGCCACGCCGCGCTTCATCAGGTCAATGAGGCGTCCGGGTGTGGCCACGATGACCTGCGCGCCTTTTTTCAGGGCGCGTATCTGGCTCTCGATGCTGGCCCCGCCGTAAACGGCCTGCACATGCAGGCCGCCGATGTAGCGGCTGTAGTCGCGCAGGTCGCCGGCAATCTGGAGGCAGAGCTCGCGGGTGGGGCTGAGGACGACGGCCTGCGTCTCGCGGCTCGCGGGGTCAGCCTTCTGCAGCAGGGGCAGGCCGTAGGCGGCCGTCTTGCCCGTTCCTGTCTGGGCCAGGGCGATGATGTCGTTCCCTTCGCCGAGCAGGTAGGGGATTACTTCCTGTTGCACGGGCATGGGCCGTTCGTAGCCCATCTCGCTGATGGCGCGGAGCAGTTCCTCGCGCAGCCCGAGTTCTTCGAATGTCTTTGCGGTGCTGTCCATGTGTGTTCCCTCGTTAGGTTTCCGGGCGCGAAGATACGATAAAAGCGCGGAACGGGTACGTGCGGCGCGGCGCATTCTGCGCTGTGGTGGCGGGCGCGCTGCCGTCACGGGGGCATAAAGAGGGCGTGGGCGCGCTCCGGGGAACGCGTCCACGCCTGTCTGTCCTGCCGCTTCCGCGCCGGGAGTCCCGGGCGGCTGCTGCAGGGGGGCTACTTGAGCAGCTTGCGGCCGTTCACGATGTAGATGCCTCCGCGCTGGGGGGCTGCCACGCGGCGGCCTTGCAGGTCGTAGGCGGCGGTTCCGGCGGCGGTTCCGGCTCCCTCAAGGGTGCTGAGGCCGGTGGGGACGGAGATCTTCTCGCCGCTGAACGTCAGGCCCATCACATCTTCCACGAGGTCCTTCGGGACGGCGAGGTAGGCGCGGTGCGGCTCGTTGGTGAAGGCTGCGCCGTAGTCCGCTTCCCAGAAGAAGCCCTTCTGCTGTGTGCCGGCGTCCTCCTTGAGCTTGTAGAAGTAGTACTCCTCCGTCGGGTCGTCGCCCACGGTGGTCAGTTCCTCGTCGGAGCCGTGCAGGTAGTTCTTCACCATAACGGAGGGGTCGTAGCTGTCGTCCTCAGTGGTCTGGAAGGTGAACACTTCGACGACCTCGCTCTCCCCGGCGCGGTTGGTGCGGGAGCGTACGGCATCAGCTACGCCGCTGCCCTCAATGACTACGCCGGTGCGGGCTACGATGACTTCGCCGGGCTGGTACTCGTAGCCGCGCTCCATGTTGCCCTGTTCGGTGATGGTCATGGTGTAGACCTTCACGCCGGCGGGGACTACGAGGTTCTTCTCGCCGTAGTAGAGCGTGGTGTAACCGAAATCAAGGGGCACTTCCACGTCAATTTCCTCGTCTGTATCGGGATTCTGGCTGCGTAGGATAGTGAACTCGGCGGTGACGACTTCGCTCTCTCCCTCGGTGTCCATCTGCGCGATGCCTAAGGCGTATGCTTTCACGGTAAGCGTCTCGCGGCCGTCGGCCACGAGGTCGGCCACGTTGAGCGTTACGCCCATGAGGCGCTTCGTGGCGGTTTGGGATAGCTTCGGGTCGGTGCCGTCCGTCGTGTAGATGACGTACGCGCCACCGTTACCGTGCCAGGAGATGGTGATGGAGGCGTTCTCGGATATCTCGCCGCCGGCGGGTTCGATGGAGGGCGCTTCAATGGAGGGCACTGCGGCCTTGGCAAGTGTCAGCGTGAAGGACACCTCTGCGGCGGCGTACTCCTCCGTACCGGCAAAGGTGGCCGTGACAGTGGCCTCGCCCTCTTTCGTGCCGGCATAAACGAAGCCGAGGTCATCCACACGGGCTACTTCGGGGTCGCTGCTGCTGAAGGTCACCTCAAGCTGGTTCGGATTTACGAACGTGTTCCCGACCATTTCGCCGTTAGGCTCGGCCTGCACGTATTCCTGCTCCCATGCGATGCCTGCTTCCTTCTGCTCTTCGACGAAGTACTCCCACGTGACAGCGGGGAAGCCGATGTTACCGTACTTGTCCACGAAGACTGCAGTGACGGTATGCTGGCCTGCCTCGAGCGTGAAGGGAGCTTCGTAGAGCGTGCCCACAGCAGGCGTGGCGTTCGGATCGGGGGTGGAGCCGTCCGTGGTGTAATATACGTCCTGGAAATCGTTTGTTCCGCTGATGCTTATCTGCGTGCCTGTGAAGATTTGCTCGCGTTGCGGTGTGATTTCAGGTACCCCTTCGAATGATACGACAATGAAGTACGTCTTTTCTACCACCTCGCTGATGTTGCCGTCCTCGTCCACCGCGACAGCCTTTACGAGCCACCCGCCCGGCTTCGTCAGGAGGAACGGTTCCTCGTACCTGATGCCCGTCTTGCCGGCAGGGTCAGTGCCGTCCAAGGTGTAGTAGATGGTGAGGTCTTCGTTTTCTACGCTGATGGAAACCTCAAGGCCGGGTTGGCCGTTCTCCTTTTCGGGGGCGATGACGGGCGTTTCCACCTGTATCACTTCCTCGGGAGCCTGCACGGGGCAGATTTCATAGATGTTGTTGAAGGGGATGAGGATACCTTTAATATTATATACCTTGCCGTCTTCGACGGTGTAGCCCAGGCGGAACTTGTCATACACCTGAACGCGGTTCTCGCCATCGGTGGCGTAGAAGTTGTTCCCGTCCTTGATGACATCCACCTCGCTGAGGGTGATGAGGTCGCAGGTGTAGCTGCTGGCGGTGGCCACCGTGGCGTCGCGTGCCTCGGGGGCAGCGGTGCCGCCTGCTGCGGTGACGCTCACGTCTTCGGGACTGGTGAGTTCGCTCATGCCGTTGTAGATGTCGTGCGTAGCTACCAGCGTGCCGTTGAGGATGTCGCCAGTGCTGTAGCCGAGGTCGGTGCGGAAGAAGTCAATCGCACCGCTGGCGTCGCGGACGAAGATGTCGTTACCCTGTGCATATACCACCTCGGCATCCGTCAGCGTGAGTTTGGCTTTCGTGCCCTTGGCCAGCGCGTTGAACGCAGCGATGTCGGCTACGGCGGGCTGGATGGTGATGGTGTAGCTTGCCGTGGCAGGCTTGTACGTGTTGTCACCCGCGAAGGTGGCGGTGACGGTGGCCTTACCTGCAAGCGTTTCGTCCAGCAGGAGGAAGTAGGACTCGTCGTCCATGACGACCATATCCTTAGGATCGGCGCTTACGGAGTAGGCGATGCTCACGCCTTCAATCGGTGCGCCGGACACGCTACGCAGGGTTGCTTCCTGCCCCTCGAAGTTCCGGGCTTCGTCGCTGCCTTGGTCAAAAGTGAGCGATTGCTGGGGGAAGGTGAGGATGGCGTCAAGGCGGTTGTCGCCGCTGGCGGCCTGCTCCCAGGTAACCTCTACGCTGCTGAGGTAGATGGCTCCGTTGTTTGAGCGTATGCCGATGTATTTGTAGCTTCCCTGTACGGTGATAGTTCCCGATGCCGCGAGGCTGCCAAGGAGTGTCCCTTGGGTGACGTTATCCGTTGTGGCATACAGATCCCCCGCACTGGTGTAGGCAGTGTTGCTGCCATACACATCAACTGTGTTGCTTCCCGAGGCTACGGTAATTTTAACGCTCTTTACGGTTCCGCCGGAAACCGTTGAGACGATACCGCTGTTACTGTTCTTTGAGCGCATCTGGATAGCTCCTTCTTTGGTCTTGGCGGAGTTACCGGCATACACTGCCTCAGAAGTTTTCGACACGCCGCTGAAGTCGGTGTAAGTCGTGTTGGTTGCAGCGAAGTCGCTTGCCGTCAGCACGTCCGTCACCTGCGTCTGCGCCAGTGCCGTCCCTCCCAGCAGGCTCACGAGCGCGGCGAGGAGGAATGTCCTGAATGAGTACAAGTTTCTCATAACTGTTGGTTTAATTATTAGTAAATGTGTGAGTAGTCCGTCTTCCCCGTAGGGGGATTTGTGCCAAAGGTAGGAAATATTTTAAGTAACGTGCCCGGAGGTGCAGTTTTTTTGTTTGTTAAGTCCCCTTTTCCCCCGTGCCTGCGGGCGTTCAGAGTTTTTTTGTTACTTTCGCGCCCTGCAAAAACGAAACTTTCACTATAGCAGCAATTATGAAGGATATCCGAAACATTGCCATCATCGCGCACGTTGACCACGGGAAGACGACGCTCGTAGATAAAATGCTGCTTGCGGGAAACCTCTTCCGCGAGAACCAGCAGACCGGCGACCTGATGCTCGACAACAACGAGCTGGAGCGCGAACGCGGCATCACGATTCTTTCCAAGAACGTTTCCATCGACTATAAAGGCACCAAGATAAACATCATCGACACTCCGGGGCACAGCGACTTCGGCGGCGAGGTGGAGCGCGTCCTCAACATGGCGGACGGCTGCCTGCTCCTCGTCGATGCCTTCGAGGGCCCCATGCCGCAGACGCGCTTCGTGCTGCAGAAAGCCTTGCAGATTGGCCTGAAGCCCATCGTCGTGGTGAACAAGGTGGACAAGCCCAACTGCCGCCCCGAGGAGGTTTACGAGATGGTCTTCGACCTCATGTTCGACCTCGGCGCCACGGAGGACCAGCTGGACTTCCCCGTCGTCTACGGTTCCGCCAAGCAGGGCTGGATGGGGGCCGACTACAAGACGCCTACGCAGGACATCACTTATCTGCTGGACAAGATTGTCGAGGTGATACCCGCCCCGCAGCCCGAGGACGGCACGCTGCAGCTGCTCATCACGTCCCTGGACTATTCCAACTACCTGGGCCGCATAGCCGTAGGCCGCATCCACCGTGGGGAGCTACGCGACGGCCAGCAGGTCACCATCGCCCACCGCGACGGCACGCAGGAGCGCACGAAGATTAAGGAGCTGCACACCTTCGAGGGCATGGGACACCAGCGCACGGACAGCGTGGAGGCTGGCGACATCTGCGCCGTGGTGGGCCTGGAACGCTTCGAGATTGGCGACACGCTCTGCGACGCCGAAAATCCCGAGCCCTTGCCGCCCATCGCCATCGACGAGCCCACCATGTCCATGCTCTTCACCATCAACGACTCCCCCTTCTTCGGAAAGGAAGGCAAATACTGCACTTCGCGCCACATACACGACCGCCTGCAAAAGGAGCTTGAGAAGGACCTCGCCCTGCGCGTGGAGCAGACGGACGCCGACAAGTGGATTGTCTCAGGGCGCGGCGTGCTCCACCTCTCCATCCTCGTGGAGACCATGCGCCGCGAAGGCTACGAACTCCAGGTGGGGCAGCCGCAGGTCATCTTCAAGCAGATTGACGGCCAGCGCTGCGAACCCGTCGAGGAACTCACCATCAACGTCCCCGAGGAGTTCGCCTCCAAGATGATCGACATGGTGACGCGCCGCAAGGGCGAGATGACCTCCATGCAGACCCTCGGCGAACGCACGGACATAGAATTCCTCATCCCCTCGCGCGGCATCATAGGCCTGCGCACCAACGTCCTGACGGCCTCACAGGGCGAAGCCATCATGGCGCACCGCTACAAGGAGTACCAGCCCTACAAGGGCGACCTTCCGCGCCGCTCCAACGGCTCCATGATATCCATGGACAGCGGCACCGTCTTCGCCTACGCACTTGACAAGCTGCAGGACCGCGGCCGCTTCTTCATCAACCCGCAGGACGAAGTCTATGCCGGGCAGGTCGTCGGCGAACACGTCCACGAAAAGGACCTCGTCATCAACGTCTGCAAGGCCAAGCAACTCACCAACGTCCGCGCCAGCGGTACGGACGAGAAGGCGCACATCATACCCCCCATCGTGTTCTCCCTCGAGGAAGCCCTCGAGTACATCAAGGAGGACGAATACGTGGAGGTGACGCCCAAGTCCATGCGCATCCGCAAAATCATCCTCGACCACCTGGCCCGCAAGCGCGCCAACCGCGACGAGGCGTGAGGCGCGGCGGGATGCGCAGTGCGGCACACATATATATATATAGGCATCCCGGCGCGGTACATAAGCCCCCCTTCAGGAGGGACATAAGGAAACGGGCTCCGTTCCATAAGGGAACCCCGGCAGGCTTATAAGGCGGGGTGGGCAGGTCGCAGGAAGATTATCCGCAATTGTGGCAGCTGCCAAAAAACTGGAAGGTAACAACAACTGGGGTTCCCCTATAGCTCCCGACGATTCCCGTTGCGTCAAGGTGGCCCCAGCTTCCTCTGTTCGTAGGCCATTCTCCTTTCACAGCGCAGCCATTAGGAAGCACCACGTTGGCAAGGAAGTCCGTGGCGTCCCAAGTCTCGCCACCTGCGCCAAAAACGACGGAGGGTTCTATGTAGTCGAATGCCTGCGTACGCCAATGGATTGAATTAGCACCGAAACAGGAAGCCGGGTAGAAGCCGGCCGAGATACCCTCCGTATCCGCCCCATCAGTCCATTCGTATTCGCCATACGTATCCTTCAGGCTGGTCCGGAAAGCGTCGCAGGGCACGGCGGTGTTTATTATACCCAGGCACTCTGCACCCCAATAATAACTCATCCCGCCTGCGATGGTGACATGCACGGGTCCTGTTGCCTGGCTCGCTGCGAGCAGCTGGCAGTTCAGCGGTATCACCTGCATCCGGGGCGGCGCGTAGGCCTTCTTCCCGTCCTGTGCCTCGTGCGCGGCCGGGCGCTGTTCATTGCTTTGTTGTTGCATAATCGTATAGGTTTTAGTGAAACATAGTTGTATCCGTTGTTCACGTGCCTATACAAAAAAGCGTGGAAGACCGATCCGTTCGCTCGTCCCGCTTATAGAGGCTCTCGCATTGCCCATTGTTACTGAACGAGCAACGCAAACGCCCCACGCAGATAGTGCGTGTGCCCAACCCACCATGCGCGCTGCATGGCGGGATGCCACGCTACGCATACGGCTCCAGGGCTGTATGGGTACACACCATCCGTAGGCATTTACTGCTGCTAAGTCCTTGGTAACAATGAAATTTGCGAGATTCCTATAAGCCAAGACTCCGCGCGTAAACGCTTTTCTGTATATCCGTTCCCGCATCCGGCAGCCTGCTGCGAGGCGTTGGCGGCGCGGCAACGCTGCAAAGATAAAGATTTATTTGGAAAACACTTGGTGGCGGCAACTTTTTTAGGCGGGCGTTTGGAATGCGGCGGCTCGGCGGTATTCTCCCACCCCCAGGGTTGGTCGTCCGTAACCGTAGGGTTAGTTTGCCATAACCGTAGGGTCAGTTTACCGTAACCGTAGGGATAGGTTCATCCTCGGCGGCGTTCCGTTATAAAAGAGGAGGGGGGAGCGTCTCCGCTCTCCCCTCTTGTAAGCCTCTCCTGCCTGGGTTTTCCCTACAGCCCCCAGAGGCTGGGGGTATAGGAAGCCTCGACGGTACGCTCCGTATCGTCGGGCAGGTTGTGGAAGAAGTCCAGTCCTGTAACCTCCTCAAGCCGGTCGATGCTCATAGCGTGCCCGGCGAGGACGCTGGCGGGGGCCTGGTCGCTGTTCGTATAGCCGTACTCCTTGTGTTCCATGAGGAAGCCTACGGCGGAGTATGCGCCGTTCTTCACCCGGAGCAGGGCCATGAAATAGTACTTGGGTATGGCTACGCGCTTGCCGCTGCGGTTGATGGTGCCGAGACGCAGGTCGCTGGCCGTTGTCCCCCCCTTGACAACGTAGAGCGTGTCGGCGAAGGAGGCGTCGCGCCCCAGGTTCCGCACCTTGTTCTCCAGTGTGATCCAGTAGCCTTGGTTGAAGGAGGCAAGCTGGGGGGATATGTTTGTCATGTAGAACGTCTGGGCGTTGGCGGCGTCGCTATAGAGGCGGTCGGCCGATCCGCAGATGTGCCCGCGGTCGTAGCCGGAGCCGAAGGTGGAGGAGCCGATGCGGTAGGCGGCGGGCAGGTCGGGATCGTCGGTGAATGGCTCATCGCTGCGCGAGGTGTTGCGCTGGCGCGTGGTGGCGTCGAAGCGCAGGGCGACCCAGCGACTGTGGTATGCGGAGGGGTCGAACTCGAGACAGTAGTTCATGACGCTGTCACCGCCTTCCACCGTCCAATGGGAAATGAGCTGCGATGCATCCTTGAGGGCTGGCACTTCGAGCCGGCGTGGCACGTAGGCCTTGCGCCCGAGGGCGGCGAGGGGGTCTTCGGCGGCGTTACCGGCCTGTGCGGAGAAGCTCCGGACCTCCCACGTACTGCTCGTCGTACCGCAGTTGTAACGGAAGGCGAAGCGTACGGTCTTGCCAAGGAAGGCCGAGGGAACCTGCACGTCGGCATCGTGGAAGGTGGTGTAGTTGCTGCTTTCCTCATGCTTCTGCGTGAGGACCGTCCAACCCTGTGCGGCGTTGTCCGCACTGAAGTCTTCGGCGTTGATGATGAGGAGCTGCTGGTTGGCATCGCCCCGGTTGTAGCGCAGGAGGTAGTTGTAGAGAAGGTGTACGGCCTTGCCCGGGAGTTTTATCGCGGGGCTGACGAGGTAATAAGTGCCGGCCACGGTGGTTCTGGAGGAAGCGTTGTAGCCGGATGCGTAGGCGGTCTGGTAATCCGTCTTCCAGCCGCCGCTTCCACTCGTGGTGTAGTTGGTCCATCCGGCAAGGCTGGTGGCGAAACTGGCACTGTAGGGCAAGTCGCTCTCGTCGGCGAGGTCGATAACGGTAAGGCTGTCCACGTTGTCCGCGCGGTAAACGACGGTGCGCCGGCTGTGTAGCCAGATGTTCAAATTAAGCACGCCGCCTTCTCTCGAAGTGGTGATACTGTCAATCTTGGCGGTCTGAAACTGATCGACCCGGTCGTCAGGCATGTGGATGCGCAGCACCTGCTGGGCGCGCACGGCTGATGCGGCAGCACAAAGCAGGAGGGTAAGTATGAGTATCCGTTTCATAGGGTAAAGTGATTTTGTCGTCAGTTAAGCTGCCAGGCCGAGGGCGTGAAGGTGGCTTCCACCACTTCCTCCACCTGGTCGGGCAGGTTGGGGAAGAAGTTGATGCCGGTGAAGTTCTCCAGCTCGTCTATGGTCAGCGCGTAGGGAATGTAGGCCCGCTCGGTGACGGAGCCGTAGTTGCGGTGTTCCATCAGGAAGGCCACGCCGCTGTAGGTATTGTTCTTCACTTTCAGTAGTGCCATGAAATAGTGCTGCGGGACGGCGATGCTCTGCAGCCCGCCGTTGCGTACGAGGGGGGCACCCTTGAGCTGCCCGTCCGCGATGGTGCCGCCCTTGACAACGTAGAGGGTGTCGGCGAAGGCTGCGTCGCGCCCGATGCCTTGTACGTAGGCCTCAAGTTTCTGCCATAGCCCGGCGTTGAAGTCGGAAAGCTGCGGGGACATATTGCTCATGTAGAAGGTCTGGGCGTTGGCCTCGGCGGAGTAGAGGCGGTCGGCGCTGGCACAGAGATGCCCGCGCGAGTATCCGCTGCCGAAGTAGGCTGTCCCGATGCGCAGGCCTTGCGGCAGTTCGGGGTCGTCGGCCCAGGCCTCGGTACGTCCGATTCCCTTGGCGCGCGTCTTGTTGTCAAAGCGGAAGGCGACCCAACGGGAGTGGTACTTCTGCGGGTCGAACTCCAAGCAGTAGGTCATTACGCTGTCGCGCCCCTGCAACGTCCAGTGGCTGACGAATACGTTACCGGACTTCAGCTCCGGCACTTCCATCCGCGACAGTACGGCGGGACGTGCGTCGGACTGGCCCGTGCCGGACGGTGTGTCGCCGGAACTTCCGCCGTAGCGGATGCCGTCATCGTCGTCACCGCAAGCAGCGGCGGTGAGGAGTACCGCCGCTGCCGCGATTAACGGATATAGCTTGTTGATAAAACTCATGCAGGCTTAGTAAATCAGTTCGGCTCCGTTGGCGTTCATCAGCTTGAAGTCATCAACGAGTACGCTCAGGCCTGGTGTCTTCGATACCATGAGCAAAGGGCAAAGGGTCGTTGTGGCGTTCAGCGAGAACTCCATGGTTATTTGCGTCCAATCCGTGTTGGTAAGGTCGTTTATATACAGGTTTTTGCCGCTCGCGTCCTTGAGGTAGAAGTACGTGGGGTTCTTTCCCTCAACGACAGTGGCATAGCCAGGGATGACGGACGCCCCGGATGCCGACTCGGCCTTCACCCAGAAAGAGATGGTATATCTGTCGGGAGCAAGTTCCAGCTCCTTGTAGGCGAGACGCTGGTTACCGGCCGTGCTTCCCTTTACGAGGACGGAATAGCTGCCCGTGCGTGCATCGGTGCTCATGGAAAGGGTGGCGTTGCTGGCTGTGGAGGCGGATTTCCAGTTGTTGGGCAGGCCGTTGGTCCAGTTCTCGAAGTCGCCGTTGGGCGCATCGGGCGTTCCGATGGTCTCATCAGTCTGTGTGCCGCCGCTACCGCTGCCATCATCGGTGCTCTGTCCGGCCACACCTTCCTGTACGGTGAAGTTTTTCACTTCCCACGTAGCACTCTCGGTGCTGGTGCAGTTGAAGCGGAGGGCGAAACGCACGGTCTTGCCGAGGAAAGCCTGCGGTATTTGCACATCGACTTTGGCGAAGTCCGTATAGTTCACACCTTCGGTGTGTCTGGCCGGCAGGGGTGTCCAGCCTTCGGCAGGCTTGGAGGCGTCAAAAGCGTCGGTAATGAGGAACTGCTGGTTGTCATCGCCGCGCAGGAAGCGCAGGATGTATTCGTAGGACGCATGGATTACTTCGTACGTGAGCTGCACTTCGGGACTCACAAGGTAGTAAGTACCGGCCACGTTCACCTTGTTATTGTAGCCTGTAGCGGTGGCGCAGTTGTAGGAGTTCACCCATGAGCCGCCGCCGGAGGTTGTGTAGTTCGTCCATCCCTCTAGGCTGGTGGTGAAGGTAGCCGTGTAGGGGAGCGTCTTGAGGCCGCCGTCGTCAGTCGTCCCGCCTCCGCTGGCGGTTTCCGCATCCTGCGCGCCTTGGCCGTTCTGCACGGTGAAGTTCTTCACTTCCCACGTGCCGCTGTTGCTGTTGGTGCAGTTAAAGCGCATCGCAAAGCGGACCTTCTTGCCGGCAAATGCCTGCGGGATGGTGATATCGGCAGTGCTGAATGTTGTGTAGTCTGTACCCTCCGTGTGTTTCTGCTTGAGGAGTGTCCACCCGGCCGTGGGGTTGGCGGAATCGTAAGCGTCGGAGATGAGCACCTGCTGGTTCTCATCGCCACGGTTGAAGCGCAGGATATATTGGTACGTCACATGGGCCGTTTCCGTACCGAGCTGCACTTCGGGGCTGACGAGGTAGTAGGTGCCGGCCACGTTCACTTGGTTGTTGTAGCCTGTGGCGGTAGCGCAGCTGTAGGCATTACGCCATGCGCCGGCACCGCTCGTTGTCACATTTGTCCATCCCTCAAGACTTGAGGTGAACGCTGCGGTGTAGGGGAGCTGGTGGACAGTACCGTCGTCCGTGCTTCCGCCACCGCTTCCGCCCTTGCCGAGCTGCACGCGGAAGTTCTTAACCTCCCAGGTAGAGCCGCTTTGAGCGTTGGTGTTGTAACGGAGCGCCACGCGGATGGTCTTGCCCTGATAGCGTTCAGGTATTTGTACATCGGCAGTAGAGAAGGTGCTCCAGTCGCTCCCTTCCACCCAGGTCTGGCTGAGTACGTTCCAACCCCGCGTTACGTTGTCCGCATTGAAGTCTTCTGCGTTGATGATGAGGAGTTGCTGGTTCTCATCGCCCTTGTTGTAACGCAGGATGTAGTCGAACGTGACGTGCGCATCCTGCCCTTCGGGAATTGTGAGCTCGGGGCTGACGAGGTAGTACGTACCCGCCGTTGTTTGCTTACTGGAGTTGTCGTAGCCGGAAGCCTTCGCGGTACTGTAGTCTATCACCCAGGCACCTGCGCCGGAGGTCGTGTAATTCGTGAAGGGGTTGAGCGTGGAGGAGAAGTCCGCCCGCAGGAGGACGGTCGTTTCGCCGCCGTCGCTGCCGCCATGCTGGCTGTTAATACTGTAAGGCGCGGGGACATCCTCGCAGGATGCCAGTCCGAGGGCGAGGGATGCCGCTGCCAATATGAAAAGATGCTTCTTCATGATGTTTTATGGTTTGTTCTTTTATTTTTTGTGCATGCAGTATGGTTACTTGACGGAGGGGTAGATGTCGTCCAACGAGCGGAGTGTCATCTGCCACTCGCTACCGTAGTAGGATAGCATCCCGGTGTAGGAGCGGGAATCGCTTGGGATAGCGGTGAACGAGATGGCGTTGTCCGTGCTTGTGCGTAGCGTCACTTGGTAGTTATTGCCGAGGACGATGTGGCGGTTCACGGCATATCCGTCGTCGTAGAGTGCTTCCGGGCCGTAAATCTTCGGCAGTGGCTCCGCCTCACCGCTGTTGGCGCCGATTTCCGCCGTAGCGGCGGCCGCGCCTTGCACTTCCGCTATTACGCCTTTGACGGTGGCCAGGATGGGCGTGTTGTTGTAGTTCCGGTTGGCGGAAGCCTGCAACCAGGCGTCCTCAAGCACGATGGGGATGAGTTCCGGCGCGCCCCGGTTCGGCTTCCCTATCAGCTCAATGTTCTTCCGGCACAATTCTAGCAGCATGGCACCGAGCCTCTTGTTGCCCATTGACGTGATGTAAGGCTGTCCGATGACGGGCATAGCGCTATAAACACCCACGTAAAGTCCTTTCAGGTTTACCTTCACGCGCTGTCCGAGCGGGAAATAGGGCGACAGGAAGGTGTTCCGTATCTTCAGACCGATGCACTGGTCGCTGCCAGCCGCCGCATTGATGTCGCGCAACAGGAGGGTCTGATACATATTCTCCCCTTCATCGTTGCCTACTACGACGCCTTCGAGCACCAGGTTCTCGGTTACTTTGCTCCAATAGTTGTTCGAGTTGATTGTTGTCTCGGCTACGCTGCTCCCGGAGCAGAAGCGGGCCTTCACCGCAGCGATAGTCGTGTTCGTCTCACCGACGGATGTGGTGCTCGTTACGAGCAGTTCGCCGGCGGCAGGCTCGTCGTGCTGGTCCACGCAGGCGGCGAGTCCGACGGCGAGCAGCGCATATATATATAAATAAATGTGTCTTGCTTTCATTGCTGTCTATGAGTATTTCGTTAGAACTTGAAGCCAATGTTAAGGAAGGCGTTAATAGCGTTTGCATAATAGTAGCGGGCGTTCTTCGAGAACTGGTACGCTTTCGCTTCTCCCTTGCTGTATACGCCTCCGCGCTCGTTGTAGTAGTTGTCCGCACGCTGCCACTCCATGCCGCCCGTCCGCATGTTACGGTTGTTCGTCACGTTGTTCACGGAGAGGTTAATGCTCAGGCTCTTTCCCTTCTTCAGGCGGAGATAGCGGCCTATGGACAGGTCTAGCATGAAGCCGCCGTCGAACTTTTCCTGCTTGATGGCATATGTCTTGAGGACGTTCCCTGCGTTATCGAAGAGTATGCCGCCGTTGGTTTCCAGTTCCGCCTTAGTCGGCTCAAACACCATCTGCCCGTTAGCGTCCACACTGCTGGGTGTGTAGAAACGGCCGTCCGTGCGGTAAGTCGCGTTGAGGCGGCGGTACTGCGACCAGCCTACATACACGCGGTCATAATAGTTCAGGTTAGCCTCAAAGAACCAGCCGTTAATGTTGTAGTTCGCTCCGAGACTTACTGCTGTCAGGGGCGTTCCGCTGACGCGCATCCCGTCCGCTACGACGCGGAGCGGAGTCTCTTTCCCGTTCGGGTCGGTGCACTGGTTCAGACGCTCAAGTTCCGAAGCGTTCATACCTTGGTAGCTGATTTGCGCGTAAGGGTTGTTCACGTATTTCGCATCGCTAATCGTTCCGATGAGGTTGAAGGAGAGGTGCGAATCCACCTGATAGACGAAAGCGGCTTCCAGTCCGTAGTGCGCCTTGCTCACGTTACTCATCGTCAGGTAGGTGAAAGTGCTTTGTTGGTCATTGTAATACCAGGACTGCTCTACGCCCTTGCTGAAATGGGCATAGTATCCGCTCAGCTTACCCGTAAGTTCACCGAAGCGGAAGTTGTAGGCCAGCTCCGTACCGAACACACGCTCAAGGTGAAGGTTGTCCACGAAATTGTTCTGCATCTCGGGGGCTACGAAGCTGTTGCGGGCGAGGGGAGCCTGCGCATCATAGCTTCCGGAGAACGTGATGCGGTTGTTCGCCGCCGGGCGCCATGCCAGGGAGAATTTTCCGCCACCGCCGAGGAAGCGGGCGTGCCCGCTCTTTCCGTAGGAGTTCTTCGGTGCGCGTCCGTTCTGCATGAGTCCTTCGCGCTCAATGCTGGTTCCCTCGATATCACCGCCGACAGCCGCGCTTATGTTGCCCCGGTTGTATTGGTATTGCGCCCAGAAATTCGCTTTGTTCACGAAGATATTGTAATTATTGCCGAACTTATCGCCCTCTTTCACCTGCCTATTCCAGTAGCGCAGGTCGTTCTGTGCCTCTTCGCTGCCGAGTCCGTAGTCGCTGACGGCGAACTTGTCGATGTCAGTGTAGCGTGTGCCGCCGAGCAAGTCCTCCATCTGGTTGTAGTGCATCGTCTTCGTGTGGCTCATTTGCAGGCCTGCCGAAGCCTTACTGTAGCGGTCAATGGTGTGGTTGTAGGTACTGCTGAGGCTATAGACAAGCTGGTCGCTGTGGCGGCTGTAGAGGTAGTAGAGCGCTTCGCCGCCTGCCTTCTCGTTTTCGCGGTTCACGTAGTAGAGCCTGTCCCAGTTGATCTGCCGGTTCGCCTTGCTGCTTGTCCAGTAGTCCACGAGTGTTTCGTACTGCTCGAGGAAGTAGGGATTCTCGGCCAAATAGTCAGGGTTGTTCCGTTCGGGGTCATAAACGTTGAAGACGGAGCTTGGCAGGTTTTTGTAGTACGTCGGTCTCGGGTCATAGGCGTCCCCCGCCCATCCGAGGCTAGACTTGCCATAGCTGTTGTACGTGAAGCCGGCGGAAGTAGTGAGCTTCTGCAACTCGTTGATGCGCCAGTCCCACGTCAGTATGGTCGTGGGCTCGAAACTTTTCACGACGGCAGCGTTCCGTTTCTTCCCGTTCTGGTATCCCCAGTTGGGGTTGTAGTAGTGCGAGTTGGCGAGCCAGTAAGCCTCTTCGGTCGCGAACGTCTGCGTACCGCGCTTGGTAGGCGCGCCGAAGGTGACGAGGCTCACGCTGTGCTCCCCGTCGCGCAGCCGTTTCTCAGCGGCGAGGAAATAGTTGAAGGCACTGTAGAAAGTTCCTTCTATAACCCCCTCCTTAGCCCAGCGGTAGCCTACGTTGGCGGCAAACGCCCATCCGCTGGGCAGCACGCCCGTTGCGTGGGTGAAGGCGCCGCGCAGGATGTAGTTACGGTTCGTGGCCGAAAGTGTCAGCTTAGACCCTTCGGCGAACTGGCTGGCGCGCGAGTTGATGTTAGTCCCGCCTCCGATGTCCTGGAGGCCGAAGTTGTTGAATTCGTAGCCGCCCACGTTCTCGCGGTTGCGTGTGGCATCGTTCATACCGCCTATCTGGCTGTAGTTGAACGTGCCGCGCTCTTGGTCGTTCAGCAGCAGTCCGTTCATATAGTACTGGCTGTAGCGGTTATCAAGCGCACGCACGCGGAAGCGCATGGAGCTCCATCGGTAGCCCACTTTGGAGAGGTAGGTGTCGCTCTGCGAGCCGATAACGGACGATACCGTCTGGCTCACGTCGCTCTCCTCGTCCAGCTGCGTCTCTGTGAACGTGAAGTCCGCATTTTCTTCCTGCACGTAGAGTGAGTCGGCCACCTGGGCCGCCGCGCCGAGTGCGGAGCAGAATGCGGCAGTGAGTAATACTGCTTTCTTCATTGTTGTGGTTTATGTTTAATTTTCTTGTTGTTTCCGTTCCTCCCGGAAGCCGTTCCAGGCGTTTTTCAGGGTGGCCAGTTCCCTGCATACGTTGCGATCCGCAGGCTATGCGGCGGGAAAAAGCGTGTCAAAAGTACACATTTATTTTCATATGCGCGCACGTGGAGGGAATAAATTTTACCGCGCGCGATGTTTTTGTGCAGGGAGAAAAGTTACGGAGCGTGGAAATGAGGGCGGACTGACGTGCGAGGCAGGGCTTTACCTATAGGGGTAAGGAAAACTGACTCTAGGGGTACGAAGAACTGACCGTAGGGTTACGGAGCGCTAACCCTAGGGTTAGGAACGGCGCACGCGGACTTCCCGGGGAACGACACGGCAGGATGGGCTGACGACGTCCCTTTTTCCTCTGCGGGAGGCCTGTGTTCTGAAAACTATCCGTACATTTGCACGGCAATACCCTCTGAAAGACAAACGAAAAACAGACCAACCGGATGATACGTAAGTTCGACTTTCTCGTCATTGGCTCGGGCGTAGCAGGAATGAGCTACGCGCTGCAGGCCGCCGCATCGGGCAAGGGGCGTGTGGCGCTCGTGTGTAAGACTAGCATAGACGAGGCCAACACGGCCAAAGCGCAAGGCGGCGTGGCCAGCGTGACCGACCTGGAAAAGGATAACTTTGAGAAACACATACAGGACACCATCGTGGCGGGCGACTATATCAGTGACCCCGCTGCCGTGCGGCAGGTGGTGGAGAACGCTCCCGAAGGCATACGCCGCCTCGTGGAGTGGGGGGTGCAATTTGACAAGCGTGAGGATGGTTCCTTCGACCTGCACCGCGAAGGCGGCCACTCGGAGTTCCGCATCCTGCACCACGCGGACGACACGGGTTTCGAGATACAGCGCGGGCTCATTGAGGCCGTGCGCCGTCATCCGGCTATCACGGTTCTGGAGCACCACTTTGCCATTGAAATCATCACACAGCACCACTTGGGCGTTACCGTCACGCGGCAGACGCCGGACATAGAGTGCTTCGGTGCTTACGTACTTGACCCCGATACGAAAAAAGTAGATACCATCCTCTCCCGCGTTACGGTGTTGGCCACGGGTGGCATAGGGGCTATCTATTCATCCACCACCAATCCCGACATCGCCACCGGCGACGGCATCGCCATGGCATACCGCGCCAAGGCTACGGTACAGGACATGGAGTTCGTCCAGTTCCATCCTACAGCCCTCTATAACCCGGGCGAGACGCATCCCGCCTACCTCATCACGGAAGCCATGCGCGGCTACGGCGGCATCCTGCGCCTGCCAAGCGGTGAGGAATTCATGCAGAAATACGACAAACGCCTCAGTCTCGCGCCGCGCGACATCGTGGCGCGGGCCATTGACCGCGAGATGAAAATCCACGGTATCGACCATGTCTGCCTCGACGTGCGGCACAAAGATGCTGACGAGACCCGGAAGCATTTTCCCAACATCTACAAAAAATGTCTCAGCATAGGCATTGACATCACGCGGCAGATGATTCCCGTCGTACCCTGCCAGCACTACTTCTGCGGCGGCATTAAGGTGAATCTTGACGGATGTACGAGTATCAAACGCCTTTATGCCATAGGCGAGTGCAGTTGCACGGGTCTCCATGGCGGCAACCGCCTCGCTTCCAACTCCCTCATCGAGGCGGTCGTTTATGCTGACACGGCGGCCCGCCACAGCATCGGGCACATAGAAGACTATACCTTCAACGAAAAAGTCCCCGAATGGAACGATGAGGGAACGATGACCAATGAGGAAAAAGTACTCATCGCACAGGACGTGAAGGAAGTGGGTCAGATAATGTCAGCTTACGTAGGCATCGTGCGCAGCGACTTGCGCCTGAATCGCGCCTGGACGCGCCTGGATTTGCTTTACGAGGAGACGGAGGAGCTCTTCAAGCGCGTGAAAGCGACCCCCGACATCTGCGAACTGCGCAACATGATTAACGTGGGCTACCTCATTACCCGGCAGGCCATGGAGCGCAAGGAGAGCCGTGGGCTGCACTACACCCTCGATTATCCGCGCCACGCCTACGACCAAAAATAAGTTCGCGCGGCAAAAAACATGGCAGGAGCGGGGATAATTCCGAAAAAAGCCCTATATTTGCGCAACTGAGACCGTGAAACGAACAAACAACCAAACTTTTATAATACCATTATGCGACTTAAATCCATCCTCGCAGCAGCTTTGGCCATCGCTATGGCCGCTCCCGCTGCAGCCCAAAGTCGGCAGGACGAGAACTGGGACAAGGACTACAAGCCTTATCCCTACGCTTTCATCAACCTGCAGGGCGGGGCACAGACAACGTTCACGAACTACGATTTCAAGAAACTCATCATGCCGACCGGCGCAGCCCATATCGGCGCGATGTTTTCCCCTGTAGTCGGTGTGCGCGCAGGCGTCAGCGGATGGCGCAACAAGGGGGCGTTCAGACAGAACGACCGCACTTATTACTACAACTACGCGAACTACGATGCGGACGTACTCCTTAACGTGTCCAACATCATCTGGCGGGAGAACTACCACGCACTGAACCTCTACGTCCTTGGCGGCGTGGGCTTACAGTATGCTTGGCACAACAAGAATGTCCTCAACATGGTGAATGCGGGAGAAGTACAGGCTCCTTACGCTTGGCGCAACCGCCTTTTCCACAATTTCCGCGCAGGGGCAATGCTTGAAGCCTGCCTGTCAAAGAACATCGCAGTGAACCTTGAGGTGAACGCGAACAATGTCGGAGACCGCTATAACAGTAAGACTAACGGACACGGAGACTGGCAGATTAACGCGCTGGCGGGTCTTGTGTTCAAATTCGGGCACAAGAAAAACCTGCGTCCTGTACCCGTCGTTATCCCTGAACCCGAGCCCGAACCCATCGTAGTGCCCGAGCCGGTCATCGTTGAAGAACCCGTAGTGGAGCCGCCTAAGCCCGAGCCGAAAGCCGTGGTGAAGCGTGACAACGTGAAACTCCATAAGGTAATTTTCTACGCTATCCGCGTCAGCGACAACGAAGCCTCCAGTGCCGTCATGAAGGAGGTAGCCGAATTCATGAAGAAGTACAAGGATGTGAAAGTACAGGTAGTGGGCTATGCGGACAAGGGTACTGGCAATGCCAAACTCAACGCTATGTATGCGCAGAAGCGCGCGGAGAACTTCAAAGAAGACCTCGTAGCCCGGTATGGCGTAGAGGCCGATGTAATCAGCACCGACTCGAAGGGTGACACCATCCAGCCCTTTGATGAGAACGACAAGAACCGTTGCGTAATCATTGATGCGGAGGGCATCAATGAATACACCGTGTACGAGTAAGCGGACGCATCACTACAAAAAAAGCGGAGCGGGGCGCAGCGCAGACTGCACTCCGCTCCAACTTTTTAGAAATATCCGTCGCACAAAAACTGCGTGGAACGCGAAAAATCCGTACCTTTGCAGCCATAGAAGACAAATACACCATGAGAAAAGTAATCCTCACGCTGGCCGCTATCTTCCTGGCCACCGCTCTATCCGCCCAGAACGGCGGGAAGCGCTATGCCCTCTATGGCATCTGTTTCTACAACCTCGAGAATCTGTTTGACACCATCCACGATGCAGGAAAGAATGACTATGAGTACCTGCCCGACGGAGCCAATAAGTGGGGTGCCATGAAGTACGCGAACAAACTGAAAAACATGGCCAAAGTTCTTTCTGAGTTATGCCGCGACAAACTCCCGGGCGGCCCTGCTGTCGTGGGAGTCAGCGAGGTGGAGAACCGCCGCGTGCTTGAAGATCTACTGAGGCAGCCCGCCTTGGCCGGACAGGGCTGGCAGATTGTGCACGAGGACGGGCCGGACCGCCGTGGCGTGGAGTGCGCATTCTTTTACAACCCTCGTCTTTTCAAATATGAGGGGCACCAGCTCGTGCCCTACTACTACAAAGACCCTGAACAGCCCGACGTGGATCTCGGTTTCTACGAGGATACGAACGGGAAAGTCGTGGCCTACAAAGAACTGCGCGGCGACACGACACACATCACCCGAGGCTTCCTCGTTATGAGTGGTACGCTTGCGGGCGAAAAGACGCACTGCATTGTCTGCCACTGGCCCAGTCGCTTCGCAGGGAGTCCCGTCCGGGAACGCGCCGGTGAGCAGGTACGTGCCTTGAAGGACGCTTTGCTGCGTCAGGACCCGGGCTGCCACGTTATCATCATGGGCGACATGAACGACGACCCCAAGGATAAGAGTATGAGCGAGGCACTTGGTTGCAAGCACAAGGTGAAAGATGTCAAGGGAGACGGGGATATGTATAACCCATGGTGGGATATGCTCTACAAAGTCGGCCAGGGAACACTCCTCTATAACGGGAAGTGGAATCTTTTCGACCAGATAGTATTCAATGGAAACCTGTTGCACGATGCGGACGCTCAGACGCTGCAATTCTACCGGAACGAAATTTTCCTCCGGGACTACCTCTTGCAGCAGGAAGGCCGCTATAAGGGCAACCCGCTCCGCACGCAGGCCGGTGGGACGTGGCTCAACGGCTACAGCGACCACCTGCCCACAATGATCTACCTTAAGAAAGAAGTGAAATAAGCTCATAAGATGAAACCAAGTATCCCTAAAGGAACGCGCGACTTCGGCCCGGTCGAGACGGCGCGGCGCAACTATATTTTCAACACAATCCGCGACGTGTATGCTCTACACGGCTTCCGGCAGATAGAAACCCCCGCCTTAGAGAACCTCTCCACGCTGTTGGGGAAATACGGGGAGGAGGGTGACAAGCTACTCTTCAAGGTGTTGAACTCGGGAGACTTCCTTTCAAAAGTCACGGACGCGGAGCTTGCGGAGCGTGACATCCCCCGTCTCGCCGCCCGCATCTGTGAGAAGGGACTGCGCTACGACCTCACAGTTCCTTTTGCCCGCTATGTCGTGCAGCACCGCGAGGAGTTGCAAATGCCCTTCAAGCGGTACCAAATACAGCCCGTCTGGCGCGCTGACCGCCCGCAAAAGGGGCGTTACCGCGAATTTTACCAGTGCGACGCGGATGTTGTCGGCTCGGATTCGCTGCTGAACGAGGTGGAATTGGTACAAATCATGGACGACGTATTCCGCCGTTTCGGTATCCGCGTAAGCATTAAGCTCAACAACCGGAAAATTCTCACGGGCATCGCGGAAGTCATGGGTGCGGCAGACAAAATAATCGCTATCACGGTAGCCATCGATAAACTGGACAAAATAGGCCTTGACGCTGTGAACGAAGAGCTTAGGACGGCAGGTATCTGCGACGATGCTATTGCCAAATTGCAGCCTGTCATCGGGTTAGCCGGCACAAACGAGGAGAAACTTCGGACCATGCGGGCTGTACTGAAAGACTCCGAGGTGGGGCTCAAGGGCTTGGATGAGGTGGAATTTGTCCTCAACGCATTGGAAGCGCTGCCACGTCCCGCCGATGGAAGCAGCCGCAATGCTGTGGAACTGGATCTTACCTTAGCACGCGGGCTGAATTACTATACGGGTTGCATCTTTGAGGTGAAGGCGTTGGACGTAGAGATAGGCAGCATAACGGGCGGTGGACGCTACGACAACCTCACCGGCATATTTGGGCTGCCCGGTCTCAGCGGTGTGGGTATCTCATTTGGAGCCGACCGTATTTACGACGTACTCACCCAGCTTGACCTCTTCCCCGCCGAGGCGGCACAGAGTGTCCGTGTGTTATTCCTTAACTTCGGTGCGCAGGAAGTGGCCCGCTGTCTGGTTCTCGCGCAAATGGTCCGTGCGGCAGGCGTTCCCGCCGAGGTGTACCCCGACACTGTCAAGATGAAAAAGCAGATGGCCTATGCCAACGCGCTCGGCGTACCGTTCGTTGCCATCGTCGGCGAGGATGAGCTGCGGCGCGATATCGTGGCGCTCAAGGATATGCGTAGCGGCGAGCAGCGCGAAGTGGCGGCTGGCGGATTGCTCGCTGCCATAAGTTAATCGTTTATTGTATGGCGGATGATAAAGGGCGGCCCCTATGGGTCGTCCTTTTGTTGCGGCGGTAGGCCGGCGCGGTGTTGCTGGCAGAACGTTTGCACGATGCGGAGCAGTTGCGCGCCATAGCGTTCAACTTTCGCTTTCCCCAGCCCCGGAATGCGTTGCAGGGCGGCGGGTGTTTCCGGGAGGAGGTTGGCTACGCCCAGCAGGGCTTTTTGCTGCAATATGAAGTGGGCCGGGAGCCCTTCTTCCCGCATCTGTTCCCGCCGCCAGTCCGTCAGAGCTTTGAAGAGGGCGGGGTAGCGGATGTCGGAAGGCACTTCTAATTTCGTCGCCGTGCGGGTTTTCTTTGTTTTGTCCGTGTCAGGGGTGGCCTCGGCCCGGGCCAGCACGGCAAAACGGCGGCGTTGGTAGCGGTCCAGTACGACCCCTTCCGCAGCGACATAGCGCAGGAGGGCTACGCGGTGCCCGAGACTCTCGTTTAAGGCGGCTAATGCCTCTGTCGCGCGCCGTGCTACTTGTTTGTTGTCGGTCGGTAAAGACGTTTCTTCTGTCAGGTGGCGCAATCCCGACAGTTCCTTGGCAAAATAATCCGCCCCTTTGCGCAGACGTTCCTGCAAGGTGTCGTCCGCCGCATGGTCTGCGGAGCCGCCCACTAGGCGGCGGTACTGCACCCGGAACCGCTCACTTACGGTTACTACCCTTTCCTCAAACTCCGCCAGCTGTGTGCGCCAAGTTGTGAGTACCTGCGGATAGAGGCGGTAAAAGTGCTCCTCCATGATGCGGAGCAGGGTGCCTGCCTGGGCCGCCAGTGGGGCGAAGCCGAAGAGTTCGTCAAGCAGTCCGAGGTAGAACTGCTGGCGGAAAGCGCGCAGCATTGCCCCGTCCGGCGTGCGCTGTGCGAGACGGCGGGAAAAGTCGCCCACTGAGGCATCATTGATGATGGCGGACTGCGGTATAGGTGCGCTAAGGATAAGCCCCTCCAGCGTGCGGCAACGGCTCAGTGCCACATAGGTCTGTCCGTGCGAGAAGGCGGCATGGACATCAATGAGGGCGCGGTCGAACGTGAGTCCCTGGCTCTTGTGAACAGTAATGGCCCAGGCCAGTTTAACAGGGAATTGCCGGAAAAGCCCTTCCACGTGCTCCTCGATTTCCCCTGTCTGGTCGTTCAAGGCGTAGCGCGTGCTGGTCCATTCCACCTGCGGCACGTCAATTTCCGTATCTTCCCCTGTGAGGCGCACGCGGAAGCCTGTCTCGCTGATGGCCGACACCTCGCCGATGGAACCGTTGACGTAGCGGTGCTCCGTGTCGTTCTTTACGAACATGACTTGTGCGCCCCGCTTCAGGACAAGGCGTTCCTCCGTCGGGAAGGACGAAGCGGCGAACTGTCCCTGCACATCCGCCTCGTAAATGTGTTCCGGGCCGGGCAGGCGGGCCAGTTCCCGGCGGTTCGTTTCCTGTGCCTGCCGGTTGTGCGTCACGAGTCGGATGCAACCGTCACCCTGCCGGGGCGTATAGCCCGGCACATAGCGGCAGTTCAGTTTGTGCAACACGGCCTCGTTGATTTGGTTCTCGCGGACGCTGTTAAGCAAGTGGAGGAAATCC
Organism: Alloprevotella sp.; assembly: GCA_017476545.1. Taxonomy (GTDB): domain Bacteria; phylum Bacteroidota; class Bacteroidia; order Bacteroidales; family Bacteroidaceae; genus Alloprevotella. Next base: position 62,316 of record JAFUZP010000014.1, read on the forward strand.
GCGTCTTGCTGCCGATAGACGCGCTGCAGCTCTATGGTCACGTAGTCCGTTTGGCGCAGGGCGAGGCTGCTGAAGAAAAAGGGAGTTTCGTAGTACTGCCGCAGCAGTTGCCACTCCTCCCCCTGTGCCACGGGCGGAAGCTGCTGCAAGTCGCCGATCATCACGAGTTGCACGCCGCCGAAGGGGCGGGTATGGTCGCGGTAACGCCGCAGCATGGAGTCAATGCGGTCCAGTAAGTCGGCGCGCACCATGGAAATCTCGTCAATGACGAGTGTGTCAATGCTCCTGACTAAGCGCACTTTCTGCCGTGTCAGGCTGAAATCCTTCGCCGCATACCGTGCGCCGGGGACGTAGGGGGCGAAGGGAAACTGGAAGAAGGAGTGGATAGTCTGTCCTCCTGCGTTGATAGCGGCGATACCCGTGGGCGCAAGGATTACGACACGCTTCGGTGCCTGGGTGGCGACGGCGCGCAGGAAGGTTGTCTTCCCCGTCCCGGCGCGTCCCGTCAGGAACAGGTGGCGGTCGGTATGCTCCACTATTTCCCGCGCGATGCGGAGTTCTTCGTTATCCATGCGTCTTGGTTTACTGGTTTGGGCTTGTTGCAAAGGTAAAAGGGGCGGCGGAGAAAAGCAAACCGCCGGCACAAAGAATTGTCCGAAGCGGCCTGATGCATACCGCATCGGGCCGCTTTGCCTGCGTCCGGCGGGGGGCGGAAGGTGCTGGCCGCTGCGCCAATTCTCTTACCCTTAGGGTTGCGGCGAGCTAACCCTAGGGGTAGTCACTCGTAACCCTGCGGTTAGTTTGTCGTAACCCTATGGGTAATTCCGCGCAGGGCTGTGTACCCGTGCGTTTATCCCCGCACCGGAAAACGGAGAGGGGTGGGGTCAGAGGCCGAGACGGGCGGAGATGTCCAGCATCCGCTTGATGGGGCGCAAGGCTTTGCGGCGTACTTCGGCAGGCACGTCCACCTCGGGCGTTTCTTCCAGAAGGCAGCGGTGGAGCTTATCCAGTGTGTTTAGGCGCATATAGGCGCACTCGTTGCAGGCGCAGCCCACTTCGCCGCTCACTTCGGGGGGCACGGGGATGAACGTCTTGCCGGGTGCTTGCTTCTTCATCTCATGCAGGATGCCACTCTCTGTCACGACGATAAATTCCGTCTCTTCGGAGTGTACGGCATGTTTGAGGAGTTTCGCAGTAGAACCTACCACGTCGGCCATCTGTAGCACAGGGGCCTTGCACTCAGGGTGTGCCAGTACCTTGGCATTGGGATAGGCGGCTTTTAGTTCCAATATCTTGGTTACGGAAAAGCGTTCGTGGACGTGGCAGGCACCGTCCCAGAGCAGCATCTGGCGGCCCGTCAGGTCATTAAGGTAGCTGCCCAGGTTGCGGTCGGGTCCGAAGATGAGTGGCTGGTCCTTAGGGAAGCTGTCCACGATTTGCCGCGCGTTGGTGCTGGTGACGACCACGTCCGTGACGGCTTTCACAGCCGCCGAGGTGTTCACGTAGGAGACTACCTTGTGGTCGGGGTGGGCGCGGACGAATGCGGCGAACTCCTCGGCCGGGCAGCTCTCTGCCAGGGAGCAGGAGGCTGCGGGGTCGGGGATGAGCACCTTTTTCCCGGGGCATAGAATCTTGCAGGTCTCGGCCATGAAGTGTACACCGCACATGACGATGATGCGTGCGTCGGTTTTGGCGGCCTGTTGTGCAAGCCCAAGGCTGTCGCCCACAAAGTCTGCAACGTCCTGGACAGCACCTTCCGTATAATAGTGGGCAAGGATGACGGCTTCCTTCTCGCGGGCCAGCCGCCGGATTTCTTCGGATAAATTCATGGTGAAGCAAGTTTAGTATTTGAAAGAGCTGCCGCCGAGGAATTCGCGCAGTAGCGACGTGGGCGGCAACCCCTTGATGTCGATGGGGTTGAGGTAGGAGAGGAACTTGCGCAGGCGGTGGGCCTCGGAATATTCGGGGGCGTGTTCGGGCACTTGCTCCAAAAGGACTTGGGCTTGTGGGGCGAGGGCGGCGAGCTCGAAAAGGAGGGCCGTGTTCACCATCTCGTCGGCTTGCTCCTGAAAGGGGAATATCCATTTTTCTTCTCCCGCACGCACGCTAGGCCAGCGGCGTATGGTGTCCTCGGCACTATACCCCCGGTACTTGAAATCGCGTACGATACGCCGTAACAAGCGATTGTCCGTTGTGGGGATGTAATTGTGGTCATCAAGCATAATAGTCGTAAGGGCGGAAGCGTATATCTTGAACTTACTTTCGTCTGGCACGCCCTTCGTCAGCAAGGGATTCAGTGCATGGATGCCCTCAAATATGACGATATTCTCCGGTGACAGTTGCAGGCGTTGTCCGCTCTTCTCGCTCAAACCCGTCTGGAAGTTGTATCTAGGCAGTTCTACCTCTCGCCCCGCGAGCAAGTCATTCATCTGTCGGTTGAGCAGACGCATATTCATAGCTCTGATGCTCTCAAAGTCAAATTCGCCGTCAGCGTCGCGTGGCGTCCGCTCCCTGTCCACGAAATAATTGTCTAACTCTATGGATACGGGCTTTTTCCCGCAGACCGCGAGCTGCACGGCGAGGCGTTTGGCAAAAGTTGTCTTACCGCTGGACGACGGTCCGGCAATGAGAATGACGCGTGTCTGCGGGTTGGCGGCGATTCGGTCAGCGAGTTGGCTGATTTTCTTCTCCTGTAAGGCTTCAGAGACGTTAATGAGATCGTTCGTGTAACCCTGCGCACAGGCGGCATTAAACTCCCCGACAGTTGAAACTCCCAGTATCTTCTGCCAGCGGTGCTGCTCTTGGAAGACGGTGAACATCCGGTGCTGGTCCACCATGGGGCGTAGCTGGGTGGGCTTTTTCGGGTCGGGTAGGCGGAGGAGGAGGCCGTCATAGAAAGGAACAACGTCAAAGAGCGTGATTTGTCCCGTCCGTATCAGTAGCGAGCCATAGAAGTAGTCCGCCGTATCACCTAGTGTGTAATAAATGGTGTACAGGCCGCCGTAACCTTCTAACAGTTTGGCCTTGTCCTCCAGACCGTGCGCCCGGAAGAGCGCGATGGCTTCCTCCGTCAGGCATGTCTCGCGGTGGAAGGGCATGTCGGCGCGGACAATCTCCTGCATACGTCCGCGCAGCGCGTCCACCACCTCTTCGGTCACATCGCCGCCAATGCCCTCTAAGCGGCAGTAGTAGCCGTTGGAAACGGACGTGTCTATGCGGAGGCAGGCACCGGGATACAGGTCGCGGAGCGCCTTGTAGAGGACAAGGAAGAGGGAGCGCGTATAGACGCGCATTCCTGAGGGGGAGGTAATGTCTAGGAACTCTACGTCCTTGTCGCCGAATAGGGTGTAGTGGAGCCCTTCAACCTTGTTGTTCACCTTCGCACTGGTGCAGACAGTCGGCATTTTCAGTTCAAGCATGTCGTAGAACTCCTCCAGTGTGAAGCCCCTAGGTACCTTGTGCGTCTTTCCTGTGTTCGCGCAACGGATGTTTATCGTCTTGCTCATGATATATTATTATAGGTGTCGTTTGAAAATGAAGCCCGCTGACTCCCGCAGGATGACCGACCCGCTAAGCCATAGGACAAGGATATAGACCGCTGCCACGCCGATTACTTTCAAGACCAGCGTGAGCCAGAGGTTACTGATGCCTGCTGTCAGGAAGTGCGCGGCGAGGCAGAGTGCGGCGGAAAGGAAGAAGTAGGGCGCAGTATCGCGTAGCATATCCACGAGCCGCAGGCCGATCTCTTTCCGCACGAACCAGTGCCAGACGAAAGTCCAGCCGACATTGATCAGCACGAAGGCGCGTAACATCCACGTCATGCCGAGGGGGTGCATCCCTACAGCGGCGCAAAGCACGCATACCACCAAGGCTACCGTGCACCAAAGGTACGTCCCGGACTGCCCGCGGGCGATAAGTAGGTTTGAGAAGTTGCCTTGGATGGGAACGAATGCGCCCCAGAAGCACAACAGCTGCATCACTGCCGCTGCACCGACCCATTTGTTGCCGATGGCTAACACGATGAGTTCTTCCGCGACGAGGCTCAGTCCGAACATCGCGGGGAAGGCTAAGAACGCCGTGAAGCGCAGCATCTTTCTGCATACTGCACGCTGCCGTTCCGGCTCAGTGTCCGTCCGGGCGAAAACGGGCTGCGCCACACTCCACAGCATGTTGGTAAGTGTGACGTGCCCCATGTAGTTCCATTTGTTCGCTTGTGCAAAGTTACCGACTTCTATCTTTGTGTAATAACGCCCGAGCAGGACGGAAAAGAGATTTTGGTTCAGGATGGTGCAAACATTTGTGACGATGAGCTTGCTGCTGAAGCCCAGCATCTCGCGCACAGGGCCGAACGAAAAATTCATGGAGGGGCGCCAGCCCGTCCGCCAGTAGCAGAGCGTTGTGATTACCGCAACGTAGATGATTGTTTGCGACGCTATTCCCCAGTAGGCGAATCCGTTCCAGGCCATCGCTACCCCCGCGCAGCCCGAAACAAACTGGGCCACGAGGATGATTAACGAGTTCTCTTTCACCCGTAACTCGCGGAACATATACGCGCGGGGTACGATGTTCAGGCTCGTGATGACGAAGCCGAGGAAGAGGTAGCGTGCCAGCGGGATCAGCTCAGGCTCGCCATAGAACTTGGCGATGAGGGGGGCGCAGAGAAATAGCAGGGCGTAGAGCGTGATGCTCACGAGGGTATTGAACCAGAAGACGCTGTTATAGTCGTCCCGCGTGACCGTTTCGCGCTTGTTCAGCGCGGAAATGAAACCGCCTTCCTGCAGTGCGCCGGCAATGGCCGAGAAGACAGTAAGCATTCCCACGAGGCCGTATTCCGACGGCCCCAGCTTCCGGGCGATTAGAATGCCGAATGCCAAATTCAGCACCTGCTGCAAACCGTTCGCGACCCCGCCCCAAAGCAGTCCGCGCGCTGCCTTCTCTTTTAGATTTTCCATAATGGCGCGGCAAATTTAGCCCAAATTATGCTATCTTTGTCCGCAAAAGCGAAAAAATGAAGCACGTTGCGGTAATATTGGCCGGTGGGAGCGGGAACCGTTTCGGCGCACAACGGCCGAAACAACTCCTCCCGTTAGGCGGTAAGAGTGTCATGGCATGGAGTCTTGACACCTTTGAACGGAATGCCGGCATTGACGAAATTTGCATTGTCGCCCACCCTGATACGTTGGAAGCTGTGAGGGAGATTGTGGCAAGAGGCGGTTGGAAAAAAATAAGCCGCATCCTGCCCGGCGGGAAAGAGCGCAGCGACAGCAGTCTGGCTGCTATTCGGGCCTATTCGGGCACCGATGTCTGCCTGCTTCTCCATGACGCAGCCCGTCCGCTCGTATCACAGCGCATCATTGATGACGTGCTGCATGCATTGCAGTCCGCACAGGCCGTAACCACCGTCCTGCCCTCAGCGGATACCGTGGCGTGGGTTGATGACGGCGGTAACGTGGACAATATCCCCGACCGCACCCGTCTGCGGCGCATCCAGACACCACAGGCATTCCGCCTTGGCACGCTGGAGGAGGCCTACTCCCGCGCTGTAGCCGACCCAGACTTCCGTGCCACGGACGACTGTGGGGTGGTTCTGCGCTATATGCCCGACGTGCCCGTCGCCACCGTCCCTGGGGAGGAGAGCAACATGAAGCTGACTTACGCCAGCGACCTGCACCTGCTGGAAACCTTCATCCCGCAGGAGCCGCAATCCCAACCCGCTGATGGGGATGACCCGTTGCAGGCTTACCTCGCCCGCCAGCTGCGTCCTTTGCAACTGCGTATGCTGGAAATGCTTACGACCATAGGCGAGATTCTCGACCGCAACGGCATCCGCTGGTGGATGCAGGGTGGTACGCTACTCGGTGCCGTGCGCCACGGCGGATTTATCCCTTGGGACGATGACATGGATATCGACGTTTACAAGCCCGATGTACCGCGTATGGTGGAAGCCTTGCGGCGCGAACTGCCGCCTAACCTTATCCTGCCCGACCCGCCGCGTAGCCTGCCCGTCTGGAAAGTACGCTGTACGGATAGTTTCTACGCCGAGCCCGGCGACGACTTCGCTGCGCCCTATAACAAGGGGGTCTTCATTGACATCTTCCCGCAGGGCGATGTACCCACGCTTCCCCGTGCCTTTGTGCGCCGTGTCGCCCGCCAGTACAGCCGTGCCAACAGCATCCTTTCGCGCCCGCACTACTATTCCTTCCGTTCTGCCGCCGAATGGCTCTGGTTCGGAGCGCGCCGCGCTGTCTGCCGGGGGCTGTGGGAGGCGTGCGGCCTGCTCTCCCGGCTGTTCACCAAACAGGGGGTCTATGTGGCGCAGGACCTGCGGAACAACGGCCTTGGCCTGCTCCACCGTAAAGAGAAGCTGTTCCCCTTGCAGCGTATCCCTTTTGAAGACCGCGCTTTCCCCGCACCCGCCGACCCGGACTACTACCTCCGCGAAAGTTTCGGCGACTATACGAAACTTCCGCCGCTTGGGGAACGCCACGGTCACGCCATATTCTATGCCCCCCGGCTGGCTTGATACCGGGCGTGAGGTGTTGTGGTGTCGGCTTTTTCATCACGACATTACAAAAACTACCCCTGCGGTTAGTTTTTCCTGCCCCTAGCGTTAGTCCGCCGTAACCCTATGGTTAATTCTTCGTAACCCTAGGGTAAGTTCTTCCTGCTCCTGGGGGTATTCTCCGCTTCCTGATGGGAGCTTTTTTTGAGGGGCGTTCGGGAGATTTCCCAACCGCCCTTAGCAATCCGTTTTTCCCACGACGAAGCGGGCGTTGTCGAAAGCATCGCGGTGGACTTCTGCGTGTGCCCATCCGTCCTGGCGGAGCAGTGTGGCAACTGCCTCGGCATAGGCGCGGTTCACTTCAAGGAACACCGCTTCGGCCTCCGACTTGCGTCCGATGCGCGATAGGGCGCGGTAGAAGTGCAACGGGTCGTCGTCCGGGACGAAAAGGGCGGTGCCCGGTTCGTAGTCGCGCACCTGTGGCAGCATTTCTTCGGCCTCGTGCTGGCAGACGTATGGCGGGTTGGAAACGAGCAGGAGCGGGAGGGGAAGGTTCGGGACGGGAGGGTCGGCGAGTATATCCGCTAGGCTGAAAGCGACCTCCGTGCCGAGTTGCCGGGCGTTCTTCCGCGCTACGGCGAGCGCTTCCGCCGAGTTGTCCCAGGCTGCCACGCGGGCGGCGGGGAAGCGGTGCTTCAGGGCGATAGCGATGCAGCCCGACCCCGTGCCGGCATCCAGCACGGAGAATGCGCCGTCAGGATAGCGCAGCCGCGCATAGTCCCTTACCAGACGGACCAGTTCCTCCGTCTCAGGGCGCGGAATGAGTGTGGCGGGTGTCACGTTAAGCCGCAGCCCGTCAAACCAAGCCTCGCCTAAAACGTATTGGACCGGCTCGCAGTGAAGCAGGCGGGACAAGATATTTTGCAATACTTGCCGTTCCTCTGCGGAAAAATCCCTATCTTTGTCCGCGTAAACGTCCGTGCGTGTTATGCCGAATGCCGTTTCCAGTACGAGGAAGGCTACGGCACGCGCTTCGCCCTCATCATAAACATCCTGCAAACGGAGCAGCATTTCCCGGTAAATGTCCATGCCGCGAAATTACGCCAAAGGGGGCGAACGGCCAAATGCGGACGGAGTAAGGACTGCGTATGCAGAAAAGAGACCTCCATACGGTAGCGGACGACGAACGCTACATGCGCCGCTGCCTGCAACTTGCCCGGCGGGGCGAATACGGCGCACCGCCCAATCCGATGGTGGGCGCGGTCATCGTGTGCCAAGGGCGTATCCTCGGCGAAGGCTACCACGCCCGTTGCGGTGAAGCCCATGCAGAGGTGAACGCCGTTGGCAGCGTCCGGGAAGAAGACCGCCCCCTGTTGCGGGAAAGTACCCTATATGTCAGCTTGGAACCCTGCTCGCATCAAGGGAAGACTCCCCCCTGCGCCGAGCTCATCCTGCGCACGGGTATCCCGCGCGTAGTGGTAGGGTGCGAAGACCCTTTCGCCCAAGTGCAGGGCCGGGGCATACGCAGGCTGCGCGACGGCGGTGTGGACGTAAGCGTCGGTGTTCTGCGGGACGCGTGCCGCGAACTGAACCGCCGCTTCATCACCTTCCACGAAAACCGCCGCCCTTACATCACCCTGAAATGGGCGGTAAGCCGGGACGGTTTCATCGACCGCTGGCGTGAAGACGGCTCGGAGGGCGCGCCGACGCCGGCTACCCTGTCCACCGCTTACACGCAAATCTGCGTGCATCACTTGCGGGCGCGCCACCAGGCTATCCTCGTCGGGCACTCCACGCTACGCCTCGACCGCCCGCGCCTCACGCTGCGCCGTTGGGCGGGCCGCGACCCTCTGAAGGTCGTCCTCGGGCGCGTGGCCGAGGGGGAACTGCCCACAGGGTGGCAAGCGTATGCCGACATAGAGACGCTCCTTGAAGGCCTGCACCGTCAGGGCATACAGAGCCTTCTCGTGGAAGGGGGCGCACGGACATTGCAGTCTTTCATTGATGCCGGGCTGTGGGATGAGGCGCAGGAGGAGCTGTCTGCCATCGTGCTGGGCAGCGGTGTGCCCGCGCCAAAAATGCCAGTCGGGGCGGAGCGCACCACGGAAACGCGCTGGGGGGTGACCTTCACGCACTGGAACTGAAAAACAAAAGGACAACATATAAATTATTATACCAATGAAGAAAATTCAACAACTCACCAAAGGGATGGCCCTCCTGCTGGCATTGGCAGCAGGAGCGGGCAGCTCTGCGATGGCGCAAGCCGTCATCTTCCCGCAGGAACAGCAGGCGGGCGTGGCCACCATGACGAGCGGTGGCGGACATTACACGCTGGAGAACGACCTCTTCAGCGCAGACTTCGCGGAACAGGACGGAGCATTGCGCTTCGGCGGTTGCGAGCGTCTCGGACTTGAAGCCGGAACGGAACTTTTCCGTATCCAGCTGGGTAATGGGACGGAGGTGCCGGCATCAGCCATGAGTCTCGGTGAAGTGCGCACCGTCAGCCTGACAGGTAATGCCGCCGCCCCCAAGGGGAGCGAGCGTTTCGATGGGCAGGCCATTGAGGCGGACTACACCTATGGTAATCTGGATATCACGTGGCGCGCGGTTCTGCGTGACGGGTCGCACTATTTGCGCACGGAGTTAGAGCTGACGGCAAAGCGGAACGTGGCCATGCAGGCTATCATCCCGATGATTTATTCGGTGAATAACGCCTATGGCCCCGCCCCGAAAGTGGTCGGTAACACGCGCGGTGCGATTCTCGCATCCGACCATATCTTCGCCGGACTGGAGACCCCGATGGGCATTAACACGGTGGAGGGTGCTGCGCAGGACCTGTCCGGCTTTGTCTATAATGCATGGACGGCTGATACGTACAGCTGGGCACCGGGCGGCGAAACGCCTGCCGCCGTCACGGCACTGGGTTTCGCGCAAAGCGAAATCGCCGGGACGCGGGGCTACCTCGTCTTTAACGAAGCCGGGACGCATACCGTAACGTTCCTCTACTCGGCGGGTACGCACCGCTTGAATATCGTTGGTGTGGACCTTGTGGATGTGGAAAGCGGAAAAGTCGTAGCGCAAGATTACCATATCGGATATACCGGTGGCGAGAAGAGCAACAATGTTTACACCCTCAACGTGCCTGAAGCCAAGGCTTACCTTGTGAGATATTTCACGGAAACAAAGACGGAAACAATTACAAGCAGCGGTACCATCACCTGGAGCAAAGCCGTGAGCGCACCAACCCTTGCCTATGACCTCGCGGCAGGCGAGAGCCCATACCTTGACGCTGGTGTACTGCACCTTACCACACCGGGTGCTACCTCCATAGTGGGCAGGTGGAGCCGAAATACAACGCTTCAAGCCGGACAAACGTGGACGGTAAGTGCCGTTGTCGGCCTGATAGCTGAAGGCCAGGCACGCCGTTCTGTGCTCTGCTACTCGGAGCGGGAAAGAGCGGTGGCGTGGCGGCCGTTCCCTATCTATGTGTCATGGTACGAGCTCAATATAGACAGGAACAACGACCGCACGTATGAGACGAACATGACCGCCGAGCAGTGCGTGGATGTCGTGCGCCACTGGAAGACGGGCTTCTACGATAAGTACAATGAGGGTATCGGTGCATTCGTCTGGGACGACGGCTGGGACTTCTATGGGACGTGGGGTTTCAACAAGAACTTCCCCGACGGCTTTGCACCCATTGATGCCGTAGCGCGCGATATGGATAGCGGTATCGGCGCTTGGCTCGGCCCTGTAGGTGGATATGGTACGAGCGGTAACTACCGGCGCGAGTACTGGAACAGCCGGGGTGGTATGCAACTCTCGAACAAGGCATACTATGACGTTTTCTACAACGCCTGTTCCTCGATGATAAGTGCCTATGACTTCCGCTTTTTCAAGTTTGACGGAATCAGCGCCCAGTGGAGCTCGGTCGGGCCCGATGCGGGAACAACCGGTGAGGAGAACGCTGAGGGAATCATAAGCATGGAGCAGAAGCTACGCGAGCTGCGTCCGGACATATTCTTCAACACGACTGTCGGCACTTGGGCTAGCCCCTTCTGGTTCCACGTCTCGGATGCTGTGTGGCGGCAGGAGAATGACTACGGTGAGATCGGTGACCAAGGAAGCGATCGCGAACGCTGGATTACGTACCGCGACCGCCTTGTTTACCAGAACTTCGTGCAGAATTCGCCACTTTGTCCCATCAACACGCTGATGACGCACGGATTCATCCTGACGAAGTACGGCAATGTGTCGAAAGATATGGAGTATTACGGCGTACAGCGTGAACTGCGCGCGGCTTTTGCCTGCGGTTCCGGCATGGTGGAACTCTACTGTGACTACGAGCTGATGAATGAGATAAACGGTGGTAAGCTGTGGCAGGACCTCGCCGAATGCATCCGTTGGCAGCGCGAGCAGGCAGACGTACTGCCCGACATTCACTGGGTTGGTGGTAATCCTTGGGATGGGACGAACGCCAATGTGTACGGTTGGGCTGCATGGAACGGCAAGAAGGCTGTACTGACGCTGCGTAATCCGTCAACGGCGCAGAAGACCTTCCGCACAACTCTGCGTGAAGCACTTGATATCCCTGCTTACGTTACGGGTACAATGACCTTCTCTGCTGCCTTCCAGCAGGGTGTATTAAGCGGACTGCCGCTTGGCAAAGAAATAGACATAGATCAGGCACTCACGCTGCGCGTCCCGAAGTCGAGCCTCCTTGTATTTAACGGTGTTCAGACGCAGATTACGCCCGACACAGGCATCGGCAGCATCGAAGCTGGTGCAGGGCCGCAGAACGCGGATGCAGCAGCGGCCTACGACTTACTGGGCCGTCGCATCAACGCCGCCACCGCCAAGGGCGTTTACATACAGGGCGGGCGGAAAGTGCTCCGATAAGCCGTGCGGCTCATGTACTCGTTGGCCATTTATATCTATATGCTCGGCGTGAACATCGCCGCCCTTTTCGGGAACGAGAAGGCACGGCTGATGCGGCGTGGGCATAGGCAGACGTGGAAAACCTTACGGGAAAGTATCGCCCCGGGCGATGCTCCCGTATGGTTTCACGCGGCCTCGCTCGGCGAGTTCGAGCAGGGCAGGCCGCTGATGGAGCGACTTCGTCGGGAGCAGCCGGAGCAGAAGATTCTCCTGACCTTCTTTTCGCCGTCCGGCTACGAAGTGCGGAAGGATTATGAAGGGGCGGATGTTGTCTGCTACCTGCCCTTCGACACGATGCCGGGGGCGCGTAAATTCCTCCGGCTGGCGCATCCCTCAAAAGCCTTCTTCATTAAGTACGAATTCTGGGCGAACTACCTCTTCCTGCTCCACCGCCGGGGTACGCCTGTCTATAGCGTGAGTAGCATCTTCCGTCCTGGGCAGATTTTCTTCCGTTGGTGGAACTGCGGCTACAGCGTCGTGCTGCGTTGGGTGACCCACTACTTTGTGCAGAACGAGGAGTCGCGCCAACTGCTCGCAAACCAAGGGCTGGAAAATGCTACAGTGGTGGGTGACACGCGCTTTGACCGCGTTGTGGATATCATGCGCGCCGCAAAGCCTCTCCCCATCGCTGAGGCTTTCGCGCGGGAAAGGACGGTCATCGTGGCCGGAAGCACATGGCGTGAGGACGAGGACCTGCTGCTGGATTATTTCAACCGCCACCCCGACGTCCGCTTACTACTTGCCCCGCACGTCGTGAGCGAGGGACATTTGCAGGAGATAACGGGCAAGCTGAAACGCACCGCTGTGCGTTACACGAAGACAACCCCCGAGGAGGCGGCTTTGGCGGACTGTCTCATCATTGACTGCTACCGCCTGCTCTCCTCCCTCTACCGCTATGCCACCGTATGCTATGTCGGCGGCGGTTTCGGGGCGGGCATCCATAATGTTCCGGAGGCAGCTGTCTATGCGCGTCCCGTGCTCATCGGCCCCAATAACGGGAAGTTCCAGGAGGCGCAGGCCCTGTTGGAAAACGGCGGCTGTCGCGAGGTGCGCGACCAGGCTTCACTGGACGCCGCGCTGGACGGCCTGCTGGCCGACAGTGACGCGCTCCGGCGGGCAGGTGAGGCTGCGGGCGGCTATATCCACCGCAACGCTGGGGCAACAGAAACTATCTTCCGCGCCGTATTCCCGCAGGTTTCGGAGGTCGGTTAGCACCCGTCGGTTGCTGTTACCCGGATGATCGGAAACGGGGAGCGGGCGGGCTTTTGGAACTATCCCTAGGGTTATGGGAGCTTAACCCTAGGGTTACGGCGCACTGACCCTGCGGTTACGAAAAACTAACCCTATGGTCAGGTGTGTCGGAAGAAAGGAGCGGAAGGATTTCACCCTTATAGAATAATAAAAGTGTCCCGCCGGAACGGGTGAGGAAGAGCCGCTTAGAGTTGTCCGCTTTCTACCATGCGTACCACACGCTCCGTGTAGCGGTCATCGCCCTCTGGGTCATAATGGCGCGAGAGGCTGTTGCCAAAGAGCAGTCCGATGCTCTGATAGACGTTTGCCCGCAGCGTCCCGACGAAGGCCTTCGCTATGCTGTAGCCCGTCTGGTTGCACTCGCGGTCAATCAGCTTGAGCAGGAGCCTTCCCTGCTGCCTCGACATTTTCTTGATCACTGGTGCGTAAGTCCGCTTTAGCTCCGCTTCAACAAGCCTTACGTGCGCCTCGCGACTCTTTTTGTCGGGCAGGGTCTCCAAGTACTCGTAGGTCTCCAGCAGCGTATAGCGCGCCATCTTGGCCAGCGGGAGGAGCTTCTTTACGTTATAGACGAGGCGGTTGTATTTTTCCCGCTCCTTCTCGGAACGGAACGCCAAGGCGGGATACTTGTAGAGTGTCGGGGTGATGATTTGCGGGATGCTGTCCGCGCCATACGCTACTTTACCCACCTGCACGTAGATGGGCATGGCGGGCGTGTCGTCCGGGGTGTCCTGCGCCCGTAGCGTAGCGGAACAAGCCACTTGGAGTATCGATAAAAAGATGATGCGGCGTACCATTGCGCCGCGAAATTAGGAAAATATTCCGAGCGGGAGCGTTATTATTTCTTAATTGCCCGTAAGAGTCGCAAAAATTAAGGATATTTGCACAATAAACGCGGCGAAATGAAATCTGACCGCCGCACAAACCTAAACTACATGAAGCAAGAACGAAAAAGGAGCGGGCGCCGCACGAAGCGGGAGCTGACGGAAATGCTCCTGAACCTGTTCGCAGAAAGCCCTGACCGGGAATTCTACGTGAAAGACCTTTACCGGCAGGTGGGCGCCAATACCCATCCGGGGAAAATGCTCACGCTGGATGTGCTCGAAGACCTTGTGCTCGCCGACTATATTACCACCGACGGGCAGGGGCACTACCGCTACGCCGTGCGCCAGCAGGTCATGGAGGGGACTTTCCAACGCAAGCGTAACGGGCGCAATTCCTTCGTGCCGGACGACGGCGGGAAGAGCATCCTTGTGGCCGAGCGCAACGCCCTGCACGCCATGGACGGCGACCGCGTGCGCGTTACCATGCTGGCCCGGCGCCACGCACACACCCGGGAGGCTCAAGTCATAGAGATACTGGAACGCGCTAAGGATACGTTTGTCGGGAAATTGCGCGTGGAGCACGGCTTCGCCTTCCTCATCACGGAAGACCGCGCCTTAGCGACGGACATCTTTATCCCCAAGAAAGACCTTGGTAAAGGTTGCACCGGCGACAAGGCCGTCGTGCGTATAACGGACTGGCCCGCAGGGGCAAAGAGCCCCGTGGGTAAGGTTGTGGACATTCTGGGTCGGGAAGGAGAGAACGATGCGGAGATGCATGCCATCTTGGCCGAATATAACCTGCCGTACAGCTATCCGCGCCGTGTGGAAGAAGCGGCGGAGCGCATCCCAGACGGGGTGACGCCGGAAGAAATTGCCCGACGTGAGGACTTCCGTAGCGTGACGACTTTCACCATTGACCCGCGCGACGCGAAAGACTTCGACGATGCCATCTCTATCCTCCCCCTGCCCACCGCTCACGGGAAGGCGTACGAAGTGGGTGTTCACATCGCCGACGTGACCCATTACATCAAGGAAGGCGACCTTGTAGACAGGGAGGCGCAGCAGCGCGCCACGAGCGTCTATCTCGTGGACCGCACCATTCCGATGTTGCCGGAGCGGCTCTGCAACAACCTCTGCTCGCTGCGTGAGGACGAGGAAAAGCTGGCTTATTCCGTCGTTTTCCGCCTGTCGGAAGACGCAAAGGTGCAGTCCTGGCGGCTCGCCAAGACGGTCATCCGCTCCAACCGCCGCTTCACTTACGAGGAAGTCCAATATATCCTCGAACAGAACGGTGAGGCTTCGGCCGAGGACCTCGCACATCCCGCTCCGGAGCCACAGGGGGACTATGGTGTGCAGTACACCGGGGATCTCATTACGCTCAACCGTTTGGCAAAGTCCCTGCGGGAGAAACGCTTCAAGGCCGGCGCAATCGGCTTTGATCGCCCGGAAGTGCGCTTTGAAACGGACGAAAAGGGACATCCGATATCCACCTACATCAAGCTGGCTAAGGATGCGAACAAACTCGTGGAGGAGTTCATGCTCCTTGCCAACCGCACTGTGGCCGAGAGCATTGGTAATCTGAAGCAGCCGGGGCATGGGCCAAAGACGAAGAAGCGCACGTTCGTTTACCGCGTACACGATGTACCCGACCCGGAGAAGCTGGAGAAATTGAGCGGTTTCATCGGGACATTCGGCTATAAGATACGCACCGATGGCTCGAAGAAGGACATCAGTAAGAGCCTGAACCGCCTCCTGAAGGACGTGAAAGGAAGGGCGGAGGAAAATGTCGTGGAGATGGTGGCGCTCAGGGCTATGCAGAAAGCGCGCTACGATGTGGAAAATATCGGCCACTACGGCCTCATGTTCGACTACTACACGCATTTCACCTCGCCCATACGCCGTTATCCCGACATGATGGTACACCGCCTGCTCGCACGCTATGCGGAAGGCGGCCGCAGCGCGAACAGGGAAAAGTACCAGGAGCTCTGTATGCACAGTTCCTCCATGGAGCAGCTTGCAGAGACAGCGGAGCGCGCAAGTGTGAAATACAAGCAAGTGGAATTTATGGCCGACCGGCTCGGGCAGGAGTTTGAGGGAATGATTAACGGCGTGACGGAATTCGGGCTCTACGTGGAGCTGGACGGCAACCACTGCGAGGGACTTGTTCCGCTACGCGACCTGGTGGGCGACTATTACGAGTTCGATGAGCGGAACTTCTGCCTGGTAGGTCGCCATGAACACCGCCGTTATGGTCTCGGTGAGCGGGTTCGGATTCGCGTGGAGCGGGCTAATCTTGACCGCCGGCAGCTTCTCTTCACACTAGTGGACGGGGAAGGTCGTGCGGTAGCGGACTCACAACCGAAAAACTGGGCGGAGATACGGAAAAGTAAACGTAAAGAAAAACGTAAATACGGCTCTAATCGCCGATGAAACCGTTGAAAAATTCCTGCTAACGCAGGGTCGTTTGTGCGAAAAACATCGGTATTACCGTTTTAAGTCAAGGGTGGGAAAGCGATTTGCCCCGCTTTTCCCGCCCTTATTTCTATTATATTTGTACTTTTGCAGCCGTTGTGGAGCTGCAAAGCTGCCTGGGAGAAGGTGCAGAACAGCTTGCTGCAACACTGAAACTACTCATCCAAAAAAAGAAGTCCCGATGAAGCGAATTTGCATCGCCGCCGCCGTCCTGTTCCTCCTCGCCCTGCAATCTTGTATCCGCGAGGAAGCGCTCAATGCTGAGTGCGACATCACCGACGTGGATGCGGCCTGGCTCGCCACGCTTCCAGAGGGATTCATCACGGGCAACCCCGTTGTGAAGAACACTTCCGTCACACTCTTTGTTCCGATGGGCGCGGATATCACCGCCCTCAGCCCCCAGTTTCACGTCACCCCCGGTGCGACGCTGTTTAAGGGAGAGTGGGAGGAGCGCACCCCTTTTAGCGCGGAAGAGCAATACGACTTCACCGTCCCACAGTACTACTCCGTTCTTTCCGAGGACGGTGCATGGCACAAGACCTACCGGGTGGCGTTCGAGACACCGCGCCCTCTTGACGAAATATCCTTCGAGCATTTCGGTATGGAGGAGGAGCGGCAACGCTTCCAGTGCCTCTGGCAGGAGCAGACTGACGGGACGCTGAGCACTTCCATTTGGGACAGCGGGAACGCTGGGTATGCCATGACGGGGATGGCGCAGGGCTTTGAGGACTACCCTACCGTCTTTACGGAGGGCGGGGTGCGCGGATTGTGCGCCAAGCTCGAGACGAAGAATACTGGCGAGTTTGGGCGGGCAGCAAGTATGCCCATAGCCGCCGGCAACCTGTTTATCGGCGAGTTCCGCACGCTGCAGGCCATGCTTGCACCCCGCAAGGCAACGCGCTTCGGCTTGCAGATAGCTAAGGGCGAGCCGGCCACGCTGTCGGGCTATTATAAATATACGGCGGGTACAACCGTTATTGACCGTAAGCAGAACGTGCTCAGCGAGAAGCACGACACTTGCGACATATATGCCGTCCTCTACGAGGTGGAGCCCGGTAATGTGGTGACGCTGAACGGCGATGATATCCTCTCCAGCGGGCGCATCGTGAGCCTGGCGCGGATTGACGACCCGGGCGAGCCGCAGGACTGGCAGTACTTTGAGGAGCCTTTCCGCCCGATGAACGGGAAACGTTTCGACCCCGAGCGCTTCCGGCGCAATGGTTACGCGTTCACCATCGTCATGACATCGAGCCGTCAGGGTGCGCACTTTGAAGGTGCCATCGGCTCTGTGCTCTACGTGGACGAACTGAAAGTAACATGGGTACAGCCTTAATTCCCGATGAAACCGATGAAAAAGTTCCTTTTCATACTCTTTGTGACGACCGTTGCGCAGGCCGTATCCGCTCAGCCGGCGGACGAACGGCGCGACTTCCTTGCATCCCTGTTCGCCGACTGGCGCTACCAAGTGGGCGGCGGCGTGGCTGTCGGCGGTACTGCTCCGCTCCCTATGCCCCGTTCCATCCGAAGGATTGAGGCCTTCAACCCGCTGCTGAACCTCTATGTGGAGGGGCTTGCGTCCCGTCCCGTGGTGGGGCGGTGGGGAATCGCGGCTGGGCTGCGCCTTGAGCGGAAGGGAATGAAGACGAAGGCGCAGGTGAAGAACTACCGCATGGAGATGACGGCGGACGACGGGGCGTTCATGGAGGGCGCGTGGACGGGGCACGTGGAGACGCGGGTCCGTAGCGTTTACCTCACGCTCCCCCTGCTGGCCACGTGCTCGTTAGGGCGGCGCTGGCAGGTGTCGGCCGGGCCGTATCTGAGTTTATGCGTGCGGGGTAACTTCGGCGGCGCGGCCTACGACGGATACATCCGGCACTATGACCCGACAGGTGAGAAGGCCTACGTGACGCACGCTACTTACGACTTCGGCGACGACGTGCGCCGCTGGGCGTGGGGTGTGCAGGCCGGGGCGGCATACCGCTGCACGGAACGCATCAGCGCGCAGGCCGCACTGGACTGGGGGCTCACGTCCGTGTTCCACTCCGGCTTCACGGCCGTCACCTTCCCGCTACGCCCTATTTACGGGCGCGTCGGTGCGGCCTACCTGTTCTGAGGGGGCTGCATCTGATACGGTATAGGTATACATTTATTAATATATATACATTCTAAAAGCAAGAATTATGAAGAAAATTCTACTCACCGCCTGCCTCGCCGTCCTTGTGACGGGTGCGGCTTGGGCACAGACTCCGGCGCGCGACATCGCCGGCAGCTATTCTGGTACGCTTACCATCAGTCTGGGCAAACCCATTGACGGTGAAGCGCTCGTCATGGAGGGCAAGTCCGTCAGCATCGAGGCCGTCAGCGATGAGGCCGTGAACTTCACGTTGCCCGACTTCTCTTTTGAAGGCATGTCCCTAGGTGACATCTTCCTGCCCGGCATTCCCGTGGCTACGGAGCCGGACGGCAGCGTCAGCTTCGGGGAGAATGAGGCCGTACCCTTTGAGTTTCTTGGCGGGATGATTACGGCCACGGCGTGCATCAGCAGCCTTGGCAGCCGCGTGCGCGACGGGCGGGCAGACATCAACGTGGACGTGGTCTGGACGAATTCGGCGAGCTTCGGGACCGAGGCGAACTTACCTATCTACGTGCGCTTCAGCGGCGAGAGCGAGGCGGCGCGTTTTGACCTGAACCGCGACGGTTCAGTGGATGTGAGTGACGTGGCGATGCTCGTGGAGTACATCCTGGCACACTGACAATTAATGCTAACAGAGACATGAAGAAGACTTTACTTACACTCATCGCGGCTGCGGTATCGCTGGGTGCGGCGGCGCAGTTCCAGCTGGACAACCCGGGCTTTGAGGGGGACTGGAAGAACATTGAGCCCTACACGGGGGGTGACACGAAGGTTGTGGGCACGACGCCGGAGGGCTGGTGCGTGGCCAATGTGGCGGGCTACAAGTTCATCTGGTGGTTCGGCACTACCGAGGTGGGTTCCCGCGTGACCGGCTACGGCGGGGGCTATGCCTGCAAGTTGGAGAATACGGAGACTGCGGGCAACGTCATCCCGGGCTACGTGACGCTGGGCACGGCGTGGAACACGGCGGATACGAGTGGGGGGAGCTCGGACGGCGGCTCCTTCGGTGGGCGAAAGTTCACGGGACGGCCGGACGCTATGGAGTTCTGGTACCAGCGCTCGGCGAGGGACAACAGCCAGCCGGCGAGCGTCGTGGCCTACATGTGGACGGGTAAGACGACGCAGGTGAACGTGCCATGCGGAATCGGTGGCAATCCAGCACGCGTGGAGATGGAGAACCGTGATCGCAATGTGCTGGGCATGGACTACGCCTACGGCAGCACCCCGACGATGAGCCAGGACTTCAAGCTCGTGGCCTCCCTTATGACGGAGGGTGAGCACGCCGTGAAGCTCGCGGAGACGAAGACGGACTGGACACAGGCCGTGCTGGAGTTCACCTACCATGACGAGGAGGCGCGACCGGAGCAGATCAACGTCGTATTCTCCGCAGCGGACTACTTTACCGATCGCACGAACCACAAGGCGGGCAACACGCTGACCGTGGATGCCGTGCGCTTCATCTATCGCAGTGAGCTGGCCGAGGCGACCTACGATGGTATGGAACTCAGCTTCGATGGCGGTGCGGCCAGCGTGGACGCGCCCTACGAGCTCGAGAAACTTTCCCTCAGGAGCAACGGACAGGGTGCCAGCATCAGGACGGCCTATGATGAAGAGACGGCTCTGCTTACCGTCACCGTCAGCGGCGACAACATCAGCGAGGACGCCGACAACTACCATATATATACAATACAGTTCGCCCAGCCTGTTGTGCACAGCGCGCGGCTCAGCGACCTGCGTGTCGGCGGCGAGACCGTCGAGAGTTTTGATCCCGACGTGGCTTCCTACGCCTATGCTGGGTTCTACGAAGAGGGCATCGTTGAAGCGATGGCCGAGGACGAGACCGCTGAGACCGCATTCAGCTATGACCCGGAGACGGGCCTGCTCACCATTACAGTGCGGGCCGGGGAGGAAGAGCGCACGTACACCGTCCAGTTCAACCTGCACGCGCACAGCACGCGGCTCAGTGACCTGCGCATCGGCGGCGAGACAGTTGAGGGCTTCGACCCCGACGTGGCGGCCTACACCTACGCCGGGCTCTACGAAGACGGTATTGCTGAGGCCGATGTGGAGGACATGGAGGACGCCGAGGCTATGCTCAGCTACGACCCGGAGACGGGTCTGCTCACCATTACCGTCAGCGGCGAGGGTGGCGAGGCGGTCTATACTGTTCAGTTCGACCTGCCCGCCGTGGCGGACCCTTACGATCTGAATACGGACGGCACGGTGGACGTGGCCGATGTGACACTGCTCGTGGAGTACATCCTCAACAGTACGGCGGACGAGCTTGAGCTCCGCTACGACCTGAACGCGGACGGCACGGTGGATGTGGCCGATGTGACGTTGCTCGTGGAGTACATCCTCAACAACTGAGCCGATGCGGGATAGCGTTCCGGTAATGCTTCGCGGCGGCGGTTCCGTACCGGGGAACCGTCGCCGCACTGCGTCCCCGCCGCTCAAAAAAGGGTGGCGAGGCGTGCGGAATATGGGCATTTTGAGCTATCTTTGCGCAAACAAATCCGCAAACGACTTACACGACTATGCCAAAGGATAATGCCACGCCGATGATGCGGCAGTTCTTCGACCTGAAGGCGAAGCACCCCGATGCCGTACTACTTTTCCGCTGTGGCGACTTCTATGAAACTTACGGCGAGGATGCAGTTACGTCATCGCGTGTCCTCGGTATCACTCTGACCCGTCGCAACAACGGCAAGGCTGGGACGGCGGAGATTGAGATGGCGGGCTTCCCCCACCATGCACTGGACACGTACCTGCCGCGTCTCGTCCGGGCTGGATTTCGCGTAGCGATATGCGATCAGCTCGAAGACCCTAAACTAACGAAGAAGTTGGTCAAACGCGGCATCACCGAACTGGTGACACCCGGCGTTGCGATGGGCGACAACGTGCTCAACAGCCGTGAGAATAACTTCCTCGCCGCCCTGCACTTCGGCAAGGCGGAACTTGGGCTGGCCTTCCTTGACATATCAACTGGTGAATTCCTCGTGGCGGAAGGGACGCCGGAACACATTGACAAACTCCTCTCCAGCTTCGCACCGAAAGAAATCCTCGTTGTGCGCGGTCAACGGACCCGTCTGGAAGAACTCTTCGGCACGCGGGCGTTTGTCTTTGAAACCGACGACTGGACCTTCTCCGAGGCCACGGCAAAAGAGAAACTGCACAAACATTTCGGCGTGAAAAGCCTGAAGGGTTTCGGCGTGGAGCACTTGCCGACAGCCATCGTGGCGGCAGGGGCAATCTTTTGCTACCTTGAGCTGACCCAACATACGCAGACGCAGCACATCACGCGTATTGCGCCGATTGAGGAAGACCGCTATGTACGCCTTGACCGCTTCACCATCCGCAACCTGGAGCTTGTGGAGCCCATGGCGGACGAGGGGAAGACGCTCCTCAAAATCTTGGACAGGACACTGACTCCCATGGGAGCGCGGATGCTACGTCGGTGGGTACTCTTCCCTTTGCGGGACACCGAGGCCATCCACCAACGGCAGGACGGTGTGGAACTCTTCTTTCGCGAGCCCGACTTCCATGAGTTGTGTGACAGAGAGCTGGGACGCATCGGCGACTTGGAGCGCATCGTCTCCAAGGTAGCCGTGGGGCGTGCCACACCGAGGGATATACAGCAGCTACGCATCGCGCTGGAGAGTGTATCCAGTATCAAGGAGGCCTGCACTGGAAGCGGATGTGAAAGCATCCGCCAGCTCGCCGATCGGCTCAGTCCCTGTCGCACCCTGTGCAACCGCATTAACCGCGATTTATTTCCAGACGTACCCGCAGCCATCGGTAAGGGGCACGTCATCGCCGCCGGGGTTAGCGATGAGCTGGATGAACTGCGCAACATTTCATCCTCGGGACGGGATTATCTGAGGCAGATGCAGCAGCGGGAAATCGAACTGACCGGTATCCAAAGCCTCAAGATAGCCTTCAATAACGTCTTCGGCTACTATATCGAAGTGCGCAACACGTATAAGCACCTCGTTCCCCCCGAGTGGATTCGGAAGCAGACGCTGACGCAAGCCGAACGCTACATCACGCCTGAGCTAAAAGAATATGAGGAAAAAATACTCGGTGCGGAGGATAAGATTATCGCCCTTGAGACCCAGCTCTTCGCGGAGCTGGTCGCTTTCGCTGCCGAGCATATCCCTGCGCTGCAAGCCAACGCCGTTGCGCTCTCCCAGCTGGACTGCCTGCACTCTTTAGCCTTGGTCGCTAAGAGCGGACGTTACGTGCGCCCGAACGTGGACGACAGTCAGACGCTCGACATCCGCCAGGGACGCCATCCCGTCATCGAGACAATGATGCCTCCCGGCGAGGAATATGTTCCCAACGATATCCTGCTTGACCCTGAAGGCCAGCAAATCATCATTATCACCGGGCCAAACATGGCCGGAAAGAGCGCCTTGCTGCGCCAGACGGCACTTATCACACTACTAGCCCAGACTGGGGCATTCGTTCCAGCCGAAAGCGCACGCGTAGGGGTGGTTGATAAAATATTTACGCGCGTAGGAGCCAGCGACAACATCTCAATGGGCGAAAGCACCTTCATGGTGGAGATGAGCGAAGCCGCCAACATCATCAACAATATGACGGGGCGCAGCCTCGTTCTGTTCGATGAACTTGGACGCGGCACTAGTACCTACGACGGCATATCCATCGCCTGGGCTATCGTGGAGCATCTCCATGAAAACACCGCCGGTCACCACCCGCGCACGCTGTTCGCCACGCACTACCACGAACTCAACGAGATGGAGAAACTCTTCCCGCGCATTAAGAACTGGAACGTCTCCGTCCGCGAGGCTGGCGGTCGTGTTGTATTCCTGCGCAAGTTGGCACCCGGCGGTTCGGAACATAGCTTCGGTATCCACGTGGCCAAACTCGCCGGAATGCCCGCAGGTATTGTGAAGCGCGCCGAGCGAATACTGCATGAGCTTGAATCAGGCAATGCGGGTGGGCAGCTCCATCGGACGGAACAACTCAGCGCGGCGGCTAATCCCAGCGATATGCAGCTCAGTTTCTTCCAACTGGACGACCCCGTACTCAGCCAGATACGCGACGAACTCCTTCACCTTGACGTAAACCTTCTCACTCCTATTGAGGCACTCAATAAGCTCAACGACATCAAGCGCATACTCAACGGGTAGGACGAATTCACCCTCTGCAAATAGCGGCTACCTCCCGCTTCCCCATAAAAAATCCTCCCGCTTCCGAAAACGGACAGCGGGGGGATTTTTGTGTTATTCTTGTGTGAAGCCTGTCGTCAGAAGGCGAGGCCAAGACCGACTGTAATGCGATGTTCACCGAGGAAGTCGCGCAATTCTTTCTTCACGCCGAAGCGGTACTCGTAACCCACGCGTAGGGCGAAGTACGAATACTTTACGCAAAGGCCAATTGTGGGGCTGACGGCGATGGCTGCGTTTATCTTGTGGCTCTCCCCCGTATCGTAAGAGGAATATTCTCCGTCGGGGTTAGTCGTACTCTTATAGCCCGGCCAGCGTTCTGTATTAGAATCATAGGAACCTCCTACCTCTTTTTTGAAGTGGCCCAAATAGAACTTTGATGTAACGCCGGGGCCGAAGTATATCCAAACGGGGTTGGCGATTTTTATCGTCCAGCCGAAATTGAGGTTTATTTCCGGGTAGTCCTGTCCCTTGGGGTCGTTAGGTTCCGCTGTCGGGTCGTAGGCGACCTCGTTCTTCATGAACTTGAAAATGTTTCCGCTCAGGTTGAAATTGATGAACCCACCCGCTTTGCGCATATTGTAGCTACCGTAAGAGAGGCCGATAGGGCAGTCTTTCATGAATTCATAGGTCAGGACGCGGGCGTGATCGCGCTTTGTGGTACGGGAAGAGGTGATGCGCGTCAAACGTTCCGTCGCCATAGCCGCTTCCGTGCATCCGTTTTTTATGATCTTATTATAGAGTTCCTCCGCCTTATTATAGTCTTTGTTGCTGAAATAAAACTCGGCTTGTTTGAATAGCATATCGCATTCCGTGTTATAGCGGGTAAGGCAGGTTTGCTTTGCCGCTTCAGCTATGCGGTCGTAAGGGTTGAGGACGATAATCTGTCCATATACCTCGGAGGCGCGGTAATAGTCGAGTAAGTTTTCATAAGTCGCCGCTTTCTTTCGAAGCGATATAAGGGAATCCATCAGGATGATATTCTGTTCGTTCTCCGCCATGTCCACATCGGAACAATCGCGAGCCACGATAAATTGAACGCGCGCCTCGTCATAGTTCATATTACGTATCTCCTCCATACCCTTATTGCGGTGCTCGCGGTAGCACCCCGCATCCACAAGGCTGTTCGGATCCACGAGTTGAAACGTGAGCAGCTGCTTAGGGGACAGTTCTACGGGTAGCGCGAACGTAATGTAGCCTGGGGAAGAAATGCTGAGCTGGCGACCGCGATAGCGCGCTCCCGTAGGGAACGAAAGATAATAAATGGAGTCCGATCCTTCCAGCTCTGTATGGAAAGGATCTGCTGTCTTGTCCATTGAAGACGAGAAGGTCAGGGGAATCGTGCGGTTACAGCGCACGATAACGCACGCCTCGTCGCCTGCGCTGGAAAAAACATCGTTGGGTTTTGAAATGTCGGTGGCCTCTAACACGTTCTGGGCACCGAGACTGCCTGCTGCTAGCATCAGCAAAGCGAAAACTGTTTGTCTGATCATGATTATTAAATATTGGTGTTGTTATTCTTTCTTTACCGGACTATCTTGAACGACCCTAGGTGAAACACATCCTCTCGCTTTGTTATAACTTGCCCGATGTTGTTCTTCTCAGGCTGCCAAGTACGGACTTGGACAAGCGGATGGTCTTCGTCTTTGAAGTCTATAAGCAGGAAGAGATATCCTACGTCTTTGTAAGCCCCAGCATGCCAGTACTGTTTCAGCGTGACGCCATAGATGTCGTCAAATTTCGGGTGCTGTACGACTTCTATATCCTCGAAGCGGACGTTCACAAAGCGGTTCCGTTTGAAAACCCCAGCTAGGTTAGTCAGGTACTCCTGCTTCGTCTGGCGGATATAGATCACCTTGTTGTTCGCCATAGTCATACTGACCTGGTCGCTGTTCTGCTTCTCCTTGACGACGCGCCCCGTGATTATGAGCGCCTTGTCGCCATAAACTTGTTGGAGGAAGCCTATGTCCTTGCGGTTGTAGGCTGTGCGGAAATCCTCCACGAAGCCTACTATGATTTGCCTACGTACATAGTCTAACGGGGTTTCCTGTTGCGCCATAATTTCCTCATAGCGGTGCAAGTCCATAGAGATGGATACATCGCTTATACGTCCGTCGGGTAGGAAATCCACAGTCAGCTCCTGCCGCTCCTCGTCCTTATCGGCCTCAAGTATATCAACGGGTATGCCGCGCACCTGATAGCCGCCCCTGGTCTGTAGCAGGCGCGTCCGGACGGTGACGGCGGGGCAGGTCATGGCGCTTCCTTTCCATATCTCGCCGAGTTCTTTCACGGCTTCGGGCGTGAAGCGCGTCTTGTCGATTTTGAGTTTCTTCGCACCGACATCCGCCGATACCGTAAGGGACTCCATCAAATGGAGGGTATTCCGCTCAATGGTGGCCTTTAGGGCATCGCTGGCTGCGCCGTCAATAATTTTGAACGTGATACCGTCCGCCATCGCCATACGAGGGATGAGAGCATGCATGAAGATGAGAGTGAGTCCCATCCGGAATAGCTTATAGTTCTTTTTCATTGAAGAGGGATTTGATGTTTGCCTGAGGGATATTTGTATATAGATCTGCATGCGTAGCCCGCCCGCCGCCGGGAGCGAACAGTTGCGCAGGCGGAACTTCCACCGTAAGCAGATGAATCTCGTCACGCCCCGGGAAGTGCATGATGAGTACCGCTTTGAGCATGTCGGCAGTTGCTGCTGTCACGTCGCAGTAAAGCTCTGCTTGGCGTGCAAGGACATCGAACAACGTTTGTAGCGGTGTCGTGACATTTTCCACCCGCCCGCCGTATTGGTGGTGGGCCAGTGGCAGGAGTAGTTCCGCTCTGTTCAGTCGGTTCAGCAGTAGGTTCGTCAGTGATTCAAGGGGATACCTCTTACCGAATACTAGCCCATAGCCGCTTTTCGTCCGCTTCAGGTAGAACGAAGCACTGATACCGGGGAACTGATAATAGGCTGCGCCGTAACGGAATAGTCCCTTCTCGTTGGTGGCGTGCAGGGAGTCCGGTTCAACGACAGTTTCTCGGTAATAATTTTGCGGTACGCCTGCGTCCCGGAGCAGCTCGAATACCATTTGGTCCGCACTGGCCTTGTCTTTTTGGTTTTGTGCTTCTGCCGGCAAGACCGCCGATGCCAGCAGGAAGATGAGTATAAAGGTCTGTTTCTGCATAGTTACTCCGTCACATTATATATATTACGGTATAAGCCGACGGGCAATGTCTTCCCCTTTCCGTCTGAGGCAATGGGACTCATGAGGATGCTGAAGTCCAGAGGCTCTTTTGTAGCCACCAGCAAGAACGTCTCCTCGTCGGCCTCTCCAGAAAATATGAAAGGCTCGGCGTTGAAGGACACCGTGCTTTTGGCCGGCACAATAAGGTGTGCGCAGAGGGAGGCCTCGTCCACAGGAAGCACCAGGTACTTGCCGCCGCCAGCGTCCAGGTTAAGTACGTTCACATAGAGCATCTCTTCCGTCTTGTTATGTACCCGGACGTAACAGCTCGTCTCAATCCCCACGTCATTTCCCACCACTTTCCCCGTGGTGCAGTCCACGAGGTCGAAGCTGACATCCATACCCGAAACGACCGGCAGCCGACCGTCGGTAATCCATTCTTCAGCTCTTGTGACCGCTTTGCCTTCGGGTATCATCCGGCAGAGCGTGTTCAGAAGGAGAGAGTCGCTGGAGGTGGAGCGATACGATGTGGCCATGGCCTGCATATACGTGTCGGGATGTGTGAGCTTCTGGCTACTTGGGCTGAAAAGACGCTTAGTCAGGTAGCCCATGTACTGCTTGGAGAGCTGTTTTGTCTGTGTCCCTGTCCGCTCTACGAGCTGGGATATGCTGGCCTGCCCCGGTGTAGTAAAGGAATGCATCTTGCTTGCCTTTTCCTCCAACAGGACGACACAGCTTTCCTTACCGATATTGATGCGGTCGGATGCCGTGAGCGTGCGGCGCGGCGTGAGGGAGACGGAACGTCCCTTCTCGGACAGGCTCACTTTTCCCGTGACAGAGAACACTACATACCGCTGGGCCTGTGCGGCGGACACTATGGCTATGCCCAGTAACAGAGCCGCCAGGATTCTTCGTAACAGCATATTTTCATTCATAATTAAACAGGTTAAAATCGTCCAGTCCGTTGGGGTTTTTGAATACGGGCCGCTGTGCCCCCTTCGTAATCTCCCGCACGCGTTTTGCCAAGTAGTTCGCCAACTGGTTTGTTGATAGCCCCTCTGCATCGTCCGACCGGGCAGCACCACCGAATGCCTCCACCAGGGCGCGGGTGAAAGCACCGTTCTTCCAACTTTCATCTTCGCGGGATTTCGTGTCGCCTGCAGAGGACGCATATAGCAACATACCGTTGCGCACCCGTCGGAGTTGGTCGGCGAAGTCCGCCCCTCCTGCCGAGCGTTCTCCGAGCGCACCGCTGTAGCAAGCGTCAAGGAAGACAATGAATTTTCCGTCTATATCTTCCGCCGCCTGGCAGAACTCTTGCGAACTGAAACAGTCGTACAAGTTGTCCGTCGTGCCGCCGTAAGGGATGAAGTAAAAGCGGTCTTTCTCATCCCGGAAGCCATGTCCGGCAAAGAAGAAGAGGCATAAATCCGTTGGAGTGACCTCCTGTTTCAACCATTTCAGTGCTTCGTGAATCTCGCGTCGGGAGGCATCTTCGTCCAGTAGTGGTTTTACGAATACTTCAGAGAAGGGGTGGCCCTGCTTCTCCGCCACCGCACGGGCGAAATCGTCCGCGTCTTTTGCCGAGTAGCGTAGGTCGGGCAGTTCTTGCGTCCCGTACTTGCCGACTCCGATGACGACGGCAAATATCCGGGCCTCCTCAGTGGACACTTTCTCCCGGTGCAGCCGGATGGAGGCCGGCTCGCTGTAGCCGTTGCGGTTCTGTGCATATACCGTGACGGTACAGTCGCGGTCGGGTAGCTCTACATCCACCACGTCCGCAGCGCGGACAGCGCGGGTTGCAGGCTGCCTTTCGCCGTCCACCATGACGACTACCTGCGTCTCCCGCTCCATGCCGTCGGCCTGCAAATGATACTTTAGTTTCACCTCCTTGGTATGGAAAGGCGCGCCGTTTTCAGGGTAAAGAATAGACAGGCGGGGTGCTGCGGTCGGCGTGAATGCGGATAGCTCCGCAGGACTGCGGGCCGCATCGGGATATGCCTCCTCCATATATTCTTCCTCCTCCGGGGAGAGCGCATTTTCGGGCGTCTCGCGCGCGGGAGTGTCAGGGACAAGGGTTTCAGCAGTCGGGGCTTCGGTCGCGGGAACTGCCGGGGCGGTCACCGCGCTGGGGGTGGGAACACATTCCCGCTCCTCCTCATCGCAGCCTGCCACAGCCGTGCCGTCGGCGGCATCGGCCAGCCGCCGCCATAGCTGCGCCTCCTTTTTGTCCTGTATCACGAATACCCCCTTCTCATAACAGTCGGCCAGCGTGCGTTGTGCTTGGCTGTAACCGCCTTCCGCAGCCGTCTTGAGTAGCTCTATGCCTCGTTCGTAGTCCTGTGGAACCCCGCGTCCGTGCATGTAGCAGAAGGCTAGGTTGTATTCCGCTTTGGGGTAATTCTGCCGTGCGGCGCGCTTAAACCATGTGACAGCCGTGGCTACGTTGCGTGCCACGCCCTCGCCCACGTAGTAAGCAAATCCAAGTTTGCATTGTCCCTCGGGCAGTCCGGCCTCAGCCGCTTCCTTGTAAAAGTGCGCCGCTTTGTCGTATTGTTCCCGCTCGTAGAGGGAATCGCCCTGTGCCACCCAGCGCGCGGCCTCCTGCGCCTGCATCCGCAACGGGGAAAAGAGCAGGAGCAGGCAGGGTAAGATATGTTTGCTTTTACTTGTCCGCATTGTAAATGGAATTCTTTGCGAACCGCCAGCGCGGATGCCGGTTGATAAAAGCCACTATCCACTTGTAATGGAAGCGGGCCTCTTCCACGAGTGCCAGTCCGAGCAGCGGATACAGCAGGTTTATGTTATAGTTGTAGCGCACGAAGAGCACGAAGCCGGCCCATACGAGAACGGCTGCCAGCAGGAAATAGTAGAGTTTACGGAGATAGATGCCCGTATAGGGGTAGCGCTGGGTGAGCCACAGTCCGAAGAAGGCGGAGAAGTAACAGATGATAAAGGCGATGATCAGTCCGCTGGTGTCAGACATGTTGCGGATTTCCTGGTGGGTAAGATAACTGTAAGCCGCAAAAGCCTGTACTTTCATACCCGGCATTTTCCCCACGGGCGTGATGTGCATGTCGGACTCCTCCGTCATAGTTCCCACCAACACCAGCTTTCCCTGGAGCAGGCCGGCGTGTTCGCGCACACTGTCGCAGGAGATGACGGGAAAGTCCGTATTCGCATAGACAATCGGGCGGCTGTTGTTGGGCTCTTCTGTGGGTCGCTTTCCCAGGTAGCGGCAGGCGGCTACGTAGGCCAGGGAATACACCCGCGTGCTGTCGTACAGCTCGCTCAGCGTGTAGTCGCGGATATATCCGCGTCCGTGTTTCGCGGGCAAGTTGCCGTACCCCCACTCGTAACTCCCGAACGCGCTAAAGAAACTTAGGACTCGCGTACGGAACGCGTCCCGCTCTGCATCGTAGTCCAGGATTTTGGAGGAGAGTACCAAGTTCGGCACCGTCTCCACCGTTCCCACCAGTTCGGCATCTGCTGCCGCATACGCGCTCTCTTTTTCAAAAATCAAGTCCACGCAGACCACTTTCGGGCGGCACTCCGAGACGGCTTGCAGCGTGCGTGCAATTTCGCCACGGTCGCGCTGGCGCGTCATATCTACTAGGACTATGTCTGTGCAAAGCTCCTTTTCCCCGGACTTCAGCATGGCGTAATAAACGTCCGTGAAGGCGAAGTCTTCAAAGGCTATCTTGAGTGGGTTGAAAATGGAGAGGTTCAGGGAGGCGGCTGCCAAAAGGGCAGCAATCAGCACAACGGCACAACAAACGAGCAGATGCTCTATGTGGAAGAAACGGACGGATGATGCGTTTCTTCTAACTCGCTGATTAGTAACTACATAGGTGGGGGGTATTTTTCACCATGTCCCGGGATGTTTTGTTTGTTATGCCGGGCAAATTTAAGTTTTATTTAGAGTTATGCAAAGTTTTCTCTCCATTTTATATAAACAGGGCGGCAGGAGGTTCGTCCGGAGCAGTGCCGGCGTCTTCCGCCTGCCCCTTTCTCGCGCACGCTTCCCCGGTTTCTCCAAAAAAATCCCCCGCTGTCCGTTTTCCGGAAGCGGGGGATTTACGTTTCGCGCAAGGGTGTCCGCCGTTACTTGCGGAGTCCTAGAGCCTTGACGATGGCGCGGTAGCGCTCAATGTCCTTGGCCTTGACGTAATTCATCAGGGCGCGGCGCTTACCGACCAACTTTACGAGGGCGCGTTCTGTCGTATGATCTTTACGGTTCGCCTTCATGTGTTCCGTCAAGTGGGCAATACGGTAGGTGAATAAGGCCACCTGGCTCTCAACGGAGCCAGTATCCGAATTGGACTTCCCGTACTTGCCAAAGATCTCCTGCTTCTTAGCTGAATCTAAGTACATAGGTTTGTTTGATTAAGTATTGTTTCATGTGCCCCTTTCACTCGGAGCGGGTGCAAAGATAGGGCAAATATTTGAAACTGCGAACCTTTTCCTCCGATTTTTTTGTGCGTTAGGAATACATGCGGTACACTTCTCTTCGGAAGGACAGGAGGAGTGCGGAGGCTGACCTTGTGGTTGCGGGTGCTTAACCCTAGGGTCAGGAGAAACTGACCGTAGGGTTACGGAAAACTAACCGTAGGGTTACGGCTCGTTATCCCTATGGGTAACGAATCCGGCCTCTGGCGGGGTGCGGGAGGATTGTGGGTGGAAGGGGGGGCTTAGGGGAGGTGTGTTTGCTCCTTCTCCCATTATTCTTTATCTTTGCGGCTGAAATTTACCATTAAGCCTGTTTTTCTTATGAATTTCTTGAAGAGATTTGCGCCGGACGTGGTGGCTGTCCTGTTGCTGCTGCTGCTGGCTTTCGCTTATTTCGCCGGTCCGACGGCGGAGGGGCTCGTCCTGGGCGGACACGATGCGGTAGCCTCGGTGGGCCAAGGCCGCGAGCAATTGGAATTTTACGCGCAGACGGGTGAGCGCACGCGCTGGACCAACACACTCTTCAGCGGGATGCCGACGTACCAGATTGCCCCGTCATACAAGTCATCGGCTGTACTGAATGCGGTCGCACGGGTGTATGGACTGGGCATAACGAACGCTATCAGCCATGTATTCCTTCTGTTGCTGGGTTTTTACCTGCTGATGCGAGCTTTTGGCCTGCGCCCTTGGCTGTCGGCACTGGGGGCGGGGCTCTGGGCTTTCTCCTCCTATTTCTTCATCATTATCGCGGCGGGTCACATCTGGAAGGTGACGACGCTGGCTTTCATTCCGCCTACGATTGCGGGCCTCGTGCTGTGTTACCGGGGCAGGCTGCTCTGGGGCGGCGCGGTGACGGCTCTGTTCACGGCCTTGCAGATACTTTCGAACCACGTGCAGATGTCCTACTACTTCCTGCCCCTGATGCTGTTCGTCGTGTTGGCCTATGGCGTTGAGGCCGTCCGTGAGGGTACGCTGGCTCGCTGGGCGCGGGCTACGGGCGTGGTGCTCGTGGCCGGCCTGCTGGGCGTGGCAGCAAATCTGCCCAACCTGTACCATACTTATGAGTACAGCAAACTTTCCATGCGCGGCCCCTCGGAGCTGACACCGACGGCTGCGGAGGCGGCGCAGGCTACGGGCGGGGGACTGGACCGCGACTATATCACGCAGTGGAGCTACGGCATTGATGAGAGCCTGACGTTCCTCGTGCCGGACTTCAAGGGGGGCGGCTCGGGTTCCGTCATGGCGCGCGAGGATGTGCAGGAAATGGAGGAGTACGACACTTTCGGCCAGTGTATCTATGCCGCAGATGCCTATCTGCGCGAGAGCGGTGTGCAGGCCGTGCCGCCGGGACTGAGCCAGTACTGGGGCGAACAGCCCTTCACGGTGGGCCCCGTCTATGTAGGCGCGCTTGTCTGCCTGCTCTTCCTTTTCGGCCTTTTCTTCGTGCGCGGCCCGCTGAAGTGGGCGTTGCTGGCCGCTACGGTGCTGTCGTTCCTGATGGGGTGGGGGCACAATGATGCGTGGTTCACGAACTTCTGCATTGACCACCTACCGATGTACAACAAGTTCCGCACGCCCTCATCGGCGCTCGTAGTGGCGGAGTTCACGATGCCGCTACTCGCCGTCCTCTGTCTCGCCCGCATCATCCGTGAACCACAGGCCGTGCTGGGAACGTTGCGGGGGCGGCTTGGTCTCGGTGTCGGGCTCGCACTCACTGCGGGGTTATGCCTGCTGCTCTGGCTCGCGCCGGGCGTGGCGGGCGACTGCCTGACGCAGGCGGAACGGCAGCTGCTCCATGAAGGCCTGATGCCTGCCGGCGCGGATTTTGTAAGTGCGTACGGCGGTAGCGTGTCGGCCATCCGCCACCATATCCTTGCCGCCAGTGCAGGGCGCTCGCTCCTGATAATACTGATTGGGGCGGCCCTCATAGCGGCTTACCTCTACGCACAGCGTAAACAGCGCGGCGGACTGGTGCCGCAACTGGCACTCTGCGGCGCGCTCGCCCTCCTGTGCCTCGTCGATATGTGGCAGGTGAACAGGCGCTATCTTAACGATGAGAGCTTCACCGACCCCGTGGTGCTCCAAAATCCCCAACCTACAGCGGCCGACCAGCTCGTGCTGCAAGACAAAGCGGACTACCGCGTGCTGAGCGTTGCCGAGGGCAGCCCGTTCAACGAAACGAGCAATCATACGGCTTACTTCCACCAGAGTATCGGCGGTTACAATGCGGCTAAGTTGCACCGCTACCAGGACCTGATTGACCGCAGGCTGGGTCCGGAGATGCAGACCCTCTTCGGCTACGTCAATGACGCCCAGGGCGACATGACGCAAGTCCCGGGAGATAGTATCGCCCCGGCGATAAACATGCTTAACGCCAAGTACCTCATCTTTGGGTCCCGCGCCGAGCAGGTCGTACTTAACCCTTATGCGAACGGAAACGGCTGGTTCGTCAGCCGGCTCCGCTTCGTGAAGGACGCCGATGCGGAGATGCAGGCATTGCAGGCCGGGCTTGATACGAAGCATGAGGCCGTGGCCGACGAGGCTTTCCGGAGCGTTCTTGACGCTTCGCCGCTGGATAGCGGAACCGTAAGGCTGCTGCAGCGGGAAGCAAACCGCCTCCAGTACGAAATAACCTCGCCCCGGGGCGGTGTGGCTGTCCTGAGCGAGGTGTATTACCCTGGCTGGACGGCCACTATTGACGGACAACCGGCGGAAATAGGCCGCGTGAACTACATCCTCCGCGCCGTGAAAGTGCCTGCCGGTACGCACGCCGTGACGCTTGAGTACAAACCCGCGACGGTGCGGACGACGGAAACTGTCGCCTTCATCGCCATTGCGTTCATCTTCATCGCCCTCATAGCTGCCGTTTTCATGCAGTGGCGCAGGCGCAAGGTGTAGGATCGCGCGCGCGTATATATAATATAGGTATAAACTTTCCCCCTTGGCGGGAGGTATAAATAGGGAGGCCGGAACAAGTGTTCCGGCCTCCGCTTCGTCTTCATACAGGCTGGCGGGACCGCTCCCGTAGCCTGGCCGCTATTTCTTGGGCGCGTTGGCTTTTACCAGTTCCACCTTGAAAATGAGCGTGGAGTAGGCGGGGATGTCGCGTCCCGCGCCCCGTTCGCCGTAAGCCAGTTCCTGCGGGATGTAAAGCTCCCATACGCTGCCTTCGGGCATCAGTTGGAGCGCTTCCGTCCACCCCTTGATGACTCCTGTCACGGGGAACGTTGCCGTCTTACCGCGCTTGTAGCTGGAGTCAAACACCTTGCCGTTGATGAGCTGGCCCTCATAGTTCACCTCAACCGTAGAGGTGTCTGAAGGCACTACGCCCGTTCCGGCCGTCAGCACCTTGTACTGTAAGCCGCTCGGGGTCGTCTTGACACCTTCCTTCCGGGCATTCTCCACGAGCCAAGCCTCGTTCTCGGCACGGTAAGTGCCCTTGACGTGCTCCATTTGACGCTCCACCAGTGCTTGCGCGGCGGTGTGGTCGCCCCCCTTGCCTAGGACGGCATCCGCCAACCCTTGTGCCAGGAGGCGGGCATCGATGAATTGCGTGTCCGCCTTCCCCGTGGCCTGTTCGTTCAACGTAGGGATGACGCGCTCGCGGTTCATGCGTGCCACTTTCAGACCAGCTGCGAGGGCGATGATGTTTGCGGCTACCGGTTCGGAGAGTTCCGCCGTCAGGCCGTCAGCGAAGGCGGCCAAGTAAGTTGTATCCACACCCTCCTGCTGTACGGCGAACTGCTTTAGGCTAGGGCCTTGCAGCAGTCCCATTGCATAGCTGAATGAGTCAGCGGGAACGGCCTGCGGGATGGCGGGCTGCTGGAGCGCGGCGGCATCCAGCTTTGTCCGCTTCAACGCTTTCTTCTGTGCAGGAGCAGCACCGGCCACTACGGCCAGTGCTGCAAAAAGAATCGCTTTCAGTTTCATATGCTACTCGCGATAGTTCCGTCTGATTACTGCTTCTCTTTGATGCCAGCGAGCTTTACGCGGAATTTCAGGTTAGAGAAAGCGGGCATCGGTCCCTGCGGTGCTGCGCCGTAAGCCTTGTCATAGGGGATGTAGATTTCCCACTCGCTGCCTACCGGCATAGCCGTCAGTGCGAGGCGCATACCCTCAATCATGCCGTTTACCCCCATCTCAACAGGTTTCCCGGGCTGGCGTGCAATTGTCGAATCGAACACGGAGTCGTTCATGAGGCGGCCTTCGTACTCCATCAGTATGCGGTCGGTTTCTGCCGGCTTGGCTCCCGTGCCTGCTACCAGTTCCTTGTAGTAAACGCCCTGTCCGAGTTCCTTCACGCCTTCCTCCTTGGATTTTTCCTGCATCCAAGCGAGCGCAGCCTTTTTCTCATCGGCGAAGCGCTTCTCCAGGGAGCGTTCGAGGTAAGCGGCCGTGCGCTGGTTCAGGTCCATCGAGGCGGTTTGCGGATTTACCAGTGCACTATCTAGCTTGAATGCCCCGCGTTTCTTCAGCGCATCGGCGAATCCCGCAAGAAAATTCTTCGTGCTAAGATGCGTTGTCGTATCGCCGGCGAATACTCGCGCCTCCATACCGGGCAGCATCTGCATGGTCGTTTGCAAACCAGCCTGCAAACCGAGGTAATAAGCCTGCTTCGCTTTGTCCTCACCCACGAGAGCGCCGTCCTTCATACCACGGAGGAAGTCGTCAATGTGTGTGGAGTCGATACCCATCTGCAGGAAGTAGTTTTCCACACCCTGCGTATTAGACATACCCAGCTCGTAGCTGATGGTGTCCACGTCCGTGGCCAAGTCGGGCTTCACCGCGCCGCCGTTGCACGCGGTCAGCGAGACAATCGCAGCCGCAGCTGCGAAAAAGAAGATTTTCTTCATGCTGTTGTTTGTTTTATTAGTTGGTTATAGTACTTTTATCAGTTCTACATCGAATACGAGGGTGGCGTAGGGCGGGATACTGCCCCCTGCGCCGCGTTCACCATAGCCAAGGTTGTAGGGTATGAAGAAGCGGTATTTCGCCCCTTCCTGCATGAGTTGCAGCCCTTCGGTCCAGCCTTGGATTACACCGTTCAGCGGGAAAGTCGCTGGTTCTCCACGGCGGTAGCTGGAGTCAAATACCGTTCCGTCCGTGAGTCGTCCCTCGTAATGGCATCTCACCTGGTCCGTTGCGGTCGGTTTCCGCCCCGTCCCTTTTTCCAGCTCCATGTACTGCAAACCGCTGGCCGTCGTGACGACGCCTTCTTTCCCGGCGTTCTCCGTCAGGAAGCGCTCGCCTGCTTCGCGCATGGCCTTGCCGTGTTCTTCCTCCTTATTGCGTATGAAGGCAGATACCGTGGCCTGCGCTTCTGCCGGGGTCAGCTCCGTATCCTCGCCGCCTAGCACTGCGTTCAACGCGCGCCCCAAGTCGGCCGTCTCAACCGCCTTCAAACCGAGCCCCCGGAGGTTCTCCGCGAGCACCATGCCCAAGGCATAACTCAATTTATCCATACTTTAATCTTTCTTAATTAGCGAAACTGCGCGCAAAAGTACAACTATTTTTCCATACCTTTGCTATGGTTAATATTTAATAAAGCCTAAAATGGGAAAAAAGAAACTTGTCGTACTGACTGGTGCCGGTATAAGTGCCGAGAGCGGATTCGAGACTTTCCGCGACGCGGGAGGGCTGTGGGAAAAATATTCCGTGGAGGACGTCTGCACGCCCGCAGGCTTCAGGCGAGATCCGGACTTCGTGAACGGATTCTACAACGGGCTGCGGCGGCAGCTTCTCTCCGCAGTGCCTAACGCCGGACATACCACACTGGCCGCCATGGAGCGCGATTTTGACATCGATGTCATTACGCAGAACGTGGACGACCTGCACGAGCGCGCCGGAAGTTCCCGCGTGCTCCATCTGCACGGCGAACTGATGAAAGTGTGCAGCTCGCGCGACAAGGACGACCCGCGCTACATCCGCACGCTCCCCGCCTCCGCTCCAGAGGTGTGTCCCGGCGAGTTGTGCGCTGACGGCTCACCCCTCCGCCCGTGGATAGTCTTCTTCGGGGAGTCTGTCCCCCAGCTTGATGCGGCGGCGGAGCGAGTGCGGCAGGCCGACGCCTTTGCCGTTATCGGCTCCTCCCTGAACGTCTATCCCGCCGCAGGCCTTGTCCGCTATGTCCCCGAGGGGGCTCCAGCCTTCCTCATCGACCCGAAGGAGGTGGACGTCCCCGCCTTCCTGCCAGTCCGCGTCATCCGCGACGTGGCCTCAACTGGTGTCCCGCGCCTTTGGGAAGCCCTGAAAGAAATATGCTGAGCGCGGCAGGGCATCCGATGCCTCTCCCTCTCTCTTTTTCGTACCCCTACGGTTAGTCGTTCTTAGCCATAGGGTCAGTTCGCCGTAACCCTAGGGTTAGTTTTTCTTACCCCTATGGGTAAGTCCGCCAAGCTCTCGGCGCGGGCCGGATTGAGTCCGGGGATGCCGGCTGTACACAGCCGGAGCACGTGTTGCCGGACGCTCCCGGATGCGTTTTTTCCGACCCGTTTTTTGCCGTTCGGGGGCTTCTCCGTACATTTGCAGCAGTAAAGGCTCCTGTTGAAAGGGGCGGAAGTTTTCCAAACAGTACTGTTACGGAATGAAAAAGCTGTTCCTCGCCGCGCTCTGCGCGGTATCACTCGCTGCCGCCGCGCAGCGGAATGTTTATAAGTTTGAGGTGGAAGATGCGCAAGGCGGGCGTTTCCCGCTCGCGTCGCTGCGTGGGAAAGTCGCGCTTGTGGTCAATACGGCGACGTTGTGCGGCTTCACGCCGCAGTATGCCCCTTTACAGGAACTTTATGCCAAGTATGCCGGGCGCGGCTTCATCGTGTTGGACTTCCCGTGCAACCAGTTCGGCGAGCAGGCTCCGGGGACAGCGGACGAGATAGCCGAGTTCTGCGAGCTCAACTACCATACCACATTCCCGCAGATGGCCAAGGTGGAAGTGAACGGCCCGGGGACAGCCCCCCTCTTCGCGTACCTGAAGCGGAAACAGGGCTTCCACGGCTTCGGAACAGGGCAGATGGCGGAACTGCTGGACGGCATGATGCGCAAGCAGGACGCGGCCTATGACAAAAAACCAGACATTAAGTGGAACTTCACGAAGTTCCTTATAGATAAGCGCGGCCGCGTGGTGCGTCGCTTCGAACCGACGGAGGACATGTCCGTAGTAGAGGCTGAGGTCATCCGGCTGTTGGGTAAGAAATGACCGTCTCTCCCGTCCGGCCATGCGGAGACATGGCGGTGTGGCAACGACAGTTTGACTAAAATAAGAATGACCGATATGAAAAAGTTTTTTATCTTGCTCCTCCTGCTTCCGCTGGGCTTCCGTGCCGCAGCGGAAGAGGTAGAGACCACGCTGGGCTACTGTGCCGGGGCGGATGCCTTGACGGCACAAACCGCGAACATCGGCGTGGCGGGAACCCGCATGAGTGGGGCTATCCGCCTCCCGCGCGAGACTATGATGCGCTATCAAGGCGGACGCGTAACGCGCATCCGCTTCGCTTTGGCCGGAAACGGTGCGGAGAACTGCTCTGTATGGCTGCGCAGGCAGCTTGGGGAGCGGAGTGCCGTCGTGCAGAGCGTACCGACAGTTTCCGCCGGCTGGAATGAAGTGGAGCTTAACAAGCCGCTGGACATTGACGGCGAGGAGCTCTATGTGGGGTTCACGGCGCAGCAGACGACCGATGCGAAGCTGTTATTGCATACGGGCGTTGCGGCAGCGGACGCTGCGTGGGTGGCCGAGGGCAATAATTGGGCGAGCTACTACAACTTCGGCGTGGGCGCGTTGCTCATTGAGGCTGTGGTGGAGGCCGACATCAAGGACTATGACTTGGGCGTTATTACCCTTCAGGCACCCGTTCTGCAAGCTGCAGGTGCAGAGAGCGTACTGCCCGTAACTTGCGAAGTGGAGAATATGGGTCGGAACGCCGTGGAAGGATTCCGCGCCACGTGCTCTGTGGACGGTGTGGTCGTAGGGAGAGAAACTTTTAACGCGTCTTTGCAACCGGCAGAGGTGCTACCGTTCACGATGGATGCTGCGATAACAAGTACGGAAACGGGCGCGCATGAAGTCCAGGTGGCGGTTGAGCCGCTGTCCGGCACGGATGAAAAGGCCGGGAACGATGTGCGGACGCAGACATTCTACCTTTACGGCGAGGAGGACTGCCGCTCACGTCACGTCTTGCTGGAACATTTTACGTCCATACCCTGCGTCCAGTGTCCCGCAGCTGATGCCATGATTGAGGGTGTCGTGAGCCAGCGCAGCGACATCATCTGGGTGTCGCACCACGTGGGCTATCGTGACGATGAACTGACCCTTGAGGCAAGTCGCGCTTACACTGCTTTCGGCGTGACGGGTAACCCCGAAGTGATAATCGACCGCCGCACGCAAGCCCTTCCCGAGACGGGGGCAGTGCCCGCTTTCCCGGCAAACGGGCTCTCGGCAGCCGGCTTTGATGCCCTCCTGACCACTAATGCGGAGCGTCCGGCCTTCGTCGCTATTGACGTAGATGTGGAAGTAGAAGCGGATAACGTCCGGGTTAGCGTGACGGGCGATGCCGTCGGTTTCTTCCAAGACCTTTTCCCCGACCATCGGCTCAACGTATTCCTCGTTGAGGATGGCGTGCGGGCAAGAGTAGGGCAGGCAGGAAATCCGACAAAGTTCGTACACGACAACATCACCCGCGCCATCCCGACAGGCAGCCGGGGCGTACCGATCGCGTGGGAGGGCGGTTCTTTCGCCTATACCGCGACCGTTGGAGTTGAGGAGGGCTGGAAGACGGATGCGTTGCGCGCCGTAGCCTTCATCACATCGGGCGACAAGGAGCAGACGGCCTACCCGACAGGGGAAGTCCTCAATGCGGCACAGTGCGCCGTTGCTCCCACAGACGGCATTGCGCTTCCCGCTGCGGAAACACAGGCGGCCGGCGCTACGGCCTATTACGACCTGCAGGGCCGCCGCGTGACCCGTGGGGCAGGTGGGATTTACATCCGCAAGAGCGGGAAACAGACAGGAAAGATTTTTATCCAACAGACTAAGTAATAACCACAATGAAGACTTTAGTAACAAAAAACTTGGCGTTGCTGGCACTCAGCCTCGCCTTCATCCTCCCCGCAGCGGGGCAGGAAGCCATCACGCCGCCGTGGAGCACGGACTTCGCTAATGCGGCGGATTTCGAGGCCTTTACGGTTATCGATGCAAACTCCGACGGTAAGACATGGCAATACGATGACTTCGCGTTTGCCGCGTTCTGCTCCCGTGACGAGAAAGCCGACGACTGGCTCATCACGTCCGGCGTGTCACTTGAAGCCGGCATGACGTATGAAATGGCTATCACCGCAGCCGCTTACCGTAGCGGCGTGACAGAAT
This sequence comes from Alloprevotella sp., assembly GCA_017476545.1. Classification (GTDB taxonomy): domain Bacteria; phylum Bacteroidota; class Bacteroidia; order Bacteroidales; family Bacteroidaceae; genus Alloprevotella. Next base: position 102,609 of record JAFUZP010000014.1, read on the forward strand.
CCTACACCGTCTATATAGGAAGTGCGCCTACAGCGGCGGCCATGACGCGCCAACTCCTTGCCGGAACGGCTTCCTCCGAGGATATGGCACAGGAAACGGTGACGTTCAACATGGAGACCAGTGGGGTATATTACATAGGCATACACTACAACACTTCCGATGTGGCCTTTGCCGGCAGCCTCTCTGTCGGTAGCCTTACCCTCTCGGGTAGCGTCAATAGCGCGCTTCCCACGGCTGTGACGGATTTCTCCCTGCAGGCAGGGGAAAAAGGCGCGCTGACAGCCAGTCTTTCCTTCCGTGCGCCGACAAAGGACATGGGTGGTAACGCGCTTTCCGGCCTGACGAAAGTGGAGGTTAGCCGTGACGGTAGCATCGTGCGGACCTTCAATGCCCCGGCACCAGGTGCCGCGTTGTCGTTTGAAGATACGGGGCTGAGTAACGGCCTGCACCGCTACAGCGTCGTGGCCGCTAATGCGGAAGGCGAGAGTGAGGCCGTGACGGACAGCGTATTTGTAGGCGTGGATGTCCCCGCCGCACCGCAGAATTTCTATGCGACCTTGGCGGACGGGCGCGTGACGCTTACTTGGGATGCTCCGACCATAGGGAAAAATGGTGGCTACATCGATACCGACGCTATTTCCTATACCGTGCGGAACGCGAAGAATGCGGTAGTCGCAACAAATTTGACCGCGTGTACGTTTGAAGATACACCGGAAATTACAAGCGCACAGGCCGTGATATATTATTATCTGACCGCACAAACTGTTGCTGGTACAAGTGACCGTGTCCGCTCCAATATGATGGCGACAGGCGAACCTACCGGCCTGCCCTTCTTCGAGTCCTTCCCTAACGGGCGGCGCAGCACGTTCTGGGTTTCCGACTATGACAAGATGGCGCGTTTCTGGCCGCTTTCCGTCGGTAGTGACGCACAGGATGGTGACAGCGGTGTGCTTTGTTTCAATGCAATGGAGGGCAATGAATGGTCGCGTTACTTCTCCGGTCCCATCACTTTGCAGGGAACAACAAATCCTACCCTGACGTTCTATCTTTTCTACATAGACCCTTCTAACGAGGTTCTCAACGTAGAGGTGTCCAGCAACGGGGGTGAGTTCCAGACGGTGCAGCAAATATCGTTCGCGGACGCTACGGGTGCCGGGAAGTACACTAAGTTTAGTGTTCCCTTGAAGGACTACATCAATGCCGATTACGTGCAGATAGGTTTCTCCAGCTATACGACGACTGCTTACAGCCTCCTCTATCTTGACAACCTAAGCATACGTAACGTCGTTGAACATGACCTGTCCGTGCAGCAGTTCACCCCGGCGCGTGACCTCAAGGTAGGCGAGCAGCGCACCTTTACCGTTACTGTAAGCAACCTCGGGACGGCGGAAGTTCCCGCCGGAGCCTATACCGTAGAACTCTATGGGGCTGTCCCCGATGGCACTTTCCGCAAGTTGGCATCTTCCAACGGGCGGGCTATGGCATCCGAAGCTTCGCGTAACTACCTCCTCAACGCAACGGCAGACATTAATCTGGCTGAGGAGACGGAGGTCTATGCGCTCATCAATTATGCCGATGACGGTGACCAAAGCAATAATCGCTCGGCCTCAGTCCGCCTTACCGTACATCCAAATTACTATCCCGTCCCCACTAACTTGCAAGCTGCTGGCGGTGCCGGCACTGCAGTCGCCCTCAGCTGGGACGTACCCGCCGCACCCCGCACAACAGACGGAAGCGTGACGGAAGATTTCGAGGCCGCGCCGGACTTTTCCATCAGCGATTTTGCCGACTGGACGCTCTATGACGGCGACAAAGGCAACACTTACGGCATCACGATGGGGGGTGAGTTCGTTTATTTCCCCAACAATGGCAGCGAAATGGCCTACATCGTGATGAATGCCGGTACACTTGGGCTGCCTTCCCAATGGCACGCTCATAGCGGATCGAAGGCACTGGCATCCATGTCCACAGCCAGCGAAAACGACAACTGGCTCATCTCGCCTCAGCTCAGCGGCACAGAGCAAACCATATCCTTCTACGCCAAGAGCGTAACCGCCGAGTACCCCGAGCGTTACCAGGTGATGTATTCCACGCTTGACGTATCACCGACGAGCTTCCGCGCGCTTGACGACGCAGTAATCCTACCTGCAGAATGGACGCTCTGCGAGCACGAACTGCCTGAAGGGACGAAATATTTTGCTATCCGTAGCATCCGTGAGAACGGATTCGCCCTGCTTCTTGACGACGTGACGTTCTGTCCCGACAGTCTCGCCGCCCGCGACCTCATGCTCGTGGGTTACAACGTTTACCGCAACGGCGAGAAGCTCAATTCCGCCCCGCTGAGTGAGCCCTCTTACACGGACGGTTCGGCTCCGGAGGATGCCATATACCGCGTTACGGCAGTCTATGAGGAAGGCGAGTCCGCGTACTCTAACGAGGCTGTCATCGGGTTCGTCGGCATACAGCTGCCTACGGGCAGCACTGGCGCCACGGCTACGGGTACCACATTCGACCTGCAAGGGCGCCGCGTGGTACAGCCCGGTAAAGGTATCTACATACAAGGCGGGCGCAAAGTGCTGCGTTAGCGGATGATGACACCCCGAACAGGTAGAAATAACGCATAGATTATTAAAAAAAGAATATGACAAAGAAAGGACTGCTGCACGCCTGTGCAGCACTCGCACTGGCAGTAACAGCCGCCAGCTGCACGAAGAAAATGGAACAGACGCCCGCCGAAGCAAATGATAATGGCAAGGCTCAGTTGAAGCAAGTGGAGGGGCGCAAGAATTTTGGCAAGGAGGGAATCATCACTCCGCTACCCTGCATAATGATTGCCACCTACGATGCTGAGGGCAACCCGGATGTCATGATGGCGGCATGGGGCGGTCAGTGCGGTCACAACCTCATTGACTTCAACCTGTCCCCGCAAAAGACGACGGACAACATCCGCTTGAAGAAGGAATTCACCGTGAGTTTCGCCGACGCACGTACTGTGAAAGAGTCCGATTACTTCGGTATCGTTTCCGCTAATGACGTGCCCGATAAAGTGAAGCGTGCAGGGTTCACCGTCCGTCGCGCACCGAATGTGGACGCGCCCATCATCGAGCAATATCCGCTGACGCTGGAGTGCCGCGTTGTTGAGATGTCGGAAAACGGTCGCGTTGTCGGCGAAATCATCAACATGAGTGCCGATGAGAGCATCCTGAATGCCGAGGGGAAAGTGGATCTCGCCAAGTTGCAGCCCATTATCTACGACTCATCAACCAATGCCTACCGCGTTGTGGGTGACAGCGTGGGTACCGCGTGGAGCTCGGGCAAGGTCTTTGAATAAGGATTGCGCCAGACGCGCCAGAACACGCAGGCGAAAAGTGATTGCAGGGCCGGGACAGGAATGTCGCCGGCCCTGTTTCGCTACTGTAGGGCAAGCCTCTACCGCGAGGCCTTCCTCCCGTTCCCGTTTGTAAAACATGGGGAATTTTCCCGCTTGTAAGCGAGGGCTTTCCCGAGATATGTGCTATATTCGCGCCAGACGCAAACCAATTAAAACTTAATCCATCATGCGAAAATTCCTTTCCCTATTTCTCGTAGCCCTAGCGGTCAGCGCAGTGCGCGCGGCAGGCTTTCCACAGCTGAGTGGCGGTGGGGACGAGTATTGGTACTACTTGAAGTTCACGCAAGGCTCATACGTCGTGGCGGCCAATGGAGATGCGGTTGTTTGCACTTCGGCCTTCCCTACGGGTCGCGCGGCGCAGCTGTGGAAAGTGGAGGGATCGGCCTCAGCAGGTTATACCTTTACGAACAAGCTGGGGCAGACGCTCTATGCCGTAGCGACGACGCAGGGCTCGGAAATCCGTGCCGCAAGCATGCCGGGGTCGCTATCGAAGTTCCGCATCAACACGCGCGGGGCGTATTACACCATTACCCCCTATTCTAATACCGGCCAGGCCCTGAATTGTTGGGGCGGCATGGGACTGGGAAACGACATTAAGCTCTACGATTCGGGCGACGCGAACGCCCCGATGGAATTCCTGACGGAGACTGAGGCCGTAACGGCCAATACGTTGGTGAACGTCATCCCTTATCCGAAAAGTGTCGAGCAGACCGATTGCGGTGAACTGGACCTCCGTGCACTGGAGGGTATCACGTATTTCAGCGACTCTACCCGCCTGCTCGCTGAGCGTTTTGCTGCGGATCTGAAACGAGCGGCAGGCATTGACCTCCCGCTGGTGGAGCGTTCAGCCGAAGCTACTGGTACTTCCGACCCCGAACATCCTCTCATCCAGCTTCTCCTGAGCCCGGGTGCGAAAGCGGAATCCTATGACCTGTCATCGTGTATGGGCGGCATTACCATCCGCGCCAACGACTTCGGCGGTTTCTTCAACGCCTTCCAGACGCTACGGCAGTTGCTGCCGCCGGCCATCTACGGTGAGGAGCTCTGTGCCGACCAACCGTGGACAATGGAGTCGCTGGAGATTAACGATGAGCCGGCTCTGCGGCACCGGGGTTTCCACTTTGATGTCTCTCGCCACTTCTTCACGAAGGAAGAAGTCATGAGGCTGCTTGACTTGGCCTCAATATATAAGCTGAACCGCTTTCATTGGCATCTGACGGACGACCAAGGCTGGCGTATCGAAATACCCGAATATCCGAAACTGACCACGGTTGGTGCCGTCCGTAAGCGTTCGCTCACCATTAACGACCCGACGAACGGTGCGGAATTTTACGATGACACGGAGTACGGTCGTGGATGCTACTACACTCTGGACGATTTACGTGAGGTGGTAGCTTACGCTAAGGAGCGGAACATTGAAATTATCCCCGAGGTGGATTTGCCCGGCCATATGGTTGCAGCCATTGCGGCCTACCCGGAACTGAGTTGTGACCCTTCGCGGACTTACGAGGTACGCGTGGCGAAAGGTATCAGCACGGATGTGCTGAATGTGGGCGACGATGCCGTTATTGATTTCTTACAGTGCGTCCTCGGGCACATGGCCCAAGTTTTCCCGTACGACATCATCCACCTTGGTGGTGATGAGTGCCCCACAACCGTCTGGCAGGGTAACGCCGATTGCGCGCGCCGCATACAGGAAGAAGGACTTAGCGGCGTGAACGAACTCCAACCCTGGTTGGTCGAGAAGTTGGGGTCCTACCTCCGCGACAATTTCGGTAAGCGGGTACTTGTTTGGGACGAACTGCTTGAACATTGGAAGTCCTCGTACACCGTGCAGCCCATCGTAATGGCATGGCGCGGTCAGAACTATGTTAGTCAAGCCGCCGACAAGGGCTTCGAAAGCATAGTCGTGCCTTATTCGCCGCTCTATTTCGACCTGCTGCAGATTTCCCCGGACAAGATGGAAATTGACGCGCCCTATTTTGGCGGATACGGCGACGGTTCTGTGAACAGCGTGGACCGGGTGTACAATTTTAATCCCACAGCAACCGTCGGAGGTCGTGAGCAGTACGTGCTCGGAACGCAGGCCAACCTCTGGACGGAGAGCCTTTCAACGCTGAAGGAAGCCGAGTATTGCTACTATCCCCGCCTGATAGCTCTTAGTGAGACGGCGTGGATGCCGGCCAGCCAGAAGGATTTCGCAGGCTTCTATACGCGCTTGCAGCATCAGGCAGGTGTGCTTGACGCGAAGCATGTCTTCTATGCGAAGCACTACATCGAGCCTGCCGATAAGACGCCCGTAGAGGCGGACCTTGATGAGGCGCGCGCTATTTTAGCCGCTAGCACGCCCGGTGCGGTAGGCTATCCCGACCAGGCGGCTTATGACGCGCTGGAAGCGGCAGCAGACGCGGCGGCTGCGGATGCCTCCAATGCGGATGCCCTTGCCCAACAGCTGCAGGCCTACAAGTCCGCCCCTGTGGCTATGCCCGAGGATGGTAAGGTATATAAGATTACCAGTGCTTCCACCTATTACCGCAACCGCTATGAAGGGTCTTCCCTCTATGCGGACGGCAACGCACTGCGCATCCACTACACCGCACAGACCGAGCCGGAAGAGCTCTGGCAGTTCCGCAAAGTGGAGGGCAACAGTGCGGCGTACCGCCTTGTATCCCTGCTTGACGGTCGCGAGGTGCGGCTGACAGCCCAAGCTAACAGTGCGGCAACGTTTGGCGAGACGGGCACAAATATCATTGTCCGCAAGGCCACGAAGCCCGCAGGCGGCTATTCGTATATCCCCGGTGTAGTGAACATCAAGAACGGCCGCTACAACCTTTACGCCCAGCTGTCGGGGCAGGCTGTCGCCAATCTGGACTCTACGCTCTGCTATCCCGGGACATGGCGCATTGAGGAGGTGACGGATTTTACGCTCTGGACGAAAGGGCTGGCCGACAAGGCCGCTCATTTGCTGGAGACCAGCGTGCCGGGCAAAGCTGGCGAGCCTACGGAGGAAGCCTTGGCCTACCTCCGCGAGAAAGTCCTTGAGCCGGCACAGGCAGCTCTTGCAGACGCAGGGACTCCTGTCAGCGAGCAGACTTACCGCGAACTGGCCGCCCGCTACGACGAGTTCCTGCGCATGGAGCGGCTTTCCATACTCGATGGTATTGACGAAGGCTACTATTATTACATCAACAATGCCTACCACACGTCCTATTACGCCTGTGCCAATGCTTCCTCCCGCTGCGTGGAGCCGAAGACGTTCGCCGCGACGGACGGCTACAAGTGGGTGCTCCGCAAACAGACAGACGGGACAATTCTCATTGAGAGTAAACTTACGGGCACTTGTGCCTACGTCACTTCCAATGCTGCCGACCAGCGGGTCCGCTTGGGGCGGGACTATAAGTGGACGTTGAAGGAGGTTACGACGGATCAGGGTAACACGGCTATCGCCATCACCGATGGCAGCGGAGCCTTCAGCTGGTACACAAATCCCGGCGTGTGGGACTATGTGCTGCTCAAGCCCTATGATTGGGGAGCCAGTGTGTGGCAGTTCGTGAAAACTACGGAAGAGGTACCCACGGGTATCCGTAGTCTGGAGGCTGAAGGTGACACTACGGCAGCTACTCTATACGATATGCAAGGGCGGCAGATGGTGCAAACCCCGCAGCGCGGCGTCTATATCCAGGATGGCCGTAAGCTGGTGCGCTGAGGCGCATCCTGCCGTCCGGCATTCCACGAGAGCAATCCCTGCACACTTTTTGCGTGCAGGGATTTTTCGTTACCTTTGCTTCCGTAATGGATTTACCCCCCTCTTTAGAAAAGCACCTGCTGTGGCTCGCCCGCCTGTCCCGTCGCAAAGGTTTTGGGCTGCAGTCGCCGTTTGCGTATAACCTCGTGACCCGTGTGGTCCACGAGCGGGGGGAATACTATGCCTACGGGGAACTGGGCAGGCAGCGCGCAGGTGCCACACTGCCGGAACGCGACGACCGTCTGCTGCTGCGCCTGGCCAACGACTTCCGTCCCCGTCATTGTCTGTTGCTGGGCGGTGTGGCCGCCGTGACACGCGCCTACCTGCAAGCAGGGTGCAGTGCGTGCCGCTTCTCCGAAACTCCCGGCACCGACGGGTTGCAGCCCGAAATGCTGCTCGCTCTGCCCGGCGGGACGACTTCCGAAACCCTCGCCGATGCCCTTGCCTCCCTCGCGCCCCGTGCCCTTATTGTACTGCCCGGCATCCGCGACAGTGTGCATGGGCGCACACTTTGGCGGCAAGTACTTGCGCATCCCGCCTGCCGCACCAGTTTTGACTTCTGCATCCACGGCATCGCTTATACCGACTCCCGGCTCACTCAAGCGCATTACGTCGTCAGTTTCCCTTGACTAGGAAGCACCCACCCGGACTCCGAAATGCCTCCTCCGTCCATCTCCCCGTATTTCCGGAGAGGCGGATGGGGCTGTGCGCAAGGAAATTTTTCGTAGTTGCAGGAGGCGTTTTTCCTAACCCTAGGGTCAGTTCGCCGTAACCCTATGGATAATTCTTTGTTATTGCTGTCCGCTAAAAGTTGAAAAGCGACAAATTATGTGTCCGCAGTGCCGATAAACAGGCATTGCGGACTTGTTTTTTGAAAAGTAAGCCCCCCTTCATACCTCATATCCTCCTTTTTTAGCGGACAGCCGTTCCTGATAACGAAATATGGCCATACCATTGAACTATTTTACTCCATAGTCGGCCGTTAAAGGCTTCCAAAAGCAAATTTTGGGATGCCCATCTTGCTTTTATGAGTTCGTTTTAGCGGACAGCCGATGGAATTTGCAGAATAATAAGTGATTAGGGGCTTACTTTTGAAAAAGACAACTCGATATCGCATATAATCAGCGATTGAAAGCC
>JAFUZP010000015.1 GCA_017476545.1 Alloprevotella sp.
AGGAACGGCTGTCCGCTAAAAAAGGAGGATATGAGGTATGAAGGGGGGCTTACTTTTCAAAAAACAAGTCCGCAATGCCTGTTTATCGGCACTGCGGACACATAATTTGTCGCTTTTCAACTTTTAGCGGACAGCAATAATTGCTTTATAATAGTTTAAAACAGGATGATGAGCTTTATGGAAGAATGTTTAATTAAAAAGATGCAGACCAAGTGGCCTGCATCTTTTTAAAACGTTAGCAGTTGCAACTTACTTCACCTCCTCAAAGTCTGCATCTTGGATGTCGTCCTTACTATCACCTGGCTGGGAGGCATTTCCTGAGTCTGCGCCGGCATCGCCTTGGAAGCCCTGATCGGCTCCGGGCTGTGCACCGCCGGTCTGCTGATACATCTGTGCGCTGGCAGCCTGCCATGCGGCGTTGAGCTCTGCAGTGGCAGCGTCAATGGCTGCGAGGTCCTGTGCCTTGTGGGCGTCCTTCAGCTTCTGGCAGGCAGCCTCGATGGGTGCTTTCTTGTCGGCGGGAATCTTGTCTCCGAGTTCCTTCAGCTGATTCTCGGTCTGGAATACCATGCCGTCTGCCTGGTTGAGCTTTTCTATGCGTTCCTTTTCCTTCTTGTCAGCTTCGGCGTTAGCCTCTGCCTCTGCCTTCATGCGGTCAATTTCCTCCTTTGAGAGGCCGCTGCTGGCTTCAATGCGAATGGCCTGCTCCTTTCCTGTAGCCTTATCCTTGGCGCTGACGTTCAGGATGCCGTTTGCATCTATGTCGAATGTAACTTCAATCTGAGGTATTCCGCGGCGTGCGGGAGCAATTCCTGCGAGGTTGAAGCGTCCGATGCTCTTGTTCTGGGCTGCCATGGGGCGTTCGCCCTGCAGGACGTGGATGGTAACCTCTGGCTGGTTGTCCTCTGCGGTGGAGAATACCTGGCTCTTCTTGCACGGGATTGTAGAGTTGGCATCGATGAGTCGCGTCATCACTCCGCCCAAGGTCTCAATACCGAGAGACAGTGGCGTAACGTCGAGAAGTACGATGTCGCCCACACCTGCCTCTTTGTTCATGATGGCTCCCTGGATGCTTGCGCCTACTGCAACGACCTCGTCGGGGTTTACGCCCTTGCTCGGAGCCTTTCCGAAGAACTGCTCTACCATCTGCTGCACTGCAGGAATACGGCTGGAGCCTCCGACGAGTATTACCTCGTCAATTTCGCTTGCGCTGAGGCCGGCACCCTTGAGGGCTTCGGCGCAGGGCTGCTTGCAGTCTTCGATGAGCTGATGTGCCAGCTGCTCAAACTTGGCGCGTGTCAGTGTCTTAACGAGGTGTTTGGGCACGCCGCCTACGGGCATGATATAGGGCAGGTTGATTTCCGTGCTCTGCGAGCTGGAGAGCTCTATCTTTGCTTTCTCTGCTGCTTCCTTCAGGCGTTGCATGGCCATGGGGTCAGTGGTGAGGTCGGCACCCTCGTCGTTGCGGAACTCACTGACAAGCCAGTTGATGATGACTTGGTCGAAGTCGTCGCCACCGAGGTGGGTGTTACCATTGGTAGAAAGCACTTCGAATACGCCGCCGCCGAGTTCTAGGATGGAGATGTCGAAGGTTCCGCCACCGAGGTCGAACACGGCAATCTTCATGTCTTTCTTGGCCTTGTCCAAGCCGTATGCCAGTGCGGCAGCCGTCGGCTCGTTGACGATGCGCTTCACTTCCAGTCCGGCAATCTGCCCGGCCTCTTTTGTAGCCTGGCGCTGTGAGTCGCTGAAGTATGCCGGCACGGTGATGACAGCCTCTTTCACTTCCTGTCCCAGGTAGTCCTCGGCAGTCTTCTTCATCTTCTGAAGAATCATAGCAGAGATTTCCTGCGGTGTGTACTGGCGGTCGTCAATCTTGACGCGCGGAGTGTTGTTGTCGCCGCGCACAACGTCATAGGGCATACGCTCTATCTCTTTTCCAACCTGGTCATAGGTCTCGCCCATGAAGCGCTTGATGCTGTAGACCGTCTTCTTCGGGTTAGTGATAGCCTGGCGCTTTGCGGGGTCGCCCACTTTGCGCTCGCCGCCCTCGACAAATGCCACGACAGACGGCGTGGTGCGTTTTCCTTCGCTGTTGGCGATTACGACAGGTTCGTTTCCTTCGAACACGCTTACGCAGCTGTTCGTCGTTCCTAAGTCAATTCCAATAATCTTTCCCATTGTTGTATTTGTTTTTAATTGTTTGTTATTTGTTCGTGTTTCGTGTCCGCGTCCGCCACCAGTGTGGCGACACGGAACATATAAGCAAGCACTGTGCCAAAATATCCAAGTGTCGCGAAAAAATAGTTCTGAGGAGGTGAAAAATTGCCATAGGGTTACGAAGAACTACCCATAGGGCTACGGGAAACTAACCGTAGGGTTACGAAAGGCTGCCCCAGCGGTTACGAAAAACCGCCCCGGTGCAGCAAGATCTGCCTCGGAGCGGTAGGGAGGGGGGCGTGTGCGTCCGTGCCGCTTAATATTCCTCTTCGTCCGTTTCCTCGTCCCCTTCAGAACCGGCTGTGACGGTAATGTGGCGGAAGCGGTTCGTGTCCTCGTCAAACGTGGCGCGGAGGGCTTGCGGGAGCACGTCGCGCAGGGCGGCGCGTGCATTCATGAATGCGGTGTATGCTTCACGCGCCTTGCCGACCGCTTTAGTCAGTTCAGCGTAGCCCTCATGCTCTTTTTCCGCTTCTTCGCGCTCGCCGTAGAAGCCCAGCAGTTTGTCGTAGAACTTCTGCACGTCCGCGTCAGTAGTATTATTGGCAGGTTCCAGCCCGCTTTCCGGAAACGTTGCGCCGCACACGGCGGGAGCCAAATGCTGCAAACTGGCGAGGCGGAGTTCTTGGAGCTGTATGCCAACTCCGTTTGCCAGCAGGGGGAGCATACTGCCGCCCCAGCCGTCAATGCAGGCTTCCGCGATGAAGAGTTCTACCGGGTATCCGTAGAAGTGCTGCCATGCGCCCTCCTCGGCCTGCAGAGCGCGGCGCAGGCTGCTGTCCGCCGCCAACTGTGCCAGTTCGCGGGCGAAACTCAGAGCGTTGAACGTCCGGAACATGCGCACGTTGCCGGAGTGGTAGTTCATTATTATCTGCGGTCCGCCTTCCATATAGTCCAGCAGGCCCTCCAGTTCCTCCGTCAGCCGTTGCTGCGCCTGTAGGCGTTCTGGCTGGCGGCAGGGCAGGGGAGTGCCAGCGAGGCGTAGGTATTCGTCCAGTTTCGCGGAGCAGGCGAGTTCCCAGTCACTGTCCGCGAACTGCTGTACGGCATTGTCTTCTTCGTCGTAGGTGTATCGTGCCGCAGCCGCCGCGTTGAAGTAGCTGATTAGTTCCAGTTCCTTCGGATGCGCCGCCCAGTTTTCTTTGTTTTCTTTGAATACGTTGTATGTTTCGGGGTCACGCAGGATGCTGTCCGCACGCATAGCCAGTGCCTTGGCCTCTGGGGTGAGCGGTATGTTGTCGGTGGCGTGGCTGTTGCCGCAGGCTGCGAGTGTGCAGGCCGCGAACAGGTAGATGATACGATTTCGTTTCATAGGTTTTTCGGTAGGAGGTGTGCGGTCTGGGCGGGTGTCTAAATCTGACGGCGCGATTACTGCCCGAGTGCGCGGGCTACGAGGACGGTGATGTCGCCCACGTCCACGCTACCGTCCTGGTTGAGGTCGTAGGAGGCTGACGTGTCATGGACGGGCTCGTAGATGAGCCATCCGCCAATGTCTTCCTTCGCGATGAGCCCGTCTGGGCGCAGGGTGACGGTGTAGCTCCACGTGTCGCCGTTGCTTGTGATTTGCGTGGGCAGGTGGGCGGGGCCAGCGCCGAAGAAGCCGAGCGTGTACAGGGGGGAGAAAGCGTTCGCACTGTTCATGCCTGCCAGGACTAGTTGCTGGCGCAAGGGGTTCTCCACATTGCCGTACTGGTAGGTGGTGGTGCGGGTGGCGGGCTGCTGGTCCATGCTGCTCTGGTAGGTGAAGACGGCCTTCGTGATGTTGCCGTCGGCGTTCCAGGTGTAGGTGGTTGTGTTTTCTATTGTGAAGTTGAAGCCATAGCTGCCGCTCATGTCGTAGCTGGATTGCTCGGCAGTGAGGCGGTGTTGGGTGTCGTAGGTGTAGGTGGCGGTCTACGTCTCGAGCAGTTTCCCCGTGCTGTTCTGGGTGGTGACGGCTTCTATCTTTGTGATGAGTCCTTCGGGGGAGAGTGTGATGGTGCGTTCCTCTGTCTCGCTGCCTGTGTTGGTCACGAAGTTGGCAGGCGCAGCCCATGTGTACTGCTCCAGTCTGGTGATTCCTCCGTTGGCATCCGTGTCAATTTGCCTGCCTTCGTTGTATCCGGCTATGGCGGCGATGGGGGTGCCTGATGTGTCCGTCACGATGTTACGCAGGCGGCCTGCGGCGGTTGTCCCGGGCGATGCCCAACCCTTACCCTGGTCGGAGAGTACGGATTGCGTGAGTGTGGTGATGTCGCCTACGTCCACGCTGCCGTCCCTGTTGAGGTCGTAGCGGTCTTGGGCGGTAGTGTGTGTGGCTGCGAGCAGTGCTGCGGCCAGCGCGAGTGCGATGTGTACTGTCTTCATATCGTAGTGTGTTTAGTCTTTTCCGTGCGTTGATGCATTCTTCGTTCCCTGTCTTATTCAGGAACGGCTTATCTCCAGCCCTTTCTGCGAGAGAGACATTTCCACGAAGCGCGAACGGGCGTTCAGCGGCTCGGCCGTGAGGAGCTCGCGGATGCGCAGGGCGGCCTGCGGATCCTTTGCCACCATATACATGAAGCCGCCTCCGCCGGCACCGGGCAGCTTGTAGCCCAGGCATAGGTCGTCCACGCGGCGGCACAGGGCTTCCACTGCGGGCGGGTTGGTACCGGCATCAAGGCTCTTATTCTGCTCCCACGTCTGGCGTACGAGGCAGCCGTAGCGTCCGAAGTCGGCCAGCTGTAGTGCCTCGAACATACTCAAGGCGTGCTCGCGCATCTCGCTGAGCAGCTGGAGGTGCGGGGCGGAATTGAGGAACATTCCGCGCACAATCTCCGCAAGGATGTGCTTCGCCGTGCGTGTGATGCCTGTATAATAAAGCAGGTGGCAGCTGCGCATCTCGGGCGCAGTGAAAAGCGTGTCGGGCAGGTAGCGCGCCGTGACATTTTGGTCGAAGCCGGGGTTCGTTTGCAGCAGCTTCACGCCGGGCAGGATACCGCCATACTGGTCCTGCCAACCGCCGCCCGTCGTGAGGAGCTGCTCTAGGATGAGCGTGCGGTTGCCCACTTCGTTCCGATCCCAGCCGAGGCCGCAGAAGTCGGACAGCGTACCCAGTACCGTGGCGGCCAGTATGCTGCTTGTTCCCAAGCCGCTGCCAGCGGGAATGGCTGCCAGCAGGGTTATTTCAATGCCGCAGCCGAACGCCTCAAGCTGTGCGCGTAGCGAAGGATAGTCCTCCGTGCCGAAACCGGGAAGGAAGCCGCAGAGCGTCAGCGCGGCTTTTGGAATGGAGAAAGGCGAGCCAACTTTGTCGTACTGCGCCAGTTCCTCGTAACTCTCGATGCGCTCCATCGCGCCGAGGTCGATGCTGCGGCAAATAATGACGGGGTCGGCGCAAGGCTTCACATAGACCTGTAACGGCTGCTGCCCGTTGAGGTTGATGGCGACATTGGTCACATTGCCGCCTGCGAGGAGGCAGTAGGGCGGAGTGTCCGTCCAACCGCCGGCCAGGTCGATGCGGACGGCGGAACGCCCCCATACGATCTGGTCGTCGTAAGTCGTCTTGCGAGGCGACATCTTCCTCTTGAGCGCTTCGGCAGTGAGGCCTTCTTTCAACAAAGTGAAGGCCTGCGCGTCTTTCCCCCGGAACATGGCGTCGTGGATGCGCGTCATGAGCGGGGCCTCGGCAGGGAGTGGAGCCGGCTGCGGCAGGCCATAGTCGGCAAACTTCAGCGCCATGTTCTTCAAGTCCGTTTGGTAAAATACGCTTTTCTGCCAGTTTGCCGCTAATGTCACGAGGTTTCTTGCCTGCAAGTCGCGGCGCTGTGCGAAGAGGCGCGCCAAGTCGGCCTGCTCGGAGAGCTGGTCGGCAGAAAGTCGGCGGCAGGCCTTATAAGCGGCGGGCATATCTGCGCATTCAGGATTGTCGGTTAGCATCCACGAAAGTAATCTTCCGAGTTCGTCCAGCGAGGCGGATACGGGGAAGAGAGAGGCGGCCTGGATGTCGCAAGCCGCACCGCCGATATCTTCCGGCGTCAGTCCGTGAGCTTGCAGCCATGCAGGAAGCGGCTGCCCGAGGAAGTTCGTCATCACTTCGCCTACGGGGCCGCGGAATGCATCGTCAAAGCCGTAGGGACGCAGGGCATAGGCATTAGTGCCGACGGGGACGATGTCGAGGCAGCGTCCCTCGGTCAGTGTTACGTGCCAGTCGTTTTCGGGAACGCCGGTCACAATGTTGCGGTGCGTTAGATGCCACTCAGTATTAAGTAGGGCGTTCTCTACCCAAATGTGTTCGGATTTCGCTGTGAAGCGATTGGGGATGACGCTGTTCTGCGTGAAGACACTCGACTGCTTCTTCACCCCGCGCTGGATGATTAGCCGCTGGTCCTTCACGAGGTTCTGTAGTTCTGTGGAAGAGCGGAGCATCTCTGCGCCGGTGCCGAAGTGGTAGAACTCGCCGCCCGGCAGCGGGAGAATACGAACAGACAGTCCTTCTACTTCCGCATCAGCCTTGGATGGATTGTTTCCCAAAGCGCAGCCGAAGTCGCTATACAAGTCGTAGTATTTAAACAGGCTTGCATCGGGAAGATGTTTCTGCGGCTTTTCCGTTCCTTCAGCGGGGATGGCGTCCTGTAAGCTAGCGCAAACGGATGGGGACACCACCTTATTCATTAGCACCTCTACGGCTCTGTCGCTCAGAATCCATACGCCGACATCAATGAGTGCAAAGTGCGTCTGCATCAGTCGCGCTTGCTCGTCTGTAGAAGGCTTCTGAAGCATAAAGTCAAGCTCGTCAGGGCTGTCGCGACGCATCATAAAAACACCGTGATGGGCAATCTGTTCGGGGGCAGCCCAGAGGCCGTAGCAAACAACGTCCGCTTCGGGAATCTCCTGAAGAGGTTCCGTGGCGCGTAGGAGCACGTCGCCGCTGGCTACCATAGTACGTAACGTCGCTGGTGCCTTCTGCATGATTGACTCGTAGAGCGGTAATTGCAAGTCAAGTAATGTCTGGTCGATGCGTTGTCCGCGTGCCCAGCGGTAAACGGGCACTGGCGTGAGGAGCTTTCCGCTCGGTGCATAGGCCGGCAGGCGGCGGCTTTGCCCGCCGCCGTGGATAATAATGCGTTTTTCGTCCGTTGCAGCAGTGGCGGAGGTCGCTGCTTCAGCGGCAATCACCCACGCCGTGCCACCACCGGATCCGAGCTTATGGCCGACGGGGTCGCAGGTACAGAAATATTCCTCACGGGAGAGACCCGTTATTTCGTGGAACTTACTCACCACATTGGGCGGCAAAGACAGAAGTTTCTTCATAGTTCGTCAGACAGTGCTATATATAAAAATATGTGTGTCGTGCTTGCGAGGTTGTGTATTCCACCGTGGCGTGTGAGAGTGTCGGGGTGTCCCGCGTTTCTACATGGGCGTGCGGTGGCGTGGTGCGTAGAGCCATATTGCTTTATGTCCCTTTGAAGTATTCTTTCGCTAACCCTCCCTCGGATGTTTCGCGGTAGACGGAGGGAAGATCATGTCCCGTTTCTCTCATCACTTCCACGCATTTATCGAACGATACGCGGTGCAATCCGTTGGCGAAAGTGCTGTAGATGTTGGCGTCCAAGGCGCGTGCGGCGGCATGGGCGTTGCGTTCGATGCATGGTATCTGTACGAGGCCACAGACGGGGTCGCACGTCATGCCAAGATGGTGTTCTAGTCCCATTTCCGCAGAGTACTCAATGACACTGAGCGAGCCGCCGAAGAGGTAACTGGCTGCGCCGGCTGCCATGGCGCACGCCACCCCGACTTCGGCCTGACAGCCGCATTCGGCTCCGCTGATGCTGGCGCGGGCTTTCACCGTGTTCCCGATGAGGCCTGCTGTGGCCAGGGCATGGAGCATACGCTGCTCGGGGAATTTGCGTGACTTCTCCAGATGGTAGAGGACGGCGGGGACTACGCCGCAACTGCCACAGGTGGGAGCGGTGACAATCTCGCCGCCGCCTGCGTTTTCCTCACTGACGGCAAGGGCGTAGGCGAAGACGAGGCCACGCGTTTGTAGCGAGCTACCGAAGTTGTTGGCTTTGATGAAATAATCCGGAGCCTTACGCCGCAGGTGGAGCACGCCGGGTAGGACTCCTTCGTGCTGGAGACCGCGCTCCACGGCTGCCCGCATCGTCTGCCACACACGGGCGAGGTAATTCCATATATCTTCCCCCTCGCATTCTTCTACGTATTCCCAGTAGTTCTTACCGCGTGCCCTGCACCACTCCTGGATTTCTGCCAAGGAGGACAGGGGGTACACGTCGGGTGTGTCTAACTCATTGTTACCGGCTTCGGCCAGTGCACCCCCGCCGACGCTGAACACCGTCCACGGATCTTCATATGTCCCGTCAAGAGCAAGTGCCTCAAACTTCATGCCGTTGGGGTGGAATACAGGCTCCACGTCAGCGCGCCAGACGAATTCGGTTCCCTCACCGAGAACTTGCGCAATAGCCCAGTCCGTGAGGTGCCCACGCCCGGTAGCCGCGAGACTGCCGTATAGCGTGACGCGAAACCGCTTTGTTTGCGGATGCTCTTTCTTATATTTCTCGGCAGCGAAACGCGGCCCCATCGTATGGGAAGAGGAGGGACCGCAGCCGATACGGTAGAGTTCTTTCAGACTTTTCATTTGCTTAGTGGTTTGTTTGCCTCCGTTATGGTCATTTTGGTATTCCGTGGTTATAGCTTTTGTGTGCGGCAAGGAGGTGGAAACCGCTCCAAAGTTAGTAACTTTCCTGCGTCACGCAAATGAAATATAGGTGAAAACCGTTGTCGTTAGCCGAAAAGTTCTTACCTTTGCGCAGGAATACAAACAACTATACCAAGAGGAATATTATGAAGAAAAGGATTCTAGTGACTGGCGGCACCGGCTTCATCGGTTCGCACACGACGGTAGAGCTTCAGGAGGCTGGCTATGACGTTGTTATAGTGGATAACCTGTCAAATTCCAGTGCGGATGTCGTGGACGGCATCGAGGCCATTACGGGCCAGCGTCCCGCCTTTGAAAAAGTGGACTGCACGGATTATGCGGCCTTGGAGGCGGTATTCAAAAAATATGCCCCCATCGAAGGCATTATTCACTTCGCTGCGAGCAAGGCTGTCGGCGAGAGCGTACTCCAGCCCCTTAAGTACTATTATAATAATACGGTATCTACGATAAACCTGCTGCGCCTCATGCCTGAAAACGGCGTGAAGGCTTTCATTTTCTCCAGTAGCTGCACGGTTTACGGACAGCCTGATCCGGAGAACCTTCCCGTGACGGAGGAAGCTCCACGCAAGAAGGCCGAGAGCCCTTATGGTAACACGAAGAAGATTGACGAGGACATCATTACGGACTTCTGCCATAGCGGCGCGCCCGTGAGTGCCATCCTTTTGCGCTACTTCAACCCCATAGGGGCGCATCCCTCTGCCCTCATTGGCGAGATGCCCAACGGTGTGCCTAACAACCTCATCCCCTACTTGACGCAGACGGCCATCGGTATTCGCGAATGCCTCTCGGTATTCGGCAATGACTACAACACGCCCGATGGCTCCTGCATCCGTGACTACATCTATGTCGTAGATCTGGCCAAGGCTCATGTGGCTGCCATGGAGCGTCTGATTGGGGGGAAGAACCAAGAGGCTGTAGAGGTGTTCAACATCGGGACGGGGCATGGTGTCAGCGTACTGGAGCTTATCCATACTTTTGAGAAGTGTACGGGCGTCAAACTCAATTATAAGATTGCAGGCCGGCGTGCCGGCGACATAGAAAAGGTTTGGGGTAATGTGGACAAAGCCAATAACATTATGGGCTGGCACGCCGTCCATACGTTGGAAGAGTCCCTTTCCTCCGCCTGGAACTGGCAGAAAAAACTACGCGAACGGGGCATTATGTAGCCTTATTCGCTTGCGTATAATTTTTTATGAATACGGGGGCGACCGGCTGAGGCCGTCCCCGTTCTCTTTATCACAGCGATGGAGAGGTTTTTCCCAATGTATATGTAGATGCTTCCTAACACCTATCCCGACCTCAACACCCTTCCGCTTCCATGCTACGTTGTAGAGGAATCGCTCTTGCGCCGCAATCTGGAACTTATTAGCGATGTGGCCGGACGCGCTGGCGTGGAGTTTATTCTGGCTTTCAAGGCCTTCGCTTTGTGGAAGACCTTTGGTATATTTCGCGACTACGTGCGTCATACCACCGCCTCCTCGCCTTATGAAGCGCGTATGGCACTGGAAAAGTTCGGTACGCGGGCACACACATACAGCCCTGCCTATGAGGAGGGAACTTTCCCCGAGATTCTCCGTTGTTCCAGTCACGTCACGTTTAACAGCCTCTCCCAGTACGACCGCTTTTCCCGGGCTGTAGCTACCGCATCACATGCGGTGAGTGTCGGCTTGCGCATTAATCCCGAGCACAGTCCCGTCGGGACGCTGCTCTACAATCCTTGTGCGCCGGGCAGCCGTTTCGGTATTCTGGCCGACCAACTGCCCGCAGAGCTTCCTCCCGACATTGAGGGCTTTCATTGCCACGTCCACTGCGAGAGTTCTTCCTACGACCTTGAGGAAACGCTGCACCATGTGGAGCGGAAGTTCGGCCGCTGGCTACCGCAGTTGTGCTGGCTTAATCTTGGTGGCGGGCACCTGCTGACGCGAAGTGGTTACGATGCGGATCATTTAGTCCGCCTGCTGCGTGACTTCAAGGCGCGCTATCCCAATCTCAAGCTTATTCTGGAACCTGGTTCCGCCTTTGCCTGGCAGACGGGCTTCCTGGCCGCCCGGGTAATTGACATCGTGGCGAACGATGGCATCAAGACGGCCGTGCTTAACGTGAGTTTTACCTGCCACATGCCCGACTGCCTGGAGATGCCTTATCATCCGGC
This sequence comes from Alloprevotella sp., assembly GCA_017476545.1. Lineage (GTDB taxonomy): Bacteria > Bacteroidota > Bacteroidia > Bacteroidales > Bacteroidaceae > Alloprevotella. The sequence goes on from JAFUZP010000015.1 coordinate 11,070, forward strand.
TGTGCGCGGAGCGGAGACGCTGGAGGGCGCGGCTGCTAACGGTCACGAGCGTGAGGCTTGCGTCTATCGTCTTGGTGGAAACAGCTGCCTCGCAGGGGATTGGATGGGGTATTGGTGTTTCGCACAGCCTTTGCAGGTGGGAGATATCCTCGTTTTTGAGGATATGATACACTATACGACCGTGAAAACGACGATGTTCAACGGCATCCACCATCCCGCAATAGTCCTCCTCAGGGCGGACGGGTCGGTAGAGACGCTGCGCAGATACTCCTATGAAGATTACTTAAACAGAATGAACTGATATGCAACAAGCACCTAAACGACTTGTACGCTCCCGCGACCAGTATGTGGCGGGCGTATGCGGCGGCATTGCGGAATACATCGGGGCCGATCCATCTATAGTCCGCGCGGCCTATGCCCTGCTGACATTTTTTAGTGCAGCTTTTCCAGGACTGATTCTTTACATTATTATGTGGGCCGTTATGCCCAAAGAGTGAACAACTATGGCAGAAAAAAAACTTCCTGACAACGCATTCCGTCCGTTGGCGGAGGGCGAAGAGTACGAACCTCTGATGAGCCCTAAGGGGCAGTACCGCGAGCTTACGCCCTGGAGCATCACGTGGGGCTTGCTGATGGCCGTCGTTTTCAGTGCGGCTTGTGCCTACCTTGGTTTGAAGGTAGGGCAGGTCTTTGAGGCGGCTATCCCCATCACCATCATCGCCGTCGGTATGGCCGGTGCGACGCGCCGCAAGGACCCGCTCGGCGAGAACGTCATTATTCAGAGCATTGGTGCCTGCTCGGGCATGATTGTGGCGGGTGCTATTTTCACGCTCCCCGCCCTCTACATCTTGCAGGAGAAGTATCCCGACATCACGATTAACTTCTTGGAGATTTTCATCGCGTCAGCTCTTGGTGGCGTGCTGGGTATTCTTTTCCTGATACCCTTCCGTAAATATTTCGTGAAGGATATGCACGGCAAATATCCCTTCCCCGAGGCAACGGCTTCTACACAGGTGCTGATTAGCGGCGAGGGCGGGGCAGGGCAAGCCAAGCCGCTCCTTGTGGCGGGTATCATTGGCGGACTTTACGACTTCCTCGTGGCCTCCTTCGGCGCCTGGAACGAGTTGTTCACGAGCCGCGTGTGCGTCTGGGGCGAGCAGGTGGCGCAGAACGCCAAACTGGTGTTTAAGTTGAATACTGGGGCTGCATTGCTCGGCATGGGCTACATCGTGGGGTTGAAGTACGCTGCCATCATTTGCTTCGGCTCAATGCTGGTTTGGTGGGTTATTGTCCCCGGAATAGCTCTCTTTTTCCCGGGTATGGATATCGCCGCGAGCGGCGCGGAGCCTTTGTTGGCTGGCGGTGCATCACCCGAACAGCTTTATAATTACGCAAAGAGTATCGGTATAGGTGCCATCGCTATGGCGGGCATCATCGGCATCGTGCGCAGTTGGGGTGTCATCCGCAGCAGTTTCGGGCTGATGGCGCAGCTCTTCCGCAAGGGTGGGGCGGCGGACGAAGCGGCTGCCCCGCGCACGGAGCGCGACCTGCCGATGAAGATTATCCTCTCCGGCACGCTGTTAGCTATTCTCGTGACGGCGTTGTTCTTCTTTTTCGGTCCGATGGAAGGCAACTTCCTGTTCGCCGCCGTCGGCATCATTATTGTGGCAGTCATCGCTTTCCTCTTCACCACGGTGGCGGCAAATGCCATTGCCATCGTCGGTTCCAACCCTGTGAGCGGAATGACGCTTATGACGCTCATCCTGGCCTGCGTCATCATGGCTGCTGTCGGCATGAGTGGGACGGGCGGCATGGTGGCCGCGCTCATCATGGGCGGTGTGGTCTGCACAGCACTCAGCACGGCGGGTTCCTTCGTTACCGACCTGAAAATCGGCTATTGGCTGGGATCCACGCCGCGTAAGCAGGAAACATTCAAGTTTCTTGGTGTGCTGGTCAGCGCCGCAACAGTGGGTGGTGTCATCATGATACTGAATAAGGCTTACGGCTTCTCTGATCCTGAGACAATGGCCGCTCCGCAAGCTCGTGCCATGGCGGCCGTCATTGAGCCCCTCATGAGCGGTCAGGGCGCGCCTTGGTTGCTTTATGGTATCGGGGCCGCCATCTCCATCCTGCTGACCCTCTGCGGCGTGAGCGCGTTAGCCTTCGCTCTCGGAATGTTCATCCCCCTCCAGCTCAACCTGCCGCTCATCGTGGGCGGTCTCGTCAGCTGGTACGTGGGCTCCCGCTCCAAGGACGATGCGCTCAACAAGGCGCGTGAAGAACGCGGAACGCTCTTAGCGAGCGGTTTCATCGCCGGAGGCGCGCTGATGGGCGTGGTCAGTGCAGCGATGCAGTTCGGCGGTCTGAACTTCCAGTGTCCCGAATGGTTGCAGAACCCGCTGAGTCAGGCTGTCAGCCTGCTGGCATACGCGCTGCTCGTCCTCTACCTCGTGCGCGCCTCTATGGTCAAAAAACTGGGCGACTGAGCGGTGAGGATTACCCGCTGACTCTGTCGCAGGTTTTCTTCCCTGTGGCCGTAAACTTTTACCCCTGCGGTTAGTTCTTCCTAACCGCAGGGGTAGTCTTTCCTAACCGCAGGGTCAGTTTTTCCCACCCCTAGGGGGGGGGAAGACGTCCAGTGGGGGTAGTCCGCCGCGTATGTGTGCCGAAGCTGGTTTCGCCGTCCGCTGATAGCTTTTATTGGTGTCCGCTAAAACTTTTTATTGCCATAGAAATGGCTTTCAATCGCTGATTATATGCGATATCGAGTTGTCTTTTTCAAAAGTAAGCCCCTAATCACTTATTATTCTGCAAATTCCATCGGCTGTCCGCTAAA
>JAFUZP010000016.1 GCA_017476545.1 Alloprevotella sp.
AACGTCAAATAATCAAGTCAAATGAGTGGATAAACGAACACTTTCGCGAGCCAACGATGCCCTTTGGGGCACTGAAACCAACTGAACTGATTCAGAAGGTACGGCTTCCACTCACAAATATTAATTTTTAGAACTCACCTATATATATAATAGCATCGGGCCGGAACGCTTCGGACTTATGTGTCCGCGTTCCGGCTCGTTTTCCTAAGCCTCCCCGATCATGATGAAACAAGACGAACCCCGGCGTGTTCTGATTTACCAAGTACTGCCCCGCCTCTATGGGAATACCTGCGAGACATGCCGTCCCAACGGCTCACTCGCAGAGAACGGTTGTGGTAAGATGGCGGACTTTTCCGCCTCGCGCCTCGGGCGGATTGCCGCTTTCGGCTTTACGCACATCTGGTACACGGGGTTGCTGGAACATGCCACGCAGACGGATTATTCAGCCTTTGGCATCCGCCCAGACTGCCCCGACGTGGTGAAGGGGCGGGCGGGGTCACCGTACGCGGTGAAGGACTATTACGACATAGACCCCGACCTGGCCGTTGAGCCTGCGCGGCGGATGGAGGAGTTTGAAGCCCTTGTGGAGCGCACGCACCGTGCTGGTCTGCGTATCGTGATGGACTTCATTCCGAACCATGTGGCGCGCCAGTACCACTCGGATGCCTGTCCGCCGGGCGCGACCGACCTCGGGGCGGGCGATGACTGCGGCTGTGCATTCTCTACCCGCAATAACTTCTACTACATACCCGGCGAGTCGCTCCATACGGACGCTCTTGCGGGTGCTACCGGCGCATATCAGGAGTTCCCCGCACGAGCTACGGGGAACGACCGCTTCACGGCCTGGCCATCGCAGGACGACTGGTACGAGACCGTCAAGCTGAACTACGGTGTGGACTACCTGGGAGGCAGGACGAAGTACTTTCCGCCTCTTTCCGAACTAGCCTCCGTCCCCGACTCGGCTTTGCCTGATACGTGGCGCAAGATGACGGACATTCTGCTGTTCTGGGCCGGGAAGGGGATAGACGCTTTCCGCTGTGACATGGCGGAGATGGTCCCGGTGGAATTCTGGAACCATGCCATCCGGCGCGTCAAGTCGCAGTTTCCTGAGGTTGTCTTTATCGCCGAAGTCTATAATCCCTCGGAGTACCGTAATTATATATACGGCGGAGGCTTCGACTACCTCTACGACAAGGTAGGACTTTATGATACGCTGCGCGCTGTCGTGTGCGGCTGGCAGCCCGCAACGGCTATAACGCGCTGCTGGCAGGCTGTGGACGACATCCGCCCGCACATGCTCAACTTCCTTGAGAACCACGATGAGCAGCGCATAGCTTCCCGCTTCTTTGCCGGCGATGCACAGCGCGCCCTGCCAGCCCTCGTTGTGAGTGCCTCAATGGGGACAAGTCCCTTCATGGTGTATGCCGGGCAGGAACTCGGTGAGGCTGCGGAGGATGCGGAAGGCTTCAGCGGTGCGGACGGAAGGACGACCATTTTCGACTACTGGAGCGTGTCGTCCCTGCGGAAGCTTCTGCGGGGTACGCGCTACTTTACGGATGCGGAGAAACGCTTGTACGACTACTACCGCCGTGTAATGACTTTGCAGAATACGGAACCCGCCCTGCGAGAAGGAAGTTTCTTTGACTTGATGTATGCCCAGCCTGCAACTGTGTCCGGGAGCGGTTCTCCCAATTTCTACGCCTTCCTGCGCAAGTCGGAGGGGCAGGTCGTACTCGTTGTGGCCAACTTCGGCGCGGCGGATGCAGACGTGGAGCTGGTTATCCCGCAGCACGCATTTGACTGCCTCAAGATACTTCCCGGCACGAAGTGTTTCCGCGATTTGCTCACGGACGGCATGCAGCTGAAGGTTCCGTTCTCTCCGGAGCAGCCCTTCTCCATCGCGCTTCCTGCTTATGGCTCCCGCCTCTTGGCGTTTGATGAAGTGGCAGATGCGGCTGGCTAACAATCGGGCATCTTCCGCTGATGCCTATGGCGGGACAGGCTGACTAAGCCGTTCCCGGTGAAATGCGGATAGAGGTGCGCGTCCGTCCGCCGGTTTCCGTCGCCCCCATTCCAACCTGTCTTCTCGCTTTTCTTGACATCCGCTCAGCACCGCTCTCGCGGGTAGCCTGCCGTAACCCTACGGTTACGGCGTACTGACCCTAGGGTTAGTTCTTCATAGCCCTATAGTTGCTTCTTCCTAACCCTAGGGGCAGTTTTCCCTGACAGGTTATTTCCCCGCCCCGGGCTTGGCCTGTCGGAAGTATTTTCCTATCTTTGCGGCGGAAATCAGATACTTGACGATGCCTTACGCGTATATATATAATAACGGTATAGCCGCTTCCGCCGCAGCGGAGGCCGGCTTCGCCCGTGTTTACGGGGCGGGAAGTGCCCGAATTACCCCCCCTCACGCTTTGGTTATCAAGTAGTTACAGATATACAAGTACGTATTGAGCGGCGCATCGCGCCTCCGTCTGTGGGGTGTGGTGCGCCGCTTGTCGTATGTCTGCCCCAAGCCCAAAACCCTCCAGCCCCCTCCCGTCCCCCCGAGAGGGGGAGGCTTGGGTTGGCGCGGAAGGTATGAAGTAAACATTAATTAATCATTAACTCATAAAAACAATAACGTTATGGAAGAAAGAATGAAACTGAACAGTGCGCTGCCCGCCGATATGCAGGCAGCGGAACCGGGTGCGGACGCCGCGCCCAAGGCGAAGAAACCCTATGTGAAGCCCACGATGCAGGTCTTCCCGCTGGGTTGCCAGCTGCTGGCGGCATCTACGACTAATGACTGCAAACCCTTCTGTATCTGTGACTATGAAGATAGTGGTACTGCTTCAACCTTATTACAAGAAGCTCTAGCCGATGCAGGCTGGCTGACGAGGAATTACGAACACTGGTCGGTTAGGTATTCTGGATTTTGTGAGGCTGTCACTGCTGACCCCAATGGGTTTGGAAAATTTTTAGAGCGTTACAAGGTGTGGGATGGCGAGTTAGGTGAGTGGACTGTGTCACCTTTTGCCTTAGCGCTACAGCAGCCTGGAGCGACTATCATTTCCTGTAGAGCCAATGATGAAGAGGCATATTTTGAGGCAGACGTACCGGGTTGTGGAACGCTACCTGCTCGGATTGGCTTCAACTACTATTGTGAGTTTTTTTGTGAAGATTATATATAATTGGGACTAACCATAGGTGGTCTTTTCATATGCCCCGCATTATAGGCTTCCGCCCATGCTGAACTCGCAGCCACAGTAGCGCTGGTTGTAGAAAGCGTATTCTTTGAGTAGCTGATTGCGCCGTTCCTGTAAGCCGCCCTTGCGCCAGTTCTGTCCCCAGAAGCGGGTACCCGGTACGGCCGCTTCCGCCGCACGTCCGGCCTGCTCTATCTGTTCGAGCCGCTTCCAGCGCGAGGAAGCAAGCGTTGTGGTGAACCAAGGGATGCTTTGCCGCAATGCCTCGTGTGCCGCCCGCGTGAGCCGCATCGTGAAGCAGGTTTGGCAGCGTGCACCGCGTTCCGGCTCCCGCTCCATACCGGCCACGCACCCGCGCCAACTGTCGTGGTCGTAGTCACCGTCCAGCCAGCGCAGTCCGAGGCTCTCGGCGTGTCGCTTGCTCTCCGCCTTGCGTATGTCGTACTCCTCGCGGGGAAAGATGTTGGGGTTGTAATAATAAAGGACCGGGCGGATACCGGCACCGAGCATCCACTCCACGATGGCGCTTGAACAGGGTGCGCAGCAGGCGTGGAGCAGTACTTCCCGGATGCCCTCGGGAGCGGTTATGGCGTTGCGTGGTGTGGTCATTCTTGCTTTTGGGTTGCGTGCCGCAAAGGTAATAACTTCGGCGGAACTTTGCGGGATATGGGGAAATAATGCTATCTTTGCCGCCGATGAAACCAGATAAAGATTATGGCAAAATTCAACAGAATACTCTTGAAGCTCAGTGGTGAGAGCCTTGCCGGAGGGCAGGGACATGGCATTGACACGGAGCGGCTCGCGGCCTATGCGCGGCAGATTAAGGAAATCGTGGATATGGGCGTGCAGGTGGGTATCGTCATCGGCGGCGGCAACATCTTCCGTGGCCTGCAGGGCGCGGGAAAAGGCTTCGACCGCGTGAAGGGCGACCAGATGGGCATGTGCGCCACGGTCATCAATTCGCTTGCACTATCTTCCGCGCTGGATGCAGCCGGCGTGCCTAACCGCGTGCTGACGGCCATACGGATGGAGCCCATCGGCGAGTTCTATTCCAAGTGGAAAGCCTTGGAAGCACTCAGACGCGGCGAGGTGGTTATCTGTTCCGGTGGTACGGGCAATCCCTACTTCACGACGGACACGGGTTCCACGCTGCGCGGCATAGAGATGGAGGCCGACGTGATGCTGAAGGGCACGCGTGTGGACGGCGTCTATACTGCCGACCCCGAGAAAGACCCGACTGCCACAAAATTCTCCGACATATCCTATGGCGAAGTGCTGCGCCGAGGGCTGCGTGTAATGGACCTCTCCGCCATCACGATGGCGCAGGAGAACGGACTGCCTATCTACGTCTTCGACATGGACACCCCGGGCAATCTTCGCAAAGTCCTTGACGGGGAGAACATCGGTACCTACGTACACGCCTGAGGCACCGTACCGATGAATGCACGGCAGGCATCCTGACCTTCTGGTCGGGATGCCTGCCGTGTCCTGTCTTGGCGTACTGCCTCAGCGGCGGAAGGTATATTCCCGGTCCTGTCTGCGGCGGCCTCGTTGCTGGAAGTGGTTCTCCGAGCTGGCCGTCCGCCATCGCCATTGCCCCGTATCGCTCCGCGCTTCCACCGCATACTCTATATCATCGGGTAGGGCAGGGAAGAAGTCGATGCCCGTCTGCCGCTCCACATCGTCCACCGTGCAGGCATAGTCGTTCACGCTTCCCTTACAGTTCGCGTTGGGGAAGATGTAGCCGATGGCCTCATAGCCCTTTCCCGTGTTCCGCAGGAGCACCTTGAAGAAACTGTCCGGAACGGCCACCCGTCCGCTCCCGATGGTGCGGGGCTTGCTGCCTGTGAAGATAGGGCCGCAGGCGATGTACACAGTTGTTCCGCCGCGCGCCATGGAGCGTATGCCCATTTCCAGGTCGTTCCACAGGCCTGCGTTCAGCGCGCCGCGCTGGGGGCAGATGTTGGAGAGGTAGAAACTTTCGCGCATGGCCTTGCTGTTCCACTTCATGTCGCCTGCCGGTGCCATGTGGCCGCGCCCGTAGCCGGAGCGCGAGTAGTCCGCATTGCTGGCCGACCGCCCCTTCGCCTGCGGGTCGGGCTGGAACTCGCCCTGCCGCTCCTGCCGTCCGCGCGCCTCTTCGGGGGTCAGTTCGTAGCACACCCAGTTGGGCTGGCGGCGGTCGGCGTTGTAGGACGTGGTGTAGCCCATATGCTCGATGATTTGTTCCGTCATGCCGCGCGGGCTTCGCGGCGTTTCCAGGTGCCGCGCGGCGCTCTCCGCACCTGTTCCGGCGGCAAAGGTGTCCAGCTGTTGCTGCTCCCGCTTGCACGCAGCGGCGAGCAGGAGTAAGGAAAATAGGAGTAGCAGTTGTCTCATCTTAGGGAGTCGCGTCATTGTTCGTAAAACCTAAGAGCGGCTGCACTTGGTGGTGCAACCGCTCTCCGTAGCGCGGGGGGGGCATGATCCCTCGACCTCATGATTATGAATCATGCGCTCTAACCAGCTGAGCTACCGCGCCATGATGCTTCCGCTGTTGGGATGCGGGTGCAAAAGTAGGGTAAAGTTTTGAATATACCAAGTCTTTGCCTACTTTTTTTGCGGTGCCGCCCTCCCTGAAAGTGCCGTAAGCGGACTTTTCCGGGGACAACGTGCGACGCTTTGGGCGGAAAGTGCTACTTTTGCGGGCGTATCACGAACAAACACTCGCCGAAACATGAAACGCAAAGCAATCCTCACCCTCCTGCATGCCCTCGTGGCTTTGTCCGGTACAGCGCAGGTGCAAAGCACGACGGCCCTGTTGGGCACGTGGAACGGCAAACTGAGTCTAGGTGCGATGTCGCTGACGCTGGTATTCCACCTGGAGCAGCAGGAAGGCTACGTCACGGTAGCCATGGACAGCCCCGACCAGGGTGCAAAGGGCATCGGATGCCTGAAAGAATACCTCTCCGACGACTCGCTCGCCGTGAGGCTGGACATGATAAATGCCTCGTACCAGGCTGGTCTGAAGGAGGGTAAACTCGTGGGTACGTTCAGTCAGAACGGCATGTCGTTTCCCCTGACGCTGACTCGCGGCGGGGACCAGCTGCGCCGCCCGCAACTCCCCGTGCCGCCCTATCCCTACCGCACGGAAGAAGTCAGCTTCCGCAACGAAGCGGACAGCGCCACCCTGGCTGGAACGCTCACTTATCCCCTGGGTTTTGACGCCATGTCGGAGGGCAAGGTGCCCGTTGTACTCATGGTCACGGGCAGCGGCATGCAGAACCGCGACGAGGAAATCTTTGACCACAAGCCCTTCCTCGTCATAGCCGACTACCTGGCGCGCCACGGCATAGCCTCACTGCGCTACGACGACCGCGACACGGGTGCTTCCGAAGGCGGCGACCTGCAGAGCGTCACGACGGCGGACTTCATGCGCGATGCCGCCGCCGGCATTGCCTACCTGCGCAGTCTCGACACCTTTGGCAGGATAGGATGCCTGGGACATAGCGAAGGGGGAAGCATAGCCTTCATGCTTGCCGCGCAGGGCAAGACCGACTTCATCGTTTCCCTTGCCGGCCCCGGTGTGAAGGGCGACACGTTGCTGGCCGCTCAGGCTAATCGCATCCTCTCCCTTTCTGGTATGCCCGCCACGATGACCACGGCGCACTACCGTCAGCAAGAGGCCGTGCAGCAGAACCCTTGGCTCAGGTGGTTCATCGACTACGACCCCTCGGACGACATCCGCCGCGCCGGCTGTCCCGTCTTCGCCCTGAACGGTGCTACCGACTGCCAAGTGCTCTCCTCCCTAAACCTCCCCGCCATCCGTCGCCTGCTCCCGCCTTCGGACAAACATCTCGTCAAGGAATATCCCGCGCTGAACCACCTTTTCCAGCATTGCACAACGGGACTTCCCTCGGAATATCGTCAGATAGAGGAGACCATCTCCCCCGAAGTCCTTGCGGACATCGCCGCGTGGATAAACGCGCTGTGATGCGCCACGCTACAATCCTCATGGCTCGCCGTGAGATGCCATACTCCAAGCGGATGAAGCAACCGCTGGGAAATGGATAACCACACCGCAGAGAAGTTCCCGAAGCGGCGTGGAATTAATAGCTGAATTAGTAGTTATGCCACTTTTCCCGGCCCTCGCCTTGGCGGAACGAGAATATTTGCATATTTTTGCAGACGAAAATAGCAACTTGACGATGCCTTACGCGTATATATATAATATAGGTATAGCCGCTTCCGCGTGTGCGGAGGCCGGCTCTGCCCATGTTTACGGGGCGGGAAGTGCCCGAACTACCCCCCCTCACGCTTTGGTTATCAAGTAGTTACAGATATACGAGTACGTATTGAGCGGCGCATCGCGCCCCCTTCAAGGGGGTGTGGTGCGCCGCTTGGCGTATGTCTGCCCCAAGGCCAAAACCATCCAGCCCCCCTCCCGTCCCCCCCGAGAGGGGGAGGCTTGGGTCGGCGCGGAAGGTATGAAGTAAGCATTAAGTAATCATTAACTCATTAAAACAATAACGTTATGGAAGAAAGAATGGACATGAACGGCGCGCCGTGCGCCGGCGAGCGGGCTTTGGAGGCGGCTGCGGTGGCCGCGCCGGCGCGGGAGAAGCAGTATGTGAAGCCCACGATGCAGGTGTTCCCGCTGGGCTGCGGGCTGCTGGCGGCGAGCGCGTCTGCGGAACCGCCCGTGCGGGTCATCCTCAACGCTATCGGCGTTGACTACTATTGGATACCAACTCAACAACATCAGGGTTTTCGGCTCGACGGAGGCTACTGGCTCGATGGCGGTACGGGTGTTGCTGTGCAGGTCTGGTTAGCCACTTCGTTTTCTTGTGATAATCATCTACCCCGCGTCACTTTCACCGCCAATAAAAAAGATAATACATTCTCCTGTGCTAGGATCACGCCCCTCTACAGCAATACTTTCTGTGGAGACGCTGTGTGGGACGCTATATCAGCTGGGGATTATGGGCTGAGTGATGACCCAATTTCATTCGAAGATGAAGAATATGGGGATGAAGTAGGCTGGGACGCGGCAGACTTCTTCGCCAACGCGGAGTTTGACGAGTGCGAGGACGGCTCCCGCTTCTCCGGAACGTATCAAGGGCGCCGTTTCGTTTCTGAATAATGATTAATTAACCGATAAAAACGAGAGAGGAAGGAGTATCCTTATGTGCCCCGGGCGATAAAGAGCCCGAAGTACACGGTGCTGGCTTACTACGTGCAGAGCGCGCCAGCGGGCGCTGGGGGCGATGGTGAGTGAGCCCGGTCGCGGGGCGGGCGGAAAGTTGAGTGCGCATTCAACATATAGTTGAGTGCGCACTCAACTGGCAGTACAGTGCGCACTCAACTATGACCTGAGTGCGCACTCAACTCAGGGCCGAGTTATACCGTACCCGCAATACGTCTGTATCCCAACGCGTTACGTAAGCACGGCGGGCTGCCGCCGAAGGCCCGCTCCGGCGGGCTTTTTTGTGCCCGGGCGAGGGACGGGGGATGAGGCCGGCGGGGCGGCGGGCGGGGACGGTGCGTGACGTTTTTTCTGAGTTTGTGGCGGATACTTTTCTGCCGTGCCGGGGGGATTTCTGCTGGGAATTCCGTAAATTTGCCCCCCGTGAACGAGCAATATCCCTCCCGACTGCTTGAACGTGCCGTAGGCGAGCTGTCCAAGTTGCCCGGCGTCGGTCGGCGCACTGCGCTGCGGCTCGCGCTCCACCTGCTGCGGCAGGAGCGCGCGGAGGCCCATGCGCTGGCGGAGAGCCTGCACCGCCTGGTGGACGAGGTGCGCTTCTGCAAGGTCTGCCATAACATCTCGGACGCGGAGACGTGCGACATCTGCGCAAACCCGCTGCGGGACGCTTCGACAATCTGCGTGGTGGAGAACGTGCGCAACGTGCTCAGCATCGAGAACACGGGGATGTACCGGGGGCTTTACCACGTGCTGGGGGGCGTCATCTCGCCGATGGACGGCGTGGGCCCCTCGCAGCTGGAAATCGATTCGCTCGTGGAGCGCGTCGCCGCCGGAGGGGTGGGGGAGGTCATCCTCGCGCTCAATCCGACGATGGAGGGCGACACGACGAACTTCTACATCTCCCGCAAGCTGGCGGCTGCGGGGGCTGAGGTGCGGCTGACGACGCTGGCGCGGGGCATCAGCGTGGGGGACGAGCTGGAGTACGCGGACGAGGTGACGCTGGGACGCTCCATCGTGAACCGTATCGAACTGAAACAGTAACGCTCACCATATAGCTATATGCGCAGACTTCAAGTGATATTCGTACTCATCTGGGCCGTCACGGCCCTCTGGGTGGCTCTGCAGGAGGCCGGCACGCTCCCGCAGGGCTTCCTCCCCGCTACGCCCGTGGCGGCGTATGTGCAGCAGCTGCTCTGCATCGCCACGGCGGTGGGGGGCTCCTTCCTGGCCTGCCGGCTCTTCGTCGTGCGGCGGGTGCGGGCCGAACTCTCGGCACCGGACGCAGGGTCCGCAGCGGCCGCACTGCGCAAATGGAGCGGTGTGCGCCTCGCGCTGAACGCACTGGCCATCCTGCCGAGCGCGTTCCTGTACTACGCTGCGGGCTTCAGCCAGCCCAGCCTCTACTGCCTGCTCATCGCCCTCACCGCAAGCCTGCTCTGCTGGCCGAGGGGCACCGCTTCCTGAACACGCCATGAAACTCTCCGTCATCATCGTCAGCTACAACGTGAAGCACTACCTCGCGCAGTGCCTCCGCAGCGTCCTGCGCGCCACGGAGGGCATTGAGGCGGAAGTGTTCGTCGTGGACAACGCATCGGAGGACGGCACACTGGAACACCTCCGCAGGCTGTTCCCGCCGGAGGCCCATCCGCAGCTGAACATCGTGCCCAGCGGGGAGAACCTGGGTTTCGGCCGCGCCAACAATCTGGCCGTGGAGCGGAGCAGCGGGGACTACGTCCTGTTCCTCAACCCCGATACCATCGTGGCGGAACACACGCTCCGCGCGTGCCTGGACTTCGCCGGAAGGCATCCCGACCTGGGCGCGCTGGGTGTCAAGATGCTGTGCGATAACGGTACGTTCGCCTACGAGTCGCGCCGAGGCCTGCCTTCGCCGTGGACCGCCTTCTGCAAGATGAGCGGCCTCGGCGCACTTTTCCCGCGCTCGCGCACGTTCGGACGTTATTATATGCGGTATCTTGATGCGGACGAACCCGCGCGGATCGACATCGTGTCCGGGGCGTTTATGCTGGTGCCGCGCGCCGCGCTCGGCAAGGTGGGGCTCTTCGACGAACAGTTCTTCATGTACGGCGAGGACGTGGACCTGTCCTACCGCCTGCTGCAGGGCGGCTTCCAGAACTACTACCTTCCGGTGCCCATACTCCACTACAAAGGGGAAAGCACCCGTAAGACGAGCTTCCGCTATATCCACAACTTCTACCATGCTATGCTGCTCTTCTTCCGCAAGCACTACGGCCACCTGACCCTCCTGCTCTCCTTCCCCGTACAGCTGGCTATCGTGGGACGGGCGTTGCTCGCGCTTGTCGTGCAGAAGTTCAACAACCTGAAAGCATTCGTCCGGCCCGCACGCCGTAATGCAGCCCCCGAGACGGATTGTCTCCTCTCGTTTGACGGCGAGGCGCAGTCCTATGCGGACATCCTTTCCGCCTTGGAGCATTCCGACCATACGCGCTACCTCGGCATCCGCTATCCGGGCTGGCATGTACTCATCACCGGGGGCGATGTTGTTTCCCTCCCTTCATAACAGCCCTCCCGCTATGATTACGCTGCGCGCAATAGAACCCGAAGACCTGGGACTGCTCTACTCCATCGAGAACGACCCCGCCATGTGGTGCGTCGGCACGCCTGCCGGGCCGTATTCCCGCTACGCCCTGAAGCAGTATATCGCCGCCCAGCCCGCCACCGCTTTCGGGACGGGCAGTCTCCGCCTGGCCATCTGTGCGGACGGCCGTGCGGTCGGGTTGCTCGACCTCTTGGACGTGTCGCCCACGGACCGCCGCGCGGAGGTCGGTATAGCCCTGCTCGCAACGGCGCGGGGCAAGGGGTATGCGCATTCCGCCCTGGAACAGTTGGAAACGTATGCCCGCGATGTCCTCAACCTGCGTATGCTGTTCGCAAACGTGTCTGCGTCAGCGAACCCTGCGGCACGGCAGCTTTTCCTCGGGTGCGGCTATACGGAGGTGGCCACGCTACCGGCATGGCACTACCGCGCGGGGGAGTATGAGGACTTGCTCGTGCTGCAAAAACTCATTTAGTCGCTTCCGTCCGTTTCCGCGCCCCGCTTTCTGCCACCTGTTTCGTGCATTTTTTTCTCTTGAGGGGCGCAGTTTTCCGAATTTTCTCTATCTTCGCAGGCAAATACCTCTAATGCCTTATGATTATCATCGGAATTGCAGGCGGAACCGGTTCGGGGAAAACCACCGTTGTACGCAAGATTATGGAACGAATCCCCACAGGGCAAGTTTCAGTTGTCCCGCAGGATTCTTACTACAAGGCTGCCCAACCGGGTGTCCCACTCGAGGAACTGCGCAAAAAGAACTTCGATCACCCGGACGCGTTTGACTGGGACTTGCTTGAGGAGCAGGTACGCGCACTGCGTGAGGGCAGGGCTATTGAGCAGCCGGTCTATTCCATGCTGACGTGCAACCGCTGTGAGGAGACGGTACACGTAGAGCCCTCCAATGTTATCATCATCGAGGGCATCATGGCTCTCTACCGTAAGGAACTCCGCGACATGATGGATTTGCGCATCTTCGTGGACGCAGATGCCGACGACCGCCTCATACGGGTGATGGAGCGGGATGTCATTGAGCGCGGACGCACGGCGCGGATGGTCATGAACCGCTATCTCCGCGTCCTGAAACCGATGCACAACGAATTCATAGAGCCGACTAAGGCGTACGCGGACATCATTGTGCCGCAAGGCGGTGAGAACTTGCGCGCCATTAACATCCTGAGCGTTTACATCGAGAAGATGTTCAGGGACAAGAAACTCGACCGATAACGTCACGTTTCCCTATAGATAGGCTGCGCCCGGAGCTGCAACAGGCTGTGTTGTGTCTCCGGGCGCGTTGTATTTCTCGCGGATGGTACTCTCCCGGTGCTGGGGGTAAAACAAAAAAATTGATTGTCTCCCGACAACCAATCTTCACTAACCTTAAATCTAATACCATGAAAAACATTGCAAAAATACGCTTACATTCGTAATCCTGCAAGCCCCCGCAGGATTTATCCCCGTAATTTAACTCTTTTTCAGTCCTGTCGCTTCATTTTGTCATGTGCGGTTGTGAAAAATGTCGTATAGATTGTTCCTTTTTACCTTCCGCTTCCCGTTTAATTGTTTGTCCCTGCGCGCGTTTTCCACTATCTTTGCAGGCGGAAAATGCACAAGGAGATTTTGAAAATAGCCCTGCCGAGCATCGCCACCAACGTGACGGTGCCGCTGCTTGCACTGGCCGACATGGGGATTTCGGGCCATCTCGGTGGCGCGCGGTATATCGGTGCCGTAGCCGTGGGGGCGATGATATTCAACGTGCTCTACTGGCTTTGCGGTTTCCTGCGGATGAGCACCGGCGGACTGACCGCGCAGGCGTTCGGCCGGGCATCGGCATCGGTTACGGCGCAAACGGTGCGGGGGACGGATGCCGGGATGGGGGAGCTTGAGGCGGAGCGTGCGTTGGGCGATGTCCTCCTCCGTTCGCTGGGCATTGCCGCCTGCCTGTCCCTATCTTTTCTCCTGTTGCAGTGGCCGCTGGGCGAGGCCGCCTTCCTCCTGATGGGGGCGATGCCCGATGTGGAGGCTCTTGCGCGGACTTATTTCCGTATCCTCATTTGGGGCGCACCGGCTGTGCTTTCGGTTTATTGCTTGAACGGCTGGTTCCTGGGTCGGCAGGACGCGCGTATGCCGATGGCGGTAGCTATTTCCCAGAACCTGCTGAACATTCTCCTTTCCCTGGGGCTGGTTGTCGGTTTTGGCTGGAAGGTGGAGGGTGTCGCCACGGGTACGCTCATCGCGCAGTGGGCGGGACTGGCCATGTATGCCTGCTGCCGCGTTCCGGCAGCGGCGGGAGAGCGTACCGTCCCCCTGTACCGCTATGTCGCACAGTGCCTGCGCCGCCTGCGAGCTACTTCCCGCTTTTCTTTGAGGCAGGGTGAGGGTTTCCGTGTGGAAGGGGTACTGTTCCTCCGCACGCTCTGTATGGTGGCCGTACAGGTATGGTTCACGAAGCGCGGTGCCGCACAGGGCGATATGCTGCTGGCTGTCAATTCGCTGCTGATGCAGTTCTATATGCTTTTTTCCTATGTGATGGACGGCTTCGCCTATGCGGGTGAGGCCGTCGGAGGGAAGTATTACGGTGCGGGCAACCGTCCGGCCTTCCTCCGCCTGACGCGCGCGCTTTTCACCTGGGGTGCAGGGCTGACGCTTGCCTTTACCGCATTATATTATATCGGGGGTGTACCTTTTCTTTCCTTACTGACGGACGATGCCGCCATTGTGCATGGCGCAGTTCCTTACCTCCCTTATGCCTGGCTGCTTCCTCTCTGTGGTGTGGCCACGTTCCTCTACGACGGGCTTTGCATCGGTACGACTTCCACGCGCCTGATGCTCGCCTCCGTCGCTTTTGGCATGGCGGCTTTTTTCCTCATTCTCTACGTCTGTCCGCTTTTGGACGGTATGCAGTTCGTTGGCACGAATGGCTGCCTTTGGATTGCCCTGCTGGCTTTTCTCGCCGTACGCGGGCTGGTGCAGGCCGCGAGTTATGGCCGGATAGTGCCCAAGGGCTGATGGGGTGGCAACTGCCTGTGCGGTAGCCGTTTCCTAACCCTACGGTCAGTTTTTCCTAACCCTACGGTCAGTTTTTCCTAACCCTGCGGTTAGTATTTCGTAACCCTGTGGTCAGTTTTTTCAGGTTATAGGAGCGGGTTATCCGTTATGTCCCAACCGCAGTGTCTGCGTGGCGTAGCGGAGTGCCTCAGGGCGGTGTGTGACGTAAATAAGGGTGCGGTCGTGGCAGCGCGATGTGATGTTCTGGAGAACCCTGTGCTCAGTTTCGGCATCGAGGGCGGAGGTAGCTTCATCAAGTAACAGGAAGGGGGCGTCCTTCAGCAGTGCGCGGGCGATGGCTATACGCTGTGCCTGTCCTTCGGAAAGTCCGCCACCTTGTTCTCCACATGGCGTTTCCAATTTCTGCGGCAGGTCGAAGACGAACTCCGCCGCCGCAGCGGTAAGCGCTTCGCGGATTTGTTCGTCTGTTGCTGTCGGGCAGGCGAGGAGCAGGTTCTCCCGGATTGTGCCGCTCAGTAGGGAATTGCCCTGCGGCACATAGGCGAAGTTGCAGCGTGTGGCGACGGATATGGGGGCCTCCCCGTCCTTGTGGGTAATGCTGACGCTCCCCTCCGTGGGGTTGATGATGGCCAGTAGGAGGCGCACGAGGGTAGTCTTGCCGGAGCCAGTCGGGCCGGTGACAGCGGTTGAGCTGCCGGGTGGGAAGTCGTAGCTGAAGCCTTGGAAAACCCTTCGCCCGCCCCCGGCATAGGTGAAGCCCGCGTTGCGGACGGCGATACCCGCCGGTTGCTGCACACGGAGTTCCGCGTCGGTCGCGGTTTCCGCCGGAATGCTTTCGAGTTCCATGAGGCGGTCGGCGGAGGTGAACGTGGCGATAAAGATGCTTACGAACTGTATCAGTCGTTCGAGCGGCCCTTCTATTTGTCCGACGAGCTGCACGAAGGCGATGAGCGTGCCGTAGGTGATGAGTCCCCGGTGCAGGCTGACGGTCCCCCAGATGAAGGTAACGAGGAAGGCCGTGGCGAAGCCGAACGTAGTCAGGGCGGACGTGAAGGTCGTAATCCGGGTGTTGGCGATGCTTTCCCGGCGCAGGTCTTCCTGCACGCCGGCGAGTTTGCGTACGGCAGCGGCAGGGCCTTGCAGCGTCTTCACGACGAGGCTGTGTTGCAGATTCTCCTGTAACATGCTCACGATGCGGGCCTCAATGGTGCGGACGAGGTGGGTGCGGTGGCGCATCCGGCGCATATAGAGTCGGCTACCCAGCAGGAAAAGCGGCAGTATGAGCACGATGCTTACCGCCAGAGCAGGGCTCATGTAATAGAGAAACAGGAATGCGCCGAGCAGTTGGATGCAGGTGTTGAAAAGGGAGGGGACGTGGCTCGTCAGGAAGGTGATGACCGTGGAGAGGTCACTGGTCAGGCGGCTTTGCATATCGCCGCTGTGAAATTCCCTGATGCCCTCCCAATGGCTGCCTATGACGCGCTCAAAGAGCCGTTGCCGCATCCGGTTCTGCGCCTTAATCCCGAGTGTGGCGGAAATCCAGCGTGCGGCGATGCCCGCCGTGATGCGGAGCAGGGTGAGCAGCACGAGACACAAAATGGGCAATCGCAGCGACTGGTACCCCGAAACCCCTGTGGCGACATCAATGGTCCATTTGGTCGCCCAGACGTAGGTGAGCCCCAAGGCTACGTTGAAGCTGCCCAGGAGCGTGTTCACCACCGTCCGGGCGCGGAATCCCCGGTCCATCTCCCACAGCCATGCCACCACCTCGCGCCAATTGCGCAAGCGGTTGTCGCTTTCCATCCGTCCTATTCCGAAAAATTTCCTCATACCGTACCGTTTCCTATGTGCTGCGTTGATCCGCCCCCCATAGCATCTTGTCGCGCAGTGTCTCAAAGAAGTTGCGGTGCGTAGTCTTCACTACGCCGATGGTATAGGGCGCGCGGCGCAGCGTTATGCCTACCTCCTTGGGGAGCGCCTCGCTGCGTCCGTCAATAGCGATGAGGTATTTGTCGGAGCGCGTCCGCACGGAAAGGGCGACCGCCACGTCGTCGTTCACGACAACGGGACGCACATTCAGACTATGCGGGGCGACGGCCGAGATGCAGAAAGACTTGGAAGAAGGCGAAATGATGGGGCCGTTCACACTCAGGGAGTAGCCTGTAGAGCCTGTCGGCGTACAGACAATGAGCCCGTCGGCCACGTAATCGGCAAGCAATTCGCCGTCTATTTCCGTCCGCACGTTGATGAGGGACGAATTATCGTGCTTGAGAATGGCCACTTCGTTGAGGGCAAAGGGGTATTCGCGCAGCGTTCCGCCACTGGTCTCCACTTGGACGACGCTTCGTTCCTCCACAGTGTATTTTCCCGCGAGCAGGGCTTCCACCGCTGCGGCGGTCGTGTCGCTCGCCACGTCGGCGAGGAAGCCGAGGTGCCCGGTGTTGATGCCGAGAATCGGAATGCGGCTGTCGCGGATGAATGAGGCCGTCTTTAGGAATGTTCCGTCGCCGCCGAGCGATATGGCCACGTCCGCCCGGATATCCTCATCGCGGCGGAATTTCGGGAAGTGGCGTAGTGCTGGCGGCAACTGGCGGGCGATGAAGTCGGCGAAAGCCTCCTCAAGGAGCGTCTCAGCCCCGCCTTCATCCAGTTTCCGCAGTACACATTCGGCTTCCGAACTCTTCTTCAGTTGGTATTCGTTGCCGAATACGGCGACCCTCAAGCGGCGTCCAGTTTGCATAATCCAATACTTATTATTACTTTTGCGAAGTGATTCGCGGTCGTCCCCCTGCGGTGGCCTACCGCTCGGACGCCTGCAAAGATAAGGCTTTCTCCTGATTAAGTCCGCTTTTGCCATGACAAAGTTGAGCGTAAATATCAACAAGATTGCGACGCTGCGTAACGCTCGGGGCGGAAACAATCCCGATGTACTCCGCGTAGCCAAGGATTGCGAAATCTTCGGTGCGCAGGGTATCACCGTTCATCCCCGCCCTGATGAGCGCCACATCCGCTATGCCGATGTACGGATGCTTGCATCGGAACTCACTACGGAGTTCAACATTGAGGGCTACCCCTCGGAGGAGTTTTGTCGGCTCGTCTGTGAAGTCGCGCCGACCCAGGTAACGCTTGTTCCCGACAAGCCCGGGCAGCTCACCTCCTGCTTCGGTTGGGACACGAAACGGCATGAGGCGTTCCTTTCCGATGTGACGGCGCGTTTCCACGAATACGGCATCCGTGTCTCCATCTTCATCGATGCCGAGCACACAGCTGCGGAGTATGCAAAACGCTCAGGTGCCGATCGGGTAGAGCTCTATACCGAGCCCTACGCTTCCGGCTATGCGGAAGATTGCGAGGCGGCGGTGCGTCCGTTCGTCGAGACGGCAGCCTTCGTGCAAGAGCTGGGTATGGGGCTGAATGCCGGGCACGACCTTTCGCTGCATAACCTCGCCTATCTGCATAGCCGAATCCCTTGGCTGGACGAGGTCAGCATAGGTCATGCGCTCGTCTGTGACGCACTCTATCTGGGTCTGCACGAGACCATACGCCAATATCTCGCCTGCCTGCAATAAACCTTTCTCTGTAATTATAAAGAAACGACCAATGATACACCTTTTCCTTGCGCCGGGCTTTGAAGATATTGAGGCCATCGCGCCCATTGACATCCTGCGCCGCTGCCGTCTGGACGTGCAGGTAGTGAGCATTACCTCCGACTTGCTGGTGGAGAGTGCCCATGCAACGAAACTCTTTGCCGATGTGCTGTTTTCCGAAGCCGACTTCACAGACAGCCAGGCCCTCATCCTGCCGGGCGGATGGCCGGGGGCGAAGAACCTCTCCGAGCATGAAGGCCTGCGCACCCTGCTTCTCTCGCATTTTGAGCGCGGCGGCCTGACCTGTGCCCTGTGTGCTGCGCCGATGGTTCTCGGCATCAACGGTATCCTGGAGGGCCGCAAGGCCACCTGCTACCCAGGGTTTGAGGGACAGCTCCGTGGGGCGGACTTCACCGGAGCCTGGGTTCAGGAAGACGGCAACGTCATCACGGGGCGCGGTCCCGGTGCAGCAATGGAGTTTGCCTATACCATTGCGGCCCGCTTCACGGGATGGGACTTCATCCGCCGCTTGCAGGACGGCATGATTTATACCCCCTCCGCAACTCCGGCAGCCGACGCGCGAGGCGCACAGCCCGCTGGTCAGGCGGGATAATCCGCTGCCAACCTCGTTTCCGACCAGCCCATTAAAGATGCTCCGGTGAACAGCCTGCAACAAGACATCAAGTACCTGAAAGGCGTCGGCCCGGCCCGTGCCAAGCAGTTGGCCTCCGAACTGCATATCGCCACGCTCGGTGATTTGCTCTATACGTTCCCCTATAAATACATTGACCGTTCGGAGGTGCTCACCATCCGCGACCTGCAAGAGGACATGCCCTATGTGCAGCTGAAAGGTCAGATTGTAGATTTTTCGGAGGAAGGCGTGGGGCGGAAACGCCGTATCAAGGCGGTATTCACGGATGGCACAGGGTATGCGGAGCTTGTCTGGTTCGCCGGGCTGAAGTATGTCCGCGACACCTACAAGGTGAACCAGCCCTACCTGCTGCTTGGCAAGCCCGTCCGGTTCGGCGGACGCTTCTCCTTCTCGCATCCGGAGCTGGACAGGTTCGATCCCGACCGTCCGCTCCCCAACCAGGGGCTCCAACCTATTTATTCCATTCCCGAGCGTCTGAAAAAGACTTCCTTCAGCTCGCGGACATTTACGGCCTTGGTGCAGCATGCTTTTGAACTGCTCCAGCGCGTACCCGTAGAGGAGACGCTCCCTGCTTACCTGTTGGAAACGCACGCTTTGCTCCCGCTTGACGAAGCTTTGCGTACCGCCCACTTCCCGCCTAATTCGGCGGCACTTCCCGCCGCACTGCACCGCCTGAAGTTTGAAGAGTTGTTCTATTTGCAGCTAGACATTCTGCGCTATACGCGTAACCGCCGCATGAAGTCTGACGGTTACGTGTTCCGGCATGTCGGAGAGCACTTTATGCGCTTTTTCAACGAGCGGTTGCCCTTTGAACTGACCGGGGCGCAGAAGCGCGTCATTAGGGAAATCCGCCAGGACATGCGCACCGGGCGGCAAATGAACCGCCTGTTGCAGGGCGATGTCGGTTCGGGTAAGACGATGGTCGCGCTGATGACCTGCCTCTTGGCTATAGACAACGGTTTCCAGGCCTGCATCATGGCTCCGACGGAAATACTGGCCGAACAGCATTTGGCCACCATCCGCGACCAGCTCGGGCCGCTTCCCGTCCGCGTGGAACTCCTGACGGGCATCGTCAAGGGGGTGCGGCGGCGGGATGTGCTGGCGGGTGTTGCGGACGGAAGCGTGCAGATACTTGTCGGCACGCACGCCCTCATCGAACCCACCGTGCGTTTCCTGAACCTCGGCCTCTGCGTCATTGACGAGCAGCACCGCTTCGGCGTGAAGCAGCGCGCGCAATTGTGGATGAAGAACGTGCAGCCGCCGCACATCCTCGTCATGACAGCCACGCCAATCCCCCGCACCCTGGCCATGACGGTCTATGGCGACCTTGACGTATCCGTCATCGACGAATTGCCGCCGGGACGCAAACCGATACAGACCGTACACTACTACGAAAATACCCGTTCGCGCCTTTTTGAGGGCGTCAAGTATCAGCTGGAACTGGGGCGGCAGGTGTATTTCGTCTTCCCCCTCATCCAGGAAAGCGAGAAGATAGATTTGCAGAACTTGGAGCAGGGTTATGCGGATATCAGCGAGGCTTTCCCGGCATATAGTGTAGGGAAAGTGCATGGTAAGATGAAGCCGGCGGAGAAAGACGAGGAGATGCGGCGTTTCATCGCCCGCGAGACGCAGATTTTGGTCAGCACGACGGTGATCGAAGTGGGGGTCAATGTGCCCAACGCCAGCGTTATGGTCATTTGGGACGCACAGCGTTTCGGCCTATCCCAGCTTCACCAGCTCCGGGGGCGCGTGGGGCGCGGTGCGGACCAGAGCTACTGCGTCCTTGTCACGAAGTATGAACTTTCGCAGGACACGCGCCGCCGCATCCAGATCATGGTGGAGTCCACCGATGGCTTTGAGATAGCGGAGGAAGACCTCAAGTTACGCGGTCCCGGCGACCTGGAAGGGACGCAGCAGAGCGGTATGCCCTTTGACTTGCATGTCGCCAATATCGTCCGCGACGCAGCCTTGATGGAAGAAGCGCGTACCGCCGCCGCCGAGGTGCTGCGCCAAGATCCTGAAGAAAACCTGCCGCAGAACGCCGTATTGTGGCGGGAATTACTGCGACTTAAAAAGGAGAAGATAAACTTTTCCGCCATTTCCTGAAGACTATTCCGCCAGATTGCGCGCAAGGAAAGTGCGCGGGATGGCCGCACCCATAGGGTTACGAAGAACTGCCGGGGAGGGGGAGTCACCCGAGAAAGGTGTGCGTTTGCTGCACCCTTCACTGGTTTTCCCCTTTCAGCACGGGCAGGCGGAGCTGGAACTTGACAGCGAGCAGCCTGATGGCAATGACCACGGCGGCGCACAGGGAGGCATTGGCCATGCTGTGCAGCCCCATGCGCATCCCGAGCCAGTAGGAGAGGCCGCCGAGCACGCAGGAAAGGGCGTATATCTCCTTACGGAAGATGAGCGGAACTTCATTGATGAGCACGTCACGCATGACACCGCCCCCCGCGCCCGTCATGGTACCCATCACGATGGCCGTCCAAAAAGGAAATCCCGCTTGCAGCGTTTTTTCCATACCCGTGACGGTGAAGAGTGCCAGACCGATGGTGTCGAAAAGAAACCACGTGTTGTTTTGCCGGACGAGCAGTTTACGGAACACCATCACCCATACGAGTGCGATGGCGGTGCAGATAAGATAGAAGGGGTTGGTCATCCAGAACGGTGAAACACCGAGCAGGAGGTCGCGCATCGTACCGCCACCGATGGCGGTGGCAAGGCCTACGACGTAGGCTCCGAAGAGGTCGAAGTGTTTGGCACTGGCGAGGCGTATGCCGGATATGGCGAAAGCGAGTGTGCCGATGAAGTCGCAAATATTCAGAAAAGTAATGTCCATAGGAATTGCGTGCAGGGATATTAGGGTCTGAAAGACGGTGCTGTGTGGCCTACAAGCCGCCAGTAGCGGTCGCCAGTGCGGCGGTAGTAAACGTAAGCGGCGTATTCATTCTCCGTTTGCCAGAAGTCGCCTTCGGCGGGTGCGGTCTGTCCGGCGCGTTTCCCTTGGCGTGGTACGGCGAGATACTGGTAGCTGTAATAGCCTTGCTTGAGGAAAAGACTGGCGGCATAGCCCTGCAGTTCCTCGTCATAGTGCATCTGGTATCCAGGGAGGAAGCGGTCGTGCGTCCATTGTCCGCAGATGTAGATGTCCTGCCCCGGGAGTTCGTCCGTCTCAAGCAGGAAGTGGGTATAAACGTACTCGCTCTCCGTGTCGGGGTAGGGTGAGTCGGCTGTTGCGGGCACGAACTGCCCGTTGCGGTCGGGCATGTGCAGGTAGTTGCGCCGTGGTGCATCGGGGAAGACCGCCGCGTGGTAGAAAGGCTCGCGCCATCCGACCCGTTCGATGTTCATGCCCGGGTAGCGCGTGGATATGTTCTCGAAGGAGCGGAACTCGTTGCCGGCAGGGAAAATCAGTGCCCGGCAGTGCTTCCATATCAGCCGCTGGGCCGTGGTGTAGGTGGGGGCGGGGTTGATGGCCGCATTGTCCCAGCGGCGGTTTTGCAGGACGACGGTCTTTACCTCTGTGGCCGCATCGCGTACAACCAAGTCCCGCAGGTCCACTTCCATTTCCACTTGTTGGTGCGTGGCGTTCCAGTCCACGTCCGTGTTCGTCGTAGCCCGTAGCGCGACTGTCGCCTGCGGGTCAAGGACGGAGAAGTACACCCGGATAACCTCTTCCCGTTCGTCGACATCGTTCTCGGTGCTGATGATGAGGCGGTAATTGCCGGAGACGAGCGGTTGCATCCTGTCGTTGGGAAAATCGAGGGTGTAGTGGGTGTAGTTTACCACGGTGTTCATGCTCTCCTCGTAGTCCTCTATGACCTCCTCGTCCGCCGCCGTGCGCACGTATTCGCTGTCGAAGAGTTCATCCGTCGGGCGGAAATCCCACGTCAGGTGCTCAATGTGATAGGTGTAACGGCGGTATTCGTGCGTCATGTCGTCAAAGGAAATGCGCAGTGTCTCCCCGCTGCCGAGCGTCAGGACGGGCAGGCTGTTGCCGTCTCCTCCGGCTTCCACGAGCAACGTGCGCAGGTTGTCGGCCAGCACCTCATGGCGCTGGGCGCGGCATGGCTGTGCGAGCACGGCGACCAGCACTATATAATAATATATGTGTATGAATTTGGGCATCACAGGCTATTCCACGACGATGATGTAGTCCGTGTTGTCCTGCGGCGTGCAGGGGAAGCTGATTTCCACTGTCCCGCGCTTCTGTGTGAAGGGTAGGGGAGTGGTGCTTCCGAATGCCGACACGCGCTTCACTTTTTGCTGCGTCTCAAAGCGCACGCTGTCCCTCCCGGGGGCCAGGACGTGCAGGTAGAGGAGTTCTCCCTTCCGGGTTGAGACGACCGCTTCGCCCTCCGTAACTTCACCGCCGGTAGTGCCGTAAATGCTTTCGCCGTTGGTTGCCAGCCAGCTACCCATGCCGCTGAGGCGTTCCAAGGCTGCGGCCGGGAGGCTTCCGTCGGGCTGAGGACCGATGTTGAGCAGGAGGTTCGCGCCCTTGCCCGCCGTGCGGACGAGTAGTTGGACGAGGGTGCGGACAGACTTGTAGTTCTGATCCTTAATTTTGTAGCCCCACATGCCGTTCATTGTCTGGCACGTCTCGAGCGGCAGGTGGCTGATGTCCTGCCCCGAGAACCCGGCCTTGTTTTCTCCCGGCACATCCCGCTCGAAGATTTGGATGTCCTCCCCGGGGAAGGGTGTCTGGTGGTGGTTGTTTCCGACGAGGCAGGCGGGTTGCAGACGGTGGATAAGCGCGTACTGCTCTTCCAACTCCCAGTTGAATGGAATGCTGTCCTCATCGTGGTCCCACCAGCCGTCAAACCAGATTGCACCGATGTCGCCGTAGCCTGTCAGCAGTTCCGTGAGCTGGCGGTTCATGAAGTTGTAGTAACTTTTCCAGTCTCCCTGCTTGTCGCCTGTGCGCCCCGTGCCGAGTCCGGTACGGCCGCGCGGATAGTCCTCCCGTGTCCAGTCCAGATGGGAGTAGTAGAGGTGGAGGCCTATCCCCTGCTTGTGACACTCGTCGGCCAGCTGGCGCACGATGTCGCGTCCGTAAGGGGTGTGCATGATGTTGTAGTCGCTTGCCTGCGAGTCCCACATGGAGAATCCTTCGTGGTGGCGCGACGTGAACGTGATGTAGCGTGCACCGCTCGCCTTTATCGCGGCAATCCATGCTGCCGCATCGAAATTGTGCGGGTAGAAGGCGGCGGCGGATTTCGCATACTCGTGGCAGTTGATGTTCTCATTCGTCATGTACCATTCTCCCTGGGCGAACATGGCGTAGAGCCCCCAGTGTAGGAAGATGCCGAATTTGCTGTCCGCGAACTTCTGCCGTGCGGCGAGGTTTTCCGGGGTGGGCACATAGGTCTGAGCGGTGGCGGGGATGGCGGCGGCCAGCGCGATGGCGGCTGCCGTGAGCGTGCGTGCGTAGCTTCTCATGGTCGGGGTTATTTGATGAGGTTGCCGAGGATGTCGCGTGTGAGTTCGCGGGTAGCGGTGCGCGTGGCGGCGGAGGTGGCGTTCTTCACGACGCGTCCCGTGGCCGAGGTGCTGCTCTTGCGCGTAGTCTTCTTACCGGTCACTTTGTCCGATACCGCCGTGCCGATGATCGTGGCGAGGGAGGCGGTGACGGCTGTGATGACGGCCCGGATGATTTTGCTCACCAGTCCCTGCTTCTTGCTGCTCTTCCTGGTTTCCTTTTCTGCGGCTTTCTCTTCCGCTTTCCCGGCAGCCTGTGCTTCCGCCTCTGCGGCTTGCTGCTGGTCCAGGTCGCGGAGTACTTCGTATGCGCTCTCGCGGTCTTCGGGCGTATCGTACTTGCCGTAGATGCGTGACTGCCGGATGAGGTCGGCTCGCTGCCCCTCCGTGATGGCGCCAATCTGGCTGAGCGGGAAGAGTACCTTGGCCCGTTCGACGATGGCCGGTGCGCCTTTTTCGTCCAGGAAGGATACGAGGGCTTCGCCGGTCTCGAGTTGCGTGATGGCGTCCTCCGTCTTGAAGTCCGGGTTGGCCCGGAAAGTGTCGGCTGCGGTGCGCACGGCTTTCTGGTCCTTCGGCGTGTAGGCGCGCAGGGCGTGCTGGACGCGGTTGCCTAATTGTCCGAGGATGTTTTCGGGGAGGTCGGTGGGGCTCTGCGTGACGAAGTAGATGCCGACGCCTTTGCTTCGTATGAGGCGGATGACCTGCTCGATTTTGTCAATCATGGCGCGTGAGGTGCCGTCGAACAGCATGTGTGCCTCGTCGAAGAAGAATACGAGTTTCGGGTAGTCGAGGTCGCCCACCTCGGGCAGGGAGGTGTAGAGTTCGGACATCAGCCAGAGGAGGAACGTGGAGTAGAGCTTGGGCTGGAGCATCAGCCGGTCTGCGGCGAGGACGCTCATCACGCCCTTCCCGCCTTCGCACTGCAGCAGGTCCATGATGTCGAATGCGGGCTCGCCGAAGAATTTGTCGGCACCCTGTCCCTCCAGGGCGAGCAGTGCGCGCTGTATGGCGCCTACGCTGGCGGTGGAGATGTTGCCGTATTTCGTCGTGTAGGCCGAGGCGTTCTTCGCTGCGTAGTCCAGCATGGCGCGCAGGTCCTTGACATCGATGAGCAGCAGGCCGCGCTCGTCCGCGATCCGGAAGACGATATTGAGCACGCCGGCCTGTGTATCGTTCAGCTGCATGAGGCGTGCGAGCAGGTCGGGCCCCATCTGCGAGACGGTGGCCCGCATGGGGTGTCCCTGTTCCCCGTACACGTCGTAGAAGCGGACGGGGCAGGCCTGGAACGCGGGTTCGGCGAGGCCGAACTCCGGCAGACGCTTCTCGATGAAGCCGCTGAGCCGGCCCGCCTGCGAGATGCCGGAGAGGTCGCCCTTCATGTCGGCCATGAAGCAGGGCACGCCTGCCTGGCAGAAACTTTCCGCCATGACCTGCAGCGTGACCGTCTTGCCCGTTCCCGTCGCTCCGGCGATGAGGCCGTGCCGGTTGGCCATTCTTCCCTGGATACTCAGTGCCCCGCTCGGGCCGTGGGCTATGTACAAGCCCTTCTCTCTGTCGAACATAAATATAAAGGTGTAAGTGTTAGTTCTCTCTTGCTGTCGCAAAAGTAAGAATAATATTTGGAAGCCGCGCCCGTCCCCCGCCATTTTCCTCCGTCCGCCCCCATAGCAGTAAAGAATGCGTGCGCATTTTCGGCCTTGTCCGCCTTGCGGTTGTGCCGCCGAATGCCTACCTTTGCCGACGGAAAGCAGCCGGACGGTCCGTCGCGTGCGCTCCTGCCCCCGGCAGGCGGCGCAGGAGGAAAGTCCGGGCAGCGCAGGGCAGTCCGCTTCTTAATGGGAAGTAGTCCGTGAGGGTTAATCCGTGCAGAAGAAAATAACCGCCCGCTCCGTCCCCGCCGCACAGCAGGGGAGGCTTCGGGTAAGGGTGAGAAGGTGGGGTAAGAGCCCACCGGGCGGCTGGCGACAGCCGTGCCGTGCACATCGGACGCTGAAAGTTCATGTAAACCGGCGCATTCGGAGGGCGGCCCGCCCGAGCCGGAGGGTAGAACGATAGAGCCTGTCGGCGACGGCAGGCCAGGATAAATGACGGACACTCCGCTCGCATAGGAGAACAGAACCCGGCTTACAGGCCGACTGCTTTCCCCTCCATACGGCGGGTGGCAGGCTTGCGCGCGGGCAGTTACCGCAGCGGAACGCCAGCCTCCCGCCTTTGTATTCTCCCACCTTCATCGGCCATGGTGGAGTGGCCCTAGGGTTACGGAGAGCTATCCCTAGGGTTACGGAGAGCTATCCCTAGGGGTACGAGGAACTATCCCTATGGTTACGGGGAACTATCCCTAGGGTTAGCGACGCTCCGCGCAGGCCCTGCTGGCAGGGCCGTCTCCCCCGCTTTTCCTTAATCTTCGGGTGTCGTTGTAAAAAACTTCGGAGAAAGTTTGCGGACTTGCCGAATTCTCTTTACTTTCGCGCAGAAAAATATTTAATATCCACTAACTGATACACAATGAAAAAGTACAATTTCAACGCAGGACCCTGCGTACTTCCGAAGGAAGCCGTGGAGTCAACCATCAACGCAATTCGCGATTTTGACAACACGGGCATCGGCCTGATGGAAATCTCCCACCGCACGCCCGGATGGGAACGCCTCATGGCAGAAACCCGCCAGCTCTGGCGCGACCTGCTCGGCATACCCGACACGTACGAAGTGCTCTTCCTCGGCGGCGGCGCCAGCACGCAGTTCTTCATGCTGCCCGCCAACCTGATGAAGAAGAAGGCCGCCTACCTGCAGACGGGCGTTTGGGCCAAGAAGGCAGCGAAGGAAGCCAAGAACTTCGGCGAGACGGCAATCGTAGCCTCCTCCGAGGACAAGACTTACAGCTACATCCCGAAAGGATGGCAGGTGCCCGCTGACGCCGACTACTTCCACATCACGACGAACAACACCATCTACGGAACGGAAATCCGCCGCGACTTCACAGCCGAGGAGTGCAACGGCGTGATGCTCGTAGCCGACATGTCGTCGGACATCATGAGCCGCCCCGTTGACGTCACGAAGTACGGCCTCATCTACGGTGGCGCGCAGAAGAACGTAGGTCCCGCAGGCGTCACCTTCGTCATCGTGCGCAAGGACATCCTGGGGCAGATTGGCGACCGCGCATACATGAACCCGCTGCCCACGATGGTGGACTACCGCACGCACGCCGCCGAGGAAGCCCGCAACATCTCCATGTTCAACACGCCTCCCGTACTGCCCATCTTCGTCATGCACGAGACGCTCAGCTGGATCAAGAACACCGTCGGCGGCCTCGAGGCCATGAACAAGATAAACGTCAGGAAGTCCGACATGCTCTACGAGGAAATAGACCGCAACCGCCTGTTCGTAGGCACCGTCAGCAACGCCGAGGACCGCTCCATCATGAACCATTGCTGGGTGATGGCTCCGGGTTACGAGGAGCTGCAGAACGAGTTCATGGAGTTCGCCAAGGAGCGCGGCATGGTAGGCATCAAGGGCCACCGCAGCGTAGGCGGCTTCCGCGCATCCCTCTACAACGCCTGCAAGGTCGAGGACGTCGAAGCCCTCGTAGCTTGCATGAAGGAATTTGAAGCAAAGCACTAAAGCCCCTCCACACCCCCACCCTCTCCTCCCCTTAATGGGCGGAGAGGGAGTATATAGTAATCATCCCAACAAAACCATCCCACTTCCTCCCTCTTGGGGAGAACCATAGTGGGGCTGAATTATGAAGATTTTAGTTGCAACCCAGAAGCCCTTCGCACCTGTTGCTGTCGAAGGCATTAAGAAAATCGTTGTTGAGGCCGGCTACGAGTTCGCCCTCATCGAGAAATACGAAGAAAAGGCTGAACTGCTTGTCGCCGTCAAGGACGCCAACGCCCTCATCATCCGCTCCGACAAAGTGGACGCCGAGGTGATGGACGCCGCTCCCGAACTGAAGATTGTCGTGCGCGCCGGCGCAGGTTTCGACAACGTAGATTGCGAGGCTGCCAAGCAACGCGGCATCGTCGTCATGAACACGCCGGGACAGAACTCCAACGCCGTAGCCGAGCTCGTGTTCGGCATGCTGCTCTTCGCCGTCCGCAACCGCTTCAACGGCAAGGCCGGAACGGAGCTGAAGGGCAAGCGCCTCGGCCTGCTCGCCTTCGGCAACGTGCCGCAGAACGTAGCCCGCATCGCCAAGGGCTTCGGCATGGAAATCTCCGCCTACGACGCCTACTGCCCCGCAGAGGTGTTCACGCGCGAAAACGTGAAGCAGGTGATGTCGCCCGCAGAACTCTTCAAGACCTGCGACGTCGTCAGCCTCCACATCCCCAGCACGCCCGAAACGCGCCAGAGCATCAACGCAGCCCTCATCGGCTCCATGCCGAAGGGCGGCATCCTTGTGAACACGGCACGCCAAGACGTCATCAACGAGCCCGAACTCATCGCCACCATGCAGGAACGCACGGACCTGCGCTACCTCAGCGACCTGCAGCTCGCCGCTCACGACGAAGCCCTCGAGAAGCTGGGCGACCGCTACTTCGCCACGCCGAAGAAGATGGGCGCGCAGACCGCCGAAGCCAACATCAACGCCGGCCTCGCCGCCGCCAACCAGATTGTCGGCTTCTTCAAGGACGGATGCACAAAGTTTCAAGTTAATAAGTAAGCAAATATGGCAACAATAAAACCGTTTCGTGGACTACGTCCCCCACGCGAACTTGTTGAGCGTGTAGAGAGCCGTCCCTATGATGTGCTGGAAAGCGACGAGGCTCGCGTAGAAGCAGGCGACAATGAAATGTCGCTCTATCACATCATCAAACCCGAAATTGACTTCCCCGAAGGCACAAGCGAGTACGACCCGCGCGTTTACGAGAAGGCTGCCGAGAACTTCCAGAAGTTCCAGGATAAAGGCTGGCTCGTACAGGACGAAAAGGAAATGTACTATATCTATGCCCAGACGATGAATGGTAAGACGCAGTACGGCCTCGTCATTGGTGCCCATACCAAGGACTACCAGAGCGGCCTCATCAAGAAGCACGAGCTTACACGTCGCGACAAGGAAGAAGACCGCATGAAGCACGTCCGCGTGAACAATGCCAACATCGAGCCAGTGTTCTTTGCCTATCCCGACAATGCCGTACTCAATGAGCTCATCATGCGCTATGCCGCCACTGAACCCGTCTATGACTTCATCGCACCGATTGATGGCTTCGGACATAAGTTCTGGCTCGTAAGCGACGATGCCGACATCGCGCTCATTACGGAGGAATTTGCCAAGATGCCCGCTCTCTACATCGCCGACGGCCACCATCGCAGTGCCGCCGCCGCACTCGTCGGAGCGGAGAAGGCAGCCCAGAATCCTGACAACAAAGGTACGGAGGAATACAATTACTTCATGGCTGTAGCATTTCAGGCCTCGCAGCTTACAATCCTGGACTACAACCGCGTGGTTAAGGACCTCAACGGCCGCACGCCCGCAGAATTCCTCGCCGCGCTGGAGAAGAATTTCGTCGTGGCAGACAAGGGTAGGGAGGAATACCGTCCGCAGTGTGCCCATGAGTTCTCCCTCTACCTTGAAGGCCGCTGGTACAGCCTCACGGCGCGTCCCGGCACCTACGACGAGAGCGACCCCATCGGCGTGCTCGACGTGGACATCAGCAGCCGCCTCATCCTGGACGAACTGCTCGGCATCAAGGACCTGCGCTCCGACAAGCGCATTGACTTCGTAGGCGGCCTGCGCGGGCTGGGCGAACTGAAGCGTCGCGTCGATAGCGGCGAGATGCAGATGGCCCTCGCCCTCTACCCCGTCACGATGCAGCAAATCATGAACATCGCCGACAGCGGAAAGATCATGCCGCCGAAGGCCACGTGGTTCGAGCCCAAGCTCCGCAGCGGCCTCGTCATCCACAAACTCAGCTGAAAATAATATTATATAGCAATGTACGCACGGGGGCAGTCAATGGAAGCCTTCGTGCGTCTTTCTTATTATTTGCTGTTGCGGGATATTCACGATTAGTTTTAACGCTTCAAACAATATGTTATGCCAAAACAAACTTTGTTCCTGACTTCGGCGTTGGATGTCAGTGTAGAAAACGGACTATTAAAAATGAAAAAGACGGATGAGCAGAGCAATCCGCTTTATAGGAGTTTGGAAGACATACACATTATTATAGTAGATAACCACTCCGTACATTTTACCGTTCCTTCACTCTGCCTTCTTGGCAAGTCTCATATCCCTGTAGTGTTCTGTGATGAGCGTCACATGCCGATAACTGTTCTCACCGAATTAGACGGCAGTTCAGTCCAAGGAAAGATATACCGCGCCCAGCTTGGGGTAGGAGCCGTGAAAAAGAAACGGCTTTGGAAGCAGGTTGTAGAATGGAAGATAAGAAACCAATCACGCTTGTTAGAGCGTTTAGAGCTCGGTAACGATCCCTTGAAACGGTATTACCAGAATGTGTGTAGCGGCGACTCTACAAATCGTGAGGGACAGGCTGCAAAACTCTACTGGAAGACACTCTTTGGCAGGACTTTCATTCGTAGCCGCTATGGGGAGGCTCCCAACAACCTCTTGAACTATGGCTACTCTATACTGCGTGCATATATTGCCCGTGCGTTGATAGGAAGCGGTCTCCTTCCATCTATAGGAATCAATCATAAAAGTTATTTTAACGCCCTGCCGCTAGCAGACGACATCATGGAGCCATATCGTCCTTTTATTGATGAAGCGGTCTTCTATATCTTCGCGGGTGGTGTTACCGATATAGACAAAACGGTTAAGTATGAACTCGCCAACATCTTT
Source organism: Alloprevotella sp. (assembly GCA_017476545.1). GTDB lineage: Bacteria > Bacteroidota > Bacteroidia > Bacteroidales > Bacteroidaceae > Alloprevotella. Next base: position 30,477 of record JAFUZP010000016.1, read on the forward strand.
TACGAGCGAATCTCCCTGAACCAACTCTCACAAACCACGCACTCTTTAGCAGCCTGTTTCGCAGGAGAGGCAGACTGTATTTACTATCCGTTAATTTAGTCCCCATGTTCCTATATGTATATTTTCGCTTTCCTGTACACGCTCGAACCGGGCGGGAGCAGCAGAAACAGTTTTGCAAATTGCTAGAACGCGCAGGTTTCAGTCGTTTGCACCAAGGGCTTTATATAAGGCATTGTTTCACACAGGCAGGTGCTGCAGCCCATAAGGAACGAATATTGGAAATTATTCCCTCTAAATGCCAAATAAGTATTATATTTGTCCCCGACAAGCAGCAATCATATAGTTATCACTATTGGGGGATAAAACGTATAAAAAAAGCGTCCGACGACAGCCTAAAAGCAAAAGGAACTATCGAATTCATTTAAGAAAATCCTTACAAAATTTTGGCTCTCAGGAGAATGTACCGAATAGGTTTGAAATTATAGAATAAGCATTATGATTAAAACAAAAAAATCTGACAAACGTAACCACAGATGCCCGCAAATCCTTACCTTTGCGGACATACAAACTATATGACATGAAAATATCTGACTATGCCATAATGCCATGGGCGTTCTTCTGCGCCCTTATGGCCGGCGGGGTGTACTTCCTGATAGGCTTCCCCATCCTCATCGCCCTGGTCTATATCGCGGACTTCTTCATCGAAGAGCACAAACTCAAGAAACGGCGCAAAGAAGAGTTCAGGCAGTACAACGAATGGGCGCAGGAAGACCTCGGACGCGGAGTGGACTGGCCGGAAATCGTCTGGTACGACAAAGTGCTCTTCCGGAAGTTCCTGGAAGAGGCGGACGGGGACAAGGAACAAGCGGCGCGGAAAGTCTCCGAACTGATGATGCCGCGCGACAAGTCCATCGGCGAAGAGTGGGCGGCGTACGCCCGCGAACTTGAAACCGGGATATGGACTCACCCGCATACCCCTAAAGACCACAAGATTTCCCCCAAAGGCCCGCTAATCCCGGAAATAGAAGAATACTGAGCCTCTGGGACGGAGCACCAGCACTCCGGTTTGAAATTATAGAATTAAGCATTATGATTAAAACAAAAACTATAATATGGTATCATTTACATTGAGTCTCCTGCTGCTCGTACTGGGCTATTTCCTCTACGGCCGTTTTGTGGAGCGCATCTTTGGTCCCGATGACCGCCAGACCCCGGCGCTGGCAAAGGCCGACGGCGTGGACTTCATGGTACTTCCGGGATGGAAGATTTTCATGATCCAGTTTCTGAACATTGCGGGTACAGGGCCTATCTTCGGAGCCATCATGGGTGCGAAGTTCGGCCCTGCGGCCTATTTCTGGATTGTGCTGGGTTGCATCTTTGCGGGTGCGGTCCACGACTATTTCAGCGGCATGCTTTCCATGCGTCACGACGGAGCGAGTATGCCCGAGCTGGTGGGCACCTATCTGGGAAAGAAAGCTAAGACCCTGTTGTTGGCATTCAGCATCGTGGTGCTTCTGATGGTAGGGGCGGTGTTCGTGTACAGTCCCGCCATCATCCTCGGCGGGATGACAGGAGGTTCGCAGACGTCCATCATGCTTTGGATTGTGGTGATATTCGGCTACTACGCCATGGCCACCATGCTCCCCATCGACAAGATTATCGGTCGCGTCTATCCGCTCTTCGCCTTTGCCTTGCTGTTCATGGCGGTTGCGCTGATGGTTGTGCTTTTCATCAAGTGGCCCTCTCTGCCCGAAGTGTGGGACATGGCAACTACAGAGAATCTGGCCAAGCAGCCCGTCATCCCCTGTCTTTTCATTACGATTGCCTGCGGAGCCATTAGTGGTTTCCATGCTACGCAGAGCCCGCTGATGGCTCGCTGCCTCGACTCAGAGCGCAAAGGGCGCCCCGTCTTTTACGGCGCGATGATCACGGAGGGCGTAGTTGCTCTCATTTGGGCTACGGTCGCCAGTTGGTTCTTCTACGACGGCGGTGCTGCCGAGGTGGGTAGCACGATGGCGGCGCAGGCCCCCGAGGTGGTTACGGCCGTGAGCAACAACTGGCTCGGCGTGCTCGGTGGCATCCTGGCACTTCTGGGCGTTGTCGCAGCCCCCATCACCAGCGGCGATACGGCGTTCCGCTCCGCACGTCTCATCGTGGCCGACTTCCTCCACTTCAACCAGCATCCCGTGCGCAACCGCCTGCTCGTCAGCCTGCCCCTCTTCGGCATCGCTGCCCTGCTGCTTTGGTTCAACATTGCCGATAAGGAGGGGTTCAATACCATCTGGGGCTACTTTGCCTGGAGTAATCAAACGTTGGCCTGCTTCATGTTGTGGACGGCTACGGTCTATCTTTCGCGCCGCAAGGGGTATGCCTATCTCGTCATGCTGCTGCCGGCATTGTTCATGACAACCGTCTGCGTCACGTACATCTGTATTGCCAAGATAGGCTTCGGCCTCAGTCCCGCCATTTCCTACGCCATCGGCGGCGCGGCCTTCCTCGTCAGCCTTATCTGGTTCCTCGTATATAAAAGACACTAGAATAAATAATCAAAACGTGAAACTTGGGTGATCATGGAATACAGAAAGATTGGCGATAACTACTATGTCCGTATGGACCGGGGGGATGAAATAGTCAGCATCCTTCTGGGAATTTGCGAAAGGGAGTCCATACCATCTGCTGTTTTCTCCGGCATTGGTGGCTGTCAGCGTGCAGAGCTTCAAGTGTTCATCCCTGAGGCAGGCAGCTTTGAGACAGAGCGGTTAGAAGGAATGCTCGAGCTAGTATCGCTTAATGGTAACGTGGTTAGAGACGAAACCGGGCAGCTATTCCACCATACCCATGCAATGTTTTCATTCAAAGAGGGCGGTCGGCATAGTATGGCTGGGGGACACCTGAAAGCTACAACGGTTCTCTATACTGCAGAAATAGAGCTGCGTCCTACGATTGGTGGGGCTATTGGCAGGAAGTCTGACCCTGAGACGGGCACTGGATTCTGGAACTTCAAATGAGGAACTGGATAATAATACCCAAGAAAGCCCTGGCCGTCCGCGGCACAGTTCGTGTCAAGCTCCCTTCGCGCGCGTATATATAATAAAGGTGTTTCCGGCAGTCCGTTCTCCCTTTCCCCTTTGACCGTTTTACCGCCTCCCGGAGGGAGATAAGGGAACTGCCGCCGTTCCCTTATGGAACGAGCCTCGTTCCCTTATGGAACTCCCGCCGTTCCATAAGCCTCCCCCCGGAAGCCCCCTGTCAGGAGCAGGCCGCCCGCCGCCGCGTCCGCGCGGCAGTTTCCTGCTGGCACGCTTGCATTTTCCCCCGCCTTGCGTTATCTTAGCGGCCAATAGGGGGTGTAACTTGAAATTATAGCGCAAGCATTACTATTAAACCAGCAAAAGCTTATAACGATGCGACAATTCCGATTACTCAACGCTTTGTGCAAAGCAACCGTCAGCGTTGTATTTGCATTATTCAGCCTCAGTGCTGCCAGCCAGGACATGATAGACCTGTCAAAGACGCCCGTCTTGTGCAACCAAACCCAAGTTTTTAAGCTCAAGGAAGTGCTGCCCGATGGATATGTATATTACTATGACAGCGACAACACCGAAATCGTGCTCACTCGCGCCGAAGGTAAAATAAACCGCTATACCTCGAAGTTTCCCAAGTCGCCTTACATTCATTCGTGCGACTATGTGGTAAAGAAGTTGGGCGAAACGGTGACAATGATTGCCTGCTTGGAGCAGTATCAAGAGGAGAACCCCTACTATGTACTCTTCGCCGCCGATAGTCAGGAGGAGTACAGCAGCAAATGGCAACAGCGGGTTAGGGGAGGAGTCAGTCATTGCGACTGGCTTTTCAGCGTGCCTGTTGATGGAAGCTTCATTTACGAAATAGACATCGACCAACTCCGGCAGATGTCCTCACTACTTGAGCAGAGCAAGCAACGCAACGATTTGGTAGAATTCAATATCAACCAGCTCAACATGGCTATCAGCTCTTTTGATGAGGGTGACGACTGCGAAGCCGAATAGATGGCGGTCAATTCTCGAATTGATGGAATAAGCAACGATACGGAAATACGCCGCCCGCCTCACACTGCGCTCATCGGGTCACAGCGTCCTACTCCCAGCTACGACGCTGTGGGGCGCGGACATCGCCCTGCTCTGCCACATTCTTTCGCAACTGCCCGGCGGGCGGGGCATACTCCCCATCAACGTGCTGCCCCCGCTCGTGGGCGTGCCCGCCGTTTTCCTCATCCTGTTACGGAGCCGGAAAGGAAATTTATGAGCTATAGCGGGGCGGGAAAGATGGCAAGGCGCCCAGGCTGCCATTTACGTGACCCTATGGTCAGTTCTCCGTATCCCTATGGATAGTTTTCCCTAACCCTATGGATAGTTTTCCGCAACCCTCGGGGTAAGATTTCATCCTGCTCCGCGCATTCCGCGCCTTCCCTACCACCCGCCGCACTCCCCGCACCGCCACGAATTCCTCCTCCCCGCGCACCACGAAAAAAGAGCGGCGAACGCTTTGCGCTTCGCGGGATTTTACATAATTTTGCCGCAAAATAAGGGCTGACGGCGTACATACCGCCCGCTTATACCATAAAAACGACATGATTATGCCCTTAGTTATTTTCTTTCAGACGCACGCATACCTCGTGGAGCATCTGCGCACAAGTGTCAGGCGGTCGCTGGTGGATACCATCGGCGCGGACTGCCGTATAATCTGTATCCGGGAACCGAGAGGCGCACCTCTTTCCTGATGCAGTACGCGAAAGGGCATTTCGACCCGTAGCAGCACCAGTGCCTGCTGGTAAGCATGAACAATTTTTACTTCCAGGGGCGTGGTCTTGTGGACTTCGCCTTTGGACTTGATGAAATAAGCAACGACATGAAAACAAGATTCAAGAAAGGCGCCAAGATTTTCGACATTGGCATTACCGCCGTGGCCGGCATGGTATCGGTGGGTGTCATGCTCTACGCCGTAGGCCACTTCGGACTGCGCGAGGCGTGGCCCGAACTGGTGCTCAACCTGTTCTACGTGGCCTGTCTGGTCATGATCGGGATGTACTTCTTTGACCGACTCGACAGCAAGCGGTTCAACTACTGGTGCTCCCTCTCCGTGGGCGTGACGGTGCTGCTGCGCGACATACTCTTCGCGCCGCCACTGGCCAACTACGCCCTCCACCTGTCGTGCCTCACGCTGTCGGTGCTGCTGCTCTGCATGCTCACCTTCTTCTATGCCCGCAAGGACTGGCGCAGTTACACCAAGCGCAACCTCTGGGCCATCTGCATTGTTGACATGCTCATTGCCGCACTTTACAACTACGACATCTACATTGAGCCTTTCAGCGAATACACCAACTATCTGCTCACCGAGATTTGGATTCGTCCTACGATTAGCTACGGCCTCGTGGCCTGTTTCGTGACAGAAAGCAAGGCGGGAAAATAACAGCGGTAAACACCATACAAAATAATAACAAATAATTATTATTATGAGAAACAGTATTAACATCCTGCGAGGTGGGGCGTTGCAGACAATGCTGCTGACGGCGCTCCTGGCCTGGCTGCTGCCACAGAGGGCGGCGGCTGAAGAGTATCTGCACGACCCAGACCACTACTCGGTGTCGCTGGGCGGTACGAACATCGTGTACTTCACGGCGCCGGTCTACGACCAGAAGAACGTGGACCAGTGGATTTCGAGTGGTAAACTGTATTGTCAGCCTGAGGGCGAGTCGAAGTTCCAGGTCCTCTACTGGGAGTCGTCGAAGAACATCGCCTCTAGTGCCACGGAGGTGAGCACTTACTTCAGCACGACGGCGGGAGGTTTCTTCGACATCACGAAGGGCAACACGACCAGCACCTTCCGGCTGACGAAGGACAACACCAGTTGGATTTACATCAAGCGCAACAGCGACGGCTATTCCTTTTCCTATGAGGCGGAGTGGGTGGTGCCCTACAACCTGCTGGGCAAGAAATTGACGTTCACCTGGGAGGTAAAGCGCGACGGCAACTCACCCTGGACGGAGACGACGGTCAGTGGCCTGAAAACGGCCACCATAAACATGCCGGCGGCCAGCGCCAAGTTGACGCCGTTCGTCTCCACCCCGATGATGGACCCGAACAGCCCGGGCAAACTGCAACTGCCGTGGTTCCTGGCCTCGGACAGCATCACCAAGGTGTGGTACGAGTACACCGACGCTACGGGCACGTACCACAAGGAGGACCTTACCGGCATGAACAACGGCATCATCACGCTTGATGCCAACGTGCCCCACAAGGGCCTGCGCGTCATCTGCAACTACAAGCAGCAGGGCGACAAGGGCTCCTACGAGATTGAGGGCGTGGCCTCGTCGGCGCAGAACGTGCCGCTGATTCACGCCCCGGTGGGCCTGGTGGCGCGGCCTTTGGACGACCGCACGCCGAAGGTGGAACTGACGTGGAGCGTGCCCTATCCGGACGCTGAGGACCTGACGCCCACCGACTTCTTCGAGATACAGCGCTCGCTGACGGGCAAGGAGGAGGATTTCAAGACCATCAGTTCCTCAACGTTCTACGCCCAGGTGGACCATAAGACCAAATACGCCTACGTGGACAGCACGCTCTTGGAGGCCATCCAGACAGACATGCTTGTGAACGGCGGCACGCTGGACCACCTGACCTACCGCGTGCGCCGCGCCATCACCCAGAACTGGGGCTGGGGCGCCAGCAACAACTGTGCCGCCACGGCTTCGTGCGTGATGGACAACCTGCACTTGCTGCGCATCAAGGACTACTCTGCCAAGTGGGAAGACGAGGATGCCTATACCGTGCGTGTGTCGTGGCAGTATGCCGACGACCACGGCGCCGTGTGGGACGACCGCGCCAAGATGGTGCTGCGCGTCATCTCGAAGAACCGCGAGGGCGCCATGGTGGACAGCCTGGTCTATACCATCGACGACGAGACGGAGCGCGCACAGCGCTACAAAGATGTCAACCTGCCGCGCTCGTGCGTGTACTATGATATAGATATGTATGTGGAGCGCGGCACATCGCCCATCAACCAGTTGGAGGATGTGACGGAATACTACGTTCCCATCCGCAGTGCTTCTGACTGGCACAAATTTGCCGTCATGATTAATCAGGCTACAAATACGAAGGACATCAACGCCCGCCTCTATGCTGACATCACGACGAGTGAGCATGTGGGTGTAACCGAAGGCGCTTACTATCGTGGTGTGTTCGACGGCAACGGCCATACGCTGACTTTCACCAAGTCGGACTGGACGGAGCAATACATGGCTCCCTTCCGCTATGTTGGCAACGCCACCATCAAGAACCTGCACGTGGCTGGAAGCATCCAGACCACGGGACAATATGCGGGCGGTCTGATAGCATACATACTCAATGGCAACAATGTCACTATTGAGAACTGTCGCTCGTCGATGACCATCAACAGTACGAACTATACCAACGGCGGCTTCGTTTCCCGTCTGGGCGACAAAGCGACGGTTGCGATACGCAGCTGTAAGTTCGACGGCGCTTTCGAGGGAGCCGAGAGCCACCACAACGGCGGCTTCATAGGCTATTGCCAGGACAAGAGTACGGCCATCATCGACAACTGTCTCTTTGCCCCCGACCATATTGATACCAAAGCAGACGCATGTGACACATGGGCACGCGGCGGCGACTTCACGCTGTCGCTCATCAACAGTTATGCCACCCGTGATTATTCACCGTTGGTCATCATCCGTACTGCCGCCGACTGGACTTCGTTCAGGGATTTGGTGAAGGATGCCAAGGGTCAGTATGATGTGAATGCCATCCTCGCTGCCGACGTTAATGCTGGTTCCATCATGGTTGGCTGGGAAACAGAATACTACTATCGCGGCACCTTCGACGGCAACGGCCACACGCTGACCTTCGACGTGCCAGATCATGGTGTAGAGTTCCTCGCTCCCTTCAAGTTTGTAGGCAATGCCACCATCAAGAACCTGCATACGGCGGGCACCATCAAGTCTAGCAAACGCTACGTATCAGGTCTCGTTGGTTGGACCATAGAGGGATCTACGATCAATATTGAGAACTGCCAATCATCGGTTACCCTTAATTGTTCTGTTGATAATAACGAAGGTTGCCTTGGCGGAATTATCGGACGGTTAAGTGCTGCCAATGTGACCATCCGCAACACGAAGTTCGACGGTAGTTTTGACGGAGATAAATGCGATAGGAATGCTGGCTTCGTGGCATGGGTTGCCCGTGGCAGTAATTTAGTCATCGAGAACTGTCTATTCAATCCCAATCACATCACTACCAAGTTGGATGGCTGTGAAACATGGGGCCGTTTAGATACCGAAAATGTCAAGTGTTCAATCACCAACTGCTATGCCACCAATGAGTTCTGCCACATTATCAACAACGCCAATGACTGGGAAACATTCCGGACGGCACTGAAAAACCGCGGCACGAAGGCCGTGAATGCCATACTGAATGCCGACTTCACAATAAGTAATTCTGCAGAGGACTTCAAGGGCACTTTCGATGGCAACGGCCATACGATAAACCTCAGCAGTGGCCCCATGTTCACTTCTGCCAGTGACTACACCATCAAGAACCTGCACCTCACGGGCGGTATCGGGGGCGGCAATTACTTTGGCCCACTCGTGAAGGACAGTTATAACGGCAATATCCAGAGTAGTTGGGTATCGGTCGGTATCCATTGTAACGATCTGTCTGCCGGCGGCTTCATCGGCCACGGACATGATACTGATCACACCATCAACAACTGTCTGTTCGACGGTGCCATTAGTGCCGGAAACGATGGAACAGTCGAGGGGTACTCCTACATTGGAGCATTCATGGGCTGGGCAGGCGATATTGGCTTTACTACGATAACCAACTGCTTAGACGACGGAAAATATTACTACGTGGACGCCAGAGCACTCGGTTGGGAGGGCAGAAATCGTATTGGTAATAACGGCGTCAGCGATAATAACTATTCCTACGGATCAGGGAGCGACTGGCCCGATGTCACTACCTCTGGCATCACGCATGACAATGCGAACGAGGTGGCCAGTAAACTGGGCGACGGTTGGTATGCGGAAAACAACAATGCACTGCCCAAGATGGCCAGACGCGACGTGTGGGACAACGTAGGCTCGCTGTCGGCCAGCGATTTGGCCTCGAACCTGGGCACCAGTTGGCAGGTGGACGGCGACAAGGTGGTGCCCGTGATGAGCAGCAGCATGATTGGCGCCTCGGCTGAGGATTTGGCACAGTACTTCACCAGCGGCTGGACGCTGGATGGCTCTGACCTCAATCCTACCACGACCACGGTGGAATACCGCGAGTACGCCGCCGTGAACGACCCGAACCTGAAGGGCGTGTTCTACCACAAGAACACGGGCACGATAGAGCCGGAACTACTGACGCAGACGCGCCAGAGCAGCGTGCTGCTGTCGTGGAGCACCGACCGCAAGCCCATCGACTACTTCCAAGTAATGCGCCGCGTGAAGGGGCAGGGCGACGACCAGTGGACGGAAGTGGCCTCGTTCCTGACCGACCTGAGTTACGAGGACACGAGCGTGTCTCCGCTGATTACGTATGAATATAAGGTGGTAGCCGTGAACGACTGCGAAGGCCGCACCGAGACCGAGACCAGCGTGGCCGTGGGCGAGTGTAAGCACACCGGCCGCGTGGAGGGCTACGTGCGCTTCAACGACGGCACAGGCGCACCCGGCGTCAGCGTGATTGTTACCTATAATGATAATACGGTGGCCACCGTTGAGACCGACGAAAGCGGCTACTTCGAGGTGGACGAACTGTCGTACCAGAACGGCACGACGGTGGACTACACCGTAGGCCCCGTCGGGAGCGGCATCAGCATCCAGCCCATGGCCGTTACCTTCGACGCCACGAGCAACAACGAGACGCTGCGCGAGTTCACCATCACCAACGGCCGCCGCTTCTCGGGCTACGTCATGTACGACGGCACGAGCATCCCCGTGAAGGGTGTGAACTTCCTCGTAGATGGCAACCGCATCCACAACGCGCAGGGCAAGTACGTGGAGACCGACTACGACGGCTCTTTCTCGTTCCGCGTGCTCGACGGCCAGCACACCATCCAGGCTGTGATGGACAAGCACGTCTTCACGAACGACGGCTGGTATAAGAACAGCCAGAAGCAGAACATCACCGCCGACATTGCCGGCATCTACTTCTACGACGCCACGAAGGTGACCCTGACGGGCCGCGTCGTGGGCGGCGACGACCAGGGCCAGAAACCGCTGATGAACAACCTCTCGACCAACAACCTGGGCGACTCGCTGACCATGGTGCTCACACTGGAGGGCGACAACACGTCGTGGCTCGTCTATGACAACCAGCACCCCAACCGCCGCGAGCGCGAGGAGGTGGTGAGCCACCCCGTGAAGGGCGACAAGCACTACACATCAGTGAAGACGGAGCGCAAGCGCATGACCGTGTGGCCCGACGCGACGACGGGCGAGTACACGCTGCAGTTGCCGCCCGTGCGCTGGAAGGTGCAGCAGGTCTATTGCGCCGGCTACCCCACGCTGTTCCAGGAGGGACAGGTGAGCGAAGTCATCGACCTGACCAACGCGCTTGACACGCTGAAGGTGGCCTACGGCGGCATCTACTACGACGCTGACGAGGAGCGCGTGGAGAACCCCACGGCCAAGTATCACGCCGTGTATAACCGCATTTACCACAGCCCCGTGGAAGTGACCTACAAGCAGGTGGGCTACGACTCGTTCGACTACTTCGGCGACAAGACCTACGCCTCCAGCGAACTGACGGGCGAGACGGTGCAGGTGCCGCTGGTGTACAGCGTGCGCAAGCCCAACTGGCCCGCCAACCGCAAGGACTCGCTCGTGGCCGTCTATACGCTGGGCCACCCCGTGTTCAGCATCGAACGCAAGTACTACATCCAGTTGCAGGTGGCCGAGCGCTATCTGTACAACAACGACCCGCTGAGCCGCGTGGACCTGGTGCCCCTGAAGGGCGGCATGGCCTACATGCACAACGGCATGAGTGCGCTGTCGTTCGACGACGCGAACAGCATCCGCGAGCCGCACCCGCTGGACAGCCTGGGACAGTGCGTCTTCACCGTGAAGGCCGACCAGATGTCGAACATGAGCAACTGCCTGCGCACGGTGACCTTCACCGTGGAGCGTGACAGCACCTTCATCCAGGCCGAACCGCTGCAGGCCTACGTGATGAACATGTTCCCCGTGGGTGCCGGACAGGACATCATGACCGAGGGTGCGCCCATCCTCTACGACATCCTGCGCGACCCGCCAGGAGCCTACAGTACCAACACACTCGCCAAGGGTGCTACCATCAACTATTCGTACATGATGAACCTGTCGCTGGCAGCGGGACTCTTCGCGAACTTAAAGGTAGGTGACAAACTGGAGACCGTGACAGCGCAAGTGATGGCCCCGCAGGGCGTGGGTACTGCCGTCGGTACTATCCACGGGTCTGACACTTCCGATTCCAATATCGACATGTTCGTGTACAACGGTAGCGGCAGCAAGGCCTTCTCGCACACGATGGTCGTGGGCAACAACATCAGCACCAGCGGCGACCCGTCGATGGTGGGTGCCGACGCCGACCTCTACATCGGCTCGGTGCAGAACGTGACGGTGACACCCATGAGCACCATCCGCGCCGTGACCAACGACCAACTGACTCGTATGGCTGCCCGACTGGGCAAGGACAACATCAAGATGCTGAGCGGCACGGACGTGAACTCCGAACTGGAGCAGTACGCCAGTTACGGCACGGTGGCGGTGATAGCCTCCGGCCTAGACGCCAAGGGCGACACCATCCACCTGATTCGCGACCTGTCGTTAGGCTACGGCCCGAAGATTCAGTCGAACTTCGTCTATTCGCAGAAGCAACTGTTGACGCAGATTATCCCCCAGAAGGCCAAGGAGATTATCGACATGATGTACCTCGGCACGAAGGAGGAGGCACAGGCCATAGCCAACCGCACGAAGAAGGCTGTCTATCTGTCGCTGCGCATGCCCACCGACACGACGTTCGCCGTGGTGAACACGAAGGTGGACGGCAAGGTGGACGGCCATGCCTACAACATCACCATCGACACGCCACAGCCCGGCATCAACTATCTGGTGGTGCTGCCTGCGAACGCGTCAGAAAATGACTACAGCGACGAGGTGGAGGAGAAGTACCAGGTCATCAAGGCATGGACCGACATGATAGCCCAGAACGAGAACGAGAAACTGCATGTCCGCGACAAGCTGAACAACTTCGACGTGGCCGGCGCTGCGGGCGTGAACTACAGCGAGACCTTTGACGCCAGTTACTCGTCGTCGTGGTCGAACTACTTCCCCATCGCCACCGAGGTTGACTACTTCGGACTGGGCTCAGGTGTCAGCAATGTCTTATCGGCAGTCGGCATAGCAGGTTCGTTTGCCAGCGCGATAGCCCTGTCGTTGAAGGAAATGAATGCATGGTCAGACCCGACTGTAGCGGGAGTACACATGGACTTAGACGATGGAACGGCGTCGTCGGTTTCCTTCGCAGGAACGTATCTCCACTGGTCGCTGTTCCCCATAGCCTCCTACACTTCGATTGGTGCCGACTCGGAGGCTCGCTCCTACAACCGCACAGAGTCGTTCACCATCGCTTGCGACCCGGCGAGCCACCTGAACGTGGACGTCTATCGCTCATATTACGACGGCTCCGACCAGTCGAAGGATAAGAATGTCTATGACATCTTCACGAACGACAACTTCAACCTGTACTACGACATGGTGTCAGACCAAGTGAGCAAGTCGCTCAAGACCGCTAAGATCAACGGTCCGCGCGGCTTCATCTTCCGCACCCGTGGCGGTGCCACGCAGAACCCGTGGGAGGACCAGCGCGTGACGAAGGTCTACGACCCTGGCACGGTGCTTGACACCCGCACGCTGAAGATTGTGAACCCGACAATCCGGCTGGACAAGCAGAGCGTGAGCGGTGTGGCCATCGACGCTGCCGCCAAGTTCATCGTCTATGTGGGCAACGACAGCGAGAAGCCTGAGGCCACCGACGGCCTGACGCTGCTGCAAGTGTTCGCACTGGACCAGTTGAACCCGCAGGGCGCGAAGATGAGCATCAACGGACAGACGCTGACCACCGCCGGCATGACCGTGACGTGCGTACCCGGCACGGAGACGGCCCTGCAGCTTGAGGTGCGCGCAGGACAGGGCTTCGACTACGAGGGCCTGACCATCGGCGTGATGTCGCCCACCGACGCTGAGCACACCTCCGCCCTGACGACGTTCGACGTACACTACCTGCGCGAGGCTGGCGGCGTGAACATCGCCGTGCCGGGCGACAAGTGGGTGCTGAACACCAACGCCCAGATGGACGGGAAGCGCGGATGGTACCTGCCGGTAACCATCAACGGCTTCGACCGCCATCAGCACAACTTCGACCACATCGAGTTCCAGTACAAGGAGTCGCAGCGCGGCGACGACGCATGGACCAACCTCTGCTCGTTCTACGCCAGCGACTCGCTGATGGCCAAGGCCAACGGTGTGCGTGAACTGATGCCTGAAAACGGCAACATCACCACCGAGTTCTACGGCGAGGGATGGACGATGGAGCGCGCCTACGACCTGAGGGCCGTGCTCTTCTGCCGCAACGGCAATGACTTCCTGACCACGTCGTCGAAGGTAATCAGCGGTATCAAGGATACGCGCCGTCCGCAACTGTTCGGCACGCCCGAACCGAAGAGCGGCCTGCTGACCAGTGGCGACGACATCGTGTTCAACTTCTCTGAGGACATTGAATACAACTACCTGAGTGCCATCACTAACTTCGAGGTGAAGGGCGAGGTGAACAACGACGACGTGACGGAGACTGTGAGCGTGCAGTTCAACGGCACGACTGCCAGCGTGGAGAGCGAGGCCAAGCGCAACTTCAGCGGCAAGGACCTGACCATCGACCTGATGGTGAAGCCCGCCGAGACGGGACGCGACATGCCCATCTTCTCGCACGGCTCGAACGGCCAGAAACTGCAACTGTGGCTGACCTCTGACTTCAAGTTGAAGGCCGTGGTGAACGACCAGACGCTGACGGCCGGCGAGGAGATGCCCAAGAACATCTTCCAGCAGGTGGCCATGGTGGTGAACCAGACGGACAGCCTGCTGACGCTCTTCCACGGCGGCAAAGAGGTGGGCCGGATGAAACTCTCGTCACTCTACACCGGCACGGGACCGCTGGTCTTCGGTCGCGCCAAGAACGACGACAACGCGGATAGCAAGTACTATGAGGGCCGCATGATGGAGGCCCGCCTGTGGTACAACGCCATGGACGGCACGCTCATCGGCTCGACCTACGGCGGACACCACCTGTCGGGCTACGAGAAGGACCTCGTGGACTACTACCCGATGAACGAGGGCTCGGGCGACTATGTGATAGACTACACCCAAGGCGCCAACGCCAAGCTGGTGAACGCCGCGTGGGCCATCCCGCAGGGCGTGTCGCTCCATGTGGAGAAGGCCGACAAGGGCGTGCTGCTCGACAAGAACGCCATCAACCGTACTGCCGAACAGGACTACACGCTGATGTTCTGGTTCAAGACTGACCGTGACGGATGCGGTACGTTGCTCTCCAACGGTCGCGGCGTGAAGACGGACATCGGTGCCGCGAACCAGTTCCACATCGGATTCGAAGACTCAAAACTCGTGTATCGCTCAAATGGCGTCGTCGCAGAAATTCCTGGCGACTGGAGCGATGGCCAGTGGCACAACTTCGCCATGACGGTGAACCGCGCCCGCAACGTGGCCAATATCTACGTGGACAAGGAAATGCGCGCGACCTTCGAGGCCGACTCTCTGGGTGGCATCAGCGGCGGTTATCCGCTCATCGGTGCTACCCGCTACGACGTGGTGAAGGACAATGGCGATGTGGAGGTCGTGGACGGCGACGATGCCATGAGGGGTAACATTGATGAACTGCTGTTCTTTGCACAGGCGTTGCCGCAGCAACTCATCAACACTTACACAACGAAGAGCCCCAACGGCGATGAGGCCGGTCTGCTGACCTACCTGTCGTTTGATCGTCAGGAGCGCCAGAAGGACAACAGTATAGAACTGGTGCCTTATGCCTACAGCAAGAAACTCTATTTAGACGACAAAGGCATGCCGCGCTATCAACTCAACCCGCTGACGAAGGAGCCTACCGACACACTGGTGCGCGACTATCTGTTTGTGGACGATATGGACATCGTCATGCAGCACTTTGACAAGACACAGGCAGCACCCGTGGTGCCCTACGAGGAGGTGACGAACCTGAAGTTCTCGTTCATCGGCAGCGGCAACAAGGTGCTGGTGGAGCTTGACGAGCCTGCAGCCAAGATGAACCACCGCAACATCTACGTGACGCTGCGCGACATCGAGGACAAGAACGGCAACACGATGGCTTCGCCCCAAACGGCCTGCTACTACGTGACCAATAGTAGCCTACAGTGGTTAGTGAACCGACTGGACGCCACCATCAAGTATGGCAGCGGCGAGGGCTGTGAACTGCCGTTCTTCAACAGCGGTGCACAGAACCACACCTACACCATCGAGAACTGCCCGCGTTGGCTTACACTTAGCAAAAATAGCGACGTGGTGGCTCCGCAGACACTGGATCATGTCTATGCGACGGTGAGCAAGGACCTGAACATCGGTACATACAACGAAATCCTGTATCTGACAGATGAGGAGGGCATTGCCGAGCCGTTCTACCTCAACCTTACGGTGGAGGGCGAGCAACCCGAGTGGGCTAAGAACATCAGCGGCGACCTGCTGCAGAACTCGATGGGCATCATCGGACAGGCGTATCTGTACAACGAACTGGATACCGATGCACGTGACATCGTGGGCGTGTTCGACAATGAGAACCAGTGCCACGGCTATGCCAACATCCACCACGACGCACAGACAGGCGAGAACGGCTTCTACCTGACCGTCTATGACAACCAGACCAGCGGCCGCCAGCTGAACTTCCGTCTGTGGCAATACAGCACAGGACGTGAACTGGTGATCACGCCGAAAGACTCCATCAAGTTTGTGAAAGATGCCGTGCTGGGTTCCGACCATCCCGTACGCTTTGACTGCGGTGAGGCCTTTGTGCAGAACTTCAGTTTGAAGCAGGGTTGGAACTGGGTATCGTTCAACGTACAGAGCGAGCATATGCTCAACCTGAACAAACTGCTCAGCAATATGCCATGGAACGAAGGCGACATCCTGACCGAGATGGGCAGTGACCTAACGCTGAACTACGAGAAAGCGCCGAAGCAGTGGCTGGCATCCGGTAGCCCGGCTGATATAATTATCTCGCCGAAGAAGGCATACGCCATCATGGTTCATGAGGATTGCACCTTCCCCATTGAAGGCACCGTTGTCAGGGATGAGGACGCTCGCACCATTACCCTGGAGCAGGGCTGGAACGCCATTGGCTACACGCCGATGACCAACCTGACCGTGGAGACAGCACTGAGCGACTACTACGACCATGCCGAGCCGGGCGATGTCATCAAGAGCCACACCGAGTTTGCCTACTTCACCAAAACGGGCAATACAGGACGCTGGCGCGGCAGCCTGCAGTACATGAAACCCGGCGAGGGCTACATGTTGCTCCACAAGGGTGCCTCGGGGGCTTCGTTCACTTATCCGTTCTACGACCTGAACAGTAACTTCCGCGAGGACTGGACGACACGCACTGCAGCACCGCAGCACCTCAGCACGATGAGCGTCAGTGCCGTTGTGGAAGGCTTCAAGACTGAAGAGGGCGACCGACTGGTGGCTTACGCCAACGGCGAGCCCGTGGGCGACGCTACCGTGCTCAGTGATTTCTCCGCTGAAACCGCCGAGCCGTTCTTCCTCAGTATCGCAAGCGAGGCTAGGCAGGGCATCTGGTTCGCCATCGAGCGTAAAGGCGAGATTGTCGCCTCTACCGGCGAGATTATGACCTTCAAGGCCAACGATGTCATCGGCAGTCCTGATGAGCCGACGGCTATCAACTTCGTCAAGGCTGATTACGAGGATGGTAAATGGTACACCATCAGCGGCCTGCTGATGCAGAAGAAGCCTACACAACGTGGCATTTACATCTTCAACGGAAAGAAGGTCCTGATTAAGTGAGCGACGAATTGAGCTTGCTCGAGTTCGTCCGACTGTGGACGAGCTCGAGCGAAGCTCAAAGTCGTGGTTAAATAACATTGAATACTGATTATTATGAAAAGAATAAAGTTAATTTCCGTCCTGCTGGCAAGCCTCGTACTGGGGGCTTGCAGCAGCAGCGATGACAATGGAACGAGCATTACCTACACAGAGACCTCACAGCGTGAGGCTCCCGTGTGGCAGATTGACTGGAGCAACAATCAGGAACGTCCCAACTGGACGGCACCCGACGCGTCCGACTACGCGAACTGGACGATACTGAAGGTGCAGATAGAGGAGGCACTGAAACCCTTTGTCTCCGATGGCGACCTGATGGCACTCTTCGTGAACGGCGAATTGCGCGGACTGGCAAAGCCTGCTATTACCGTGGCGGACAACCAGACGAGCGCGGGCAAGTTTTTGATGAAAGCCTACGGCAACGAGACGGGATCGGAAACTGTGAACATGTCACTGCAATATTACAACCAGACGCTGAAGCACATCTTCATACTCTCTGACGACATCAGCCTGAACTCGGACAAGACGACCGGCATCGATGAGGACTTCATCCCCGAGTTTACCAATGGCTCGGCCAAGTATCCCGTAATGAAGACGGTGACGGTGGAGAGCCTGCTGGCCAAGGTGGGCATCACGCCCGCCAGTGGCAACATCGCAGGAGCTTTCGTGGGCGATGAGTGTCGTGGCACGGTGACGCTCTCAGCGGCTGGGAGCACGTCACTGCTCATCTACGGGCGCAACGCTGGCGAGTCCGTGACGCTGAAGTACTACGATGCCGCCAACGGCAAGTTATACACCATCCCCAATGCCGTGAGCATGTAGGGGTAATAAGGTATAAGATTGCAACAGGATACCACAGGCGGGCCGGGGTTCGACTCCCCTGCCCGCTACAAAGATGAAAGAAAAAATAATGGTATAACAATTAAAACAAATATAACATGCAAAAAAAGATTTTGTTTGTTCTCGCCTTACTGTGTACCGTCGTGCAGGGGGCGTGGGCTGACGACTACAAGTACCCGACGAAGACGAAGCCGGCGTTTTACACCTCGTATGGCGGCAAGAGCAACGTCGTGGTCCTCAGGACGCCAGCCGAACTGGCCTACGTCACAGAACACTTCAGCGACGACTCTGGCTTCGATGTCGAGGATGACGACTGGTCGGAACTGAACTACTACCTGGATGCCGACATCGACATGGGCACCGACTATTCGTGGCTGCCCATGGGGCGTGAATCCTCACGGGTCACTCCGTTCGTAGGCACGTTCTGGGGCAACGGCCACACCATTCGCTTCAAGACCTGGTTTGACGACAACAATACCACGAAGGAGAATCAAGGACTATTCAGTACGATTCGTGGAGGTGAAGTTTACGACCTCAATGTGGTCTGTGACATCAAGAGTGACGATGACTTCGTGGGTGGCATCGCCGGCGAGAACAGAGGCGTCATACAGAACTGTACCGTTACCGGCTCCATCTATTGCGAAGATACGACTGTGGGTGGCATCGCTGGTCGCAACTGGGGCACCATAAGAGGCTGCGTGGTGAACGCCACCATCAAAACCGACGATAATCAAGTAGGCGGCATCGTCGGCGTTAACGAGTGGAAGGTTGAAGATTGCCGGGTCAGCGGCACGATAGATGGACATAATGCACGAGAGATAGGCGGCATCGCCGGTACATCACGGGGGGCAGGTTCATACGTACGTAACTGCTGGGCAAGTTGCGACGTCACCTCAGACTGGACGAACAAGGCCGTGTTCTATGGTACGGATCTGGGTGGCATTGTCGGCGACAACGGACTTTCAAAAATACAATACTGCTGCATGACGGGCAACGTGACGAACGACGATGCCGACGTGGGCGGCATTGTTGGCAGCAGCGACCCCTGGTATCTCTCACACTGTACCTTCTACGGCACTCGTTACAGCAACCACTCGCAGAAAAACCCGTATATGGGTGGTGGTGATGGTGCTGATTCCTCGGAGATGCACGGAGAGGGCAACGACCTGAGCAACGACGAGGCTGTGAACAGTTACCTCAGCCGGGTAGACCCGCAGTATTCCATCTACCGCTACGCCGTGCAGTACCCCTTTGCCGTCAACGTCAAGAACGAGGGCAACGGCGCATTTGTCGCCAGTGTGGAAAGGACACGCTCCGACAAGACCGTGACATTGACCCGGATCTGGGGCACATCCTGGAATATCCATATCAAGGATGCCGATGGCAACCCTATTGAATTTACCAGCAATGATAATGTATATACGTTCACCATGCCGAGGCGCGATGTCAATGTCATAGCGACCTTCACATCGGCGTCCCAACTGCTGCAGACAGCCGGCACGGCGGACGACCCCTACCTCATCAACAGCACTGAGCGTTGGAACGAATTTGTCTGGCGCGTCAACCACGGCAACAGTTTCAGCGGCAAGTATCTCCGACTGGATGCCGACATCACCATCACCACGACCGCAGGTCTGTATGGCGACAACCCCTTCAGCGGCACCTTCCTCGGCAACGGCCACACGCTGACGGCCAACCTCAGCAGCACGACAACCGGCACGGGATGGAACGAGGAGGGCGTGGCACCCTTCCACTACATCAAGGATGCCACCATCAAGGACCTGACCGTGGCGGGCACCATCGCCTCGGCCACTTACCACACGGCCGGCATCGTGGGCTTCGCCTTCGGCACCAACCTGATTGAGGGCTGCACCGTCACCGCCACGCTGAACCAAAACAACAACTACGCCGGCGGCATCATTGGCCACGGCGAAAACTCGACCACCACCCTCAAGGACTGCGTCTTCGCCGGCACCGTAAACGGCGTGGGCAGCAACCGTGCCAACATCGGCGGCCTCTGGGGATGGAGCAACACGGGCAACCCCGTGTTCCAGAACTGTCTGGAGGCTGGCACCTACCACAACATCTCGTCCATGCACCCCATGGGTCTGCATGGCGCTTCCGGCACCATCAGCGGCGGCTACTACCTGAATCCGCAAATAGGCTCGCCCGACCAAGTCTGCACCGTCACGGGTGCCACGCAGGTCAGCGCCACCGCGCCCACCGGCGAACTATACCAGTCGCTGACCATCAACGGCAGGACCTTCTACGTCACCTGCTCCCTCAGCGGCAACGATGTCTATGCGTACACGGGCAGCGAAATCACCATCGATGAACCCACCGTCATCGGTGCTGGCGGCACGACACTGACGAAGGGCAGCGACTATACATTCACCATCAGCCCCTCCACCGTGAAGGAAATGGGTGTCTACACCGTGACCTTCAACGGCAACGGCAGCACCTGCTACGGCACAAAGACCGTTCAGATTTACGTACTCGACGGAAACGTAGCAGGCACGCTGACCTCAGGTAAGTACATGATTAACGCCGACGTGACCGTGGAGGACCGCATCACCATCAGTGGCAACGTGGTGCTGCATCTCGGCGAGGGCGCTACGCTCACGGCCAAGAAGGGCATCGAACTGAGCACGGGCAACACACTGACCATCGAAGGTAAGGGCGCACTGACCATCAACGGCTGCGACGACGGCAAGTCGGGCATCGGTGCAAAGGAAGCGGGTACGCTCGTCATCAACGGTGGAAACATCACGGTCAAGGGCGGATACCATGCTGCCGCACTCGGCGGTGACGGGTATAACACAGACGGCGGCAGCATCACCATCAACGGCGGCGTGGTAAGAGCCACCGGTGGCACTTATGCGGCAGGCATAGGTGGCGGGCACGGGAATCCAAGCTACCAGATGCCCGACGGTCTATGCGGCGACATTGTCATCAAGGGCGGTCAAGTGTATGCCTGCGGCGGAGATGATGCTCCCGGCATTGGCGCAGGAGCCAAAAGCCTTTCTCCCAATTTCAAGGCTGGCACCCTGACGCTCAGCTGGACCAACCCCGACGACTACATCCATAGCACAAACACAACCCCCTCGAAAAAAGGTTTTGCCGTGAACAGCATCACCTTTGCCGAGGGCAAGCAGTTCCTCTTTTACGGTACGTCGACCATCGTCACTGCCGACAACATTGAAGGCGGCAAGATTGTGCCTTACGTCAAGGGTATCCCTGGCGAAGGAACGGAAGCGAATCCCTACACCATCAGCAACGCTGACGAGTGGAACCTGTTCGCCGATGCCGTCTATGGCGGCAATGCCTACAACGGCAAGGTGGTGAAACTGATGGAGGACATCAGCGTCACGACCATGGTGGGCACGGACGATGCCCACTCGTTCCAGGGCACGTTCGACGGCAACGGCAAGACGCTGACCTTCAACAAAGGCACCGACGAGAGTCCTTTCGGCGAGCAATATTGCGCCCCGTTCCGCCACGTCAAGAACGCCACGATTAAGAACCTGCACGCCGACGGCACCCTCTACACCAGCGCCCAGAAGGCCGCTGGCATCGTGGGTGAGTCGCACGGTGCGCTGACCCTCACGGACTGCCGCAGTTCGGTCAGCATCCACAGCAGCAAGAGCGGCGACGGCACCCACGGCGGACTGGTCAGCACACTGAGCGGAGCGAACAACACCGTCACCATCGACAGATGTGTCTTCGACGGATCCTTTGCCACCACAGCCGGCACCACCAACTGCGGCGGATTCATCGGATGGCCGGTATGGAACAGACCCACCATCAGCAACTCACTGATGAAGCCCAGCAGCGTGGATGCAGGTATGCTCGTCAACACCTTCGCACGCTGGCACACCACCTACGAACCCGCCATCACCGACTGCTACTTCGTCGCTGTCGACAATCTGCCTGCCGATCAGGGTACGCAGGTATACGCTTCTGCCCCCGAGAGCGAAATCTACAAGCAAGTGACGGCTGTTGACGGCAACACCTACTACATGCCCTGCACCGTCAGCGGCGTGCAGGAGGGTTATCTGTACACGGGCGGCGACATCACCGTAACGGCTCCCACCGTCACGGCTGCCGACGGGACGAAACTCACGCCGGGCACAGACTTCACCTATTCTCCTGCCACCGTGCAAGCGAGAGACAATTACACGCTGACCGTCAGCGGTACGGGCAACTATGGCGGCTCCCAGGGCTTTGCCTTCGTAGTGGGCGACTATACACCTGTTACCAGCACTATGACCGCGATGACGACAGAATCGTATATGGTCTATAACGATGTAACCATCAATGGGCGCATCACTATTGACGGTGAGGTTGAACTGTATCTCGGCGAGGGCACTACGCTCCGTGCCAGAAAGGGCATTGAACTGAGCGATGGCAACCGCCTGACCATCTGGGGGCCCGGCGCACTGATTATCGACAAGTGCGACGACGGCAAGTCGGGCATCGGTGCCGCGACAGCCGGCATACTCACCATAAATGGCGGTCAACTGACCATTGCAGGGGGAGCGAACGCTGCCGGCATCGGGTCTGACGCAAGTAACGCAGCAAGCGGCAAACTGACGCTCGGCTGGACCGACTCGGACGACTACATTGACTGCAGCAGTTACTTGGTAAGCAGCGACTTCAGGTTCAACGCCTCCTTCGTCATCAACGGCAAACAAACCATTGCCACGCCCGAGAACATCGGTGGCCGGAAGGCTGTGCCCGCCGTGGTGATGGCAGACAAGGGCGACAACACCGCGACACTGGCCCGAAGCAACGGCAAGCAGGTAACAGCCGCTCTGGACGGCCGCACGCTCTACTTGGACGGCAAGTGGAACACACTCTGTCTGCCTTTTGACTACGACATCAGCGGCCTCAAGGGCGTGGAGGCACGCACACTGGCTAATGCCAGCATCGAGGGCACAACGCTCAACCTGAACTTCGGCGACGCCGTCAGCACATTGAAGGCCGGCACTCCGTACATCATCAAGTTCGACTTGAGCAGTGAGTACGCAGAGGGCGAGGTCGTGGACTTCAGTACGCTCAAACTCGACAACCCCATATTTGAGGGCGTGACCATCGACGAGACCGTCCACAACTATGACAACGGAGAGAGTGGCGATGCGCGCGTCCGCTTTCTCGGTACCTATAAGAGCACCACGTTCGACGCTGAGGATAAGAGCATCCTCTTCATGGGCGCCGCCAACACTCTCTACTATCCTGAGAGCGGTGCCAGCATCGGCGCCCAGCGTGCCTATTTCAAGATTGGCGACGGCGCAGCACTGGCCCACCAGCTTACGGCCTTCCACATCGGCTTCGGCGAGGGAGATGAGGCCACGGGAATCATCAGCCTCACCCCCGACCCCTCTCCAAATGGCGAGGGGAGTGATTACTGGTATTCCCTCGACGGCCGCCGCCTCAATGGCAAGCCCTCGCGCGCAGGCGTGTATATATATAAAGGTGTAAAGGTCGCGATTAAGTGAGAATAAAGCAGAGCTTGCTTATGCTTTATCGAGCGTGAGCGAGCTCGAACGAAGTTCAAGAGAGTAATTAAGTAGAAACAACAAGGCAATGAAAAAGCAAATATATCAGAAACCCGCGATGCGGATAGTGAAGCTTCAGCACTCACAGATGCTCTGCACCAGCGGAATTACAGACGTTAACGGCGGCGACACCGGCATCGGCTATGGCGGCGGCGGCAACGGCCCTGCCCGCGCCTCCAGCCACGGTGGCATCTGGGACAACGGGAACGAGTGATTCATGGTTAAGGGCTCATGGTTCTTGCGTCCCTTCGGTAGCAAGCGAGCAAAGCTCGAGCGCGGCTCCTGCCACTACAACAACGAAACAAAAACAACATGAGAAAAAGGAAGTTCTTATTGCTCCTCGCTCTCCTTTGTGCGGTCGCACAGGGGGCATGGGCCGATGATGACTGGGATGCCGTCTATACACAGACGCAGACCACCTCGGCAGATTGGACGGCACTGGATGCAGGCTCCACTACGGGCAAGACGCTCGGCACGGCTGGATCCACGATGTACTATTACGTCACAAGCAACCTCAGTTTCACCAACAGCAATGCTGGCGGCGGCGGACTGACCATTCAGGGCACGGTGTATCTCTATATCCCTTCTGGCATGACGCTGACCTGCACAGGATCCAGTGCTAGCGGACAGACTGGTGGTGGTGCCGGCATCGAGCTGACGGCTGGCAATTCGCTCTACCTTATCGGTGGTGGCACGCTGAATGCCACGGGCGGTAATGCTGCCAACGGTGGCAATGGTGCTGGCGGCGGCAACGCCGGTGGCACTTATGATGAATCGACATCTACTGGCGCCGGTGGCAACGGCGGCAATGGCGGCGGCGGAGCCGGTGCTGGCATAGGCACACGTGGCGGCAATGGCGGCAATGGCGGCAATGGCGGTAGCGGCTATACATACACTGATTGGAAAGAACATAATGGAACCGATGGTACTTCTGGTAGTACTGGTTCTACCGCTGGTGCGATGGGCAAGTTCTATGTGTATCAGACTACCGGCACTACGGTAAATGCCACCGGTGGCAATGCAGGCTCACCTGGTAGTGGTGGCAATCGCGGCAAAGGCCGTATAGATGATGAGGGTTATAACTATAGTGTGTCCGGTGGCGGTGGCGGCGGAGCTGGCGGCTTCGGAGGCGCAGCCAGCAACATCGGCACCGGTGGTCCCGGCGGTGGTGGCGGCGGCGGCGGTGCCGGCGGTGCGCAGGATTGGAAGAGCTCGGGATACTACGATGTAACAGCCTATGGGGGCAAAGGCGGACAAAATGCTGATGGCAGTTATGCTGCCGACGGCGCAGAAGCGCTGACATCTCGCATAGCGATGGAGAATGGCTGGGTAGATACCAACGGAGAATGGGGCATCAATGACGCAAATCCGGCAAGTGGCGATGCTACTTTTGGCAACGGCGGAGCTGGCGGCTCCCGTGGCAATGCCAGCACCAGCGGCTCGGCAAGCACTGTGACATTGGATTGGACTACACAGGAAGACAACTGGAACCTGATTTGTCTTCAGACGGGGAGCACCCGGGCAGACTGGGTTCACCTGGCTGATGGTGCCACTACGGGCAAGACACTCGGCGCGGCAGGCACCACGACGTACTATTACACCGCGTTCGATCGCACATTCACCAACAGTACCGCTGGCGGCAGCGGTCTGACCATTCTGGGCACGGTGTATCTCTACATCCCCTCCGGCAAAACGATTTCCTGCACGGGAGCCAATGCCAGCGGAGCCACGGGTGCCGGTGCTGGTATCGAGCTGGCAGCGGGCAACACGCTCTACCTCATCGGCAGTGGCACGCTGAATGCCACAGGCGGTAACGCAGCTAACGGCGGTAATGGCGCTGATGGCGGCAACGCATCTTACGCTGACCAGAAGTGGTCTAAATCCGGCGCAGGCGGTCAAGGTGGAAATGGCGGTGGTGGTGCCGGTGCCGGCATCGGCACACGCGGCGGCAACGGTGGCGCTGGCGGCGCTGGCGGTGCCGAAATAGATGATGATGAGCTGAGTGCCAATGCTGGAAGCCGAGGCCAGGATGGTAGTACCGCTGCCGACATGGGCACGCTCTATATTTACGAGGGTTCCCAGGCTCTCACCCCCCCCCAGACGAATATTCAGGGAGGCAGTAAAGGCACAAGCGGTGGCACTGGCGGTGCCGGAGGCCTCCATATTTTATATCATCCGACTGCCTACATTACCGATGGCGGCGGCGGTGGTGGCCGCGGCGGCGTCTTCGGCGGTGCTGCCACCAATATTGGTACTGGTGGACCCGGCGGAGGTGGCGGCGGAGGCGGCGCTGGACGCACAGAACAAATCAACGTTTCTAACTATAAGAAATTCT
>JAFUZP010000017.1 GCA_017476545.1 Alloprevotella sp.
ACCTGCATCGTAGACGGCACGTACTTCTTCTTACCTTCTGCGGGAGCGGATCCCGAAGCATCCATGGGTTGCGCCGTCGCAGCGTCCGCAGTCCCTACACCGGCGCACAGCGCGCCGTCAAGTGTCTTTTCGTTGTTCATTGCTCAGTTGTTTTAATGGTTTTATGACTGTATAGATACGCACAAAGCGGCGCACCACACCCCTCCGAAGGGGGCGCGATGCGCCGCTCAATGCTTGCGTATATATCTGTAACTACTTGATTCCCAGGGCGTATGGGGGGGTAATTCGGGCACTTCCCGCCCAATAAATACGGGCTAAGTCAGCTTCCGCAACTGCGCAGGCCGCTATACCTATATTATATATATACGCGTAAGGCATCATCAAATTATCGTTTACGGCTGCAAAGGTAAGCAATACTCCCCGTCCGGCCAAGCCTTCCGCCGTCAGAAAAGCGCGATACGCGACGTTTTTTCCGCAAAAACTTTTCGCTCCCCGCAAATTTACCTACCTTTGGGCATTCGAGAAACCTTCCGCATGCGGAGCAAAACCTTAAGCAAGACCATGGCGTACCTAAGATTCGACAAGACGCAGATGACGAACCTACAGGACTCGCTCTTCAAAGAGTTCCTGATAACCAGCCGGAGCGGGGCTTACTGCTCCACGACGCTCGTCGGCTGCAATATCCGCAAATACCACGGACTTCTCGTCGTGCCCATCCCGGAGATGGACGACGAGAACCACGTGCTGCTCTCCTCGCTCGACGAGACCGTCGTGCAGCACGGCGCGGAGTTCAACCTCGGCCTGCACAAGTACCAGGGCGACAACTACAGCCCGAAGGGGCACAAATACATCAGTTCGTTCGAGTGGGAGAAAGTGCCGACGTGGACGTACCGCATCGGCGGTGTGGTACTCAGGAAGGAAATCAGCTACGGCGTCTTCGACTCCCGCCTCTACGTGCGCTACACACTGCTCGACGCGCACAGCAGAACCACGCTCCGCCTGCGCCCCTTCCTCGCCTTCCGCAGCGTCCGCCAGTGGACGCACGAGAACAGCACGGCCGACACCGGCTACGAACCCATCGAGAACGGTATCCGCATGTGCCTCTATCAAGGCTATCCCGCCCTGAACATGCAGCTGGACAAGGCCAACGAGTTCCACTTCGCGCCCGACTGGTACCGGGGGCTGGAGTATCCGAAGGAACGGGAGCGCGGCTACGACTCGCTGGAAGACCTCCTCGTGCCCGGCTACTTCGAGGTGGACATCAAAAAGGGCGAGAGCGTCGTCTTCTCGGCCGCCCTGCAACCCGAAAGCCCGCGCAAGTTGGAGCGCATGATGAACGAGGAAATCGCCCCGCGCCTGCCGCTGGACAGCTTCTACCACTGCCTGATGCACGCCGCCCACCAGTTCAAGTACCAGCACGACGGCGAGAACTACGTCCTGGCCGGCTACCATTGGTTCAAATGCCGCGCACGCGACCTGTTCATCGCCCTCCCCGGCCTCACGCTGGCCATCGGAGAGCCGCACGAGTACGAGGCCTACATGCAGACCGCGGCCAAAGCCATCCGCGACTTCATCCGGAAGAAGCCCGTCTCCGTGCGGATCTACGAGATGGAACAGCCCGACGTGCTCCTCTGGGCCACCCTCTGCATACAGATGTACGGCAAGTACACCAGCCGCCGCCAGTGCTGGGAGAAATACGGCGACCTGCTCCGCGACATTATGGCATTTATCCAAGAAGGCCGTCACGAGAACCTTTTCGTCCACGAGAACGGCCTGCTCTACACTGACGGCAAGGAAAAACCCGTCACGTGGATGAACTCCGTTGCCAACGGCCGCCCTATCATCCCCCGCTCCGGCTATATCGTGGAGTTCAACGCGCTTTGGTACAACGCCCTGAAGTTCTACGAGCAGCTGCTTAGCGAGTTCGGCAGCGAAGCCGACCGCCATACGGCCGAACAGCTCCACGCGGAAGCCGACAAGCTCGCCGCCTCGTTCAAAGATACCTTCCTCAACGAGCACGGCTACCTGCTCGACTACGTGGACGGACAGATGATGGACTGGAGCGTACGCCCCAACCAGATATTCGCCATCGCCCTGGACTTCTCCCCGCTCACGCTGAAGGAGCGCAAAGGCGTGCTGGACATCTGCACGCGGGAGCTCGTCACGCCGAAAGGCATCCGCAGCCTTTCGCCCAAGAGCGGCGGCTACAACCCCCTCTACGTCGGCACGCAAGTGCAACGCGACTACGCCTACCACCAAGGCACGGCATGGCCCTGGCTCACGGGCTTCTACCTCAACGCCTACCTGCGCGTGTACAAAATGAGCGGCGTCAATTACATCGAACGCCAGCTCATCGGCTTTGAGGAGGAACTCTTCTACCACTGCGTAGGTACCATCCCGGAGCTTTTCGACGGTAACCCCCGCTTCAGCGGGCGCGGCGCCATCAGCTTCGCCATGAACGTGTGCGGCATTCTGCAATCCCTGAACCTGCTGGAGAAGTATAAACTCGAAGAAGAATAACGACTATACCATGAAAGTACTAATGTTCGGCTGGGAATTCCCGCCACATATCCTCGGAGGACTCGGCACTGCCAGCTACGGCATCACCAAGGGACTCTCCCTGCAGCCCGACATGGACATCACCTTCTGCCTCCCCCGGCCGTGGGGAGACGAGGACAAGAGCTTCATGAACATCATCGGGATGAGCGAGACGCCGATTGTCTGGCGCGATGTCAGCTATGACTATGTCAAGCAACGCCTCGAAGGGAAGATGGCACCGGAGCAATACTTCGCCCTGCGCGACAACATATACGCCGACTTCACCTACCGCCTGACCGACGACTTGGGATGTATCCAGTTCTCGGGTAAATACCCCGACAACCTACAGGACGAGATAAACAACTACAGCATCGTGGCCGGCGTCATAGCACGCCAGCAGGACTTCGACCTCATCCACGCCCACGACTGGCTCACCTACCCGGCAGGCATACATGCGAAGAACGTCAGCGGCCGGCCGCTGGTCATCCACGTACACGCCACAGACTTCGACCGCTCGCGCGGCAACGTGAACCCGACCGTTTACGGAATAGAAAAGGACGGTATGGACCATGCCGACTGCATCATGTGCGTGAGCGAACTCACACGCCAGACGGTCATCAACCACTACCACCAAGACCCGGCCAAGTGCATAGCCATGCACAACGCCGTCTATCCCCTGTCGCAGGAGGTGCAGGACATCGTGAAGGAACGCCGCCCCTTCCGTGAGCGTCGTGAAAAGGTCGTCACCTTCCTTGGGCGCATCACGATGCAGAAAGGGCCGGAATACTTCGTGGAAGCCGCCGCCCTCGTCCTGAAGCGCACGCGCAATATCCGCTTCTGCATGGCCGGCAGCGGCGACATGATGAACGACATGATCGAGCTTGCCGCCGCGCGCGGCATAGCCGACCGCTTCCACTTCCCCGGCTTCATGAAGGGTAAGCAGGTCTATGAGGCCTTCCGCGACAGCGATGTCTATGTGATGCCCTCCGTCAGTGAGCCCTTCGGCATCTCGCCCCTCGAGGCCATGCAGTGCGGCGTACCCTCCATCATCAGCAAGCAGAGCGGCTGCGCCGAAATCCTGGACAAGTGCATCAAGACCGACTACTGGGACATTGACGCCATGGCCGACGCCATGTACGCCCTCTGCACCAACGACGCCTACCACGAGTACCTTGCCGATGAAGGCCGCAAGGAGGTCGATCAGATTACCTGGCAGAAAGTAGGCGAACGCATCCGCCGCTGCTACGACCAAGTCATCAACCGCTAACCACTAAACCGCATAACAATGAAAACTGTCTGCCTTTACTTTGAAATCCACCAGAATATCCACTTGAAGCGCTACCGCTTCTTCGACATCGGAACCGACCATTACTACTACGACGACTACGAGAACGAACGCTCCATCACCGAGACGGCGGAGAAGAGCTACGTGCCCGCCCTCGAAGCCCTCATAGACATGGCGAAGAAGCACCCCGGCTACTTCAAGTGCGCCATATCCCTCAGCGGCACCGCCATCGAGCTGCTGGAGAGCTACGCCCCGCAGGTGCTCGAGCTTCTCGGCGAGCTGAACGACACCGGCTGCGTGGAGTTCCTGGCCGAACCCTACAGCCACGGTTTCTCCTCCCTGAAGAACCCCGACTACTTCCGCGAGGAAGTCAGCCGCCTCTGCAAGAAAGTGAAAGCCCTCTTCGGGCAAACGCCCAAGGTGTTCCGCAACAGCTGCCTCGTATATGACGATGAAATCGGCGAGACCGTAGCCTCAATGGGCTTCAAGGGGATGCTCGCCGAGGGCGCCAAGCACGTCCTGGGCTGGAAGTCCCCCCACTTTGTCTATAATTGCTGCCGCAACCCGAAGCTCAAGCTCCTCCTGCGCGACCACGCCCTGAGCGAGGACATCTCCTTCCGCTTCAACGACTCCTCCTGGAGCGAGTACCCCCTCTTCGCCGACACCTATGCCAGCTGGATCAGCGAACTACCCGAGGAGGACCAAGTCATCAACATCTTCATGGAGCTCTGCGCCTTAGGCATCTTCCAGCCCCTGTCCAGCAACATCCTGGAGTTCATGAAGGCACTCCCGAAGCAGCTCAAACAGCGCGGCATCACCTTCTCCACGCCCAGCGAGATATGCGCCAAGGTGAAATCCTCCGGCGACCTCGTCGTGGAGTACCCCACCAGCTGGGTGGACGAGGAATGCGACATGAGCCCCTGGCTCGGCAACCAGATGCAGCGCGAGGCCTGTGAGAAGCTCTACAGCATCACGGAGCGCGTCCGTGCCATACGCGACCGCCGCCTCCAGCAGGACTTCGACTACCTCCAAGCCTCCAACAACTTGCGCTTCATGTCCACCAAGCCGAGCAGTTACGGCGGCTACCGGGGCATTTACGACTCGCCCTACGATGCCTTCACCAACTATATGAACATCCTGGGCGACTTCACCGCACGCGTGAACAACCTGTACCCCGACATGGACAACGAGGAAATCAACGCCCTCACGACTACTATCGCCAACATGGAGCGCGAGCTGGAGCTGAAGGACAAGGAGTTGCAGAAACTGCGCGCCACGCTGGCGCGACAGAACGGGACGGCCCTACAGCCCGAAGCCGAACCCGCCAAGCCCAAGGCTGCGCCGAAGAAGGCCAAGCCCGCCACAAAGAAGGCCACGACCGCAGCCAAGCCCAAGAAGGCCGCCACGGCAAAGGCAAAGAAGCCGCAGGGCAAAGCAAAAGCCGCAACGGCAAAGGCGTAGGAAGGCCGGACGGAAAGTGCCGGAGCGCGATACGGCAAGCGCATAACCGGAAGGAGCGGCATCAGCTGATGCCGCTCCTTTTTTCGCCGCCCCCGCAGTCGCCGTCCCCGTGTCCCGTGCGATAAATTTCCGTACCCATAGGGGCAGCCATCCGTAACCCTATGGGTAGTTTGTCGTAACCATAGGGATAGCGGCCCGTAACCCTTGGGATAGTTCGCCGCAGCCCCAAAAGAGGGGTATTTAAACAAAATCCGGGTGCGGACTACGGGCGAGTGGCGGACAAGCATTATCTTTGCAACGGACAAACAACACACACCCTGCCACAATGAAGAGGAAACTATTCTGCGAACTCTGCCCCGCCGCCTACCGCATCGCCATGGAGAAGGAAATCCTGAAGCGCCACCTGCGCGACCTGATCCGCAGCGTCCGCTTCGCCCGGCAGCGCGACGCCGTACCGCTGCCCGTCCCCGTCTATCGCCACAAGTCCCTCATCCGCCGCAGGCTCGGCAACGTCGATATGCAGCTCCAAGAGAACAAAGCCGCCAACCTCGCCCTGGCCGTAGCCCGCATCAACGGGCTCCTCATCCGCCCCGGCGAGACCTTCTCCGTATGGAAGCTCGTCGGGCGCACCACGCCCCGCAAGGGCTACAAGGAGGGGCTCACCATCGCCAACGGCCGGCCCTCCCAAGGCATCGGCGGAGGGCTGTGCCAGCTCTCCAACCTCATCCACTGGATGGTGCTCCACAGCGGGCTTACCATCACCGAGCACCACCACCACGACGGCCTCGACCTCTTCCCCGACTTCGGCAGGCAGATCCCCTTCGGCACGGGCACCAGCATATCCTACAACTACCTGGACTACCGCGCCCGCAACGACACCCCCAACACCTACCAGCTGCTCCTCCGGGTGGACGGCGAGTACCTATGCGGCGAGCTCCGCGCGGCAGAGCAGCAGCCCGACATCTACCACGTCCGCATCGAGGACGAGCGCTTCGTCCGCGAAGCCGACGGAATATACCGCACCGGGCAAGTCTTCCGCGACACCATCGACCGCAACACAGGCAACCGCATCAAGAGCCAGCTCATCCGTACCAACCACGCCCGCCTCATGTACGACCCGCCACCCTGGATGGTCGTGGAGGAAGCCACCCGGTAGCCCCCCCAACCGCAAGGCAACCGCGCCCCAGTCCCCCGAAAGAGTAGTAGTCCTCGGCCTTCGGGCTCTTGATGCCCGGATAGTGTATCGGGGCATATCGCTTCGGCTCTTCAACGACGCGGCCTTATCCGCGTCCTTTGGGGTAATGGATAAGTGGTTTAGCACCAGTCGCCATAAGGAGAAACGCCCGGTGACCAAGACCCATTGTCATAGATCCACCGACGAGCTTTTGCGGTAATGGTTACCGTGAAGGACTGCCCCATGTACGTGCCGTAATAGCCCCCGCTGCCATCGCACTTGATGTCCGCGTTCTGAAAGAAATCCTCCGGGTCCCAGTCCGCGCCGGTGATAACCACGTCCGGCCTTACCCAGTCGTACACTGCAAGTAGCTCGTCCAGAGAATGTATATTTCTGTTGTAGCATCTTGTGTTTACTCTTAGGGACTCTTCAACCCAGCTGGCACGTATTTCGGTCAGCTCTGCCGCCGGACCGCCCCAAGCCTCAGAGAGCGTTTTCCCACAGAATTCAGGATTTACGAGAGACCCACAACGCGTCACCGGGTCAATACACAGATCGCTCAGATAATAATCCAGGGGGGTGAAAGAGATCGCGACGGAGACGGGCTGCCCGCTCGTCGCCAGCAGCCCACAGCCCAGCGGGAAGACCTGCATCGTCGGCTTCACGTACTTCTTCGCCCGCCCCAGTGCGGCGTCCGCACCCGGTTCCGCTGCCTGCACATCGGCGGGCAGCGCAGCGTTCAGTTCTTTTCTTTCGTCCATTTCTTAATACTTTAAGTTTATTTATAATAGCATTTGTTTATTACCGCTCACACCATCCCCAAGCCTCCCCCTCTCGGGGGGACGGGAGGGGGGCTGGAGGGGCT
>JAFUZP010000018.1 GCA_017476545.1 Alloprevotella sp.
AGGTTCTCGCCCTTCGGCCTCCTATATATCGTCGTTTTCTTCATGATTACGTCGTTTGGTACTGCAAAGGTACAAAATTATATCGAATTATCGTCAGAAACATCTGACTATCAGTCTTGTTAATTTTTAGAACATCCCATAAATATTGTGTGCTGCGGAAAGGGCTGCGAAGGGGGGCTTCCGCACCAGCGCACTTATTCTTCCACGCCCAGCACCTCAACTTCCTTCTCCTCGGCACGGGCGATCTTGACAATCATGCCCTGCAACGCTTTGCCCGGGCCGCACTCCGTGAAGCTGTCCGCACCGGCGGCAAGCATGTTCCGCACTTCCTTCGTCCACTGCACACTGGCCGTCAGCTGCAACGCCAGGTTTTGCTTAATTTCCTCTGTATCGGTGTGGGGCAGTCCGTCCACGTTCTGATAAACGGGGCAAACGGGCTGATGGAATTCCGTGCGGGCGATGGCGGCCTCAAGTTCCTCCTTGGCCGGCTGCATCAGCGGGCTATGGAACGCGCCGCTCACGGGGAGTACCAGCGCACGCTTTGCCCCGGCCTCCTTCAGCCGGGTGCAGGCTGCCTCCACGGCGGGCGTATTGCCGGAAATCACCAGCTGCCCCGGGCAGTTGTAGTTAGCCGGTACAACGATGCCCTCCACGGGGCTTTCGCTCACCTCCCGGCAGACTTGCTCCACCGTCTCATCGGGCATTGCGATGATGGCGGCCATTGTTCCCGGTGCCGCCTCGCAGGCTTTCTGCATCGCTTGGGCACGGGCGCTGACCAGCCGCAGGCCGTCCTCAAAGCTGATGCAGCCCGTAGCGACCAGTGCCGAGAGTTCGCCAAGCGAATGCCCTGCGGCCATGTCCGGGCGGAAGTCATCGCCGAGACACTTGGCGCGGATGACGCTGTGGAGGAATACGGCAGGCTGCGTCACGCGCGTCTGCTTCAGCTCCTCGTCCGTGCCGTCAAACATGATGTCGGTGATGCGGAAGCCGAGGATGTCGTTGGCCGTCTCGAAATGCTGTCGGGCGACAGGGTGCTTCTCGTACAGGTCCTTACCCATACCTACGAACTGTGCCCCTTGCCCGGGAAATACGAATGCTTTCATCTTTATATGCTTTTAGTTGTTTATACTGACGCACAAAAGTACGACTTTCCCCGCGACCAGCAAAATCCCCTCCCGCGAGTTTGCGCTCCAGCCCTTGTCCCTACAGCCCATTTGTCGTATCTTTGCAGCACGGCGTGGGACGCCGGAATACGAAAACGGACACGACATGACAGCCAAGTACCCACAGGATGCAGCGGAGGTGAGGGAAGCCCTCGCCTCACTCTGGCCCCTGCTCACGGACGCCCAGCGCGATGCTTTCAGCTGCGCCGCCCGGATGCGTACCTACAGTCCGGGCGAACTCATCTACGACGTGGGACAGGTGCCCGACTCCCTCTTCTGCCTGACCTGCGGCAAGGCGAAACTCTTCCGCAACGGCGTGGGGGGCCGCGAACAGCTCCTGCGCCTCCTGCGAGAGGGGGACTACTTTGGCTACCGCGCCGCACTGGCCGGCGGGAACTACATCACGGCGGCGGCGGCCATCGAGCACTGCCGCGTCTGCGTCCTGCCGTCCAAGCTGCTCGGCGATGCCCTGGCAACGAACCTGCCTCTCTGCCGCTTCTTCCTTGACGAGGTCTCCCGCCTACTCGGCATGGCGGCGGACCGCACCATCAGCCTGACGCAGAAGCACGTCCGCGCAAGGTTGGCCGAATCTATCCTCGTCCTGCGGCAGACCTACGGCACGAAGCCCGACAGCAAGACCATAGCCGCCAGCATCAGCCGCAAGGACCTCGCCCACCTCTCCAACATGACAACGGCGAACGCCATACGCACCCTGGCCGCCTTCCGCAGCGAGGGAGTGCTGGAAGTGCAGGGACGCAGCATCAGCATACGGGACGAAGCCGCCCTGCGGAGGATATCGGACGCGGGATGAGCCGGCGGGAACACCTTACCACCTTCCGAAAAGAACCCCATGTCCCTCGTCTAGGGACATGGGGTTCTTTTGGAGGCTACTGCAACAGCCCCGTAGCCGCTTCCCCCACCGCCTGCGGAAGGCCGGCGGACAGGAGGTAGGCGGACAGTTCCTCGCGGGAAAGGTCGGAACGGGCGGGCGGGCATATCCAGTTTATCGGCGCACCGCGCCGCTCCATACCCCGGAACCACGTCATCTGCCGCTTCGCGAACTGGTGGATAGCCGTCTCCAGCTGGCGGAACATCTCCCCGTAGTCCAGCCGCCCCGTAGCGTGCAGCGTCAGGAACTTATACTCCAGACCGTAATAAATCAGGTCATCCGGCGCGATTCCCGCCGCCAGCAGTCCCTCCACCTCGCGGAGCATCCCCGCGTCCAGCCGCGCCTGCAACCGCTCGGATATACGGCGGCGGCGCACCTCCCGCCCCACATCGAGCCCCAGCGTGAGGGAGGAGAACTGCGGGAACGGGCGCGGCTCCAGCGGCTCGCGGCGGTAGTGCTCTGCAATCTCAATGGCCCGGATGGCCCGCTGCGGCGTATCGATGTCCGTCGTGTTATGGAGCGGACCATAACCGCGCAGCACGGCGGCTAGTTCCTCCAGCGTCCGCCCCTCCAAGCGAGCCCGCAACTCCGCATTCTGCGGTACGGGACTGAGACGGTAGCCGCGCAGCACGCTCTCCAGATAGAGCCCCGTACCGCCACAGACCACAACACGCCTACCCCGCCCCCGGATATGCTCGTAAGCCCGGAGGAAGTCGCGCTGGTACTCAAACACATTATATTTATAACCGGGCTCGCAGATATCCACCAGGTGTACGGGCACCCGTACCCCGTCCGCGAAGGTATAGTCTGCCAAGTCCTTCCCCGTACCGATATCCATGCGGCGGTACACCTGACGGCTGTCGGCGGAAATAATCTCCGCATCCGCCCAGCGCGCAAGGTTCACCGCAAAGGCCGTCTTTCCGCAGGCCGTGGGGCCCAGCACCGTAATGAAGTCGTAATCCATCAGCATCCGGGACATTTTCCCGTCCCGCCCCGCAAAAGTACGAAATATCCGCGAGGCGGAAGCCCCGCCACGGCGAAAAGAGGCGGCCCCCCGCCGCACCAGCATAAAAAAACCGCTGCGTTCCCTTTGCCCTTTTAGAAAATTTAATTTAACTTTGCCCCGTGAGCAAGTGCCGCCCACCCCGGGTGGCAGGTTCATGGACAATGAAATAAGACGTTACGAACGTTATCTTCTTCATTCAGATCTCGCAAATCTCAAAGCCAAGAAGATGCGCAACGGAACGTCTGCGTTGGGAGTATTATATCGTATAATAACTCACGGCGTGGACTGCGCGTTGCTTATCCTTGGCGAAGGCAATGCGAGAGCCTGAATGAAGGGTGAGCAAGTAGTACAGACTCTCACGCCTTTTTTTCATAGCCCAACGGTAAAAAATACTTTTCTATAAACGGCCGAATCAGGAGAGTCTAGGAGCCAAAGCGCAAAGTATTATTAAGCGTATGACAAAACGAAGTCTTTTGGCGGTATGTGCCGCCATGCTGATTGCCAGCCCTGCGGCCATGGCGCAGAAAGAGAAGTACGACCTGAACAGCGATGGCGAGGTGGACGTTTCGGACGTTACAAAATTAGTGGACGTGGTGCTCACCGGCAACTACGGGACGGGCGAGCCGGGAGCCGCGAAGCGCACCTTCTACGTGAACGGAAAGAACGTCTGCGTTTCCTTCAACATGATTGCCGTTGAAGGGGGCACGTTTATGATGGGAGCAACACCCGAACAATATAAAGATTGTGCCGGAGAATGGGACGAGCCTTGGTATATTGAAAAACCTGTACACGAGGTAACACTTTCTTCCTACTATATCGGGGAAACGGAAGTGACGCAAGAACTGTGGGAAGTCGTGATGGGCTGGAATCTGTCAGAGACTAAAGGTCTCGGACTGCCTGTGGAGCAGGTCAGCTGGGACGACTGTCAGCGCTTTTTCCTGAGGCTGAACGAACTCACGGGGTACACCTTCCGGCTGCCTACAGAGGCGGAATGGGAGTACGCAGCCCGTGGCGGGAACAAGAGTAAGGGCTACAAATATAGCGGTTCGGACGATGTAGACGAAGTGGCATGGTACACGAAAAACTCTATTTCTGATGGCGAAGGAGAAATGCACCCCGTCGGCACAAAAAAGGCGAACGAACTGGGAATATACGATATGAGCGGCAATGTGAGCGAATGGTGCAGGGATTGGTATGGCCCTTACTCCGAATCGCCTGCCACAGACCCGACAGGGCCCACAATGAATGACAAAGGCGCAGTGAGGCGTGGGGGATGTTATTGGTATCAGAATGGGGCGTGGGACTGCCGCGTCTCATGCCGTGGAGGTTCTGCTTCAGGCACCAACCCGGGTCTTCGGATGAAAGGGACCGGCTTCCGTCTGGTGCTCTAAAAAAGACAAGGCGTATTATCCAATAGCAAGCCCCGCTTCGATAAGCTCGGAACGGGGCTTGCGCGTATGTAAGAGCAGCCATCCCGCAAGTTTTTCCCGCAAAAAGTTTTGTTCCCATGCGTTTTCCTTATATTTGCCCCGGTAACAATTTATTTAATAACCAAATTAAAACCACTGAATCATGAAGAAAACGCTTCTCATGCTTATCGCAGTAGCCGGCATCACGTCGTTTGCTTCCTGCGGAAACAAGAACGAGACGGCACCGAACGGCGGGGCGGACTCCACCGCCGTAGCCACTGACACGACCCAGAACGCCCCCGAAGCCCAACCCGTCGCACTGGCCGACATCGTAGCCAAGGCAAAAGCTGAAGGTGCGAACTGGAGTGTGGATGAATGGAAGGAGCAGTACAAGCAAGTCATGCTCGCCTTCAAGCCTATGGCCCTTGAGATGGACGGCCTCATCAAGAAGGTGGGAACGCCCGAGGCACAGGGCATCAACTTCGAAGAGGAGTTTAAAAAGCTTGAGGCCAAATATCCCGGTATTGAAAAGCTCCTTGGCGAGTTCAATAAGGCTGCGGAAGGCAGCGCTAACGGTAAGACCGTGCTCGCGGACGAGGAGTGGTGCAAGAAGATTAAGGAGGAACTCGGCATTCCCGACCTCTAAATAAAACCGCTTACCCGCCGGAATGCCCGGTACGGGAAGCGGGGCGGTGGCACTTGCCACCGCCCCGCTTTGCTATACCCCACCCCCTATCGAAAGCCAGGATGGGGAGGATTCACTCCACCCGCCCCTTGAAAGTAGATGCGGGAAGCCCCGCGCCGTTCACCATGTTGGCCCGCGTAAAAGGCTGCCAGCCATAACGGACAAGCCGGGGTCGGCTCACCTCACGCGGCAGGTAGAGGCGGACTTTCCGCCCCTCAAGCCGCGCTGACGCAGGATAGTAGAGTCCGTCGTCCTCCGCTACCTCAAAGGTGCGGGGCGGCAGACCGTCCGAGGTCGCGAGGCCATCGGCATCGTCAAACTTGAGAATGACTTCCCCGCCCTCATACACGGCAGACATGAAGCGCGGCCCGCCGGGCAGGAGCGGACGACCGTAGTCCCGGGAAAGCACAAGGCGTGCCAGACGCTCCCCGACAGGACGCTTCCGCAGATAATGCACGTCCAGACTGTCACCCACGTCGCTCGTCACGACCATGCCTGTCGCGGGTATCTCCTCAGCCAA
Organism: Alloprevotella sp.; assembly: GCA_017476545.1. Classification (GTDB taxonomy): domain Bacteria; phylum Bacteroidota; class Bacteroidia; order Bacteroidales; family Bacteroidaceae; genus Alloprevotella. The sequence continues at coordinate 5,673 of JAFUZP010000018.1, forward strand.
GCGGCGCTGCGAGTCGCGGAAGGCAGGCCATGAGGGACGGTTCAGACTGGAAAGCTGTACGAAGCGGAAAGGAAGCGACGGCGCGTTCCAGTACTGCCGCCACGACTGCACAAGCAGGCGGAACAACCGCTCATGCGCCTCCACGTTATGGGCGTTGCTCTCACCCTGATACCAGGCTATACCGCGCACAGGATAGCGCGCCAGCGGGAGGATGCCAGCCTCAAAGAGGTAACAGGGCTCGTAAGGGTGACGATGGCGGAAGTCGTCACAGGCGTCACCGCCACCCGCCAGCCCGAGGTTCCGCGCGGCACGCCCGCGCGCCCATTCCTGTATGAAGTCGTTGTGGAGCCAGCGTTCCAGGATTTTTGGGAAGTCTGTTTCCAGCGTATTGCGGTCTATCCAGCTCTCTGTCGTAGCACCGCCGACGGCGTTACAGATGAGTCCGACGGGCACGCGGAGGGAGTCGCGCAGCGCACGTCCGAAGTAGTAGGCCACGGCGGAGAACTGCTGCGCCGTCTGCGGCGTGGTCGGCTGCCACAATGCAGGCTTGTAATACAGCAAGTGCCGGGCAGAGTCGATGGCAGCGGCAGGCCATTCCACATCGTCCGTAGGCCAATGCTCCTTCATGTCAAAGAGGCGCAGGCCTGAGTCCGTCGCACGACGTACCGCCTCCTGCCAACCGTCGGACTGGTCGAGGCGGCGCGCCATGTTGCTCTGCCCTGAACAGAGCCATACCTCGCCGATGGCTACATTCGCGAACACGCGACGCTCCTGCTTACGTCGGCGGTCGGCGGGCGTAGCCGTCACGGCCAGCGTCAGGGAGTCGGCGGCCTCCATCGCGGGGAGCACAACTACCCAGTCGCCCCTGTTGTCCGCCGTGGTTTCCCTGCGCACAGCAGGCCGTTTCTGGTGCCGCCCGAAACGTATTTCCAGCGCGACTGTTGTGCCCGCATCCGCCTTGCCGTGCAGCGTAAGGGGCTGGCGGCGTTGCAGTACCATATAGTCCGAAAAAGTTATCGGCAGCTGCAGGCCGCCGTAATCGCCCGTAATGGCAGAGCACACCGTGCGGGCGAGCAGGGCCGCCCCCTCCGCGTCGGGATGCACGGCGTCGTGTAGCATCCACGGGTGGGGGTAGAGCGGCGCGTGGAAGTCTATGAGTTCCGCGCCGGAACGGGCGGCCACGGTCTCTATGGCGCGCTGTATTTGTCCGTGCCATTCCTTCGTGCCGCTCTGGAAGCGCGGATGGCGGTCGGCGATGGGCGTCATCCGCGCCACGATGACGCGCGCCTGTGGATTGCCCTGCCGCAGCGAGTCGATAAGGGCGAGGTAGTCACGCACAAATTCATCGCCGTAATTGGGCCAGTTGCGCGGGTCCGTATCATTGATGCCAAGGTGGATTACAACGATGTCCGCAGCAAAACTGACCGCATCGCGGAAGGCCTGCTCCCGCACATAAGGGCGATGGCCACGGCGCAGAAGCGTTGCGCCGGAATGCCCGAAGTTCCCCACCTCGTAACCCTCGCCCAGCATCCGCTGGAGCTGTGCGGGATAAGCGTCGCGCTCGCGGTTCTCAAGTTTGAAACCATAGGTGATGCTGTTGCCCACACAGGCAACTTTCACGCGTTGGGCGGCAAGCCGTAACGTGCTGAACCCCATAACCGACAGCAGGCCGAGGACAAAAACTTTTCGGAAACTTTTCATGGCTGTTTTTGTTTGCGGTAAATTGCGCGGCATACGGGGGATGCCCGTTCTGACCACGCGCCTTGTAAGCGCGAAGATACGCATTTCCGGCGGAACGGGAACGGGGGACGGAAAATTAACCGTAGGGGTACGAAGAACTAACCGTAGGGTTGCGGGAAACTAACCGTAGGGTTGCAGGGAACTAACCGTAGGGTTGCAGGGAACTAACCGTAGGGGTATGGAAAAATGGCAGCGGGATTGGGAAAATCCGTCGCGGCGGAACCTCAATACCCTCCCCCGCCCCGGCGGAACGTCACGAGGCGGTTGAAGAGATAATTAAGCCCCGGATAAACGCACATCGCCACGAGATAAGCCCACCGCTCGGGCATAACGAGCAGCAGCCCCCGGAATGCGGCCCACTGCAACGCCCAGCAGAGCAACGCACCGAAGAAGAAAACCGAACCCTGGCGCAGCCAACGCCCCTCGCGCTGGCGGAACACCCACAACTTGTTCAGCACAAAACTGTTCAGAATGCCCGCCACGTAGGACAGAAAGTTCGCTATATCAATCTGCACGCCGAGCCAGCGCAACACGAAGTAAGCCCCGGCTGTGACCGCCGTATTCACCACGCCGACCAAGCCGTACTTCACCATCAGGAGTGTCTCTCCGCGCATCCGCTTGTCCATGCGGCAAAGATAACCATTACCGCACATAAACGCAAAATCCGCTGTACGGGCTTTGCCGGAAGGGAGGAAAAAAGTATATTTGCACCATGTAACATCACCCCCAGCGAAGAGGCCGTGGCAACAGCTGGAGGCCTGAAAGAAAAAAAGTAATGGGCATCTTCACACTTCCTCCCAAGCCGCCGCGCGCAGACCTGGACGTAGAGTCCTTCCTGCGTAGCGATTCGACGCAGGCACCCGTACGCCGGTTCCACCGCACGCTGGCTGCTGAGTGGTTTCCGCAAAGCGGCGTACAGCTGACGTGGCCACACGCCGGAACGGACTGGGCATCCATGCTCAGCGAGGTGACGGAGACTTACATCCGCATGGCCTACGAAATCGCCACACGCGAGCAACTCCTCATTGTCACCCCCGAGCCGGAAAAGGTGCGTGCCCTGTTAGCGGGCCGCCTGCCCCGACGTGCGACTGGCCACATCACCTATGCGGAGTGTGATACGGACGACACATGGGCGCGCGACCACGGCTTCCTGACCGTTATCGGTACGGGACAGCCGGAATTGCTGGACTTCCACTTCAACGGGTGGGGCGGGAAATTCGCCGCACAGCACGACAACGCCATCAACCACCGGCTACATGAGGCGGGCATCGTGCGGGGGCAGTACGTCCCACACCTTGACTTTGAACTGGAAGGGGGCAGCATTGAGACCGACGGGATGGGCACCCTGCTCACTACCACACGGTGCCTGCTGAACCCCAACCGTCAGCACCCGCACGACCGAACTGCCGTGGAAGCCTGTCTCAGCGAATGGTTCGGCATTGAACAACTGCTCTGGCTGGAGCACGGAGCCCTGGAGGGCGATGACACGGACTGCCACATTGACACCCTTGCACGCCTCTGCCCGGAGAACAAGATACTATATGTACGCTGTGATGACCCGCAGGACACGCACTACGATGAACTGAGGAAGATGGAAGCAGAACTACGCGCCTTCCAGAACAAGTCGGGGGAAGCATTCACACTTGTACCCGTCCCCCTACCCGATGCCATCGTGGAGGACGGCGAACGCCTGCCGGCCACCTACGCGAACTACCTGGTACTGAACCGCGCCGTCCTGCTCCCGACTTACGCCCAGCCCGAAAAGGATGAACTGGCCCGCCGTGCAGTACAAAGCGTTTTCCCGAAATACGACATCGTACCCATCGATTGCCGCAGCCTCATCCGCCAGCACGGATCGCTCCACTGCGCCACGATGCAGTTCCCGAAGGGCGTACTCAGCACGGAAAGGAGCGCGGACGACAACTAACTATGGAGACTGAAATGAGCAACGGGCGACGGACTGCCGTCGTAATCCTCAACTGGAACGGCGAGACGATGCTGCGGCGTTTCCTGCCCTCCGTCGTAGCCAACACGCCTGCGGCGGACGCAGAGATCATCGTGGCGGACAACGGCTCCACAGACGGTAGCAGGGAACTGCTTGCGCGGGAGTTCCCGACCATCCGCACGCTGGTACTTCCCGAGAACTACGGCTTTGCTGAAGGCTACAACCGCGCCTTGGCGGAGGTGGAGGCGGAATACTTCGTCCTACTCAACTCCGACGTGGAAGTAACACCAGGGTGGCTCGCACCCCTGACGGCCTACATGGACACGCACCCCGAGGTGGCGGCCTGCCAACCCAAACTGCTGGCTGAACGGGAACGCGGGAAATTTGAATACGCGGGTGCTGCGGGCGGTTTCCTCGACCGCTACGGTTACCCCTTCTGCCGTGGACGCGTCTTCGACACGGTGGAAGCGGACGAAGGACAGTACGATGACGGGGCGCATCCCGTGCTTTGGGCAACGGGGGCGGCACTGCTCATCCGTAGGAGCGACTGGCGGACAGCTGGCGGATTGGACGGAAAGTTTTTCGCCCACATGGAGGAGATAGACCTTTGCTGGCGGCTCCGGTGCCGGGGACGGGGCGTGGTATGCGTTTCCGAGAGCAAGGTCTTCCATGTCGGCGGAGGCACATTGAATGCCGGAAGCCCGAGAAAGACCTACCTGAACTTCCGCAACAACCTGCTGATGCTCTACAAGAACCTCCCGGAGGGGGAGCTAAACCATGTCATGCGTGTGCGAAAGTTACTGGACTATATCGCTGCGGTGAAAATGCTCCTGACAGACGGAACCAACCATGCACGCGCCGTCCTCCGCGCCCGGCGCGATTTCCGACGGATGCTACCCGAATACGAGAATGTGCGCGCCGAAAATCTCCGTCTCGCAACGGGCAATTCCATTCCCGAGCGGACAAGGAAATGCCTACTGGCCGAATACTACCTGCGGAAACACAGGACGTTCCCGGAAATCATAGGGGCATAAGAAAAATACCATGCGGACCGCACAGGCAGAAGGAGGTCTCCCTCCTTGCCCGCGCAGTCCGCATTGCTCACTCACCCAGCCGAAGCCAGAAAATGTCTCGATAGGTATCATCAACATCCCGCCTCGCTGACGTTTTATAACGGTACACGCCGTGACGCCGTCGTACCGTGTCGATGCACTCTGCCACATAGTACGCAGTTTCCCGATAGTCCTTTGAGAGGGTAGCATAGTCCGCATCGTAGCACGCTTGCAGAGCATTCTCCCAACAGCGGATAGCGCGGAAGAAGGTACCTGAACGGTAGCAAAGCTCACCTAACGCCATGTAGCGGGCATAACGCCCCATCGCCGTTTTTTCCTGCGCCGCCTCCTTTTCGGCCTCTTCCACCACCCGGTTCAGCTCCGGCCAAGTCAGATTGACACCAGACTCGTGGGGCGAACTACTCGCCACCCGCACATGATGAATCCTTTTTCGCATAAGAAATCCGTTTACAATAAATTATAGAACAAATTCCTCGCGGGAAAGGTACAAACAAAAGTGCACAACAATCCCTTGAGTGCCGCCGCGTTTCGGCGACTTCAAAGGATTGTTGTGCATTTATCTGGGGGCAAAGATAGGAAAAGGCGGTAACAAAACAAGCGAAAACCGACTTTTTTCACCTTATCCCCCGAAAATTACTGTACGACTACTTCATCCAGGAAAATCCACTCCCCCTCGCCCGTAGCCGTACCCTGGATTCGGAGGAAACGGAATGCCGCCGAACCGTTCCATTCGTAGGTATGGAACTCCGCCCCATCGTTGCGCCGGCGTGCTTCATCGCGACGGAAGATTTCGCGGAAAGCCTGTCCGTCAGCAGAGACGCTGAGGGTGAGATGCTTTGGCAGGTATATCCACGACCCGCTGCTTTGCAGGAAGTCCATCGCCACGCGGCGGACAGAAAGGACCGAACCCAAGTCAATGGTCACGTCCAAGCAGTCGCCCGTCACAAAGCCCTGCCAACGGCCGTCGCCATGCGTCCAACCGCCGCGCAACCCGTCGGTCAGTGCCGTAGCCCCCCCCGCCGCATATTTCGCGCTATACGGTTTATTGTAAACCACCTGTGCGCCCCGTGCCTTATGCTTCAAAGGTTTGCGGCTCTCCGGACGCGGTCCCGCCTCAGTTCGGGGGTCGAAGGCATTAATACCCCGCCGCCGCAAGTCCTTCACCCGGCGCACGACAGATTTCCGAAACTGCTTCCAAGCGGGGCGTTCCGTTCCCTTGAGACCGATTTCCCCTATGGCAAAAATGCGCGGATACAGCATATACTGGGCATGGGAGGGCGAATCAATATATTCCGCCCAAAGGTTACCCTGCACGCCCAGCACGTGTGCGCGTTCCTGCTCCGATAGTCCGTCACAAGGGCCAAAGCCGTAAACCTTCTCCAACGGGAGGAAACCGCCGATTGCCTTGGGCTGCGTAGGAGGCGCGTCCTGATAATAATCCAAATAGCAATGGCTTGCAGGCGACAGAATCACATCGTAGCCTTTCTCGATAGCCCGTTTGGCGTGCGCTGCATCGCGCCACACCATAACGGCATTACCGGGAGCCGTCTCCACGACCCCACCGTCCTCGCCATCGAACACAATCTCATCCCAACCTATCACACGCCGCCCGTGGTCATTAAGCCACTTTGTCATACGCCGGACCAAGTAGGCCTGCAGCGCATCCACATCTTGCGTCCCCAATTCCTGCATCTTCGCGATGCAACGGGGGCAGGAAGGCCAAGCTGCCTTGCCCGCCTCATCGCCGCCGATGTGGATATATTCGGACGGAAAAACCTGCATCACTTCCGTCAGAACGTTCTCCAAAAACGTATAAACCGCCTCGTTTGCCGGACAAAAGTCGCCTGTATTCCGCGCCATCTGCGTACCCGCCGCTGTGAGACTGCCCGCTACATGCTCCGGGGCTCCCCCTGCCTCGCAGCGCAGCTCGGGATAAGCTTCCAGCACCTCCTCACTGTGGCCCGGCATTTCTATCTCAGGCACAATCACAATGCCCTTCGCTTCTGCGTAAGCCACCAAGGCGCGCAATTCGTCCTGGGAGTACCAACCGCCATACGCCCCTGGAGTGCCTTCTTCCACGTACTGCCGGTCACCTCCTTCCCACCATTTGTCCCAATCACTCTCCGTGCGCCACGCCGCAAGGCGGGTCAGGCGCGGATAACGCCGGATTTCCATCCGCCAACCCGCCGCATCCACCAAATGCAGGTGCAGGCGGTTGAAACCGTTCGCAGCCAAAATGTCAATCTGCTGCCGCAAATAACTCATCGGGAAGTAGTGACGCGAAACGTCCAACATGCAGCCACGCCACTGGTATGCGGGCTGCGGAGTCTCCTCCCCCGTCACCCGCTCGCGAATTGCAGAAGCGGCCTGCACTACAGAAAGAAGGAGCAGAAGGGCGCACAGCTGTGCTTTTTTAAGTCTCATACGCACATTTTTTTGATTAAAGTGCCGCTAAGTTAGCAAAAATAATTATATTTGCAACACATTACGCACAGACAATGAACAAAGAGACCCTAGAAAAAGTGCTACGGCAAGCCGCCGAAAGGTTGAAAGACACGCCCGACGGCCCTCACGCGACCGACATCCACATCCAGGCGTTCCCCGCGACAGGCGAACTCCGTGTACTAGATGATGACGACAACGTGCTGGCCCGCTGTGAGGCGGACGCTTGGAACGGCGATGAAGAAGCCGACCCGTACACTGCCATCGCCGACTGCGCGCGCAGCGTCCTACAGGACATACAGGACGAAATGGAGCGGTTCAATGTACTGAAGCCCTATAGTTTCATCCTCATTGATGAGAGCGGCGAAACTGTCGCCGACTTACTCCTCGTGGACGACGACTTACTCGTTCTTGACAGCGAGCTGATGGCCGGCCTTGACGCCGAACTGGACGCATTCTGGGAAGAGTTGGCCGGAAGCGTGTCGTAAGAGCGGACGCGCCGTCACTACGTAAAAGTTCCGCAACGGGCGGATTACACATAACTATATCACAACTAAATCATCAATCACACAACACTATGAAGACTCCGAGTACACATTTGCTCGGAACGCTGGCTGCAGTGCTGGCGTTCCAAGGGGTAGCCATGGCGCAGCCGAAGGGGCTGAAAAACCTTTCAAGTGAACGTCTCTCAGCCGAAGAGCGGCAGAAACGGGAACAGACCATCCGGGAGAAGTACCCGCAGTTCAGCCTTCCCCTCACATTCGGGCAGCCTAAAGCGGCCGGCGACCTTGTGCCCGTCCGTAGCGAACGGGCAGCCCAGCCCCCCTTTAAGGCATCCAAAGTGGTGCAGCAGGGCGGACGAATGAAAATCACAGCGGCATCCGGGGCGGAGATACTGGTGAACATCACCTACGCACCCGGCATGACATCCTACAATGACCGTAGCATCGTAAACATGAACACCGCCGACCCAGGAACGCAAGAAACGCTGGCTACGGGCAACTACAGCTTCTATAACGGTGTTGGCATCGTCGGGGATTATTTCTACGGGTGCTATAATATATATTATGAGTCCTACGGTTACTTCCCTTCCATATATACGTTCGACATGGATACGTGGGAGCTCGTAGAAACCGACTACCCGGACGGCGACTACTCACTCATGGCGCAGGAAACAGCCATGGCTGCAGACGGTACAATTTATGGCTCGTTCTTCAACACGGCGGGGACTGCGCGCGAACTCGGTGTTGTGGACTACGCCAACGGGACGCGCACAACCATCGGCCCAGCCACGAAGTTTTATTGCGCAATGGGCGTGACGAAAGAAAATGTCCTTTACGGTATCGCAATTGACGGCAACCTATACAGGATAGACACGGCGACCGGGACAGAAACCCTCGTAGGGCCGACAGGTGTCACCATAGCCAACTCGAGCGGGAACTTCTACCAGCAGACGGGCGAGATTGACCAGAAAGACAACACATTCTACTGGTTGGGGACGGATTTCCTCGCGAACACGACATCGCTCTACACCGTCAATCTTGAGACTGGAGCAGCTACCAAACACTACGAATTCGGCGAGTATACCTTCGCGGGTATGCTCATCCCGCAAGCCAACGTTGCCGAGGGCGCACCCGGTGCCGCACAAGAGCTGAAAGCCGAGTTCGCTAACGGACAACTCACCGGCCAGATAACATTCAAAGCCCCCACGCAGACGTTTGGCGGAAGCGCACTTACGGGCGAAATCAACTACACCGTAAAGGCCAACGATGCCACGCTAGCGAGCGGAAAGACTACCCCCGGAGCCAACGTCAGCGCAAGTGTGACTGCGGCGGAAGGCATGCAGACGTTTGTCGTCACGACACAGAATGCCGTAGGAGAGTCGCCCAAAGCGAAAGTACGCACGTGGGTCGGCTTAGACACTCCGAAGCCTGCGACCGACGTAACACTAGCTATCAATAATTCCAGCGGCGTGGCGACACTCACTTGGACTGCCCCCACAGAGGGTACACACGGCGGCTATATCGGCGACCTGCGGTACGATGTTCACCGCATCGCTGCCGGAAATGCCATTCTCGTGGCCGAAAAACAAAGCGGCACGACGTTCACAGAAACACTGACGAAGGACGGCATCGCCAACTACGCCTACAGCGTCACCGCCTACAATGGCAGCAGAGCGAGCAATGCGGCACAGTCCAACGCCGTCCTGCTGGGTGACGCTTACACCGTCCCCTACACAGAAGACTTCAACTCGGCGGAACGCGCCGCCATCTGGACGGTCATTGACGCGAATAACGATGCCACACAGACGTCTTACGGCCTGAACGGCGGTTGGACGCTAGAACCGAAAGAAGGTACGGCTAGCTACCTTTACGGTGACGTTACGGCTGATGACTGGCTCATCTCGCCCGCCATCCACTTGAAGGCTGGGCAGGCATACATGATCTCCGTTGAAGCGAAAGCACGCTCGGCAAGCGGCACCGTCTATCCCGAGGTTTTTGAGGTGAAACTCGGCAAAGAAGCCACCGTGGCCGCTATGACAACCGCCGTACTCGCACGCACCGATGTGAACTCAGACACCTATCAGACGTTCACCAGCCCAGAGTTGAGAGTAACAGAAGACGGCGACTACCACATCGGCATCCACGCCCTGAGTTCGCCGGACGCCTGGACGCTGTACATCAACACGGTTTCTATAGAAGCCGCCGTGCTGCCCACTGCGCCCGAGGCCGTGAAGAACCTGCAAGTCACCCCGGCTGCTGACGCCCGCCTTGAGGCTACCGTTTCCTTCCGCACGCCGTCACAAACTGTCAGCGGCGATGCGCTCACAGCTCCGCTGACGAAGATTGAAATTCTCCGCGACGGTACGCTCGTCCACACCCTCAACAACCAGAGCCTCAACGCCGAGGTAACATGGACCGACACCCAAGGGCTGACCAACGGCAAGCACCACTACCGCGTCATACCATACGCAGGAACAGATGCAGGTCTGCGGGCCGAAACAACGGCCTACATCGGCGTGGACGTACCTGACCGCGTTAAGAACATCCGGATACGGGACAACCGCACTTCCATCACCCTCATGTGGGACAAGGTAGGTAGCGTCGGTGCTAACGGCGGCATCGTCAAGCCCGAAGAAGTGGAATACCTGGTTTGGAGCACCGTAGGCTCCGCCGGTTCCTACTTCCTTGATGAGGTGCAGCAAGTCGTACAGGACGACAACAGCGCCACACTGGCAGTCAATACCGGGACGGGCGAACAGCGCGAGCAATACTGGGCCGTGCAGGCCCGCAACGCCGCCGGTCCCGGCGCGGCCTATATGAAGAGCCTACTTGTGGGCAAGCCCTATACCCTACCCTTCAAGGAAACAGTCACTGGCGGGGAGATGAACAACTATTGGGACTTGCAGCGTACCAGTCCTGCCGTATCCATAGGGCTTTCTAACGAATACACCGACGGTGATGGATACGCCTTCCAGATGATCTCATCCGAAGCGGGAGAAGAGGGCGAACTGTACTCCGGCAAAATTTCGCTGGCCGGAGCGAAGAACCCCATGCTCACTTTCAACCTCAAGGGCGCACCCGCCAATAACAGCCTCGGTATATATGTATCCCGCTCAGGCGGCGCAGAGAGTATGCTAGGCATAGCGAACACGCAGAGCGACTTTACCACGCACAAGTTCAGCCTCAAGGATTACAGCGCCGAGGAGTTCATCCGACTCATCTTTATCGGGTCGTTCGAAGAAGCCGGCTCTATAGTCTTTGACAACATCAACGTGCTGGACATGCTTGATAACAACCTGTCCGTAAGTAACCTCGAAGCACCGGTAGCCCTCCAGGTCGGCGATGAAGGCCGCATCAGCGTACGTGTGACGAACCTTGGCGATGCCCCGGCAACAGGCTACACTGTGAAAGTGACCGCCGGCGGCAAGGAATTGCTCAACGAAACGGTCAGCGAAACGCTCCCCTCCATGGGCAGCCGCACGTTCGAGGCCACCTATAAGACGACCATCTTTGACGTGGCGGGTAACATACCCGTCGTAGCGCAAGTTGTCTATGCGAGCGATGAAGACAACAGCGACAACGAAACCACAACCTCTGTGCGCCTTACGGCCGCATCGTCCAACTCTCCCGGCGACCTCACCGCCGTAGAGACGGATGGCCACGTACGTCTGGACTGGACCGCCCCGAGTATGCGGACAACACAACAGACGGAAAGTTTTGAGGACACGGAACGGTTCCCGCTCTTCTCCATAGGCGGAGTGACAGCGACGAAGCACAGCGGAACGCTCGGAGGCTGGACGCTCTACGATGCAGACGGCGGTACGACTTACCAATGGAACGTGTCTTACGAGAACCGGGGCAAGCAAATGGCCTGGCAGGTTATCAACCCGAAGAATATCTTTGGGGAAAGCATTTACGAAGCCGACTTCGCGCAGGATGGCGAGCAGTATCTGATATCCTTCTGCACCATGAACGGCGCGACGGACGACTGGCTCATATCGCCACAACTCCCGGGAGTGGCGCAGACCGTGACGTACTACGTGAGATGCCTCACCCTGCAATACGGCAACGAACCCTACGAAGTGCTCTACTCCACGACGGATAACAACATCGGCAGCTTCCAGAAGCTCGGCGAGACGCTCGAGGCAACCGTCCTGTGGGAAGGCCGCACGTTCGACCTGCCCGAGGGGACGAAGTACTTTGCCCTGCGACACGTGGCCACAGAGGCCTTCGGCCTGCTCATAGATAACGTGACATACACGGTTGAAGGCGGGGATGTCGCCTCCTACAACATCTATGTGGACGGCCTGCTGACCGCCAACGTGGACGGTACCCGCAACTTCTTTGACGAGCTGGACGGCGCGCTGGCACAGGGCGACCACGTGTTCAGCGTCACGGCCCTGTATGCAGACGGCAGTGAGTCCGCCCCCGTCTCCACTATGCTAGCCACAGGCATCACCGACATCACGCTGGACGGAACGCCGGCCGACGTGTATTCGCTGGACGGTAGGCTCATCCGCCGCCAAGCCCGCGATGTGAGGGGACTGCCGAAGGGTGTCTATGTCATTGATGGCCGCAAGGCCGTTATCCGATAAGGCGGTATCAGACTGAAACACGCGCGCCGGCAGGCTGTAACCCAGCCTGCCGGCGATTTTTGTACCCATATTCAATAATTCACGATGCTTCACGTCAGATAATCGCTACTGCGGCGGCAGTCTCGCCGTACGAGGGAAATGCACACCTGGACGGAACAGCCGAAACCGGCCTGCTCCTCTTGTCACTAACCCCACGGTTAGCGTGCTGTACCCGTAGGGTTAGTACGTCGTAACCCTACGGGTAGTTTTCGTTACCCGCAGGGGTAAGGCATCCCATAAGCCGGAGCTTTCACCGTGCTTGCCGACTGGAACGTTACAAGGTATCTGAGAGGAGGCATTTCTGGTGGCGTAAACGCAGGAAAAGGCTGGGAAACCGCTCCTATGCTGCCTAAAAGAAACGCGTACTCCCGCCATCATGTTTTCTCGGCGGGAATACGCAAAAGATCTACAGGCAGCCTGACCGTGAAACACCCCCCGGTCAGCGACCGATGGAGAAGTAGTCAAATCCCGCATCAGCAAGCTCCTGCGGGTCATAGATATTGCGTCCGTCAAACAAGACGGGACGGCGCATCACACGGCCGACAGCCTCCCACGACGGCAGGCGGAACTGTTTCCACTCCGTGAGCAGGAGCAGGGCGTCGGCACCGAGGACGCAGTCATAAATATCTTTGGCGTAATAAACGCTGTCGCCTAAGCGGCGGCGTCCCTCGTCCATAGCAGCAGGGTCATAAACGCGCACTGAGCAGCCCGCATCGAGCAGCCGGCTGATGGTGACGAGCGAGGTAGCCTCGCGCATATCGTCCGTTTCGGCCTTGAAGGCGAGCCCCCAGAGAGCTATGGTCTTACCACGAAGATCGCCGCTGTAGTATTTGGAGAGTTTCTCAAACAGCACTGACTTCTGCCGCTCGTTTACGTCCTCAACGGCGCGCAGTACGCTCATCGTGTAGCCGTACTGCTCTGCAGTCTTGATAAGTGCCTTCACATCTTTCGGGAAGCATGAGCCACCGTAACCGCAGCCGGGATAAAGGAACTTCGCACCGATGCGTGTGTCCGAACCAATACCCTTCCGCACCATGTTCACGTCTGCGCCGACGAGTTCGCAGAGGTTGGCCACATCGTTCATAAAACTGATGCGGGTGGCGAGCATCGCATTGGCAGCGTATTTTATCATCTCGGCTGAGGGAATGTCGGTGAAGAGGACGCGGAAATTGTTCAGCAGGAAAGGTTTGTAGAGGCGCGTCATAAGTGTCTTCGCCCGCTCACTCTCCACACCGACAACAACGCGGTCCGGCGACATGAAGTCCTTAATGGCACTTCCTTCCTTGAGGAATTCGGGATTGGAGGCCACGTCAAAGGGAATATCCGCCCCGCGCGCGTCAAGTTCCGCTTGGATTGCAGCCTTGACAAGGCGCGCCGTGCCAACGGGAACAGTGCTTTTCGTTACAACGACCATATAGTGCTGCATGTTCCGTCCCACCTCGTGCGCCACTTCAAGTACGTAGCGGAGGTCGGCACTGCCGTCCTCGTCGGGCGGGGTGCCCACGGCACTGAACACAGCCTCTACATCATTCAGGCAGTCTTTGAGGCGTGTCGTGAAATGCAGCCTCCCTTCGCGCTGGTTCCGCAGCACCATCTCGTCCAGCCCGGGCTCGTATATAGGAATCTCGCCACGGCGGAGGCGGTCAATTTTCCGCTCGTCAATATCCACGCAGGTCACGTCTATGCCCATCTCGGCGAAGCACGTGCCCGACACAAGGCCGACATAGCCCGTGCCAACGATTGCTATCTTCATAACTGTCCGTATAAACAAAAGAGGCTACCCCTGTTCGGCGCAGCCTCTTGAGTTGGTTTAGTTAGCCGGTTGTGCCGGGGCGGCTGGTGTCTGCTGCTGTCCGGGCAACTGTGGCGCGGCGGTTGTTTTCATGTTTGTCACGACATTAGCGGAATCATTCGCCTGTGGGGTTACATAAACCGTCACGACACTAAGGATAACCAGCAGAGCTGCAAGTGTCCAAGTGGCCTTTTCCACGAAATCGGTGGTGCGGCGCACGCCGACCAATGCGTTAGCGGAGGAAAAGCCTGAGGCGAGGCCGCCGCCCTTAGACTCCTGTATGAGCACAATTAGCGTAAGGAGGATGGCCACGATAACGGCCAGAATTACGATTACAGAGTACATTATTCTTTCTTTTTACGTTGTTATTTGTCTTCCGTGCGGTGCTTATCGTTCACCAACAGCTTCTCCAAGAAGCGGATTTGGTCGGCAAAGTAAGCACTTTTTTTCGGATTATTCAAATTTATGCGCCTAATAATTTCTATTGCCTTACTATAGCGGCCCTGCCTGATGTATATCCGGGCGAGCGTCTCGGTGAAGAATTCCTCCCCCACCCCGTCTTCGTCAGCACTGTCCGCAGGGAGCTCCGGCTTGAACTCGGGCTCCTTCTTGAGTTCAATGCGCCCCGGCTCCTTCTCAAGGTAGGAATTGAGGAGGTTGCTGCGGTGCTGCGTCCCCTCCGGCTCGTCCTCGGACTTCTCTGGCACAGGGGCGGCATCATCCAAGGCCAGGAGGAAGGCGGTATAGTCCGTCGTGGCATCCTCGCGGGAAGGTTTCCGCCGAACGGGGGGCGCGCCCTCCGCGCCATCACCGTACAAATAAGAATCGATAATGTCGCGATGCCGCTCCTCCGCAGTCTTCGCGCCAGTCGCCGGCACACGTGCCGGACGGGGATGCGACAGGTCGTAGTTGTCGCCTTCTACGAGTTTGAAAAGTACACGGCGGTCGGGCAGGAAAAGCGCGGAACGGCGGAGTTCATCGCCGAACGCCGGGTCATGGAGCAGGAACAGGTTTTGCAGAAAAAGCAGTCGCGCGGCGTGGTAATACGGATAGCGCGCCACGACTTCGCGGAGCTGGTAGAGCGTATCCTTGTCCAGTGTTTCGGGATGGGCTATGTAGTATGCTATGTCCACGGTATTCTGCGGTTGTTTCTATGGCACGGAGAGGTAGTTACCAATCGGCCACGGTTGCGTTGAATATTTGGTCGGCCAAGTCGTTCACCATCTCCTGCACCAACTGTTCCTGAACGGCGGCCAGCTGCTGGTTAGAGTCATACTGCGTCGTTGCCGTAAAGGACTTTTCCCAACTTTGCCCCAGCTTGGCGTTCATGAAACGGATGTTCACGGTCATCTTCAGCTGTACCTGGGAAGAATAACCGTCGGCCGAGATGGCCTTATTGAACTGGTCATAAGCTGTGATCTCCCCAGCAATCTGCATATCACCGCCCCGTTTCACCAAACGCAGGCGCGTTTGGTTGGCATACAAGTCCTGCAATTTGGTGTTGAACATGGCCTCCATCGGTGCCCAACCATACGGGGCACGATTGGCTATGTTATCTATCTGGATGGTTTTGATGAGGTCATAGTTAATAGAAGTGCCCGTGAATTTATAAGAGACGCTGCACCCCGTGAGCAACAACAGGGCGGCCAAAAGCGGCAACAGGCCATTGCGCCACATCCTGCCTGCTCGACAGCGAGCCGTCCTGCACGGCATACGGTCATTCATCCAGCCCATACTCTTTAATTTTGCGGTAGAGTGTACGGTCCGAAATGCCCAGTTCGTGCGCTGTTTCCTTGCGTCGGCCTGCATTAAGGCGCAGTGCCTTGCGGATAAGCTCGCGCTCCTGTTCTTCCAAAGAGAGGCTGGAGCGTTCCTCCTCGGTGATTTCCTCGGCCTCGGCATACGTTGCAGGGGCACTTACCTGTCGCCCCACCCCTTGCGGAGGCGCATAGACCGTGAGCTCGTGGCCGCCTCCCTGACCGTCCGACTGGAGCCCCTGGCCGACGGCACGCTTGAGTTCCGCCACATCGCGCCGCAGGTCAAAAAGGATTTTGTAAAGAATCTCGCGTTCGTTCTCGAAGGTGTGTGCGCCGCTTTCAGGCGCAACGGCAACAAGTTGCCCGGACTTGCGGTCCTCCGGCAGGTAAGCCAAGAGGATTTCTGGGGTGATAACACGCTCCTCGGAGGTAACGGAAATATTTTCTGCGAGGTTCTTAAGCTGCCTTACATTACCGGGCCAGCGATACTGCTTCAAAGTCTCGTTCGCCGCATCGGTCAGTCGGACGGCAGGCATCTTGTACTTCTCGCTCATTTCCAGGGCGAACTTGCGGAACAGGAGCGGGATGTCGTCACCGCGCTCGCGCAGTGGCGGAATCGTGATGCTCAAGGCATTGAGGCGGTAGTAGAGATCCTGCCGGAACTTTCCCTCCTCCACGGCACGCTCCATGTCCATGTTGGTGGCCGCGATAACGCGGACATCCGTTTTTTGCACCGCGCTACTCCCGACTGGGATGTACTCGCCCGTCTCCAAGACACGCAACAAACGGGCCTGGGTCGCACTCGGGAGCTCGCCAACCTCGTCAAGGAAGAGCGTACCTCCGTTGGCCACGCTAAAATAGCCCTCCCGCTTCTCCACCGCCCCTGTGAAAGCACCTTTTTCATGGCCGAAGAGTTCGGAATCAATCGTGCCTTCAGGAATCGCACCGCAGTTCACGGCGAAATATTTCCGCCCTTTGCGCAGGCTGTTGTCGTGGATAATGCGCGGGAAAACCTCCTTTCCGACACCATTCTCCCCCGTGATAAGGACGCTCAAATCTACGGGCGCGATTTTCAGGGCCACCTCCAAGGCGCGGTTCAGTGCCTCGTTGTTGCCAATGATGTCGTAGCGCTGCTTCGTGCGCTGGATGAGAGTTTCGTTCATGTGCCGTTCCAATGGGCTGCAAATATAACATAAACATCGGGAACAGGCAAGATACGCTAAAAAGAGCCCGCCGAAAGAGGCGGTTGCTGAGGTCTTATACGTGCTACCTGCACGACAAGCTAATACCGACTGATGGAGTAAAGTAGCCTAACGCCAAACGCGCCAAATATGGATACCTGCGCGACGCAGCCTCCGCCTCCCCCGACTCTATCGGAACCGTAGCGGTCAGAAAAGGAGCTGCGCGCGAACGGCGACAGTTCCGCTACCGGCTTTGCGTAATTCCACATCGCAGATACCGTCCTCACGCTCCTCCACGAAGAACTGCAGCCGCTCACCGCCAAACGTTTCCTGCGCATAGGCCATCTCCACCCGCCGCAGACCGCTCCCTTGGAAACGCTCCAGCGGGAAGATATCCAACACCCACTCCATCGCACGTATGCTGTTAAGGTGTCCGTTCACATCAAGGTCGGTAAAGCAAACCTTGCGCTCGGCAACAGGCACTGCCGCACGAACGCGGATACGCCCCGGCCCCGTAATGGGGAAGTCTGCGGGAACGGGCTCGAGGATATCGGAAAAAGAACCCGTAGGTAATGCCATAAGGTCCATCGGTTGGCGCGTCTGTAAGTCTATAAGCGCCCAGACGCTGTAAACATGCCCCCAAGGCGCTCCGTCCGGGCGGCGCACCTCATAGAGGCGGGTGGTGAACTGGCGGAAAATTGTGCTGGCCCATGTACTCACGACATAATCGTCGCCAGTGCGCGGGCGGCCGTTAGGGAAGTCCAAGATAAGCCGTGAGAAGACCCAGCTGAGACGTTCGCGACTCATCGGGCCAAAGCCAAACCCGCATCCCTCCGCATGGAATTGGGCGCAACGCAGGAGGACGTTCCCCAAGTGTCCCCAGGAAATCTGTCCTGTCACGTCCTCCGAGAATGGCTCTACCCGGAACTGATAATTACCGATGTGGGAGTTTTCTTTCATTACGGGTGCAAAGATAAGGAAAGAAATGACTACCTTCGCGCTTGGAAACCGACAAAAAATTATCTCCCTCGTGAAAAAGAATCTACTACTCCCGCTTGCCGCCGCACTAATCCTCCATTACGGCGCGCTGGCCCAGCCGTCGGGACTGAGCATCGCCGACATCACCTCCGGAAAATACTACGCCGAACGGATTTACGGCGTGAATCCGTCGAACGACGGAGAGACCTACACGCAACTTTCCCCCGACCGCCAGCAAATCCTGCGGTATTCGTTCAAAACGGGGGCGCAGGTCGGCGTCGTCTTTGATGCCGCTACTGCGAACGGCCCCACGAAGCTGACAAACATTGACGGCTATACGATGTCGCCGGACGAGGGGCGCATACTGATTGAAACGGAGACAAAGTACATTTACCGGCGGTCGTACACGGCTAAGTGCTACATATACGATATTAGCACCAAGCGGCTGACTCCTCTCTCGGACGGCGGTCCACAGCAGGCACCGCTATTCTCCCCTGACGGGACGATGGTGGCCTTCGCACGCGCCAACAACTTGTTCTTAGTCAAGCTGCTCTTTGACAATGCCGAAAGCCAAGTAACCACGGACGGCCGCTTTAACCACGTCCTGAACGGCATCCCGGACTGGGTAAACGAGGAAGAATTCTCCACGAACCGCTCTTTCTGCTTCACAACCGACTCGAAAATGCTGGCTTGGGTGCGCTACGACGAGAGCCAAGTGCCGGTCTATTCCATGCAGATGTACAAGGGTATGAAGCCTGAAGTGCGCGAGAATGACGAATACCCCGGCAGTTACGACTACAAATACCCCGTGGCAGGCGCGCGCAACTCCGCCGTCTGCGTCAAGACCTTCGACATAGAGAGTCGTGCCGTGCGTGAGATGGCTGTTCCTGTGGACACGGACGGTTACATTCCCGCCCTGCGGATGACGGGTGACCCTGCGCGTCTGGCTGTTGTCACACTGAACAGACATCAGGACCGCATGGACATCTACATGGTAAACCCGCGTAGCACCGTCGCCACCTTAGCCCTGCGCGAAACGGACGAAAAGTATATCAAAGAAGACGCGTACACCCAGTTACGCTTCTACGGGGACAAGTTCGTCCTAACGTCGGAACGGAGCGGTTTCCGCCAGCTTTACCTGTACAACCTGCAGGGGCAACTGCTGCGCCAGCTTACGCAAGGGAATTTTGACGTGACGGCTTTTTACGGCTACGACCCCAAAACGGGTGACACATACTACCAGGCGGCCGACGAGAGCCCGCTCCGTCGGAACGTTTTCGTAGCGGACAAGCAGGGTAAGTCCCGGATGCTGTCCACGGAAAGGGGAACAAACAGCGCTACCTTTGCTACGGGCTTCAAGTACCACATGAACGTGTACTCCAACAGCACCACTCCGTACGTCACGACACTGCGCGATGCACGCGGGAAGACGCTTACCACCTTGCTGGACAACGCGGCACTGAAACGTAACACAGACACGCTGTGCGGGCAAAAGGAGTTCTTCACGTTTGCCACACCGGAAGGCGTTGAATTGAACGGCTGGATGATCCGGCCACGCAACTTTGATAAGGAGCGACGCTACCCTGTCGTCCTCTACCAGTACGGCGGACCGGGCTCGCAGGAGGTGACAGACTCCTGGAACATGGGCTTCATGCCCGGCGGACTGCTGGAAACCTACCTCACGGAGCGAGGCTATATCGCTGCCTGCGTAGATGGACGCGGTACCGGCGCACGCGGTGCGGAATTTGAAAAGTGCACCTATCTGCACTTAGGCCAACTGGAGGCGAAGGATCAGGTAGAGGCCGCACGCTATTTAGGCAGCCTGCCTTACGTGGATCCGACACGGATTGGCATCTGGGGCTGGTCTTTTGGCGGTTTCAACACACTGATGTCCATGTCCGAAGGCCGCCCCGTCTTCAAGGCAGGCGTGGCCGTAGCCGCTCCCACCAACTGGAAATACTACGACACGGTATATACGGAACGCTATATGCGTACGCCACAGGAGAACCCTGGCTACGATGACAATCCCATCAGCCGCGCCGCACAGCTGAGCGGCTCCCTGCTGCTCGTACATGGTACGGCGGACGACAACGTACACTTCCGCAACTGCGCGGAATATTCCGAGGCACTCGTCCAACAGGGCAAGCAGTTCGACATGCAGGTGTACACCAACCGTAACCACTTCATCATGGGTGGGCAGACACGCACCCATCTGATGACGCGCCTTACGGACTACTTCCTGCGCAACCTATAAAGGGTACACTCGCGCGCGTGCGTATATATAATACGGTATGGCTGGGGCACGCGGCAGGAGCGACGAACGCCCGAGATTACCCCCACCCCTGCCTAACCAAGTAGGCATCCTGCCACCAAAGAACCGCGCATACCCATCTGGGTATGCGCGGTCCCCTTAATCCTTTCCCCCCGCTACTCGTAATTAACAATAACAAAGCGGAAGCCGAGCGCAAAGCAGATGTTGGAAAGTTGCGCCGAACAGTTACGACGAGCCTCCTCCAGAGTCTGCGGCGTCAGACAGCGGCTACGCATCTTCTCCCGCGCCTGCTCATAAAGTTTTTCCTTATCCTCTGCGGTCCACTGCCCACTCTCGTAGAAAGGCCGGGTGCGCGTCTCATCAATGAAATCCTCGGACAGCAGGCCAATACGGGGGACGGTGAGGCGTGCCGTATCGCCCGACACCGTGAACCAGTCCTCACGCGCCTTCTCCAAGTCTGTACCGAGACGCAACGTCCCCACATAGATGCGCGCAATCTGTTGGTCGTGCAGAAGACCCGCGCGGTGCAGCTCCGCAAGTTCCTCTGTCTCCACCGCCAACGTCTCAAACTGCCCCAAACGACGGATAGCGCGCACTTCCTCGGGCGTTATGTCGATGCTCTTTTTGTGCTGGATGCGGAGCGTATTAGAATCTCCCGCCAGCTTCGTGTCGCGGCATCCGCGCAACAGGTACGCGCCACCGAGGATGAGCGCAAGCACAATCCATAATTTCCAGAACTTCACAAGCACGAACAGCAAAAACTGGAGCGCAAAGAGTAATTTGTCTTTCAACTTGTTCATACGGCGAGGGCTTTAGTCAGAAAGTTCAAACCGCAGGTTGTCAGGATTCAAGTCTTGCCGGAAACGAACCGTAGTCCGGTCCTCCGCATACCCCATCCGGTGGAGGAGCGGCAGTACGGCCTGCGCCGCGCTCCGCTGTGCCGTACGCAGAATTTCCGTGCGGTCAATATGGCTGACAATGCTGTCCTGCCCCTGCCGGGCGTAATTCAGTATTTCCTCATCCGTGAACCCCGTGCGGGCAAGGTCTATGTACTGCCGAACGCCCTTATTGTCAATGCGCGAAGCCGTCACAACGATATGGGGATCGGGCAGTGTCACAGTAACGGCATCTGCCCGACGCTCCACATTCGTATCCGTAAACTCGCCGAAGTCAATATAGGCGCGCACTGTGACATCTATAGGTATAGCGACTTTCCTGTCTCCCCCAGTCAAACGGATGTCCACCGGAATGGAGAGGATCTTGCCCTGTAAGCGGGACACATCACTATAGGTCACTATTTTATGTATTTTGTATTCGGTGGTGTATAAGCGTGCCGTGCGCGAAAGCTGCGCCACGAGGTGCCGCGTTGTGTCAATGGGCGCCTCAGCCTTCCCTGCGCGCCCGCCCCCTTTCCCGCAAGCGGCGAAAAGCGGCAGCAGGAGCAAACCTGTTTTCAATAGTCGCATCATGCTGATTTCCTTTTCAGGCCGCTAAGTTAGGCATTATTTCGCGTCCGGGTGCGGGTGTCCCGCTTTTTTTACGTATCTTCGCACCCAACAGAAATACTTACACCACATGAGACGCTCCACCATCGCCGCCATCGTTGCGGCCACACTCCTCGCTTCCTGCGGCAAGAAGGGGGCTGAGACAATTTCCGGCACACCCTCCACGGAGCCCACAAGCGACATTATGCCCTCTTCCTCGGAACTCTCGCTCACCGACACCCTGCGTTTCGGCGAAAGCACGTTTGTCGTAAAGCTCAACCGCCACATAGACACAACGCTGCCTACCGTGCGCGACGCAAACGGGACGGAGTTTTTTGACAACCGGGTGGATATCCTAGTTTTCCGCAACGGCACGCAAGTTGCGGAAAAGATGTTCACCAAGGCCGACTTCGACCAGTACCTGAGCGAAGCAGACCGCCGGGAAAGTGTTCTGCAGGGCATGGCCATCGTCACGGATGAGTGCTCCGCACAGACATTACGTTTCGCGGCACAGATCGGAGAGCCTGGAGCCGACGGCGAGGGACCCGCGTTCCGCATCAGTCTCACCCCTGCATCGGGAAACATCAGCATCGCACGGGACCTCTCCCAAGATACGCCCCGCGATGACATGATGGGGGACGAGGGGGAAGACTGACTGCACAGCGCAGTCCCCCTCCCCCTCGGAAAAAGACAAAAAAAGAACCCGCAGGACGCAAGCGCCCTGCGGGTTTTCCGTTTTACATGCTCGAGTTTTACTCTGCAACGGCATCCTTGATGCTGTCTGCAGTAGCAACGAGGCTATCAGCAGCGGCCTTCAGGCTGTCAGCAACGCTGTCGAGGCTGTCAACAACGGCTACGCTGTCGCTGTCGGCTACGGGAGCTTCAGCAGGAGTCTGGTTACCGCAAGAAGCGAAGGACACTGCTGCAAATGCTGCGAACATGAACACTAACTTTTTCATTGGTCGTAAGTTTTTAAAAGTAAAACAATCAATTGCTTTTATTAAAACGCTGCAAAGTTAGAGTGAAAAATGGGACGCGCAAGTTTTTCACCCGAAAAAAAATTGCTAAAACACACTTTTTTAACACAAATTGATACATTTGTCAAGTCAGAGTACCAATTCGTCCTTATTTTGCCCACCCAGCAGCCATTCCTGCCCAAAGGGAAGCGCGGCATGAAGCCGAACAAGCAGAAGAAACGGCAACCTCGCCGGGGAAAGTTCCCGCCGCAGTTTTCCCTAACCCTATGGATGGGCTTCTGTACCCCTAGGGGTAGTCTGCCGTAACCCTAGGGGTAGGATTTCGTAACCCTAGGGGTATTTCCCGCCCTCCACGCCTTACTGAAGTTCGCGCCTGCTAGCCATAGAACTGATGGGGGTGAGAGCGACACGCCCTTCAACACAGCGCGGTACAAAAGTCGGAGAAATAGGCCTGCACCCGGAGAGTTTTTTGTACTTTCGCCGCATGAATCGGATTTCACCCTCAACAGAGATACTGCGGACGGCAGTTTACCACACATTGGGCTGCAAGCTTAACTTTGCTGAAACAGCCTCCCTGCGCGATGCACTGTGCAAGCGGGGCATCGTCCCCGCCAGACGGGACGAAGCGGCAGACCTGTGCGTGGTGAACACGTGTAGCGTGACGGACGTGGCAGACCAGAAGTGCCGCCAGCTGATACGCCGCTTTGCCCGGCAGCACCCGCAAGCGCTCATCGTTGTGATGGGCTGTTACGCCCAGCTACAGCCGGAGGTGGTAGCCGCCCTGCCCGGAGTGGGGCTTGTTGTCGGGCAGCGGGAGAAAGGGCGCATCGTGGAACTGATTGAAGAACGCTTAGGACAGCACAACGCAACCGCCGGGCTGGCGATTTGCGGGACAGAGGGAACGGACGAGGATGCTGGGGGGCGTGTCCCCTTCGTCCCTTCCTGCTCACGCGGTGACCGCACGCGATATTTCCTCAAGGTACAGGATGGCTGCAACTACTTCTGCACCTACTGCACCATCCCCATGGCACGCGGACGGAGCCGCAACGGGAGCATCGCTTCTCTCACGGCACAGGCGCGGGAGGTAGCGGCGCAAGGAGGAAAGGAAATCGTTATCACAGGCGTGAATATCGGCGATTTCGGCAGAACTACGGGTGAGACATTCCTTGACCTCATACGGGCACTGGACACTGTGGAGGGTGTGGAACGCTACCGCATCTCCAGCATCGAACCGAACTTGCTCACGGATGAAATCATCGACTTCTGCGCTACATCGCGCGCCTTCATGCCCCACTTCCACATTCCCCTGCAAAGCGGGTCGGACGAGGTGCTGCGACTGATGCGGCGACGCTACGACACGGAGCTCTTCCTGCGGAAAGTGGAGCACGTCCGCGCCGCGATGCCGGATGCCTTCATCGGCGTGGATGTTATTGTCGGGACACGCGGAGAGACGGAAAAGCACTTTGCCGAAGCGTATAGCTTCATGCAAGATCTGGATGTCGCCCAGTTCCACGTGTTCAGCTACTCGGAGAGACCGGGGACAAAGGCACTGGAAATCCCGCACATCGTCGCGCCGGAAGAAAAACACGCACGCAGCCAGCAGCTTTTAGCACTGTCGGAAAAGAAACGGAAGGCATTCTACGGACGCTTCATGGGTACACGCCGCACCGTCCTGTGGGAACATACGGAAGGCTGTCGCACGATGCACGGTTTCACGGACAACTATGTGCGCGTGGAAATGCCCACAGGAAAAGTCCCGCCCAGCGGGAATACTTTGCAGGAAGTCGGGCTCGGCGACTTCACGCCGGAGGGTGAGGCACTCCTGGCAGAGGCTTAAGCGAATCGCAATGGGCTGAAAAAATTAATGGAGGTCGCCTGAAAAGGAAACCCCCATTAACCAACACAAAAACTAAACTAGACTTGATAAAGCATTGTCTCACGACAATAAACGCTTCTGCGAGCAAAAATAGGAAATTGTTTTGGGTCTCGCAAAAATTTGCCCCGATTTTTTATTGAAACCGAGCGCTTATTCCGTTTTTTCCATGTAACGGATATCGGGTAATATGCTGTCGAGGATTTTCGGCGGGCATCCAAGCCCGCCTCAAAGGCGCGCGGTGCGCGCCAACAGGGCGTAATCCAGCAGTGTCATGGCGGCCATCGCCTCTACGACGGGCACTGCACGCGGCACGACGCAGGGGTCGTGCCGACCGCGCGCGCAGACCACTGCGGGCCGACCGCAGGTATCTACCGTCTGCTGCTCGCGTAGGAGGGTCGCCACAGGCTTGAAAGCCACGCGGAAATAGATATCCGCGCCGTTGGATATGCCGCCCTGGATACCCCCGCTGTGGTTCGTAACAGTCCGCACATGCCCCGCCCCGTCCACGCAGAATGGGTCGTTCTGTTCACTGCCCCGGCCATAAGCGGCCCTAAAGCCGTCACCGTACTCAAACCCCTTCGCGGCATTGATGCCCAGCATGGCACTGCCCAACGCGGCATGGAGCTTCCCGAAAACGGGCTCGCCGAGTCCAGGCGGACAGCCGCGCACTACGCAGGTAACGACCCCGCCCACCGTGTCGCCGTCCCGCTGCACGCGGGCGATGAGAGCCTCCATCTCGGCGGACTTCGCGGGGTCGGGGCAACGTACAGCACTACACTCCGTCTGCGTCAAGTCGTAACGGGTATAGTCGGACTCTAGCACCACGCCGCCGACCTGCGAGGTATAAGCCTCAACGCTTATGCCCATTTCACGCAGTGCCAGCTTGGCAAATGCGCCGCCTACCACGCGGCAGACCGTCTCGCGTGCAGAGGAACGCCCGCCGCCCCGGTGGTCGCGCAAGCCGTACTTCTGCTGATAGGTGAAATCGGCATGGGAGGGACGGAAGAGCGAACGCAGCTCATCGTAATCGCCGCTGTGCTGGTCGGTGTTACGCACGAGGAAGGCGATGGGCGTACCCGTAGTCTTCCCTTCAAAAACGCCCGACAATATTTCAAGGCGGTCGGCTTCGCGGCGCGATGTCGTCAAGGCATTCTGCCCCGGACGACGACGATCCAACTCCGTTTGCAGGAAGTCCGTATCGACTTCCACGCCGGCAGGAAAGCCGTCAAGCACGCCGCCGACAGCCGGGCCGTGACTCTCGCCGAACGAAGTCAGGCGGAAGATGTTACCGAATGTATTCATAAGACATAACTAACCGGCCAACGGACAAGCGGGAGGGAGGGAAACCTCCGCCCACCGGCCGTATGCCACAGGAACGGGCCTAGTGATGGTGACCACAACCGCAATGCCCGTCACCGTCGTGGTGGTGGCCGCAACCGCATTCACCGCACTCGCACTCATCACCACTCAGTAGGTTGAGTACGCCTTCCAGCTCCTTATTCGTCGCTTCGCGTGCCTCCAGTACTTTCCCTTTGAACTGTAGAGTCTGCCCGGCCAACGGATGGTTCAGATCCACCTTGACCGTAATGTCGCCTACCTCCTTCACCAGACCCTGGAAACGGTTGCCGTCTTCATTCATGAGTGGGATGTAAGCACCGGGGTAGATATTGGCTGCATCAAAATGACCATCGACACTGAATATCTCTTTCCCCAAGTCCAAGACGTGTTCCTCAAGGTAAGGGCCATGCGCCTGTGCGGCCGGAACCACGAAATTGAACTCTTCGCCTTCTTCCAGCTCGCAGATGTTTTCCTCAAAAGCGTCCAACGACATTCCGAAGCCCGTGATAAACTGATAGGGGTGCTCGCTGGATACGCGCTCCACGAGCTCTTGGTCGCCATCATCGCTGATGGTGTAAAGACTATAGGCTACCTTAATGTATTTGTTCATGCCTTCTCTTATTTATTATTATATATGTGTGACTGACTAAACTAACTGTAAGTGCAACAAATCGCCGAGTTGCTTCAACGCAGGGCTCTTTTCGCACATCACTTCGTACCGCTCGCGGCTTCCGGTAGGCTTGCGCGAAACTTCCTCCGCGCTAAGCACAGTGAAGACGAAGTGCGGGGCCTCGTTATCAAGTTCGCGACGGAAAAATTCCGTAAGGGCGGGCCGGAGGGCTTCCAAATCAGCCTTGACGAAGTCTGCCTCCACGGCGACGTCCACCTGCCCCCCCTCCCCAAGTTCCGGAGCCATATTCTTCATGCGCGTCGCTATGGCGGCCTGCTCAACCGGGAGGGTGTTAGCAAAGCGCAGCCACTGGTAGTCCACTTCGGACTGCCCAAAAGGTTTGTTGCCATAGACCGGGGCTGATTCCGCCGTTACCGGCGCAGCAGCGGTTCCTGCGGCTCCGGCTACATTCCCGAGCCCCTTCAGGGAAACCGTCTTGCGGCGAGGACGGGAAACTTCAGCCCGCACCGAAGCGGAATTCTCCCGCTGCGGGACGGAAGGAGCCGCCGTCGTAGCGGCAAGTGCTGCGGCTGGCTGCGAAGCCTGAGGGGCGGCAGAAACGGGACTAGGGGGTGTTTGCGCAGCGGAAGAAACGGCCTGAGGCGTTTGCTGCTGCGGCTTCGGAGCTGCGGCAGCCGTGACGGACTGCGCAGATGTGAAGAGAGGTTTTAATCGTTTCGTAGGGCCAAGCCCAGAACTCTCCCCGTCATCATCCTGTGCCTGCGCCACCTCTATCAACGTTATCTCCACCAACAAGCGTTTGTTGCGGCTTTGGTTATAATTGATATCGCAGTTATTGCAGATGCGCAGTGCACGGAAGAGAAATTTTGGCTGGCAGCGTTGTGCCTGATCGGCATATCGCTGACGCACGGAGGCCGCCACTTCAAGCAGCGGCAGCGTCACAGCATCGCGGCTCACGAGCAGGTCGCGGAAATGGCTGGCCAGCCCGCCGATAAAATGCTTGCCGTCAAAACCCTTGGAGAGTATCTCATTCAGGGTTAGCAGGGCGTTGGGCACGTCTCCCGCAAGGAGCAGGTCCGTCATACGGAAGTAGTAATCGTAATCGAGTACGTTCAGGTTCTCAATAACCTTCGCGTAAGTGATGTTACCCCCCGTGAAACTCACGGCCTGGTCAAAGATGGAGAGGGCATCGCGCATACCTCCGTCGGCCTTCTGCGCAATGACAGCGAGGGCCTCCTCCTCGTACTGGACGCCCTCCTGGGCGGCCACGTTTTTCAGATGCCCCACAATGTCCTGCACCTCCATACGGCTGAAGTCGTATATCTGGCAACGGCTTAGGATGGTAGGCAGTATTTTGTGCTTTTCCGTCGTAGCGAGGATAAAAATCACATGGGCGGGCGGTTCCTCCAGCGTCTTGAGGAAGGCATTGAAAGCCGCCTGCGAGAGCATGTGCACCTCATCAATGATGAAGACCTTGTACCGCCCTATTTGCGGCGGAATGGCCACTTGCTCAATAAGCGAGCGGATATCCTCGACCGAGTTGTTGGAGGCAGCGTCCAGTTCATGGATATTAAGGCTCCGCCCCTCATCGAAGGCGGAACAACTTTCGCAGTGTCCGCACGCTTCACCTCCCGGGCCAGGCGTCAGGCAGTTGATGGTCTTGGCGAAAATACGGGCACATGTGGTCTTGCCCACCCCGCGCGGCCCGCAAAAGAGGTAGGCATGAGCCAGTTTCCCGGAAGCGATGGCTCCTTGGAGGGTAGCGGTCAGCGCGCCCTGCCCAACAACGCTGGCAAACGTAGTGGGGCGGTACTTACGCGCTGAGACGATGTAATTTTCCATTCTGACGTGGATTTGGGCTACGAAGATAAGATAAAACGGAAAAAAGGCCAAGCTTGCCAATGCGAAATTGCACCTTCGGGAAATTTTCCGCCAAGAACGCGGAGGAATGGAAGACTTTCCGTAACTTTGCGCCGCATAATAACACACAAACACATCTCCATTCAAATGAAACAAAAACACATCCTGCTCCTCATCTTCGGTGCGTTCATCGCCGCCTGTGGCCTGACCGCCTGCGGGGAAAGCGGAGCGAAACAGACGGGTATCGCCGTGATAGACAGTGCAACCGCCGATCTAGTGGCCATTCAGGGGGACTCCATTTCCGACACCGTCATGGCACCCGTTGTCGACACTGCAGCCATGAACAAACAGCGGGCAGAGAAGCGCGATTCCGTCTTCCGCATCATCTTCGTGAAAGGTCCAGACGGAAAGCCCGTACTCGAGCCGAAAGTCGTCAAGACTGGTATCGGAGACTTCCAGATAGCCCGACACGAGGTGACCCAGGAGCTGTGGGAAGCCGTCATGGGCAGCAATCCCTCTTACACGAAAGGGGCGAAACTGCCCGTTGAGCGCGTGTCGCTGGAAGACTGCTACGCCTTCATCAAAAAACTCAACGCCATGACCGGGCGCAACTTCCGCCTGCCGAACTACCGGGAGTGGCTCTACGCGGCACTCGGGGGGGATCTGCGCACCCAGACCCTATACGCCGGAGGAGATAACCCCGACAGTGTGGCCTGGACACAGGAGAACAGCGATTTCCGCTCGCACGAGGTAGGCACGAAAGCCCCCAACGCATTCGGTCTTTACGATATGTCCGGGAATGTCTATGAGCTGTGTACCGCCCCCATGCCGAAGCCTCGGAAAGAAAAGAAACTTACCCTACGCCAGCGTCTGAGCAAGCTGAAGCACAACATTCTCCACGGTGAAGAGAAAAAGAAGGACGAAGTGCCCTTGCGTTGCTACATCATGGGAGGCAGCTGGGGCAGCAATCTCGAAGACTGCCTGCTACGGCCGAAAGAAGGCCCCATGACAGCCCAGCGCGACCAAAGCCACGTCATCTACGGCCTACGCTTGGCCCACGACTGAGGCTGGCACACAACACAAAAAGTAACGGCGTACAAGATTCGTTCTTGTACGCCGTTACCCATTCCTAACCCTTAGGGTGCCTAATGGGACTCGAACCCATGACATTCAGAACCACAATCTGACGCTCTAACCAACTGAACTATAGGCACCATCAACAGGACTTTGCCCGTTTGCGGGTGCAAAGATACAGGTTTCCAACTTTACGGCCAAACTTTTCTTGCACAAATATGCGGCATTTTTTCGGCGGAGAGACACTAGCACGACTGACAGCCTGCCCAAAATACACGGATGACAAACGGAAAACGCTCCCCTTACACAAAAAGCGGAATACACGGCACAGCACTCCGTTCCCATAGGGGTAGTTCACTGTAACCCTATGGGTAGCTCACCGTAACCATAGGGGTAGTTCGCCGTAACCATAGGGGTAGTTCGCCGTAACCATAGGGGGACGATTTTCGCTCCCTGCACCAGCCCGATCCATCCCTACAGCTGCAGATGCAGAAAGCTCAGCCGCCAGCCTGGAACAGGACGGTCACTTTGCCGAAGGTCCGAAAGACTCGTATGTCCCGTCACTGTAAAAAATGCGGATCTCCGTGACCTTACGCGCGGGCGCGGGCGTTCCTTTATCCACAAATAACGGGGTCGGACGCATAGACACATCCCGGCTGCCACGCAAACGGGAGGAAAGACCTACCGACGTAACGACATCAGCGCCTTCCACCGCATTCGGCGACTCCGGCAACGCCTCGCCCTCGGCACGAACATCCGAAGGACTCCCACCTAAAGCTGCGTCAGCAGTCACCAACATCTCACCTTCTCCAAAAAGAAGCCAATTGACGCTGACCTCAGGGAAGGCCCGGTGAACCGCCTGAACGTGGTTGTTCGTTGGGTTGGTACGCCCAGTAAAAATACTCGATAGGGATGCCGGCGAAATTGACAACTTCGCGGCAAAATCTTGCTGCGTCATTTGCAGCTCATCCATCAGCCGACGGATTCTATCCTTCATTTCCATCTTATAACGGTACTAAAAATTTTCAGCACATCGGCGACACGGATTCCTTACAACGGAAAAATTCACGTTTACCATAGGGGCAATATGAACCAGCGCACCGAAATTTGCATTTTCACATCGTTTCTGCAAAGATAAACACTTGTTTTGGGAATAACAAAACGTAGATATAAATTTTTATTTCTATAGACTTGCGGATTTATATTTCCACATTTACAGTTCAACCATTGCAGGGCATACAATAATTATACCCAGCCCAAATCCCTCATAAACGGCAACCAAAACAAACTTAAAGCAAATGTAAATGAAAAATGCTGCAACCCCTGGTTTATATATCATTACGCAAAATAACAATTCCATGTAGGGAAATTTAAGCAGGGCGCACGATATAAAATGGGCGGACTGAGGAGGCAAACACTACAACAAATTTGGATAACTTATCGAATATCAATGGCAAAGAAACCATATGGGATATTCTAATATGTATTGAGGTACGTATTGGTTTGTTGAGTTTGTATTTATAAATTACAAATTCTAGGTGATAAATATTCACTCTTCACGTAATTTACATTTGTATTTGCACACCAATTGTTGTCAAAAGGGCGGTTATTTACATGTTACATTCTACAAAGTGAAATGCAAACAAACCTTAATCAATGTTTCTGCAAGGAAAAAACGCGAAAATAATGCCCTCAATAATCCCGAATCCGCCCACAAGTCAGAGCAGCGGCTACGCGCCAGCCATTTTAGCCAGAATTACTCACAACAAACTGAAACACAAGAAATAACAACCCTATTTTTGTGCAGAAGAAAATGGGGCTAAAAAATCCGAAAAACCGCTTTTCGGGGTATTTCAAAGGGATTTTTAGGGAATTCTAGGGAGGAGAGGCCGCTTTCAGATGGGGCTAGGAGGCCGAAATTCACATTTTCGCAGAAGGCACGCAGGCTGCTCCCCCACCCTCTGCATGGACAAGAAACACCCACCATACTTTTTCGTTTTTTTTTACATTGGGAAATTAAAAACAAACGGAGGGGACACCCCTCCCCCGAGCAGGCATATCGCAGCCGAAGCCACGGGAAATATCCGCGTAAGCCCGAGGGAAAAATCCGCGCAAGCGACAGCGGCAACGCGCAAAGCCGATAAGAGAGGAATCCGGGGCGGGAAGCGAACCGCCTCGCGTCAGTGAAGAATGAAGTACAGCAACTCGCGCATGAGGTCACCGTTTGTAATGCTCGGGTTCCCCACCCCTTTCGACCGCGCGTCGGTACGGCGGATTTCTCCCAAGATATGCATCACTTTCACCCCATTGTAGTTGCGCAAGGCCGGAAACACGTTCCTACGGACCTGCCACTCGCCCATGCCGAGCCACTCCGCGAGACCCCGCTCGGACTTATCGGGCGCATAATGAGCCAGCATCAGATGGGAAAAGAAGCGGAAAAGACTGGGCAGTGTTTTCTGAATGGGATTTGCTTTCGGATTCTTGTCGAAATAGTTCGCGATACGCATCGCCTTAAGAACGTTTTTCCCACCGAGCGCTTCTTGCAACTCAAAGATGTTAAACTCCTTACTTATGCCGATATGGGAGGCTACGAGGTCGGCCGTCACCGCCTGCCCCCCACTAGCGGGCAGCGCGATACAGAGTTTGTCCAACTCACCCGCCATGCGGCTCAAGTCAGCGCCCACGTACTCTGCCATCATCGCGACGGCATCGGGCTGTATCGCTGCCCCTTTCCGTTTCAGATAGCCCGTTATGAAGGGCGCAAGCTGGCTTTCATACAACTTTTTGGACTCATAGACCACACCGCCTGCCCGCTCTATCAGCCCCGGGAGCTTCTTGCGACGGTCAAGAGCGCCGTTCTTGTGGCAAAAGATTAGTACGGTAGAAGGCTGCGGTTGCCGCAGGTAATACTCGAGACGCTCAATGTTTTTCAGGTTTTGTGCCTCCTTGACAACAACCACCTGCCGCTGCGCCCCCATCGGGAAGCCCTTTGCGGCATCCATCACCGCATCGATATCCGTGTCTAAGCCGAATACCGTCATCAAATTGAAGGCTTTCTCCTCTTCCCGAAGCACGCTGTCCACGAGGAAGTCCGCCACGCGATCAATATAATATCCCTCCTCGCCCATCAAGTAATAGACGGGAGCGATTTTTCCGGCGCGCACATCACGAACAATCGTCTCGTGCGTAACAGCGGGGACTTTGGAGGAGTAGGCCATGGGATAGTGTGGTTGTTACCAATCAAACTTCAGGTGGCGGACCGTACTGCGGCGGCCAATGATGAGCTTCATTGCCTCAATGCCGATGCGCACGTGCGTCTCCGCGAAATTCTGCGTCACACGCTGGTCGCTCTCCTCCGTCTTAATGCCTTCCGGCACCATGGGGTTGTCCGAGACAAGCAGCAGAGCCCCCGTCGGGATATGGTTGTAAAAGCCGCATGAGAAGAGCGTTGCAGTTTCCATATCCACGCCCATCGCGCGCGTTTCACGCAGGTACTGCTTAAATTTCTCATCGTGTTCCCAGACGCGACGGTTCGTTGTGTAAATCGTACCCGTCCAATAGTCCAGATTATTGTCGCGCAAGGCGGTTGAAACGGCACGCTGGAGCATGAAGGCCGGCAGTGCCGGAACCTCCGGCGGGAAGTAATCGCTGGATGTCCCCTCCCCCCGGATGCCCGCAAGCGGCAGGATATAGTCGCCAAGCTGCGTCTTGCCCGATATACCGCCGCACTTACCGAGGAACAGGCAGGCTTTCGGGCGGACGGCGCTTAGGAGATCCATGATAAGCGCGGCGTTTGGCGAACCCATACCGAAGTTTATCATCGTGATACCATCGGCCGTGACGGCACGAAAGTTCGCATTAAAGCCAATCCGCTCTGCCCCCGTCTCCTCGCAGAAGAGGTCCACGTAATGGTTAAAGTTCGTCAGCAAGATGTGCTCGCCGAAGTAATTGAGCGGGTGCTGCGTGTAACGTTGCAGCCAATTTCCCACGATTTCTTCCCGTGTCTTCATAAAAATGTGTACATTCGCCGCACAAATGTACGAAGAAAGTACGATAACGACCAACCGAAAACGCCAAAACACGATGCACCCCCTGAACCTCCCCGCCTTTGAGGTCAAGACACGCCAAAACGACTGCGGCCAGACGGAAATCTACGACCGCCTGCGCCGCCGCTATGTTGCCCTAACTCCGGAGGAATGGGTGCGCCAGCACTTTACGAACTACCTGATCGTGCATCTTCACTATCCTCCCGGACTGTTGGCTAACGAGGTCAGCCTCAACGTAAACGGTGCAAGGAGACGCTGCGACAGCGTGCTATACGACCGCAACGGGGGACGCCCGCGTCTCATCGTGGAGTACAAAGCTCCTGACGTACGCATCACGCAGCATGTTTTCAACCAGATAAGCAGCTACAACAGCGTGCTCCGCGCGGACTACCTCATCGTAACAAACGGCCTGGAGCACTATATACTCCATCTTGACTATGCACGGCAGACCGCCCACTACTTGCCTGCCGTCCCGGACTTCGCCGACCTCGTCTGACACGACAGTACGCAATTCAAGAGTCAGGCCGGGATCCAAGTCTCCCGGCCTGACTCGTGTCGCTCTGCACGCCACAATGACGCGCCCCTATCAACGCCCTATTTCCTCCCGCGCCCGCAGGTAACGGATAAGACAGTCCGTGGCAGCGGGCAGCTGCACGTCCAGCTGCCGCTCCTTAGGGAAGAAGCGCGGGTCATAGCCGTCACCGCCATTGGACATGAACTCATCGGCCACGATGACGAGTTCCGTTCTGTTTTTGATGCGCGTGCGCTTCCCGTCTGGCGCGACGTAATAGATACGTGTCACATGCCCCTGCTTGTCGCGCACCGCACGCAGGTTGGAAGCCTGCATCCACCCATAGCGCTCGTTGTGGAACCCGAACTCCACGAGCTCGCGGAACAGGCGTCCGTCCACACGAAAGGCGTTCATAGCGTTCTGGAAGGGGAGCACTTCCCCCACGTCAAGCACGGTTATGTCACCCTTCACGAAGCCAGCACGGACACTACCGAAGTGACTCACCCCCACAACGGGCAGCCGGCCTGGAGCAGCCTCACGGTAAGCCTCAGCATAGCTCTCGCAAACAAGCGTCCCGACATCCGATATGCGGTATTTAGAGGCGCGGTCGTGAGGCATATCCGCTACGGCACGCGTGAGGCGCGTGCCGATGGAAACGCCCCCCTTGGTCTTTGTCGCTTGCAAGAGGGAATCTATCTGCATTTGAAGACGCAGTGCACGGGGACTGAGCGTTTCGTAACTACGCAAGGGGACGGGGACAATTTCCGGCTCCACGCCGACCACCTGCATCCGCAGCGTATCCACCCGGAATTTCATCACGCTGATAAAGTTTCCGTGCCACCACCCTTGCGTTATCGGCTTGCGGTCATCATTGATGTGTCCGCAGACGGGGTCGTGGCTGTGCCCCACGAGGAAAGCCTGATAGAGCGGGCCGGCAATCCGTGCTAACTCCTCGGAATTTTTATCGTCCCATTTCGGTCGGCCATCCACCATCCGGGCACCGATGTGCATCAGCAGCGCCCGGATTTCGCATTCCTCCACCCGTTTGAAGTCCGGTAGCGCGCGCAGGCTGTCCAGCACACGGGTGTAGTCGCCCCGGAAGGTCATGCCCGCAATGCGGCGCGCGCTGATTTGTTCCTTCGCAGAGGACGCTAACAGTCCGACAAGCCCGATGCGCACCGTCTTCGTGGGTGAGACGGCAACCTCCGACACGACATACGGTTGCGCATAGGCGGGAATACGCCCTGCCGAGTCAAGGACATTAGCACAAATATAGTCCAAGTCCCAACCCTCGGGGCGATGGGGGGCATCCTTCCACTTGGCGGCAAGCGCGTCCTGCCCGTCGTCAAACTCATGGTTACCGAGGGCGCTGAGACGGATGCCCGCCGCATCAAAGAATACGGGGAGTAGCTGCCCTTGCGTGGCGGTATAGAAATAACTGCCACCAAAGTTGTCGCCAGCGGACACCGTCAGGTGGTGCGGATAGACCGCCTTGAGGGAATCGAGCGTCTGGAGCACGGAAGGCGCGCCGGGGATGCCCTGCGCAGTGTTTTGTACGAAGGCACCATGGAAGTCGTTGAGGGAGAACACGGCCACATCAACCGCATCGTCCTGCGCCGCCAGCGGGGAAACCCCGATGAGGAAAGCCGCGACAAGAAGTATTGTCCTTTTTACCATATTCATTTATTATCTATATAACGCTGTTGCAACCCGCCGAAGCATTCCACGCGGCGGTCGCGCAGGAAAGGCCACCAGCGGCGTACCTGCTCACTGCGCCCCAGGTCAATATCCACTACTGCAAGAGCCTCTTCGTCCTGCGGGGCGCGATAGAGCATTTCTCCCTGCGGGCCACAGACGAAACTGCTGCCCCAAAAGCAGATGCCCCCCGTCTGTCCGCTCGGATCAGGCTCAAGTCCCACACGGTTCACGGCCACTACGGGAAGTCCGTTTGCCACTGCATGACCGCGCTGCACCGTAGTCCAGGCCTCACGCTGCCGCTCCCGCTCTTCCAGTACATCCGTGCTCTCAAAACCGATGGCCGTGGGATAAATCAGGATGTCCGCCCCAGCCAATGCCATCAGGCGCGCACCTTCCGGATACCACTGATCCCAGCACACCTGCAACCCCAGGCAGCCCACACTGGTCCGTATGGGCCGGAAGCCTAGGTCGCCCGGTGCGAAATAAAATTTCTCGTAGTAAGCGGGATCATCGGGGATGTGCATCTTCCTATAGCGCCCGACAAGACTTCCGTCGCGCTCGAAGACGACGGCCGTATTGTGATAGAGTCCCGCCGCACGCCGCTCGAAAAGAGACGCTACAAGTACCACACCGCACTCTTGAGCCAAGCCCCCATAGAAAGCCGTACCCGGCCCGGGTATGGTTTCGGCAAGGTCAAAATTGTCCACGCACTCCGTCTGGCAGAAGTAGAGCGTATCGTGCAGCTCCTGCAGCACGACGAGTTCCGCACCTTGCGCCGCCACTTGGCGGATTCCCCCCGCCAGCTTCCGTCGGTTTGCCTCCACGTCCGCCGTACAAGCCTGCTGTATGAGTCCAACTTTCATTGCTGATGTTTCATTATTGTTCTGCTGCAAAGATAATGCAAACCGAGGAGAAGCGAAGCGGCCGCACGCTTTTTTCTCCCGGAGATGCCTGCGCAGGCGGACTTACGCCTTTTCCAAAGAAATCCCGCGCGCCTGGGAACATTTTCCCGATCGCGTGGGATTTCTTTCCCACCGTTTGGGAAAATATTCCCAGGCAGACGAGAAAATCCTGGACACACCCACCCCCTCCTTACGACAACGCGCCGTATGCAAACGTTCTTCTATAGAAACTCTTTATTCCCCAGGTCTTTCGCCTTTATCTCCCCGAAGTTTTCCCAGCAGATTGCGGTTCAACCGTTTCACGACCGTCTGCTGCCGGCGCAGTTCCTCCTGCTGCCCTTGCCACCAGTGTAAGATATCCTCGTTCATCAGCTGAAGGAAATTCTTGTTACGTCCATGGGCGTTCGGGTTCACCACTACGTTGAAACTGGCCGGAATGAGCTCCACATCAATCTCCCTGCCCGCCACGAAGGGGTCACCATCGCAGTGTACGGGGCCTTCCGCCGGGCGCAGGATGCGTATCCTACGAGTCTGGAAAGTCTTGATGTGACTGTTAGAAGGAAGTGTCTTGTTAAATAGTTGAACAGCAATCTGCGGTGCTTCGAGTGCATTGAAGGGTTCCATCACAATAACGTCCATCAGCCCGTCCTTCATGGAGGCTTGCGGTGCGATGTAAGCGTTGTTCCCGTACTGCGAAGCATTAGCGCAAGCAATGAGAAAGGCCTCGTAACGCTCCGTCCCCTCCGGGTTCTCGATGATATACGTCTCAGGCTTGTACGTGAGTCCCTCGCGCAAGACGTTCTCCACATAAGTCCTCGGGCCACGCCGCCCGCTGTCGGCGAACTTCAGACTAATGAAGGCGTCAAAACCCACGCCACAGGTACAGAAGAATGGACGACCGTCTATCTTGCCGTAGTCCAAGCAGTGGATGACTGCCTCGTTGATGATACGTATCGCTTTCGGCGCGTCCAGCGGAATCTGCAAGTGGCGGGCCAGGCCGTTTCCCGAGCCGCAGGGAATTATACCGAGCGCGGTCGGTGTATGGACAACGGCGCGCGCCACCTCATTGATGGTACCGTCACCACCCACGGCCACTACGATGCCGTAGCCCTCCCGCACTGCCTGCTGCGCAAGCTCCGATGCATGGCCGGCGTACTTCGTGTGACATACGGAATAGTCAAGCCGCGTGCGGTCGGCATACCGCCGTATCTGTCGGTACACCGTCAGCTTCTTCCCGCTCCCAGATATAGGGTTTACAATAAATAGGACTTTCTTCATGAATCACGCGCTCTGCCTGCGACAGACGGCAAGCGTGCACCGCACTGTCCCGAAAGGCCGTCAAAACGTAGGTCTGCACTGCAAAAATAGGCAGAAGCGCCCGATGCGGCCAAATAATCCCCGCTCTTTTTGCACGAAATGCGTTTTTTTGTGCCAAATACTCGCCTGTTAAGAAGAAATTCCATATCTTTGCCCCGTTTTTAATTACCGAGCTGCTATCCCCTTACCGGGAACAGCGCCGACTGCCACCGCCACAGCGGACAAAATGAAGCAGACACCCGAAGGCGGGAGGCAGCGGGCAAGCAGACTCAAAAGACCGACAAACGATGAGCATACTACACGACAGACTGGCCAAGTATACACTCCCGCAGGAATTTATGGCGAAAGGTATGTACCCGTACTTCCGGGAGATTGAAGGAAAGCAAGGCACAGAAGTCGATATGGGGGGGCACAAGGTGCTGATGTTCGGCTCAAATGCCTACACAGGCCTCACCGGCGACGAACGCGTTATAGAAGCAGGCGTGCGTGCCATGCGCCAGTATGGTAGCGGATGCGCAGGTTCGCGTTTCCTGAACGGGACGCTCGACATACACGTCCAGCTGGAAAAAGAACTCGCCGCCTTTGTCGGCAAGGACGATTCCCTATGTTTTTCCACCGGATTCACGGTGAACAGCGGCGTAATCCCACAACTGCTCACCCGCAACGACTACATACTCTGCGATGACCGCGACCACGCCAGCATTGTGGACGGACGCAGGCTTTGCTACGCCAACTACCTGAAGTTCCGCCACAATGACATGGACGATCTTGAAAGGCAGTTGCAAAAGTGTGCCCCGGACGCCGTGAAACTCATCGTCGTGGACGGTGTATTCTCCATGGAGGGCGACTTGGCCAACCTGCCGCGCATTGTAGAACTCAAGAAGCAGTACGGAGCAACCATCATGGTGGACGAAGCGCACGGAATAGGCGTCTTCGGACGACAGGGGCGCGGCGTTTGCGACCATTTCGGCGTGACAGAGGACGTTGACCTCATCATGGGAACGTTCAGCAAGTCACTTGCCAGCATCGGAGGCTTCATCGCGGCGGACAAGACCATCATCAACTGGCTCCGCCACACTGCACGTACTTATATCTTTAGCGCGAGCGCGACACCCGCCGCAACCGCTAGCGCACGCGAGGCCCTGCACATCATCCAGCAGGAGCCCGAGCGCATAGAAGCGCTGTGGGACGTAACGCGGTACGCTCTGCAACGTTTCCGCGAAGAGGGCTTTGAGATAGGCGACACCGAATCGCCCATCATCCCGCTCTACGTCCGCGATGTGGAAAAGACTTTCCACGTGACCGCGCTCGCCTTTGAAGAGGGCGTGTTCATCAACCCTGTCATCCCGCCCGCCTGTGCCGCACAGGACACACTCGTCCGCTTCGCCCTAATGGCAACGCACACGAAGGACCAAGTGGATCGGGGTGTAGCTGCGCTCAAGAAAGTATTCCGCCAGCTCGAAATACTCCCCTGACAGGCGGACGCCAAACGATACAAAGGAAAAAATCCCTACGCGCGCGTATATATATAATATAGGTATAGGCACACACCAACCCTGCGCACACATGTAAGCGGGCGGCACAAAGAAGGTGGTAAAACCCGCCTCACGTTCCGCTGCCACTCATGAAAAAAACAAAAAAGCGCGGAAAAAAGGCGCGAGATATTTGGTGTAATAAAAAGAAAGCCCTAAATTTGCACCCGCATTCGCGCGGAATGCGGCAAAATGACACGATGCGGAAATAGCTCAGTTGGTAGAGCACAACCTTGCCAAGGTTGGGGTCGCGGGTCCGAGTCCCGTTTTCCGCTCACTTATTGAACACGATGTGGTCTCTCCTATGCCCAGGTGGCGGAATGGTAGACGCGCCAGTTTCAGGTACTGGTGTCAGCAATGACGTGCAGGTTCGAGTCCTGTTCTGGGCACTACACGGGGACACATCCACTCTTAGCATGAGACGGAGAGGTGGCGGAATTGGTAGACGCGCTACTTTGAGGGGGTAGTGTCAATTACGACGTGGGAGTTCGAGTCTCCTCCTCTTCACACTCATTTCAGTTGCAGTACGCCTGTAACTTGCGGAAATAGCTCAGTTGGTAGAGCACAACCTTGCCAAGGTTGGGGTCGCGGGTCCGAGTCCCGTTTTCCGCTCAACGGTTTACTTATCACAACCCCTCTAACGGATACGTTAGACTGGTTGTGATAATTTATTTTAATATGTGCAAATGAACATTTATGCTCGTTTCTTCGACCAGGAAACACTGGTCGCTTCCGTTGAGGAGCTCGTCATGTTTTTACAGAGCATCCCTGACATCCGCGTGACCGACACGCTAATGGAGGACATCCGCGCCTACGTGGAAGGGGACATGCCCTATCCGAAGCGCTACAAGGTGCGTCCGCGCGTCTATTTCATCCTCATAAAGACACCCGCCGCCACGATGGAGGAGTTCAAGGCCAACCGTAAGAAACCCGCCGCGCCCACGGAGTCCATGCCCGAAGCCGAGATGCTGAACCGCAAAGAGCTGAAGCTGGCACTGCTGGCGGAACAGAAGCACGGTTGGTACCGGGGGCAGATAACCTTTAAACGCGTGCTGCTCATCCCCGGCACAGGGAAATTCCAGTATCAGGACACGGACTTTGAGGCCTATGTGCTGGCCGATAGCGGGACGGACTGCTACAACCGCATCATCAGCCACCTGAGAAACCGTCCCGATGTGGACATGCGCAGCCAGTTCCCCTCGGCACGAGGCACGAGCTACGCCTTTGAATTCATCGGCGAGTCCTTGCCCGAAGCCATAACCGAGGAAGCGGACAACGCGCCACAGGAAGTGCTGGCAGAATAGCCGCACCGACACAAGTCGAAGCCCTTGCCCGTTCCGCCCGAATGCACTATCTTTGCCGCGCGGCCTCGGGAGGGGGAAAACAGGTCGGTTCCGTAGCTCAGCTGGATAGAGCAACAGCCTTCTAAGCTGTGGGTCTTGGGTTCGAATCCCAACGGAATCACAACCTTGCCCAAGGGCATTGCAACAGTGAGTTACCGCAAACGGGTAACTCACTGTTTTATTATATCCACTTCGAGTAGCGGTATCCACGCATCTCCCCGACGGGAGCACGGCATAAAGCTACGGAAAACTAAAGCTATCTATTGCTGTCCGCTAAAAGTTGAAAAGCGACAAATTATGTGTCCGCAGTGCCGATAAACAGGCATTGCGGACTTGTTTTTTGAAAAGTAAGCCCCCCTTCATACCTCATATCCTCCTTTTTTAGCGGACAGCCGTTCCTG
>JAFUZP010000019.1 GCA_017476545.1 Alloprevotella sp.
CTTGAAGTAAATTGATTTATACCTTGATGTAAATTGATTTATACCTTGATGTAAATTGATTTATACCTTGATGTAAATTGATTTATACCTTGATGTAAATTGATTTATACCCTGCTGTAAATCGTTTTACAACGGGATGAGAAGCCTTTTTCGGACTGACAGGAAACATCCTCTGTCCGCACGGGGAGAGCGCTCCGGGCGCGGAGAACGGGAGCTCAGGACGCGGAGAACGGGAGCTCAGGGCGCGGAGACGGGTGCGGCGGGCGCATATAAAAAGGCGTTGCGCGGCGGGCGGAAACCACCCTGTGCCGCGCAACGCGCCGTTATCCGCCGCACCGTTCTCGGGCGGGATGCCGGCGGACGGGCTT
Organism: Alloprevotella sp.; assembly: GCA_017476545.1. Taxonomy (GTDB): domain Bacteria; phylum Bacteroidota; class Bacteroidia; order Bacteroidales; family Bacteroidaceae; genus Alloprevotella. The sequence goes on from JAFUZP010000019.1 coordinate 369, forward strand.
GCCGCGCCCGCCCCGGAGCGGATCAGAATTCGCTGGTGAAGTGGAAGCGGATGTGCTCGAAGTCCTGCTGCGCCATGCTGAGGACGTAGCCGGAGTCGGCAAGGAAGACGTCGCGGCCTTCCGTGTCCTTGGCCATGTACTGGTACTTGCGGCGCTTAAAGTTTTCGAGCTCCGCCTCGTTGTCGCTCTCTATCCAGCAGGCTTTGTAGAGCGAGACGGGTTCCCAGCGGCAGCGGGCGTTGTACTCGTGCTCCAGGCGGTACTGGATTACCTCAAACTGCAACTGGCCGACGGTGCCGATAATCTTGCGTCCGTTGAACTGGTTGACGAACATTTGCGCCACGCCTTCGTCCATCAGCTGCGCGATGCCTTTTTCGAGCTGCTTGGCCTTCATGGGGTCGGCATTCTCAATGTATTTGAACATCTCGGGCGAGAACGATGGCAGTCCGCGGAAGTGGAGCTGTTCGCCCTCCGTCAGCGTGTCGCCAATCTTGAAGAGTCCGCCTGTGTCGGGGAGTCCCACGATGTCGCCTGCCCAGGCTTCGTCAATGGTTTCCTTGCGTTGCGCCATGAACTGCGTGGGCGAGGAGAAGCGCAACGTCTTGCCTTGCCGCACGTGGAGATAGGGCGTGTTGCGCACAAATTTGCCGCTGCACACCTTGCAGAAGGCGATGCAGGAGCGGTGGTTGGGGTCGATGTTGGCCGTAATCTTGAAGATGAAGCCCGTGAACTTCTGCTCGTCGGGGGTGACGGTTCGTTCCTCGGCTGCTACGGGGCGTGGATAGGGGGCTATCTTCACGAAGCAGTCCAGCATCTCCTTCACGCCGAAGTTATTCAGCGCAGAGCCGAAGAATACGGGTGCCACGCGGGCGTCGAGGTAGTCCTCCGTGCGGAATTCATCGTAAACGCCGCTGACGAGTTCCAGATCATCGCGAAGCTTTTGGGCATCCTTCTCGCCTACGCGTTCGTCAAGTTCAGAGGACTCCAGGTCCACGCGCACCTTCTCCGTGACGCGCTGCTTGTCGGGCTGGTAGAGGTCGAGGCTCTGCTCATATATATTATATACGCCCTTGAAACGCTGTCCCTGGTTGATGGGCCACGACAGCGGGCGTACGCTAATCTGCAATTCTTCTTCCAGTTCGTCCAGGAGGTCGAAGGGGTCGCGTCCCTCGCGGTCCATCTTGTTGATGAAGATGATGACGGGCGTCTTGCGCATACGGCAGACGGTCATGAGCTTCCGCGTCTGAGCCTCCACACCTTTTGCTCCGTCCACAACGATGATGGCGGAGTCCACGGCCGTCAGCGTACGGAAAGTGTCCTCTGCAAAGTCCTGGTGACCCGGCGTGTCGAGGATGTTCACTTTGTAGCCCTCGTAGTCGAACTCCATGACGCTGGTCGTGACCGAGATGCCGCGTTGCTTCTCAATGTCCATCCAGTCGCTGGTGGCCGTCTTGCGTATCTTGTTGCTCTTCACGGCGCCTGCCACCTGAATCTGTCCGCCGAAAAGCAGGAGTTTCTCGGTAAGCGTTGTCTTACCTGCATCAGGGTGGGAAATGATGGCGAAGGTGCGCCGACGTTGTATCTCTTGGTTCATTTGTTATCGCGTGCTTGGAGTTCTAATTCGTTCAGACAGTTACGCAGGGAATCCGCCCACCAGGGAATGGTGATGCCGTATGTGGCTTTAATCTTTGTCTTGTCAAGGACGGAGAAGTGAGGGCGCGGTGCGGGTGCAGGATAGTCCTCCGTGTGGAGCGGACTGACGCGGCAGCTGGTGATGCCGGCCTGGCGGTGTATCTCCCGCGTGAAGTCGTACCATGAAGTCACCCCCTCGTTTGAGTAATGATAGATGCCTGGAACCAGTCCGTGGCGCACCATCTGAAGCAAGGCCGAAGCGAGGTCGCGGGCGTAGGTCGGTGTGCCTATTTGGTCGGCCACTACGCCGAGAGATTCTCGCTCACGCCCCAGGCGCAGCATTGTCTTTACGAAGTTGTTTCCATAGGAAGAATAGAGCCATGCCGTGCGCACGATGACGCTGTTCGGGCAGGCTTCCATCAGCGCCTCCTCGCCGAGAAGTTTCGTGCGTCCATAGACGGAGTTCGGGCAGGTGGGCGCGTCTTCCGTATAGGGTCTGTGCGCCGTGCCGTCAAAAACATAGTCGGTGGAGATATGCAGCAGCTGTCCGCCTACCTCGGCCATCGTTTCAGCCAAAAGACGCGGAGCGCGGTGGTTGAGCAGGTCGCAAAGTTCGGGTTCGCTCTCTGCCTTGTCCACGGCTGTGAAGGCGGCGCAGTTGATGATGAGGCCGACCCGCTTCTCCGCAACGCAGTGACGGACGGCCTCGGCATCGGTGATGTCGAGCTCTTCCACATCGGTGAAGATAAATTCATCGGGGACTCCCGCCCCCTCCTTGACGAGCCTGCGGAGTTCGCTTCCCAGCTGTCCGTTGGCTCCCGTTACGAGTATGTTCATAATTATACGATGTTATGTCGATGTATTCCTGTGCCGGGTCATTTCGGGCGGCTACAGTTCGAGCGGCTCCTCGCGGTCCTTCAGGTAATAGTCCGAGAGCTGACCGAGCAAGGTGCTGATGTCCTGCATCGCTTTCCGCGTTTCGGGCGTTACCTCTCGGTGCTGCAAACGAAGCAGGAGCGTACCATAGAGCGCGTTGAACAGGGTTTCAAGCTCGTCCTCCCCGGAGGCGTCCTGCGCTCCCGGGCTGGCGGCATTCTTCGCCCGCAGCTCCACGATATAGGGCAGCACCTTGTAGTACATCCCTTTATAGTAGGGGAACTTCTCCGATGCGAGCAGGCGGCGGTGCATATCCCCGAGGTCATTCAGGGCGTTGCGTACTATCTGGAGATGCCCGCGCTCGCGTATGCCTTCCTCCACCATCATACGGGCAAGGTCTTCATACCATTGTTCGGTCTGGCGGCGCACCGCATCGTCAAGCTGGAAGTTAGCGAGATAATGCTCCCGCAGGTGGTCCAAATCAAAATGGAACGAGCGTAGCAGGTCTTCCACCTGCCACATATATAATATATATTCCGCGCGGTTCGTCGTGCGGAGGCGGTTGGCGATAATCATAGGTGTCAGTACAGGGAGAGGTGGAAGATGGTCATGGCGGCATAGAGCACGGCCACGGTCAGCACGATGGTGCCGATGGTACGGTTCAGCAACAGGATACCGTGCAGGTCAAAGCGGCTCTTCATCCGCGTGATGATATGGGTGAGCCCCCACCACCATAGCATTGCGCCGCCCACAATGCTGGCGTAACCGAGTGCCGTGCCGTACCAGTTGCCCGGAATCACGAACGTAAACATGTTGAACAGCGCGATGAAGAGGAAGATGATGAGCGGGTTGGAAATCGTCAGGCCGAAGGCCGAGATGGCGTTGTTAAGGAGCGTTCCCTTGTTCTCGGACTGCGAGGGTCGGTAGCCCTTGCGCGGGTCGGTGCGCCACATCCACACGCCGAAGGCGAACAGCATGACCGCGCCGACTATCTTCAGGTAGAAGAGGTTCTGCTCGTTATCGATAAACTCCATCATCAGCGGCATCATTCCCGCTCCGGTCACGAGGGCGTAGAACAGATCGCTCAGGGCCGCACCCCCTCCCGTAGCCATGCCGTACTCGCGCCCCTTCTGCAGGGTGCGGCGTATGCACAGGATGCCGACCGGCCCCATCGGGGCGGAACAAATCACGCCGATGAGGAGGCCTTTGATGACGAGCTGGAACGTGCTGATATAGTCCGCGAAAACTCCTTCCATAGCGGGAGCAAAAATAATATTTTGCCCGCATAACAGCAAACCATCGCTCTGTTTTAATCGCTCGTCTGAGGGACGGGAAAAGAAAAATGCGGACAGAAAAGAAAAAAACGCGGGCGGAGCACAGGCAACCCGCGATTTTTCGCTACTTTTGCTTCGCACTACAGCAAAACTACTTAAACCTAAAACCAGCACCTGCCTGCGGGTGCATAAAACTTTCCGTCATGACAGAAGAAAATGAAAAGCAGTATGTGATTGGCCTGGACATGGGGGGGACGAACTCCGTCTTCGGCATCGTGGACCAACGCGGTACGGTGCGCGCCACCAGCGTGATTAGTACGAAAGCCTATCCCGACGTGAATGACTACGTAAAGGCCGGCGTGCAGGCCCTGCAGCCCGCGCTCGACCTCATCGGAGGTATCGAGAAGGTGAAAGGCATGGGCATCGGCGCGCCCAATGCGAACTTCTACAGCGGCATGATTGAGTACGCGCCCAACCTTCTCTGGAAGGGGCTCGTCCCCATCGCCAAGCTCTTTGAGGATGCGCTGGGCATACCCTGCCGCGTCACCAACGATGCCAACGCCGCCGCCCTGGGCGAAATGACCTACGGCGTGGCACGCGGCATGAAGAACTTCATCATGATCACACTCGGCACCGGCGTGGGAAGCGGCATTGTCGTGAACGGCGAGATTGTCTATGGCTCGGATGGCTTCGCCGGGGAGCTGGGGCACGCCATCGTGGACCGTTCCGAAACGGCACGCGACTGCGGTTGCGGACGTAAGGGATGCTTGGAGACCTACTGTTCCGCCACCGGCGTGGCGCGCACGGCCCGCATGTTTCTGGAGAAGAGCAGTGAACCCAGCGTGCTCCGCAGCCTCAAGCCCGAGGAAATAACCTCCTTTGAAGTGTACAAGGCTGCCGAGGCCGGGGAGCAGATTGCCAAGGACATCTTCGACTATACGGGAGAAATCCTCGGCGCAGCCTGCGCTAACTACGCCCTCTTCAACGCCCCTGAGGCCATTGTCTTCTTCGGCGGACTCACCAAGGCCGGGCATTGGATCATGGATCCCATACAGAAAGCCTTCGATGAGAACAGCCTCTTCACCTACAAGGGAAAGGCCAAGCTCCTCGTCAGCACGCTCAACGGTTCCGAGGCTGCCGTGCTCGGAGCCAGCGCACTGGGCTGGGAATAAACTACATCTGGCATACGGGGGGAAAGCCCCAAGCCCGTACATGACTGCGAGCCGCCCCGCATTTGGCCGGGCGGCTCGTTCTTGGCAATAGGTGCCAGGTGCCGGAAAACCTTGCGCCGACAATGGAACACAAAAAACCCCGAACCCCAATTTCACAATCAGCGTCCGGGAAAAAAATCCAAGTTTGAATCTATAGTTCCTGTGTTGTTAGTTGTGTCTGCAAACTGCCTCCCCAAACCGCGCCCACAATTCCAAGCGCTTCAGAGTACTGGGGCAGATGGTGCAAAAGTAAGCACATTTTTTCATATCGCAAACGATATTTTAAAAAAAATACGCGATAGGGAGTTTTTGGGAGGATTCCCGCGAAATCCCCTGCGGCAGAACACCGTTCTCCCGCTCCAAAACGCCGTATAGAACCGCCTTTTCACTACAGGAACGAAAATAAATGGAAAGTTGGGCGCAGGGAACCGAATAAGAGGCGCGGCAGATGACTATAGGAGTGGCACCAGATTGGATTTAACTAACCCTGGGGATAAGAAGAAGTAACCCTATGGGTAAGAACGCGTAACCCTATGGGTAAGAACGCGTAACCCTATGGGTAAGACGCACCAACCCTAGGGATAGGAACGCGCAACCCTAGGGATAGGGAAAAACGCCACAGGATGTGGCCGCCACACCCGAACAGGCAGTTCCACTAAAGCAAGCCGTATTAGTCAGTTAGGGTACGTATAAACAGAACGCATACATAACACGGACGCAGTCTGCACCACAATGAAGCTTACAGGCTACCGCCTCACGACTTCCTCAACCGCCCCGGCATCCAGCCAGCCGTAGCTACCGTCGGGCAGCTGCACCCGCAGGCGTCCACCGATGCTGTCCGCAACGGTAACGGTGGTTCCGGCGTGGAGTTCGCGGAGCTGCTTAGAGCTGTTGCTCCGGCTGTCGGTGAGGCTTGCTGTCTGCATCAGCACGGCCCGGCGCTCATGGCGGAAGCGGTATGCCTGCATACCGGCGAAAACATTGCACAGCACTGCGGCTGCCAGCGACAGGACGGATAGCCAGAAGCCCACCTGCCGCCAAAGCATACGCGAGGCGAAGTAGTAGCACAGGAAGCAGACCAGCGCAAAGGCAAGCAGCCCTATGCCCCACCCTGCCCAGACATCCGCCGGGAGACTGCGCTGCAGGCGGCGCGCCCAACTGACGAAGAACATCTCGGAGGGAGCGGCAAATTGGTCGGCAATCTTCGTGCGGCAGAGAGCGAGGTTGAAGCGCGTGTCGGCATCCGATGGGACCAGACGCAACGCCCGCTCATAGTTGAGGATGGCATGCGGCAGGTCGTTCTGCCTATAGTACGCGCTGCCCAAGTTGAAGTAAGTTTCCGCCGACGGCCTCCGCTCCAACAGCTCTTCGTACTGCCGCGCCGCGCCGACGTAGTCCTTGCGCCCGAAGTCGCGGTCGGCTGCAGCCCTGTCCGCCCCCACGGCCGGCAGCGCGACGAGAAAGGCGAGAAGGAGAAAGAAAGGGTATATCTGTTTCATACGTGCTACTATTGCTTTTCCATCAGGTCTATAGCCGAAACGGCCAAGTCATACAGCCGTGCCTTTCCGCCCGCCTCCGCCGACGGGGCGAAGCGGGCATATTCGCAGCGCGACAGGGCTTCGGAGAACTTCGCGGCGGCTTCGGCAGGCACTCCGGGCTGCGAGAGCAGCTGCTCAATGCGCTCTGCGGACATCTCCGCCTGCGGCAGGCTGAACTTATCCGCCAGATATCCCTGCAAGGCCCGAGCCACTTCGTCGTAAAAGTCAGCCTCCGCCTCTTGTCTCAGCAACGTGCCGGCACGCTTCATGCGCTTCGTTGCTACCTTGCCCGCCCTACGCCGCTTACGGCCTGCCACGTCCGCACGGAGCGACAAGCGTCTGTCCAGCAAGCGCAGAGCCGCAAACGCGGCAAACAGCAGGACTACGTTAGCCAGCCAGTAAGTCCATGTCCCCCACCAGAAGGGGTGCGCCTCATCAGCGGGTGTTTCCCCCTTCTTCAACGGTACGATGTCGCTGTTCCTCAACTGGAGTTCGCGCTCCACGTCGGCATTTGTCCGCTCGCCCTGCGCCACGTCAAGAGCGAGCGGTGCCGTCCGAAGCGTCTCGTACTGCCCCGTAGAGGGATTGAAGAAGACGAATTCCACCGCCGGCACGCTGTACTTCCCGACATTGCGCGGAACGAAAGTATAGTCGTAGGCCACTTCGCCGCTCAGTCCCGAGGAGGTTGTCTCCGTCTGCTCGGTCGTCTTCGGCTCGTAAGTGTCAAAGTCCGTCGGGAATACTACCTGGGGAGGCGTGAGCAACTTGAGGTTACCTGTCCCGCTCACCGTGATACGGTAGGTTGCCACATCGTTTGACTTCGGCATGGGGGTAGTCAGTTCTCCCTTGAGGCTGAACCGCCCCACCCCGCCAGAGAAGTTCGCCGGACGCGGGGCGGGCAGCGCCTTCACATCTATATGGGCAGGACGTACCGTGCGCTCCACCTGGACGCCTACCGTACCGCCGCCGCTGTTGAAGAAGGCTTCAAGCGGGTCCTCAAAGGCGGACTGGCGCTGCGCCACCGTACAGGTAAACGTGACGCTCGGTATATCCAAACGCCCCGACTGCTGTGGGAACACGACATATTGCAGAATCGTTCCGGCGCGATAGGACACGCCGCCGACGCTTTCCAGATGCGTCTGGATGGACTTGACGGGTATCTCCTGCGAAACAAGCCCCTTGAAGTCGGGCTTCTGGGACAGCACGACATTGGACAGCCCCACCCCGACGCGCGAATAGACGCGGTAGGTGAGCAGCACGGCCTCCTGCTCATAGACACTCGTACGGCTGGGAGTGACCGTAATGTACAGGTCGCGGTCGGTCACACGGCTGCCCGCCGCCTGGATGGGTTCCTCCTGCTGGCGCGGCTGGCTCGGAGCAGACGGCGCACTGGCTGAGGGAGTTCCGCTGACGGTGAGCGTGACGGAATTGGAGTGCAGCGTCGTGCCCCCCGCCGTGACCGTTGCGGGACCGATGGTGAAGCGCCCGTTCTTACGGGGCGAAAGGACATAAGTGTAAGTCGTCGTCTCGGACGTACTCGTCTTGCCGTTCACCATCTGGAAACTACTGCTTCTTGAGACGCTGGGGCCTGCCAGAATCTCGAAATCGGCAAGGGACGGTGGAGTAAAGTCCGTGGCTCCGGTAGAAGACACACGGTAGCGGAGGTGGAAATAGTCGTTGATATTGACCGATGAGGGCGCATCAGCCGTGAAAGACTGCGCGGCCAGGACCTGCGCTGACAGGAGGGCTAAGGCGGACAACAGGATATTTAGGAACTTCATAGACCGGGTCGTTACCAATTCTTATCCAGCGTAGCGCGCCGGGGCTGGGCTTCGTTCACTTTCTGACGGGCGCGCTGTTCGGCCTGACGCGCCAGATTGAGGAGCTGCTGCGTCTGCTGCTCTTCCTGACGGCTATCAGACTTGGCCGCCTCCTGCTGCCCGGACTCGTTTTGCTTCTGCTGGGAGTTCTTCTGCTGTTCCTCCTGTTGCTGTTGCTGCTGCCCCTGTTGGGACGTGTCTTGGGAGTTATCCTCGCTGTTCCGCAGCTGCTTTTGGCAAAGGGCAAGGTTATAGCGCGTATTTCCGTCACTGGGGTTGAGACGCAGGGCGGACTTGTAATAGCCTATCGCCTCCCGGAGCAGTTGCTGTTTCTGTGCCTCGTCAGCACTGAGCGCAGCCGTCTGCGAAATGAACCCGAGGTTATGGTAAGCCATCGCGCGGACCGTTTTTCCCTGCTCGCGCTGTACGACTTCCTGATATTGTTTCCGTGCCGCGTCGGCATCGCTTTTGGCGAGATAGGTGTCGCCCAGGTTGAAGCTTGCGCGGACATCGCCCGGGTTCTTCTGCTTGGCGGCCAAGTAGCACTTCTCGGCCTGGTCGAACTTCCCGCTGCGGAAATAGCGGTTACCCTGGTGCATCAGCTTCCACTCCGGTGTCTGCGCGAGGGAAGCCATAGCGCAGAAGACGCATATTATATATATATAAGTGCGCAACATAAAGCGGTTTTATTTTTTTCGGTTGAAGATATGCAGGCGTTTCGTCCATGGGTTCTTCGACTCAAAGACGTAGAACTCTATGAGCAGAAGCAGCAGGGCGATGAGACCGACAGCCTGAAACTGCTCATCATAAGTGGAATAGGAAGACGTGTCGGGGGCTTTTTCCATCCTGTTCAGTGCTGCCTGCAACTCCTGCTGGGCAGAATTGGTGTTGTCAATATGCAGGTACAGCCCGCCACCCGCCTTTGCGACATCGCGGCACATCTGCTCGTCCAGCCGCGACAGGACGGTATTCCCTTCCCGGTCGATAAGCGGCCCGGACGGAGTGGGTATCTGCGCACCGTCAGCCGTACCGACACCGAGGATGAACACCTGCCGCCCCTCCTTTGCCGCCTTGGCTGCCGCTTCCTCCGCGCCGCCTACATGGTCCTCACCGTCCGTTATGACGATGATGGCCTTACCCACTTTCTTCCTGTCGGTGAAGCTACTTGAAGCCAGCTCTATTGCGGCGGCAAGGTTCGTCCCCTGGAGCGTCACCATCCCGGGCGTTATCGCCCCGAGGAAGAGCTTTGCCGAAGCGTAATCGTTCGTGATAGGGAGCTGCGGATATGCCTCGCCCGCAAAGACCCCGAGGCCGACCTTGTCGTTCTCCATGCGGTCTATGAGGTTGGACACAAGGAGTTTTGAACGCTCCAGGCGGGAGGGGCGGATGTCCGTCGCCAGCATAGAGTTGGACACGTCCAGCATCACAACGGCCTCAATGCCTGTCCGCTTTTCCTTCTCTTCCGCCAGACCGAACTGGGGGCGTGCCAACATCACTGCAAGCAGCGCCAAGGCCGACAGAAGCAGGCCGAATTTCACGACAGGGCGCACCCGCGAATACTCCGGCGTAAGGGCACGCACCAAACGGGGTGCACCGAACTGCGCCAAACGCCGGCGGGCACGGAACGCGGTATAGACGTAAACGGCTACCAATACAGGGATGAGCAGCAGCAGGTACAAGTATTCTGGATAAGCGAAGCGAAACATATTTTCTCTGGCGTGTGGATGCGTTTAAGGTATGCGCCGGAACCACGTGATTCGCAGCAGTATCTCAAGCAAGAGGCACAGCATCGCTGCCGCAGCAAAAGGCATGAAAGCCTCGTAACGCCGCTCGTAGTTCGTCACTTTCAGCTTGGTTTTCTCAAGTTGGTCAATGTCATTGTATATTTCCCGCAACTTCTGTGTGGAGCGGGCCTTGTAGAAAAGTCCGCCGGTTCCCTCAGCTATCTGCCGTAAGCTGGCCTCTCCCGCCCCACCGCTACCGACCTGGGCATTGTAAGCCTGGCCGTTGGGCAGGACCGCTACTTGCTGCGAGCCGCCATCACTGCCCAGAGATATGGTATAAACCCGCACTTTCAGTTGCTTGGCCAGGTCTGCGGCCATTAGGGGGGAGATGTCGCCCGTGTTGTTCTCGCCGTCAGTCAGCAGGATGACTACTTTGCTCTTTGCCTGGCTCTGCTCCAGGTGGGACACGGCACTCGCAATGCCCATCCCTATGGCGGTACCCTCACTGATGACCCCCGCCTGTTGGAGGTTGCAGTTCACGTGGCGGAACATCCCGAGCAGCGTGGCGTGGTCGGTTGTCAGCGGGCACTGCGTGAACGCCTCGCCTGCAAACAGCGTCAGACCGATGGCATCGTTCGGCCGGTTCGCAATGAATTCCGTCGCCACCTGCTTGGCTGCCTCGATGCGGTTGGGCTGCATGTCGTTCGTCAGCATACTGACACTGATGTCCACCGCCATCATAATATCTATCCCCTCCGTCTCACTGTCTGTCAGCGCATGGCGTGTTTGCGGGCGGGCCAAGCACACGACAAGCAAAGAGTACGCGAGAAGGCGCAACAGGAAAGGGAGATGGATGAGTGCGGTGCGCGGTGTGGGAGGCAAGTTGCGGAACGGTTCCGTCGTAGCCATCGTTATGGTCGGTTCGTGCTTGCGGCTCAGTAGGAAGTGCCACAGCACGAAGGGGATGAGCAGCAGGAGCAGGAGGAAGTATAAGGGGCTGGCGAAGGTCATGGTCGTAGGCACGCTTATAAGAAGGTCGTGATGATTTCCCAAATGATATACACATAGAGTACGGCGGAAGCGGCGGCGAGGACGATTGCCGCGAAGCGCATCCGGCTGCGCAGGGCGCGCTGCTTCGTATCGCCAAGCGTGACAACCTGCACGGTCGCCTTGGGAAGTTCCGCTTCGTCAGGCTTGGTGGTGTTTACGAAGTCCATTGCTTGCAACAGACTGCGGTCTGCCTCGCCGATGGCCGCCTCGTACTTCGCAAACTTCACGAGGTCTGCCGTCCCGAACACCTCGCGCAGTTCGCGCAGCAGGGTCGGATCATTCCGTTGGAGCAGGCTGTCTATAATCTCCTGCGAGGTCATTTCTTTGGCATTGAAGCCGAAGCGCTCTTCAATGTAAGTGCGGAGCACGTCCGTCAGGCGCATATAATAAGCTTTGGCCTCTTCACGTCCGCCCGTCGGCAAGGTACGGATGTTCTCCATTGCCGCCATGGCCTGCTTATGCGGGGCCACTTTGGGGGGAATGACGACACGCCGCGTCACAGGCTTGCGGTCGGAAAGACGGATGCACAGGACGACAAGCCCGACTAGGCACAACCAGAGCAGCAAGCAGAGCCAAAGGAGGTGGCTGCTCCAGGTGAATGTGCCTTCCACCACGCCATGAGGACCGGGGAACTGGTCTATGTGGACCGTATCCACCGGGACGGTGTTCACCTTCAGCCCCACAGCGGCGCGCGCACGCAGCGTGTCGCCATCAATGAGCACATACGGGAGGATGTTGTACAAGGCTGAGTCGAAACTGGTGACAGTGTAAAGCCGCACGAGCTCCACGCGCCGCCCTTCGTTGTGGCGGGTTGTGTCCACCGCGCCATTGGTTATGACCTCCACACCCGGCGTCATCTCTTCCTCGGCGGCATACGTCGGAAAATTCACCCGCCGCTTGCTGTCCGTCTTCACCGAGAGGCGCAGCTGCACCTGTTCGCCGATGAGGATGCTCGCAGTGTCCAGTTCCGCTTCCACGATGGTCTGCGCCACCGCGAACGACGGGACGAAAAGCAGCAACAGCAGGGGGAGGAATGCTTTCTTCATAGGTATTCAATGGGAACGTTCCGCAAAGAGCCTGCGCAGGGCGGTCACATAGTCGCCGTCGGTGGCTATGTCGGCGGTGTCCACGCCGGAGCGGCTGAACACCTCACGCAAGCGTTCCGACTCCCGCTGCCACCAAGCGCGGTGGGCGTCCCGGACGCGTTTGCTTGACGTGTCCACATATTGCTCGTGACCCGTCTCCGCATCGGTTATCTTCATCAGGCCGACATCCGGCAGCACGGCCATCCTGCGGTCGTAGAGCCGCAGGGCAACGACATCGTGCTTACGGGCGGCAATGTTCAGTTCGTGGGAAAAGTCCCCTTTGTCCACGAAATCGGATATCAGGAAGGAGATGCAGCGTTTGCGGAGGGCGCGGACGAGGTATTCTACGCCGACGCGGATATCTGTCCGCTCCGACTCGGGGCGGAACTCCAGCAACTCGCGTATGATGTACAGGATATGGCGGCGCCCTTTCTTCGGAGGGATGAACTTCTCAATCCGGTCGGAGAAGAAGATTACTCCTATCTTATCGTTGTTCTGGATAGCCGAAAAAGCGATGGTTGCCGCCAACTCGGCCACCAGTTCCCGTAGCGTGCGCTGCTGCGTACCGAACACCAAGCTGCGGCTTACGTCCACAAGCAGCACCACGGTCAGCTCGCGCTCTTCCTCGTACACCTTCACGTGCGGGCGCGCCGTGCGGGCGGTAACGTTCCAGTCAATATCGCGCACGTCATCGCCAGGCTGGTACTCGCGCACCTCAGCGAAGGACATGCCGTGCCCCTTGAAGGCGCTGTGGTACTCACCGGCGAAGATGTCGTTCGTCAGTGCGCGGGTCTTGATTTCGATGCGCCGGACGCGCCGGAGCAGTTCCTGTGTATCCAAACTCTAACGCTTAGGGAACTTCTACTTTATTGAGGATTTCGGTAACGATATTGTCGGACTGGATGTCGTTGGCCTCCGCTTCATAGGAAAGTCCGATGCGGTGCCGGAGCACATCGTGCGCCACTTCGCGCACATCCTCGGGCACGACGTAGCCACGGCGCTTCAGGAAAGCGCAGGCACGGGCCGCCAGTGCGAGGTTAATGCTGGCACGCGGGCTGCAGCCGTATTGGATGTAGTCCTTCATTCCGCCCATCTTGTAGGCTTCGGGCTGACGCGTGGCGAAGACAATGTCGGCGATGTACTGCCCGATGCGCTCGTCCACGTAGATGCGCTTCACGACCTCGCGCGCCTTGAGTATGCGGTCGGCATCGGTCACCGCGCCCACCTCTTCCGTGTAGTTTTCGGACAGGTGGTTGCGCACAATCTGCTTCTCTTCCGCGATAGTCGGGTAACCGATTTTCACTTTGAGCATGAAGCGGTCCGTCTGTGCCTCGGGCAGGGTGTACGTGCCCTCCTGCTCGATGGGGTTCTGCGTGGCGAGAACGAGGAAGGGCGTGGGAAGCGGGAAGGTCTCATCGCCTATGGTGACCTGCCGCTCCTGCATGGCTTCGAGCAGCGCGCTCTGCACTTTCGCCGGGGCGCGGTTAATCTCGTCGGCCAGTACGAAGTTGGCGAAGATGGGGCCGCGCTTTGTGCTGAACGTCTCCGTCTTCTGACTATAGATGAGCGTGCCGACGACATCGGCCGGGAGCAGGTCGGGCGTGAACTGTATGCGGCTGAACTTTGCGTCCACCAGTGCGGCGAGCGTCTTGATGGCCAGCGTCTTGGCAAGTCCGGGGACACCCTCAAGCAGGACGTGCCCATCGGCCAGCAGACCGATGAGCAGGGAGTTTACAAGGTGCTGCTGGCCCACGATGGTGCGCTGCATCCCCACCGTCAGGTCGGTCAGGAAGCCGCTCTGGGCCTCGATCATCGCGTTCAGTTCGCGGATATCTACTGATTCTGCCATAGTGTTTGGTTATTTTTGTCCACGTTATTCAGCGTGCAAAATTAGCACTTCCCGCGCTATCGGACGGCATAAAATTTACTAAATCCGCTTAAAACAGTAAAAAAATCCCCGCCCGAAGCACCCTTCTCCCGTCCCGCGCGGCGGGAGAGCTGGGGGAGGCGGCCAGAAAGTCGCGGAGATGCTTTCCCATACGGGAAGTTTTTCCGACCTTCGCATCCCGAAGGAACATTTCATCTCCGCGCCCGGCCGATCCCTCTGCGGCACAGATGCGCCGGGAAAGCCCGCCCCTGAGAGGCCGGCACCACGGTCGCAATGAACGGAGACTTTCAGAAGACCAATGCTGACATGACACAGAAAAAACGCTTCCACCGCCATTACGACACCCCGGGCCTGCCGCTCTACTGGATTATCATAGCCTACCTCATCGTAGGCTGGTTCTACCCCGTCATCGGCCTCCTCGCACTGATCTGCATGTTCGGCCCGGTGCTGACCAGCATATGGAAGGGACGCTGGTGGTGCGGACACGTGTGCCCCCGGGGCAACATGTACGACCGCCTGCTCTCCAAGTACTCGCCGCACCGCGAGATACCCAGAGTCGTCCGCACCTTCGGTTTCCGCCTCTTCATGGTAGGCTTCATCTTCACCATGTTCGGCATACAGCTCAGCCAGGCCCGCTGGAGCGAGGGAGGGCTGGCACTATGGAGCGACATAGGGCGCGTGTTCTGGACAATCATCCTGATGACCACCATCGTCGGCGTCACCCTCTCGTTCATCTACGCCCCGCGCACCTGGTGCTCGTTCTGCCCCATGGGGACCATTTCCAATTGGGTCGCGCCGAAGAAAGCCCCGTTGCCCCGCGCCTTCACCAACGTACACGTTAGCAGCAAGTGCCAGATGAAGTGCAAGATGTGCGCCCGTGTCTGCCCGATGCAGCTCACGCCCTACGATGCGCGCGGACAGGAAATAGGCTATCTCCACCCCGACTGCCTGAAGTGCGGGAAGTGCATCAAGGGATGCCCGATAAACATCATGGAACTGCGCCATTAAGGCACAGCAGTCTCCGACGGCCCGCCATCGACCGGCTCCGACGCAGCCATAACCGTCCATCTTTTTCGTTTTTCTTAACACCCGGACCGCACCGCCTCTGCGGGCTGCCAACCCTACCCATAGAGGCAGACAGTCGTAACCCTGCGGTTAGTTCTCCATAACCCTATGGATAGTTTTTCCTATCCCTAGGGATAGTTCTTCGTAATTCCTGGGGCAGGAAAAACGGCGCGGGGAGAAAAACACCCCCGCCCACACCCCGCTCCCGCGCCCGCCGGGACGCAACTGAAAGAAAAAGAGCACGGGGCTTTGTCCTTCCCGATAGTTGCATTACCTTTGCTTCGCAAAAGAAACGCCCGCCGCGCGCCAAGGCCTGAAGAAGAAGACGCAGCGGAAAGGGCCATGTCTCACGAACTAAAAACTTTATGGGCCTACTCATACTCTACGTCATCATCGTCCTGGTGATATCCTTCACCTGCTCCATCCTTGAGGCCACGCTGCTATCCACCCCCGTGACTTTTGTTACAATGCTTGAAGAAGAAGGGGCGAAAGCCGCAGCCACACTCAAGAACTTCAAGCAGGACATAGACCGCCCCATCTCCGCCATACTCACCCTGAACACCATAGCCAACACGGCAGGAGCCGCCGCCGTGGGCTTCCAGACGCGCCTGGCATTCCCGGACGCGCCCGAAGTGTTCGGATGGATCAGCGCGGCACTGACGCTGCTCATCCTCGTATGCTCCGAAATCATCCCCAAGACGCTCGGCGCAACCTACTGGCGGCACATCATCGTACCCGCAACACCCGTCATCCGCTGGCTGGTCGTACTGACATGGCCCTTCGTGAAACTCGCCGAATTCATCACCCGCTTCATCTCGCCCGACGAACCGCTGCAGACCGTGAGCCGCGAAGAAGTCTCCGCCCTCGTAGCAGTCGGCACGGAAGAAGGCGTATTCAAACAGAAGGAGGACCGCATGATACAGAACATGCTGAAGCTCTCCAAAGTGACGGCACGCGACATCATGACGCCCAGTTCCGTCGTAGAAATGGTACAGGAAGGCATGACGCTGCGGCAGTTCCGTGAGGAGGAAACGAGCAAACACTCCCGAATACCCGTCTATGGCGACAACGACGACTTCGTGACTGGATACGTCCTGCGGCAGACCATTCTGGAACGACTTTCCGAAGACAAGTTCGACATGCACCTGGCAGACATCCGCCGCCCCATCCTCACCTTCAACGAAGAGGAGAGCGTCTCTACCATCTGGGAACGCCTCCTGGAGAAGAAAGAGCACATATCCGTCATCATCGACGAGTACGGCTGCCTGCGCGGCATCGTCACGATGGAGGACGTCATCGAGACCATGCTCGGCACGGAGATAGTGGACGAAAACGACACCGTGACGGACATGCAGGAATATGCCCGCGAACAGTGGAAGGAACAACAGCGCGAGCAGGGCAAACCCGGTCCGCGAGGGTCGCGCCGCTCAGCCGCCAGGATATAACACAGCACACATTATATTATATACGCGCGCGCGGAAGAACAACCCGCCACGCGGCAGGAAACACACGATGAGCGTAACGATACTTGCGATAGAGTCCAGCTGCGACGACACGGGAGCCGCCGTCCTGCGCGACGGCCGCTTGCTCGCCAACGTGACTGCCTCGCAGAAAGTGCACGAGGCCTACGGCGGCGTAGTGCCCGAACTGGCAAGCAGGGCGCACCAGCAGCACATCGTACCCGTTGTGGACCAGGCCCTGAAACAAGCCGGCGTAGCGCTTGAAGAACTCTCGGCCATCGCTGTAACCCTCGGCCCCGGCCTCATGGGCTCCCTGCTCGTCGGTGTCAGTTTTGCCAAGGGACTGGCCACCAGCCTAGGCATCCCCCTCATCGAAGCCAACCACCTGCAAGGGCACGTGCTGGCGCACTTCATAGAAAGCACCCTCCCACCCCCCTACCCCTTCCTCTGCCTACTCGTCAGCGGCGGGAACTCGCAGATACTGCGCGTGGACGCATACAACAAGATGACTATACTTGGGCAGACCATAGACGACGCGGCAGGCGAAGCTATGGACAAATGCTCCAAAGTGATGGGCTTCGGCTATCCCGGCGGCCCCATCATAGACCGCCTGGCGCGCCAGGGCAACCCGGAAGCCTACCAGTTCGCAAGGCCAAACATAGCCGGGCTGGACTACAGCTTCTCGGGTCTGAAAACCTCATTCCTATACTTCCTGCGCGACCACCTGAGGGAAGACCCCGACTTCGTGGAGCACCACAAGGAAGACCTCGCCGCATCGCTGGAAAGAACCATTGTGGACATCCTGATGAAAAAGCTCAAACTCGCCGTCAAACAGACAGGCATACGGCATGTCGCCCTCAGCGGTGGTGTCAGCGCGAACACGGCATTGCGACAAGCCTTCCGCAACCAAGAGGAAGCCGGCAACTGGCACATATACATCCCGCCCTTCAGCTACACGACGGACAACGCAGCCATGATAGCCATTACAGGCTACTACAAATACCTCGATGGCGACTACTGCCCCCTCGAAAAGCCCGCCTACTCGCGCACAACTATCTGAGCAGACAGGAGGACGCAGACGCGACCCAATCCAACCAAGGACTAATAACAAAGAAACAAGTGCCTAAGGCACAAACCACTATGGACTTAGACCTCAAACTCGCCAGCAGGGAAATCAACCAAATCCTCTGGAACACAGACAAGACCATCGCCACGGCAGAGAGCTGCACGGCCGGCCGCATCGCCACCATCATCACCGCCGCTCCAGGCAGCAGCACCTACTACCGGGGAGGCCTCTGTTGCTACGCGGAAGAGGTGAAAACAAACCTCCTCGGTGTAAGCGCAGAAGTGATGGAAGCGCAGACTCCCGTCTGCGAGGACGTAGTGCGGCAGATGGTCATCGGCGCGAACCGCCTTTTCGACACAGACTACGCCGTAGCCGTCACAGGATATGCCGGTCCCGGAGGGTCGCCCAACGGCAGCGTACTCGTCGGGACAATATGGATTGCCGTAGGTTGTGAGGGAAACATTGTCACACGCAAACTCGAAGAAGACAACGGGCGTGACCAGAATCTCGCCTCCGCTACGGCCTGCGCTGTCAGGATGCTCCTTGACTTCCTCAAGGAAAATTGCCCCAAGCACACCGAAGAAGCATCCGAAGGAGCCGCAACAGCCTAAAAAATAAGCGGAATTGTTTGTCTATAACGAAACTTTATCCTAAATTTGCACCCCGTATTGGGAAAATACGCAACATACTGCAAACTAATAACAAGGAGATAGTAATGTCTAAGATTTGTCAAATCACTGGAAAGACCGCTATGGTCGGCAACAACGTTTCCAAGTCGAACCGCCGCACGAAGCGCACGTTCGATGTAAACTTGTTCTCAAAGAAGTTCTACTATGTAGAGCAGGATTGCTGGATTAACCTCCGCATCAGCGCGGCAGGGCTCCGCTACATCAATAAAGTTGGACTTGACGCAGCGTTGAACAACGCCGTAGCCAAGGGATACTGCGACTGGAAAGACATTAAAGTAATCGGATAACACACGAACGACGATGGCAAAGAAAGTAAAAGGCAACCGCGTGCAGGTCATCCTCGAATGCACCGAAATGAAGGAGAGCGGCCTTCCCGGAACCTCCCGTTACATCACGACGAAGAACCGCAAAAACACACCCGAGCGCATGGAACTGAAAAAGTACAACCCCATCCTGCGCCGCATGACAGTACACAAGGAAATCAAATAAACCGATAAACCATGGCAAAGAAAGCAGTTGCAACGTTGCAGGAAGGTAAGACCGACGGCCGTTCCTACACGAAGGTTATCAAGATGGTCAAGAGCCCTAAAACCGGCGCTTACATCTTTGACGAGAAAATGGTTCGCAACGAAGACGTACAGAGCTTCTTCAAGAACTAACAAAGCACGAACTTCATACAACCACATAAGAAGCCCCAGGCCACTTGGCTTGGGGCTTTATTCTTTCCCAAAAATCGCTCGGCAGAAAGAATGCGCCGCTCCTATGGTTGTACTATTCCATGCAGAATATAATTCCTGCCGCAACGCGCTCGTCCCTCGCGGGGGTTGGGCCTTCTTCTACTCCTCCATATCCGGAAGTCGCTCTTCGTCGGGCCTTGCTTCCTCAGCACGGATGAGGCTTATGTTGAGTTCCTCAACGGCGGAAAGCTTTATGTCCTCATTGCTTTCGGCTGGCTTATACCACGACTGCTTGAAGAAATAGTCCGAAAGGTCCTCCGAACGGAACTTGTAGCCATGGCGTGCAAGAATCTCGTTGCGCATCAGGCGCAAAGCCTCGCGGCTGTATCGCGCCAAGATGCACATGTTCAGCAGGCGTTCGCTGGCAATGCAGAAGCGGCCCTTCGAGTGGTCGCTCCAATAGACGGGCGTCGCCTCTCCTACTTTCTCATAGTCGTCGCCATCCTCCGTAGAACACACGCTATAGATATTCATACCCAGAATCGTAGGAACAAGCATGCGGAGTTCTCCGTTCACCTCCACCACGTTGCTGGGCATGTCGTACACGTCCATGAACTTGTAGGCAGCAAACGGTTTCCTTTCGCCCAAACGGCACTTCGCATCCCCAATGACATACTGCTCGCCATGCCCCAAGAAGCCAACCTGCTCCTCGGAATAACTGCCGCTCAGCACGCTCACGTTGTCACGCAAGAGGTTGTCGTAGCCCGAAAGCTCCGTCCGTTCCAGCAAGCAACGCACCGTGCCGTCAGCATTCCGCACGATGAGCGCATCCACGCCTTTGTCCACTACGCGCTCCACGGCGGAGCCCGGCTCTCCCACGGGAGTGAACTCGTCAAGGCTGCTCATCGTCAGTAGTTCATACTTGCCCGCCGCCGTGCGCTTCAGACGGAAATCGTAACCGCCCTCGTGCGGCGTGCCACCCGTAAACTGAATCATCTTGCCACCTTGGCTGACAATGGCCCTGTACTGCGCAAAGCCGTCAAACCACAAGGAGCCGTTCTCGATGTTTTGAGCTCCCAGACAGAGGGGGAGCATCCCCAGAAAGAACAATAAGAAACGTTTCATAACAATCGTGGAGTTTGATGAATACCCAGGCCCAGTCTCGTTCAAAGAGGAAGCCTCGTGGTTTATGCACGACAAAAGTAAGTACAAAGTTACAGATATGCAAATTTCCGGCATCGCTCCGTAGAAACGAATGCTGCAACGCTCTTTTTGAGGTGTGCGCAACGCCCTGTTTGAGGTAAACGCAGAGCTCAGCGCTAGATGTGCGCACAGCTTAATACGAGGTATGCGCACACCTCCCACCGAGAGGGAGCATGTTCTGGCGCGGGTCGCCAGTGAGTGCTGTCCGCTTCCTGCACACCCTCCCCCACGCTCCACTTGCCCGCTTGCAACTGTCAGGGCTTTTCCTGCGATATCTCTGCCTGCACGTGGAAATGGGGGAGCATAACGGTTTCAAACGCAAAAGTCCTGCACCATTGGGTGCGGGACTTTCTTTGTGGGCGCTGAGGGATTCGAACCCCCGACCCTCTGCTTGTAAGGCAGACGCTCTGAACCAGCTGAGCTAAGCGCCCCTGTTCGGGGAAAAACTGTCGGCAGATAAGCGGGTGGGCGCTGAGGGATTCGAACCCCCGACCCTCTGCTTGTAAGGCAGACGCTCTGAACCAGCTGAGCTAAGCGCCCGTTTCTTGCCGAAAAGCGGTGCAAAAGTAGGGACTATTTCTCACCCGACAAAATATTTCCCGCACTTTTTTACGGGAAAGTACGGCATTGAGCCGCAAATGGCAGGGAAAAGGAGGTTTAGTTCCCCTGGGCATAGAAAAATCCTACCTCTATGGTTACAGCGAAGTAACCCTAGGGTCAGGAAAAACTAACCCTGCGGTCAGCGTTTCCTGACCGCAGGGTATAGCCGGATATTGTCTGTGCGCCGCCTGCCTCCCCCCGCGCCGGAACACCATGCCCCCTAAGGGGACGGGAGGAGGCTTTGGGCGGTGAGCCGTGCGGCCTCCGACCGCACCTACTGCGCCAGCACCGCGCTGACGAGTTCCGTCACGTCGGATACGTCCACCGCACCGTCCTTGTTCAGGTCGTAGTCCGTGCCGTGGCTACCATCGGGGTTGAGCACGTAGGAAACGAGCTCCGTCACGTCCGAGACGTCCACCGAGCCGTCCTTGTTCAGGTCGTACGGATTGGCGGACGTAGCCGAGCGGGCAAACACCACCCACTCGCCGGCCACAATCCTGTTATCCTTCACAACGCCGTAGTCCGCAGCAAATGTCGCTCCTGTAGGCTCGGCTATAGCGATACCGTTGCTGAAGTTCAGGGCGTGGAAGTTCAGCACAGATCCCTGTGTGCCGCCCTTGGCCTTCACCTCCGTGCCTTCGCCCGATATGATGATTGAGGGGAAGTCCCCGTCGGCGGAGAACTTGCGTCCTTGCAATCCGGCGAGGGTTCCGGTGCTCTCTGCCGACACTTTCACGCCATCCTTAAACTCCACGTCGCCGTATGTCTGGAGTCCTACGCCGCCCGAGGTGATGTTGAGCTCTCCGCCGCCGGAGAAGGAAACTTTGCCCGCTTCGGTATTTTTCATGAGACGCATACCGACTGAAGAGCCCGACGTGCTTATGGTATTCTTCCCTGTCAGTTTAACATTCAGGTTGTCAACCTTCGAGAGGATGCCTATCGTGCCGTCGTAGCTGACATCGGCATTGTTGAGCGTGAGTGTCTTCGTAGCATCGTCGTAGGAAGTCCCTGACACTAGGGTGCCGTGGTTGCACGTCCGCTTGCCTGCAATCCAGAGGTCATAGTTCTTGCACGCCGAGGTCACTTCCTGGGATTTACCCGTTTGGTGGTAAATAGTCCAGCCCCGGTTTTTCGCGGCCTGAACCTGCGCGGCGGTGCATTCGTTCGCCTCGTCTGCATAAGTGTGGTTCACCAGGAAAAGGCTGCGACCCGAGAGTGCTGGCAGGTTGGATATCAGATTGTCCAGGCCTTCGCCGCTTATCTGATTCCCCCAGAGGTCCACGCTCTGTACTTCCCTGTTCCATAGCAGGTCCAGCGTTTTCAGCTGATTGCGTGCAGCCGCAATTGTCGCCAAGCCCGTGTTCCCTGAGAGGGTGAGGTCTGTCAGGAGGTTGTTGCTGCAGTCAAGCATCACCAGTTCCGGGCAGCCCGTCAAGGGGAGTGCCGTCAGTTTGTTACCGGAGCAGTCCAATTGCTCCAGTACGGCGCAGTTCTGCACGCGGAGTGTCTGCAGGTTGTTGTCACCACAGTATAGGTGGGTCAGGTTTCCGCTGCCGCTGAGATTGAGTTCGGTCAGTTTGTTGTTATTACATTCAACCTCTGTCAGGTTACGGGGCAGCAACAGGGAGGTGAGCTGATTACCGTTACAGGCGAGTCCGGACAGCTGCGGGAACTCGTGGAGGTCTAGTTCGGTAAGGTTATTGGTACTGCAACGTAATGCCTCCAGTGAGTCCTTACATCCCAATGCCAGCGATGAGATTTTATTCGCTTCGCAGTTAAGATAGGCCAGCGCGGCCAGACTCGACAGGTCCAGGGCTGTCAGGTTGTTGCTATGGCAGTCCAGGGAGGACAGATGCCTTAAGTTATTTATGGCCAAAGAGGAGAGTTTGTTGCCAACACACTGCAGGACCGTCAGTTCCGGGTTGCGGCTCAGGTCCAGCGACGCTATTTTGTTTTTGCTGCAATTCACTTCTTCCAGCTGCGGGAAGGGTGTCAGATCGATTGACGTGAGCCCGTTTCCCGAACAGTCCAGCTGCCTGAGACCCGTGAACACCCCTATCCCCTGCAGGCTGGCGATGCCCTTGTTGGCTATCTGCAGTGAGGACAGCTTGTCGAGCGTGCGGCTGCGGTCTATCTTAAGATAATAGGCGGGGTCGTAATCCCCGTCCGCGCCAACAGGCACAGGGCGTATCAGCGCACCGTACCCGGCATAGTTGAAGTCCGTTCCCAGCAGGTATTTCCGGAGGTTGGCATCGGGGAAATTGGCTTCATTGATGTAGATGCACGGCGCCGCCTTGAAGAAAGCTTTCCCGTCGAGGCCGAAGCCCTGCTCGTCGGCATCATACCAACCGAACAGGGCGAGCATGTCGGCGGACATGCTGAATGCCTTCAGCGCCTTTGCTTCGCTGGCGGAGAAGAAGGAACGCTCCACCGAAATCGAAGCGACCTTATAGATTGCATACTGGTTATCCCCGTCAGAGGAGGTCAGAAGCACGATAGAGTTATTCTTCACCACCACATTTTCCTTGCCCGTGTCACCGCATAGGCCGTCGCTGTTGGTGGACCACACGAACAGATGCGCCCTGTCAAGCGTCAGCGTGGCGCCGCTGCCGACAGTAAGGCCGTCCTCATTGCCGCCCCAGACCTCTATCTTGGCATAGGCAACAGACTTCATCGTGGTGCTGGCGTTGAGGCGGACGGGCGAAGCGTCCTTTGCCTGCAGGTAGCAGTGGCTCCTGAAAACTATCGTCAGCCCCTCGCAACTCTCGTTGAGGATGGCGCGGTTGTAGCTGCCCGTGCGGTAAATCCTCACGTTGTCGAGCGTCAGCGTCTTCGTCGAGGCATCATAGGAAACCTTATAAGGGCGCTCCGAATTGTTCGCCGTGATATTCGAGCCCGTCACGTTCGAGGCGTTGTCGGAAGTCACGCTCACACCGCCCACCTTGATGCCATAGTACGTGGCGGCACGGACGGCAGGCGCGGCGAGCAGCAGTGCGCAGAGCATAAGGATGGGGTAGAGTTTCTGTTTCATCGCTATTGTTTTTTTGTTTATTAGCTGGTAATTGTTGGGGGTCGGGGGATAGGAAGTTTCCGCAAAGATAAGGCATTCCCGCCAACTGGCCAAGGCGCGCGGCGGAAAAGGTGCAAGGGAGGGAAAAGCGCGGCGGCGGGCACCGGGCGGAAGCTGCGCCATAACCGAGCTGGAAGTACAGTGCAGGGCGGGAAAAAGTTGAGTGCGCACTCAGGTCATAGTTGAGTGCGCACTCA
>JAFUZP010000020.1 GCA_017476545.1 Alloprevotella sp.
AGGACGGCGCGGTGGATGTCTCGGACGTGACGGAGCTCGTCAGCACGGTGTTGGCGCAGTAAGGGGGGCCGGAGCCTTCGCAGCCTTCGCCTGCCTTCCTCTGGGGGGAGGCAAGGCGCTCACGCGCGGGGAGGCTGGCGGTGCGCTGATAATAATGCGGGACCCTGCGGTTAGGAAGAACTGACCGCAGGGTTATTTTTTCCCGCCCCTAGGGTTAGTTCGCCGTAACCGCAGGGTTGGTTTTTCTTCCTCTTCGGGGAGTGATTTCCTGCCTGCCTCTGATGCCCTTTTCGGGTAGTCCGGCGCAGGCTTTCTTAATGGTTGATAGAGCGTGTGTTGTGGGTTGGTCCGCAGTGGGTATAGAGTTGAGTGCGCACTCAGCACCCAGTTGAGTGCGCACTGTACTGGTAGTTGAGTGCGCACTCAACTATGACCTGAGTGCGCACTCAACTTTCCGCTCAGTCAGCGCCGGGGTTTTCTGCGGCGCGCCGTGGGCTGGCGCTCGGCTCCGTAGAGGCGGCGGATGAGGTCGGGGCGGTCCATGCGCCGCAGGGCTGCGGTGATTTTCCCGCGCTCCTGCGGCTTGTACCAGAAGAAGTACATGCGCTGGCGCAGCTTCTCCTCGGGACTGCGTGCGGTCTGCACGGGCTGCAGCGTGTAGGGGTGTAGGCCGCTGTAGTAGGCCTCGGTCGCCACGGTCATGGGGGTGGGCGTGAAGTCCTGCACCTGCTCCAGGTGGAAGTCCAGTTCCTTGGTCTCGGCCGCAAGCTCGGCCATGTCCTCCTCCGTGCAGCCGGGATGGGAGCTGATGAAGTAGGGGATGATCTGCTGCCGCAGCCCGCACTCGCGGTTGATGCGCTCGAAGATTTTCTTGAATTCGTGGAACTGGCGGAAGGAGGGCTTGCGCATGATGTCCAGCACGCGGTCGCTGGTGTGCTCGGGGGCTACCTTGAGGCGTCCGCTGACGTGGCGCGCGATGAGCTCGCGGGTGTACAGCTCGGCATTGCGGTCGGCGGTGGCGTCGCCCGAGCGGTGCAGGAGCAGGTCGTAGCGCACGCCGCTCCCGATAAAGCTGCGGCGGATGCCGGGCAGCGCGTCCACGGCGCGGTATATCTCAAGCAGGGGGCCGTGGTCGTGGTTCAGGTTGGGGCATACGCGGGGGTGTATGCAGCTGGGCTTCTTGCAGCGGGCGCATATCTTCGGGTCGCGGCCCCGCATCCCGTACATGTTGGCGGAGGGGCCGCCGAGGTCGGAGAGGTAGCCGCGGAAGCCGGGCATCTGCGTGATTTGCCGCACCTCGCGCAGGATGCTCTCCTTGGAGCGGTTCATGATGAACTTGCCTTGGTGGGCGGAGATGGTGCAGAAAGCGCAGCCTCCGAAACAGCCCCGGTGGATGCAGACGGAGTGCTTGATCATCTCGTAGGCGGGGATGCGCTTGCCTTTGTACTTGGGGTGGGGCAGCCGGGTGTAGGGCAGGTCGTAGGAACGGTCGAGCTGTTCGGTGGTCATCGGCGGGTAGGGGACGTTCACCACGGCGTAGCGGTCGCCCGTCTGCTGGATGAGGCGTTGCGGGGCGAGGGTGTTGCTCTGCTCTTCCACGTGCCGGAAGTTGGCGGCATAGGCCCGCTTGTCGCTGAGGCAGGTCTCGTGACTGTTCAGGACAATGTCCTCGCCGTCCCCGCGTATGCCGTGCGGGATGTCCTCCCTGCGCAGCAGGTGTACGGTCTGCGGCACGGTGCGCAGGTCCTCCCCGCGTCGCAGTCTCCGCGCCACCTCCACGATGGGCAGTTCCCCCATACCATATATAATAAGGTCTGCCCCGCTGTCGGCGAGAATGCAGGGACGCAGCCTGTCCTGCCAATAGTCGTAGTGCGTCAGGCGGCGCAGCGAAGCCTCGATACCGCCGAGAACGACGGGTACGTCCGGGAAAAGCTGGCGCAGGATGCGGGTATAGACGATGGAGGGGTACTCCGGGCGCGCGTCGTGGCGGCCGTCGGGCGTGTATGCGTCCTCGCTCCGCAGGCGGCGGTTCGCCGTGTACTTGTTCACCATGGAGTCCATAGCACCCGGCGATACGCCGAAGAAAAGCCGTGGCCGCCCCAGTTTCCTGAAGTCCCGGTAGTCCCCGTGCCAGTCGGGTTGCGGTACGATGGCCACGCGATACCCCTCCGCCTCGAGCACACGCCCCAGTACGGCCGCGCCGAAGGAGGGATGGTCCACATAGGCATCGCCGCTGAAGAGGATGATGTCCACGTAGTCCCAGCCCCGGAGCTCCAGCTCCTTCTTCGTGGTGGGCAGGAATTTCAGGACGTCCGGCTTTCCCATTCGTTGTAGAGCCGCTGTAGTTGTCCGAGCCCGAAGGCTTTCATCGAGTCGTGGTACACAACGTCGATGCAGAGGTCGAGCAAGTCTGTCGTGTCTTCCGTGCTGCGGGCGATGATGGCGCGGATGTTGAGCCGCAGTTTCTCCAGTACGTCTTCCGTGATGTAGCCGCTGCTGTCCACCAAGCCTTGGAACAGGGCGTACTTGCGGATGGTCTGCAGATTCTCTTCCGTGATGTCAAGATGTCGCGAGCCGCTTTTGTTGAGCTGGATGCTGTACATGGTATTTCTTAGTTAGAGAGGAATTTCAGGATGGCGCGCATCGCGCTGTTGCGTATTTCCACGTCCGTGATGCACTCGAAGGGGAATCCTGCCGCCACGACACGCCGCCCGTTGCGTTCCGACGCTACGCCTGCCGGCTGTCCGTCCGCGTAGGCGAAGGCAGCGAAGGCATGGTCAGCGGGAAGCAACACGTCGTACTGTTGCACGGCATACTGGCTGTTGTTGAACTCGGAGCACAGGGGCAGGTGAAGCCGCAGGCCGCTTACGCCGAGACTGTCATTGTGTGCTTGCGCATAGAAGGTGTAGCCAAGCACGTCCCGCGTGAATGCCCGTTCGTCTTCCCGTTGCATGTCCGTTCCGATATACGCCCCGCTGACGAAGATGCCCCCTTGGTAGGTTTCCATCTTCCGCCGTATTGCGGTGTCAAAAGTCTTGTAGGGCTTCATGTTCTGTGGCGCGTCACGTTGCAGTCCCGCGATGTAGTCGATGGCTTGGTAGGCCGCCCAGTCTATCTCCGCAGCCGCCTCCCTGCTGCATGAGGAGTAGGAGAATCCGTCTGCCGCTGCAATGGCCGCGCCGTGTGTCTCGGGCAGGGCGAAGTTGTTCCCAGCAATGACCGCGCCTTCCAGTGCAGCGTTGCAGAAACCGAGGGCTTCCGGCCCCACTTCGCCGCCTTTCGTGCGGTCAAAGTTCTCCTGGTAGCCCGCGAAGGCCGAGGTGCTTACGTAGGGCACGCCGATATCCGTGCGCAAGTCGAAACCTGCGCTGTCTGGGGTGAGCACATAGGCGGGGCCGCTCAGACGGTCGAAGCCGTTCACGATGAGCACTTCGCCGCGCTTCTCCTTGGCACTGAACACGCTTAGTGTCTCGCTGGGGAAACTCTCCCCGCCGTCGTTCACGGCGGCGATGCGGAAGGAGTAGCGCACGCCCGGCTCTATGTCCACTACTGTCTGCGTGTCGCGTACAATCCGGCCGTTGTCAAAGCCGCCGTCACCTCGTTTGGTGTAGAGGATGTACTGGGTCGGTGCTGCCGTCGGTTCGAGTTCGTCGTCCGTAGGCTTCCATGAGAGCCTCGCCCGTAGTCCGTCCCTGTCGAGCAGCGCGGCGAATGCGCGGACGGGAAGCGGCTGTACGACAACATCACGCGTGCCGTGCTGCGCGTTCACATAGCGGAGCAGGGCTTTGTAGATACTACGTGCGATTACGAACTTGAAGTTCGGGTCGTGCCCGTAGCGTAGGTCGTTGAAGTTTTGGTGGGAGAGCGTTTCAAGAATGATGGAGGGTAGGTCGGGCAGCCGGCTCTCGCCGTAATTCCTGTCCCATGTCTCGCGCCGCCGCCAGTCCGTCTTGAAGGTTGCGGAGAGGTCGTTGGCGATGGTCTGTAGCACGATGTGCGCCAGGTCGGCAGAGGCTTGCCGCGACACACCGGAGGGGAAAATGGTCTTTCCTTCCCGGTCTGTGGTGCAGATGCCGAGTGTGCCGACGAAGTCGTACGGCTTGTAGCCCGCGTCGCTGTGTACGGCCACGACGGCTTCAAAGGGGACGCGGCCTCCTCCTTGGGTGGGATTATAAACGCTTCCGCCGCTGAGCCAGTTGGCCATATAGGGGCGGCATCGGATGTCGTCGTTGTAGTCATTCTCACCCCGGAAGCTGTTGAAGAGGGTGTCGGGCATCCCGGCCCATTGGGCATAGGCGCGGGCATTCTCCAAGTGGCGCGGGAGACCTGTCGGCCCGGTGGTGCCGCGTACGTTCCTGCCGCGTCCACCGCCGAAGCGCACGGCATCGGCGGTGACTATGCCGTGGTGGTTCGACTCGTTGGTCAGTACGACACTTCCTTCCGGGTGCTGTCCCGCAGCGAATTCAAAGGTTCCCAGATATACCCAAGTGCCGCCTCCCATCTGTTGGTTCACCAGGAAGTGCGTCTCGCCCCCCTTGTGCCGGACGGTATAGTGCGCGTCATCAACGCTGTTCGTCCGTGTAGCGTATGCTACATATACGGCGTAGCTGCCGTCCCGGGGGATGCGTGGTGTCCAGATGGCCGTTGCTGTGGCTTGCCTGGCGCTTGGGACGGCTCGCACCGTGCCGAGGCTGAACGGCATGATGCTGTCGGTCAGCACGCCTTCAGGGAGCGCGAAACCCTTTGTGCCCGTTAGGGTAGTCCATAATGTCCCTTCACGCTCCGTTTCCGCGTAGGTGCCTTGGTTGCTCGTCGGGGTGTCGTTGTCCGTGACAGCCTCAGCCGTCTGGTAGTCGCGCTCCCGAGCGGAGCATACCACTGCCCCGGCGCGTTCGAGCATGGGTATCAGGAATGGATTGACGATGGACTGCGTGAACAGGTCCTCTGTCGTACAGAACAGGTACGGCCGCTGCCAGTTCCATTCGTCCTTGGCCTTGTTGTAGTAGCGTCCGTGGCTGGGCGTGACGAAGACATGGCGGCCTTTCAGTCCGCGCGTGGGGTAGTACGGCCGCGATATGCACTGCGTCCACGGTGCTCCCATATAGTCTTTTCCGCCCCACATGCGAGAGCGGTCCATTGCCCGTGCACGGTAAAGGTTGGGCACGTAGTCCTCCATCGGCCGTCCGTCGCGCCCGTAAATGTTGAGGCGGTAGTCCGTAAATGCCTCGGGCAGGTTGCGGCTGATGCCCGCACGGACGCCCTCCAAGCCTTCCTGCGTGAGCGTCTGCGAGTAGAACGGCTCGTTGAAGAAAAAGTCTATCCTCGCGTTTTCCCGGTCAATGCGGAAACTGTCCGCTCCCATAGGGCGCGATGGCCGGTAGTGGGGGACGCTGTATGCGGAGAGCCAGTCGTTCAGTCCGCGCTCCACGAGGCGCGCTTCTTCGGCACGCAGCGAGTCCACGTTTTGGGCGGCGGCACTTATGGCCATGCCGCATATCATACCTATTATCTGCAGTCGTCGCATAATTTTTCGGGGCTCAGGGTGTTGCTATGTCTTCCACGGCGAACAGGTCGGGCCGCTTCGCGCCATCGGCAAAGGGGCGGTAATAGTCCATGATACGCCGCATTTCCGCTTCGGTATCACCCGTCGGTATGAAGCTATCCGTGCAGACGATGCGCCGACGGCGGTAGTCAATGGCGTAGAGCAGTATGGGAAGTCCGGCCTTGAGCGCGATGTAGTAGAAGCCGCGCTTCCAGGTAGTCGCCTTAGAGCGCGTGCCTTCCGGCGTTACGGCCAGGCGGAACGTGTCCGATTGCAGTGCCCGTTCGGCCAGTTGGTCGGTAAGGCTTGTCTTGCGGCTCCGCTCCACTGGGATGCCGCCCATGCGGCGCAGGAGTATGCCTAACGGCCAGAAGAACCATTCCCGCTTCATGAGGAAATTGGCGTTCTTGCCGATGCTTCGGATGTATAGTTCGCCGATGATGAAGTCCCAGTTGCTCGTATGCGGAGCAACGCAGAAGATGCACTTGTCCGGCAGGGGGCGGTCCGTTTCCACCGTCCACCCCAGGAGGCGGTATAGCACTTTGTGATACAGGTTGGGCATAGCGTTTGTCGTTATTGCGGCAAAAGTACAAAATAAATCCCGGCTCGCCCGTAAAAATCGCTAACTTTGCACGCACTGGGGGGCAGTCCGCTCTCCGGGAATACTGTATCTACACTTTAGTATCAGTGAAGCAAAATAAAGTAACATAATGCTTATGAGACATTTATATATAACCATTTTTGTTCTTATGCTCGGGTCGTTCTGTCCTGCTGCGGGGCAAAAAGCGGCATCCGGCACGCACCGGGACTTTCCGGCGCGGTGGGTAGCTGGCGCTGAGGTGGATGCTGCGGCGGTGCTCTCCTGCGGCGTGGAGGCTTTCTTCACGGAGTCGTCGTTGCCCGATGCCGTTTTCGCGCGGATGCAGGGCGTTTCCTTTGTTGATAATCCCCACATTGCGCGTGCCGACCTGCGCTATCTTCGTCTGCTGCACTATGACGGCGAGGGGCGCATCCGCATGGGGGAGCTGGTCTGCAACCGCCGTATCGCCCGCGAGCTGCTGGAGATATTCCGTGGCCTTTATGCGGAAAAATACCCTATAGCAAAGGTTAAACTAATCGATGATTATGGTGCTGATGATGAGAGGTCTATGAGTGATAATAATACCTCGTGCTTCTGTTACCGCGCGGTGCAGGGAACGGCGAAACTCTCCCGTCACGCGCTCGGCATGGCGGTGGACATCAATCCGCTCTACAACCCTTATTGCCGCCGCAGGAAGGACGGCACGCTTCTCGTTCGTCCGTCCTCGGCCCGGCCCTATGCCGACCGCCGCAAAAGTTTCAGGCAGAAAATAACCCGTGAGGACCTGTGCTATAAACTCTTCACAGCGCGTGGCTTCAAGTGGGGCGGCGCGTGGAAGAGCTGTCAGGACTACCAGCATTTCGAGAAGTAGCGTAGGCAAACCTGCAAACCCGCTGCCGGGAAAAATGCGCAGCGAAAGTTTGTTCCTTGTGGCGGTTTTTCATTATCTTTGCGTGCAGAAAAACGCTTTTTTTCTTACATGGCACATAACGCACTACTGCTTAAGAACCAACTATGTTTCCGCCTCTATACGGCTTCGCGCCTGTTCAGCAAGACCTACGCCCCCTTCATGCAGAGCTTGGGTATCACCTATCCGCAGTACCTGGTACTGATGGTGCTCTGGGAGGAGGACGCGCAGACGGTGAACACCATAGCGAAGCGGCTCCTCCTGGAGACGAACACCGTCACACCGTTGCTGAAGCGAATGGAGCAGGCCGGGTTGGTGCGCCGTGTCCGTGACCGCGTGGACGAGCGTCGCCGCATCGTCAGTCTTACACCCGCCGGGCGTGCGTTGGAGGAGAAGGCTGCCGGCATGATACCTTCGGGGATGTTGCCGCGCTTCACGTGTACCGAGCTGAAGTCGCTGGACTATACGCGGCTTTATGCGGACCTTGACGCGCTGATTGGCGAACTTAGCAAGTAAACGGGCTGGGGCGAGCTTACAGCCTGCTTCCTGTTGGGGAATTGTTTCTCACGATTACATAATCTTGTCTTGTTAGTGCGGGTGTCAGATTGCGGCTTCCCGCCCTTTTTTTCTCTCCTTTCCGGGCGTTGTGTTGGCGTATATAGGCAGGTGTGGCTCGGTATGAAAAAAGGAAACGTCCGGCATACGGGGCTGGATAGGGCCGTATGCGTGGATGTTTCCGTGGCTTGGCTTTGCGTGCCGGGGCGCGGTGTTTTGCGGGTTCGGCGCGGCTCTTTCGGGGTGGGTCAGTGGATGGTGACCAAGGTTGCGCCGAATCCGTATTCGCGGAAGGAGGCGTCCTGGCTGCTGGCCGACTTATAGTGCCGTTTGAGTTCGGCCAGTATGGCGTTGCGCAGTACGCCGTTTCCCTTGCCGTGTATGAAGACGAGTTTGCGACCGGGGTACTTCCTGTGTTCCTCCATGGTGTCGCGGAACACTTTGAGCTGGTAGTCCAGAATGTCCTTCGGTTGCATTCCTGCCGTCGTGTCGAGCAGTTCGGCGGCGTGCAGGTCTGTAACGACGGGCTCGTCCGGGTTGCGCGGCTTACGTGCGGGCTGGCTCTTGGGACGCCCGGTTTGCTGCTTCTTCTCCATGAGGGCATCCTGCAAGCTGACGGCATCCACGAAGAGGGTGTTCTGCACTTTATCATCGCGCACGGCATCGTAGAGCAGGGCTTCCTCCTCGAAGAAATCGTTTTCGCGGAAGGTGCCGGGCTTGTAGAACTTCGCGCCGTCGATGCGCAGGCTCGCGCTGAAGGGTGGCTTCGGGAGGAAACTCTTATCTTCCTTGTAGCACAGGGCCTGGAGGGTGAGGCGTTCCCAGCCTGTGAGTTCTGCGCGGGCAATCTCTTCCAGGAAGATTTTCATGTTCGGCTCGGCGGTTCCTTCGTGCCTGAGGCGCATAGCGTTTCCCTCCTGTGCCAGCAGGAGGAAGCGGACGTAGTAGTTGCTGTCGTTGATGAGGTATGCCTCGAAATCCGCCTCCGTACTCCCGTCCTCTTCGGGTGTGCGGAGGAAGGCGAGGTAGAGGTTGATGGTTTCCCCGCCGCGCCGCTCCAGCGGTTTCGGCCTGAAGGTGACGGGGCGGTCGGCCGCATCGGGTTCTTCCTCTCTGTCCGCCGGTTCGGCCGCTCGGGACTGTCCGGCCTGTTGCCCTGCCCGCTGCCCTGGCTGTGAGGGGGGTGTGCGGACGATGTTGTAGTCGTCAGTGTCCTCCACGACTACCAGTTCGCTGGCCAGCATCGGTACGTCGAAGCCGGTTTCGTCCTCCACGAGAACGGTGTGCTTGTCGCGGAACCCGACGATTTTCCCGCCTCCCACTTCGTTCAGGAAGCGCACTTTGTCGCCAATCTTCATTGCTTTGCTTGTTTTTAGGTTGCGGCGAAGGTACTCAAAACGCCCCGAACGACAAAAGGCGAGCCGCACTCCACTGGGAAGTGCGGCTCGCGCGCGTGTAATATTATATATGTGTGCCTTGCGCTTACTTGTTGTAGAGCAACCAAGCGTCGGCGTATCTGCTCTTCAGTTCGTTGCGGCTCTGTACGGCGGATGCCTTGGAGTCGTAGCTGCTGGCCACTACGCGGTACCACGTCTGGCCGTTGATGGGCGTGTTCGCCTTGGCCACCCGGGCGTCGTAGCCCGCGTTGCGCAGCTGCTGGCAGAGGCCTTCCGCGTTGGTCTGCACGGTGAAGCTGCCCACAACTACGCTGTATGCCTTCAGTTGCGAGCCGCTCACTACGGAGTGACCGCCGTCGTAGGTGCGTACGGGTGCGGCATCCACTTCGGCCGATGTGCTGGGATTGACGCGCGTGGTAGCGGGCTGCGTCGGTGTGGTCACGGGGGTGACGCTCACGTCCTCGTCGTCATAGTTGCCCGTGGGGACGGCTACGCTCGTCGTGTTCGTAGGCGCTTGCTGTTGGTTGGCTTGGGCCTGGAGGTAGGCCTTGCGGTACGCGCTCTCCTGCGACTTGCAGGACGTGAGGGCGAATGCGGCCGTGAGGCCCAGTACTGCGATAAAGATTTTCTTCATTGCGTAATGTTGTTTGTTTGTTAGGTATATGTGGTTCTTTAATCAGTGCGCGGCAGGCTTGTTTGCGCCCTCCGCCTATGCGACAGCAAATGTACGACAGTTTTTTCATTTACGCGCCATGTTTACCCGTTAAACTACATTAAAGTTGGCAAATTATGCCTTATTTTTAAAAAAATCCCCCTGCCGCTTGGCGGGACAAGGGGGAAACGTTACTTTTGCTACGGATATATTTCAAACAAACCAAGCATTATTCAACCGTATGAGAGCATCAGACTTTTTAGTGGCCTTCTTCGGCGGTGCCGTGATTGGTGCTGCCGCCGGTATTCTCCTGGCTCCCGAGAAGGGGGAGGATACGCGGAAGAAACTTCTTGACCAGGGTTCCCGTATCGCCGACCGGGTGAACGAAACGCTCAGCCGCAAGGGGATAAAGCTGTCCCGTGAGGATATGGAGAACATGGTGGACGATATCGCCGACGAACTCAAGCCCGTCATGGACTGAGGCGCGGCGCATTGCTTACGTCACTTACTGACTGCGGGCCGTGCGGTGCGTCAGCCGCACCGCACGCCTGCCGGCAGGTTTCCCATCACTATCCGGTCATCCCATGTTTTCTACCGACCGCAACGCTGAGAGCATACGCCAGCTGTTCTTAGACTTCAAGGAGTACTTGGAGCTGAGGGGGCGTTCCGCGCAGCTGACGCTCGTGGAGAAGCTGACGGTGGCGGCCTCCGCCTGCATCTTGGGGGCGGTGCTCTTCGTCCTTGCCGCCTTCGTCCTGCTCTTCCTGTCGGGTATGGGCGTAGCCTTGCTCGCGCCCGGAGTGGGCGGTACGGCCGTGGCCTGCGCCCTTGTCGCAGCTTTCTACCTGCTGCTCGCCTTGGTTGTGTGGCTCAACCGCCGCCGCTGGATTGTCAATCCCGTAACAACGTTCCTCGCCAACCTCGTGCTCGACCTGCGCCGCAAGGCGACGGGCGACGGGGGAGGACCGCTCTAACCTGCCGGGCTTATGGCTAAGAAGAAATTCACCCTTGAGGAAATCCGCCAGCGGCAGGACCTGCTCCGCCTTGACCTGGACAAGAAGCAGCGCGCCATGCGCACCGCACTGGACGCGATGCGCACGCCGCCCCAGCGCAGCGCGGGCTTCGTGCAACGCTTCGCCTCCCATGCGCAGAGTACGGCCTATGTGATAGACGCGGCCATCCTGGGCTTCAAACTCTACCGACTGCTGAAGGGCGGGAAGCGGAAGTCCGCTTGGGGATTCCGCCGCCGCTGACCCATGTCCCTTCCCTCCGTCACTGTCATCACCGTTTGCCGCAACGCCGCGCGGGTGATACCCGACACGCTCCGCTCTGTTGCGGAGCAGACTTATCCTGCCCTGGAATATATTATTATCGACGGTGCTTCCACGGACGGCACTGCCGACCTCTGCCGTACTGCTGCCGCCGGGATGTCCGGGCGGCAGGGGCGTTCGGTCATCATTGTCAGCGAGCCGGACGGCGGTGTCTATGAAGCGATGAACAAAGGTGTGGCGCGTGCCACGGGCGACTGGGTCTGTTTCATGAATGCGGGCGACTCGTTTACGTCCGCCGATGCCGTGTACCGCCTCTTCCGCGCTGCGTCCCGGGACTTGGAACGTGTGGAAGTGCTCTACGGTAACGCCGTTCTCGTGAAGGACTTCGGGCGCGTCCCGCTGAAGCCGAAGCCCATCGGCAGCCTTGCGGAGCGCATGGCCTTCTGCCATCAGGCCGCTTTTACCCGTTTGGAGACGCTCCGTGCAATGCCCTTCCGCACGGCGTTCCGCATTGCGGCGGACTACGACTTTTTCTTCCGCCTGTGGCAGTCGCGCGGCGAGGAGGCGTTCCTCTACTGCGATGAAGACGTGGCCGCCTTTGAAGCGGAGGAGGGGATGTCCTCGCGCGACCCGTTGGCCCATGTGCGGGAGTATGCCCGCATCCGGGGCGTGGACGGAAGGCTGGCGTGGCGCGTGTGGTACGTCGGCAAGGCACTGCGTGTCCACCTGAAGGCGGCTTTGCAGCGGTTACTGCCCGAGCGGCTTGTGCAGACCATCCGCAGGAGAAACTACGAACGCCTGCGCCGCCGCCGCCTCGGAGCATCGCAGCCGGACACCGGTGCGGGCGGCGTGCAATCCCTTAGCCCTAGGGATAGCCGTTCCTAACCCTGCGGTTACGGTGCTGTAACCCTATGGTTAGTCCTTCCTAACCCTACGGTTAGTTTTTCCTGACAGGTTATTTCCCCGCCCCGGCCTTGGCCTATTGGAAACGTTTCCTTACCTTTGCAGCGGAAATCAGAAACTTGACGATGCCTTACGCGTATATATATAATAACGGTATAGCGGCCTGCGCAGCAGCGGAGGTCGGCTTCGCCCGTATTTACGGGTCGGGTAGTGCCCGAATTACCCCCCCTCGCGCTTTGGTTATCAAGTAGTTACAGATATACGGCTAAGTATTGAGCGGCGCATCGCGCCCCTTTCAAGGGGTTGCGGTGCGCCGCTTGGCGTGTATGTACCAGCCCATGCCCCGAAGCCCCTCCAGCCCCCCTCCCGTCCCCCCGAGAGGGGGAGGCTTGGGGATGGTGTGGGCGTTAATAAACAAATGCTATTATAAATAAATTAAAGTGTTAAGAAATGGACAAAAGAATGAACGAGAACGCTGCGCTGCCCGCCGATATGCAGGCAGCGGAGCCGTGCGCGGAGTCCGCGCCGAAGGCGAAGAAACCCTATGTGAAGCCCGCGATGAAGGTGTTCCCGCTGGACTGCGGGCTGCTGGCGGCGAGCGGCGTGTCCGGGCCGCCCGTGTACCTCACGATAAGGGGAGGAATCTCTATGTATAGCGCGTGGGCAGTGGGCAATGGCTACATCCCTTGTATGCCCTTCCTGCCTGCTGCCATTAGTGCTGATGATATCATGAGCGGCTTTGCGGGTATCAGCTTCCCGGACGTGGTGAGTTATAGAGACTGTTGCATCTCGTATCCATGCTTCCCGGATGGGGGTAATGATGGGCCGTCGGTCATAGGTCTTCCTGGAGATTGGGACGAGGCGGACTTCCTCGCCAACGTGCGGCTTTCTGATAACCCGGGGTTCGCCAGGGATGAACTTTCCAGCGGAGCGAATTATTTAGAGGTTGAGGGAAGCTACAAGAACCGCCTGGTTGTTATAACTTTTCGACTTTATATGGAAGCAGTCACCTGGCGATGATTAATCTCTGGCTTCCGGATAGTAGCATCGGAGGCCATTGTGGCAGGCGCTGTTGGTACGCCAGTCTGGGGTATGCGCGAGGTATTCCTCCCGCGTGCGGCAGGTCTTGGCGAAATTCAGATACTTTTGCAGTATCCTGGCCTGTCCCGTGATGGCGGAGCCTGGCAGGGCGCGTCCGACAACTTTGCCGGCCGCTACGCCCATCTGCATGAGGTCGTAGAGTGCACACACGCCGCACGAGCGCGATGCTAACGTATGAAACGCCGCATTGTTGGCGGTTGCGTCCCCGGCAATCCGCTCATAGCCCGGTGTGTAGCAGAAGTCCGTGGCCGCTTGGTCCACGTAGTGGCAGAAGTGTAGCAGGGGGTTCTTCGTCATGCAGTGGGAGTTGGAGAAGCGGCATCCTTCCAGCATGACGAAGCATTCGTACTCTATGTCGGGCACGTCGTGGATGATCGCCTCTATCTCGTGCAGGGAGAGGTCGCGCGGAAGGATAATCCGGTGGGCTCCCCGGTCGCGCAGGTATTTCACCAAGTCGGCGTTGTACGCGCCGAAGATGGTGCTGACGCTTGCTCTCAACCCGTGCCTGCACACGATGGGGATAAGTGCCGGGTCGCTGATGATGACCGCCTCCGCGCCCAGTTCTGCGATGCGGGCGATGATGTAATCGCTGTAGGCCAGTTGCTCGGGTGTATAGTGGCGGGCGTTCATCGCGAGGTGCAGGTGGGCTGTGCCGCATACGGCGCGCAGCGTTTCCACGAACTCCCATCCTTCGCCGTCATGGCCATTTAGGTGTGCCCGCTTGTTGAGTTCGGCTGAGCTGCCGAACTTTTCCGTCCATTCCGGCAGGGAAAAGCCTGCGTAGAACTCCGCTGTGGGGATTTCGTAGTGCAGCTGGTGGGCCGTTACTACGTCGTGTACTGGCAGTATCAGCCGCATATCCGCACCTCCTTTCCTGCCTTGGTCTTGTCCGCGATGGCGGAATGGATTAGGCGTGCGCCGCTGTTGCCTGCAAGGGGAGTGGTGTCCGCATTGTCGCCATATACCGTGCGGCCGTGTTTGAAGTAGGGCCGGCCGTCTCTAGAGTAGCGCATCCATGTCCCGACGCATTGGCGGGCACATCCCGACTCCAGCCGGAGCTTCCGCGTTGCGGGCAGTCCGAGCGAGGCGAACTCGCATATTCGCCCGGTCAGGATGTAGGCTAAGGGGAGGTGGATGCCCAGCTGGCACGTCGTGCTGCCCGACAGGTTGAAGGCTCCGAAGCTGTCCGTCTCCACGCCAACGACGCTCACGCCGTCGAACGTACCGCCTGCGGCCTGCTCGTAGAGCCATTGCGGGATACCCGTGTCCACGGAGCGCGGGTCGTGGTCGTCCCGGCACATGAGGCGGCCGCACCAGCGGGGGAGGCTGGGGGCTTCGCGGGCGATCCAGTGGAGCATGGCGTAGTCGTTCACGACCACTTCACTGATGGCTTCGCCGTAGTCCGCCAGCAGCCGTTCCGTGACGGCCTTGACTTGCCCGAGCCGGCGCTGTCCCGGCATGGGCACTACGAGTACGGCCTGCGCGCCGGCGGCCCGTATGGCGTCAAAGGTTTCCTGCCAGAGGCTGGGCGGGGTCTCGGCGTAGTAGGTGTCGCAGAAGTACGAGCCTACATAGACCCAGCCGTAGTCCCCTGCAGGGATTCCTCCGCCGGCGGCCAGTTCCATTGCATCGCAGAGGTTGTATGCGTGTCGTTGTTCCATTCGTGGTGGTTTCCTGTGGTGGTACGAAATAATTTCAGGGCGGTTTCCGGGCTCTGGCGTAGCGGCGGTCCGGAGGCCGTGCCGCACTGTGCCGGGAGTTGGGTACTACATCAACTCAGCCATGTACCCGTATGTGCGTGCACCTCGCTTGTGTTCAGTGCTTTTTGTCGGTGCGGCGGAACACGCTGGTGAAGGGCTTCGGTGGCGGTGTCTCGAAGCGCATGAGTTCGCCCGTGATGGGGTGGTAGAAGTGGAGGCGGAAGGCGTGAAGGGCGAGGCGGCCTATGGGATCGTCGCCATTGCCGTACTTGATGTCGCCGCACACGGGGTGGCCGAGGTCCTGTAGATGGACGCGGATCTGGTTCTTACGCCCTGTCTCCAGCTTCAGCTCCACGAGGCTGTAGTCGTCCGCCGCCTGCAGCGTGCGGAAGTGGGTGACGGCGTACTTGCCGCCGTTATCCGTCGGGGAGGAGTAGGTCACGTAGGCCGCGTTGTCCTTCAGCCAACTGCTGACGGTACCCTCGGCCTGCTCCATCCTGCCGGAGACAAGGGCGATGTAACGGCGGTCGGTGACAATCTGCTGCCAGTTGTGCTCCAGTATCTGCTCAGCCTCGATGGTCTTGGCATAGACGAGCAGGCCGCTCGTGTCGCGGTCGAGTCGGTGTACGACGTGGGCGCGGCACCGCTGCCCCGACTTCTGGAAGTAGCCGTCGAGCACGCTCTTCACGCAGAACGAGCTGGCACTCGTAGCCATAGCCAGGATGCCGATGGCCTTCTCGATGACGATAATCTGACTGTCCTCATAGACGATGCGCACATGGCGGCTGCGGAATTCGGCCTTGGGTTTGGTGCGGCTCACCTCCACGTGCTGCCCCGGACGGAGCGGCTGGTCGAAGCGCGTGGCCGCCGCGCGGTCCACCCTGACGCCGCCCCCGCTGAGGATGGACTTGGCGCGGTTGCGGCTGATGCCGCTCATCGCGCTCATCAGGAAAGGCAGGAGGGTCGTTTCCTCGCGCACGGTGAAGTGCTGGAACTGCTGTAGCCTGTTATTTTTTCTCATTAGCCCAATTTTGCTGCAAAAGTACGATGTTTTGCCCACCTGACCGCGCCCGCAGCGCATAAAAACCTATGGAAAAATTTGTCCGGACGGGAAATGCGTGCTATCTTTGCACCTGCAAAAAGCAAACAGGGTACCTTGACCGAGTGGCTAGGTGGCGGTCTGCAAAACCGTATACAGCAGTTCGAATCTGCTAGGTACCTCTCCAAGAAACCGCGATGCCTGCATGAAGGCGTCGCGGTTCTGTATTCTCCGGCTCCGTCCGGGTTGGCTACGGACGCAGGCCGCAACTGCACCGCATTCCTCCTGCATAATTAAAAATCCCCTGCGGCGCGTGGCCGCAAGGGATTCCCTTGTTTCACTTTTTCCTATATAGTTGTCAGTATCGTAGTATCTGTCCGGGTCGGAGGTGCGTATTGCGGCTGATGTGGTTTGCGTTGCACAGTTGGTCCACTGAGATGTCCAGCCTGCGCGCGATGCTGGCCACGTTCTCGCCCGCCTTCACCTGGTAGTTTTTCCCTTGCAGCGCGCTGCCGTTTGCCGCTTCGGCTGCGGTGTTGGTCGCTACGGCCAGCATACTGTTCTGCTCCGTCGCGGGACGGTTGAAGCGGTCTTCCGTTTTGTTACCCTTCTCGCCCCGACCGTTCTTGTGGAATACGTAGTAGTCGGCTTTGATGTCCTGATTGGGGAAGTCGAACAGCTCCTCGGGGTCGATGAGCGCACCGACGAGGCGCGTCTCGAAGTGTAGGTGCGAACCGTAGGACGCACCCGTGTTTCCGCCCAGACCGATGGGCTGTCCGGCCTTCACCACCTGCCCTTCGTGTACGAGGTGCTTGGAGAGGTGTCCGTAGATGGTCTCCAGTCCGTTGTTGTGGCGGATGACGACAACGTTTCCGAAGCCTTTGGGCTGAAAGGCGCGCATACGGATTTTTCCGTCAAAGGCGGCGTAAATCGTGTCCCCGGTATAGACTTTGATGTCCAGCCCCTTGTGCATCCGCTTGAAGCGGGGGCGGTAACCCACGCGGCTGGTCACGACGCGGCTCGGCGTAGGCATGGCGAAGCCTCGCAGGTCAATCTTGTATGTCTCGGGAACTTCTTTTTCGGAATAACAGAATACTTGTTTGTTATTCCAGGAGGTGTATAAATCGGTGGAAGGTGCTTCGAATGCTTCCTTTTCGATGAGTCGTGTGATGGTGAGGGAATCGACGGCTTTCTGTTTGCGGTCTATCGGTGCTTGGTTGGCGATGAGGTCCTGCGCCGTTGCTGTCGTTGCGCAGAGACCGATGAGCAAGGCTCCGAGTGTGCGTAGTTTGGGATGTCTGAATTCCATTATTCGCTTTGTGTTTGTTAAGGCGGCTTCCCGTCTGTCGGTGGCAGCAAGATTAATGAGGCTTGTGCCGGGCGGGCTGCGCCTGTCGTTGGTTTCAATGACGGTGCAAAGGTACTGCTTTTTTCTTTAACGGGCGGTCTCCAGCTTCGTAAAGTAAGTTAAAAGTCCGTGTCCACCGCGTGTTTTTGTCTGTTTATTGGCATTCTCGGGAATTTCCCTGAGGCGTTTACCTGCACATGTGGGGTAAATTTGCGCAAGGTGTTACGAAATGTAAAAATCTCGCGTAAGTTGCTCATATTCCGCCGTCCGTTCGTTACCTTCCGCCCCGTGGAGCAGGAGTTCCTGCTGCTCCGTGCGGCTGTTGCTGGCATCCAGCGTGAGCAGTATGCGGCGCGGTGGTTTTTCTGGCCGTGTGCGCACGGCGGTACGCAGGGTGGGGTAGAAGTCGGCTGCCGCCGCTGCGCCCAGAAAGGCCTCCTCAGCCTCTGCGGGCAGCACGACGTGCAGTTTTCCCTCGGGTCGGAGCAGGCGGCGCGCGCTGCGGGCGAGCAGGTCGAACGTCAGGCGGCCTGTATGGCGCGCCATGGCACGGGCGGCATCAGGTGGCAGGAGGGAACTGTCGTAGTAGGGCGGGTTGGACAGGGCGGCATCAAACGGTATGTCCGTTTCATAGGTAGCGATGTCCGCTTGCACGATTTCCACCCTGTCGTTCCAAGGCGAGGCCGCCGCATTCTCCGCTGCTTGTGCGGCAGCTTCGGCGTCAAGCTCCACGCCGGTGATGCGGCAGCCTGTGCGCTGTGCGGCCATCAGGGCGATGAGCCCCGTCCCTGTACCGATGTCCAGCAGCCTTCCCATAGGGGGCAGTTGCGCCCATGCACCGAGGAGTACTCCATCGGTGCCCACCTTCATCGCACAGCGGTCTTGCCGCACGCAGAACTGCAGGAAGTCAAACTGCTCTTTCATGAAGTGTTGAGTAACGGGAGTATAAGGTCGTATTAAATAGGAAGAGTGTCGTGTGTGCGTAGTGTGTCAATTCCTTTTTACTTCCACTTTTATTCCCGAGACTATATTATATATAACTAATGTGTGGGCAGTATTATTGTGTTTCGCGCAGATTTTCTGCCGCTCCGCCGCAGTTTTCGCCCGCAGGCCTTTGCCCATGTCGCGGGAAGTCCTTATCTCTGCGGTATGAACCGCCCGGCATTGACATACCGCTATGCATATACGGGCGTTCGTCCGCGTCAGCGTCCTCCCCTCCTGCGGCCGTGCCGTGCGGGGCTTCGGCGCGTGCGGAGCGGGGAAGGCCTGCTGATACTGAACCACAATTTACTAACTAATTAATACAAGATGCTTATGAAGAAGTTACTTACCATTCTGGAGCTCGTCTATCTGGGAAACTTTCAGGTGGCGGTGCAGGAAATGTACGCCGTGTACGCGGAGGAGGCTTGCGGAGCGCAGATGATAATCCGATTATCCCCTGCGGTCAGGAAACGCTGACCGCAGGGTTAGTTTTTCGTATCCCTAGGGTTACCATTTCTTAACCCTAGGGTTACTGCGCCGTAACCCACGTTTTGTCCTTTTATCCATAGTGGTGGCTCTTCTTACCGATAGGCTTAGTTTCCGCTGCCGCCGGGTTTGCTTTCCGTTGGCTGGGGATAGGAGAAATTGGGTGTGAATAAAAAGGCGAGGGCAACCATGCTTGGTTGTCCTCGCTTGTACACCCTCAGGGGCTCGAACCCTGGACCCACTGATTAAGAGTCAGTTGCTCTACCAACTGAGCTAAGGGTGCATCGCATGCGTTCCCGAAATGCGAGTGCAAAAGTACGGCAATAATTTATAACGACCAACTGTTTGCCCCGTTTTTTTCCAAGTTTTTTTGTGGCGGGCGGCGCGCGGCGGTCCTCCACCCCTCGTGTTCAGGGGGATAGGGAAGGGGTGGTAGGCTTGCACGGGAACGAATTGCGGCGGCTCCCCCTGATGGAAACCGCCGCATGTGGGTGAGAGACTTTTACCGCCGTCACTGTGCCCGCCGCGTATCCTTGAAGATAAGGGCGAAGAGGACGAGTACCAGGAAGGAGTAAGCCGCGAAGAGCATCCAGGATGTCTGCCAGCCCGCGATGACGTCGGCGGAGGGTGTCCCCTCGGGCAGGTTATAGACGAAGCGGTTCACGACCGCCTGCGCGCCGAGTGTGCCGACGGTAGCGCCTAAGCCGTTG
Organism: Alloprevotella sp.; assembly: GCA_017476545.1. GTDB lineage: Bacteria > Bacteroidota > Bacteroidia > Bacteroidales > Bacteroidaceae > Alloprevotella. Next base: position 19,173 of record JAFUZP010000020.1, read on the forward strand.
GTCATAATCATAAAAAGCCCCTGCGCGGAGCTGCGGATGTCTGCCGTTGTGTTCTGATCCACGAAGAGCGCGCCGCTGATGTTGAAAAAGTCGAACGCCACGCCGTAAACAATCATCGAGAGGATAAACATCCAGACGCCCGGCCCGGGGTTGCCGAGGCCGAAGAGGCCAAAGCGGAACACCCAACCCGCCATGGCAATCATCATTACCCGCTTGATGCCGAATCGCTTCATGAAGAAGGGGATGAGCAGGATGCAGCACGTCTCGCTGATTTGCGATAGGGATATGAGCGCGTTGGCGTGCTGTGCGCCGAAGGTGTCCGCATATTCGGGCATGTTTCCGAAAGCCTGGATGAAGGGGTTGGCGAAGCCGTTCGTAATCTGGAGCGATACGCCGAGCAGCATGGAGAATACGAAGAAGACAGCCATGCGCCGCTGCCGGAACAGGTAAAAGGCATTCAGACCGAGGGCTTCCATGACGGACTTCTTCCCGCCTCCCCGGCTGACCGCGCAAGCCGGTAGCGTCTGTGCGTAGAGCGCCAGGGCGAGGGAGACGGCTGCGCTGGCCATGAACTGGTAGGGCGTGTTCTGTAGTCCGAGGAAGTCCACTGTCAGCATCAGGCATATAAAGCCAATGGTTCCGAAGACGCGGATGGGCGGGAAGTCCTTCACCGTGTCTAACCCGGCAGCCGTCAGGGCATTAAAGGCTACGGCGTTGCTCAGCGCGATGGTCGGCATGTAGAATGCCACGCTGAGTGCATAGAGCGTGAAGAGCAGCGGGAAGCTGACGCTCTCGCCGGCTTGGATACCGACAACCGCAGCCGCAGCCATGAATACCGCCGCGAGCAGATGGCAGAGGCCGAGTAGCCGCTGGGCCGGAATCCAGCGGTCGGCAACGATGCCCATCAGGCCGGGCATAAAGATGGATACGATGCCTTGGACGGCATAGAACCAGCCGATTTCCGTGGCAAGCCCGTGGGTGGCCAGATAGGCCCCCATGGAGGTGAGGTACGCGCCCCAGGCGGCGAACTGCAGGAAGTTCATCGCGATGAGGCGCAGTTGTAGTGAGCGTTTGTTGTTCATGGGTATTGGTGTGAATTTAGTTACACATAATTTAACCCGCGTCAGGGCGGGCGGTGCGCAAATGTACGAAGATTATGGAGAACGGGGTGCTCCAAGTCGCATTTTTATGACTCCGGGATTGAAGTATCGGGTGTAAAACGGGGAGTTAAAAGACGGAGCCCAAACCCGCATCGTGGCCGTGGAAGTTACCCGTTGCCGTGCCGCCGTTTCTTATCCATAGGGTTACGGTGAACTACCCATAGGGTTACGGCGAACTACCCCTATGGTTACGAAAAACTACCCGTAGGGGTAATTCTCCGGTACCCATGCCGCAGAACTGAAATCCTTTCGCTTTTCTTGACATTACGCCCCGCCTCCACACTATCCGCTACCCCAGTCCCGTCCTTCCGAGGCTGGCTAACGTCAATAGTGTCCTAAATAATTTTGCATAAAATCATGCCAAGCCGCATCAAATCGGTTAGATTTGACGTTTTTTTATTGTTTCCCGAACAAGCCATACCCCCTATGTGTCATTTTCCGTCTCTGGCGGTGGTGTGAACGGCTC
>JAFUZP010000021.1 GCA_017476545.1 Alloprevotella sp.
CAGTTAAAGTACGGCCAGTTTTAGTTTCCTGCGCCAGCCCGGCGGCCCGGCGGCCGCCCCCTTCCGCGAATAGCGCCCCGGGGTTACGGGAACCCGCCTGCAGGGTTGCGCATTCCGCCCCTTCCCTTCGGTACGCATTTAACCCTGCGGTCAGGAAGAAGTAACCGCAGGGTCAGTTTTCCCTAACCCCAGGGTCAGTGCATCGTAACCCTAGGGTTAGTTTCTCTTCGCCTCCGGCATCACGATGTGGCTTTTTACCCGGAAGATAGTGGCGGATGGCGGGAAAATATGTATCTTCGCGGCATAAAACATAAAATATTTATGTAATGCGAGTCGTCGTACAAAGAGTCCGGCGAGCGAGCGTCAGTATCGGAGGGCGGCGGAAGACCGCTATCGGGATTGGGTTGCTCGTGTTGCTGGGTATTGAAGAGGCCGATACGGAGGAGGATGCGCAGTGGTTGGCGCGCAAGACTTGCGCCTTGCGTATCTTTGATGACGAGGCAGGGGTGATGAACCGCAGCCTCGTTGAGGCCGGCGGCGATGCCTTGGTCGTCAGCCAGTTCACCCTTATGGCCTCTTACAAGAAAGGGAACCGCCCGTCCTACATCCGTGCGGCCGGGCACGGCACGGCCATCCCCCTGTATGAACGCTTCGTCGCGTTGTTGGAAAGCATCCTCGGACGCGCGGTGGAAACGGGGGAGTTCGGTGCGGAGATGCAGGTGGAACTTGTGAACGACGGCCCCGTTACGATATGCATGGACACGAAGGACAAGGAATGACAATACAGGAAGCACAGGAGCGCGTGGACGCATGGATAAAGCGTTATGGTGTGCGCTATTTTAGCGAGCTGACCAACATGGCCTGCCTCACGGAGGAGGTGGGCGAGTTGGCGCGTGTGATGGCCCGCCGCTATGGCGACCAGAGTTTCAAGGCGGGCGAGCGTGCCGACCTCGCCGAGGAGATGGCGGATGTGTTCTGGGTATTGCTCTGCCTGGCCAACCAGACGGGCGTCAGCCTCACGGAGGCACTTGAAGCCTCGTTTGAGAAGAAGACCCGCCGCGATGCGGAGCGGCACAAGAATAATCCCAAACTACAAAGCGACGCGGAGTGATGCGACGGAAAATACATGCGGACATTCGGCGTGCGGCACAGGCTTGCGTCCTGGCAATAGCGGGCTTCTCCCACGCTCCGGCGCAGACCGACACGTTGTCGGCCCTGCGTTCGGATACAACCCGCCTGCCCCACGTCCCGTCTCGCTCTCCCCGCTACACCGTCAGCCTCAGTGCCGCCGCCAACGCCAGCTACCTCATCCCGATGGACGAGCAGTGCCGCGCCATCATGCACAATTACGGAACTTCCTTCTACGCCCTCACCGCCGGATTCCAAGCAAAGGAAGCCGAAGCTACAGACTACGACCGCGACTACGGCCTGCCGACATTGGAGGTCGGCCTGTTACTCGGCGACTACAGCCACATCCGCCTCTACCGTCAATCCCCCCGCCTTCCCTACGACTCGGGTATGGGCTATGCGGTCGCCGCGTACGGTGCATTTCGGCGTGACCTCTTCGTAAGCCCCGGCAGCCGCTGGCGAATCGGCTATGCTCTGGAGAACGGCATAGGTTTCTGCACCCATCCTTATAATACTCGCCGCAATGCCGACAATGAGATTCTGGGCAGCACCTACGCCGTTTACCTCGGGCTCGGGCTCTATGCAGCCTATCGCCCGGCCCCACAGTGGGAGGTGGGCATCGGTGCGGACTACAAGCATTTCTCAAACTCCGCCCTCGATCGCCCCAACAAGGGTGCGAACACTATCGGCCTGACGGCGCGCGCCACGTACTACCTCACGCCCCCCGACCTGCTGCCCCGTAGCCAGGTGCGTGCGCGGGCATCTTTCCGGAAATACTTTTACGTGGATATCAGTGCCGGGTTTGCAGCCAAGTCCTTGCAGGATGACTGGGTGGTGAACTACTGGGAGCGAAGTCCCGACGACCCGCGCTACCGCAGCAGCCATTACCCCATTTATGGAGCTTTCACCTGCGCCGTAGCCCCCATGTACCGCTACAGCCGCCGCTACGCTTCCGGTATAGGCTTCGACTACACCTATGCCCCCTATGCCGACCGCCTGCACGCGTCCGACCTGGCCCGCGACCGCTATCCCTATAAATACAGTCGCCACGTGCTCGGTATCGGGCTGCGCCACGAAGTCTATTTCCGCCACCTTTCCCTTTCCATGGGACTGGGTTGGTATGCCTTGCGGCGTATGGGCTATACGGCCGATGTGGACGAGAAGCCCTACTACGAAACCATCGGCTTGCGCTACGCCTTTCCCTTCACGCAGGACCGCCTCTACATAGGTTATAATGTGAAGGCCCATTTCACGAAAGCCGACTGCTTCCAGCTCGTCCTCGGCTGGCGGGCAGGGAAGCGTACGCGGAAAGACGACATGAGAGTCACACAATAATCACACAATAATGCAAAGCGGCCGGACCGCTAACCACCAACCATCAACTAAAAAAAGCATCATGCACGAACATTGCAACTGTGGGCATCACCACCACCACGAAGGGCACGGCCACGCGCCCGCCGACCAGTACGAGCAAGCCTTCGCCAAGTACGACCTCCACCTGCACGATGAGCAGGTACACGCCGAAGTAAGCAACCTCTTGGCACGCAACGCCGCCCAGTACAACACGCCCGAAGTCTGGCGGAGCCTGCTCTCCGCCGTCGAGCTCACCACACTCACCGTCGTGGATTCCGAGGAGCGCGTCCTCAGTATGGTGGAGAAGTACAACCGCTTCGCCGAGTCCCACCCCGACCTCCCGCCCTTCGCCACCATCTGCGTCTATCCCAACTTTGCGCAGATTGTCTCCCAGTCGCTTGAGGTAGAGGGGACGGAAGTGGCCGTTGTAACGGGCGGTTTCCCAAGTTCCCAGACCTTCATCGAGATCAAGACCGTCGAGACGGCCCTTGCCGTACGCGACGGTGCCACGGAGTGCGACATGGTGCTCTCCGTGGGCAAGTTCCTGAGCGGCGACTACGAGACCTGCGCCGACGAGATTGCCGAGATTAAGGCCAGCTGTGGCGACGTGCCTTTGAAGGTAATCCTCGAGACGGGTGCTCTGCAGACGGCCGAGAACATCAAGCGCGCCAGCATTCTCTCCATGTACAGCGGAGCGGATTTCATCAAGACCAGCACGGGTAAGATAGAGCCCGCTGCCACCGTAGAAGCCGCCTACGTCATGTGCCAGGCCATTAGGGAGTACCACGCGCAGACCGGTCGCCTCGTCGGCTTCAAGGCCGCCGGCGGCGTGAGTACCGTGGAAGACGCTGTGAACTACTACACTATCGCCCGCGAGCTGCTCGGCCCGGACTTCATCCGCGAGCGGCTCTTCCGCATCGGCACTAGTAGCCTCGCTCCCCGCCTCATCAAGACGCTGACGGGCGAGGATGTCGGCAAATTCTGACCTCCGTGAGTTCCGCAAGCCAGCCCTGCCCCACTGCCGCAGCAGGAGGCGGACCGCACGCCGAAACCTTCGAGGAGGCCCTGCGCACACAGGGCTTCCTCGCCTGGACGGTAAGCGGCGACAGTATGTTGCCCCTACTGCGTGAGCGGCGCGATGTGGTCATCATCCGCCCTCTGTCCGGACGGCTGAGGAAGTATGACGTGGCCCTCTTCAGGTACAGGGGACGAAACGTCTTGCACCGCATCGTGGCCGTGCACGATAACGGTTACACGGCCCTGGGCGACCACAACATCATTCCGGAACACGTGCCGGAGGAGTAGGTGCTCGGCGTGATGACCGCTTTCATCCGCTATGGTCGCGAAGTTCCCGTCACCGACTGGCGCTACCGCCTCTATGGCCGTTGGCGTGTCTTCCTCCGCCCCTTGCGTTCCCTTCGGCACGACATCCGGGAAGTGCTGTCCCGCACATGGGCAGGTACCCTCTGGCGGCGATTCAAGTACAGGAGCGAGGGGAAGCGTTCCGCCTCTGCCAGCTGATATTTCCCTCTCCCGCCCTGCGGTGTTATTTTTTCCTGCCGAAGGAAAAAATCTCCGGCGGTGAGGAATAAGGTCTTCACCGCCGGGGATTTCCTAAAATAATAAAGAGGCTTCCACCGCTACCGCCACCCGCAGTTCACTTTGCCATCATCTTGCGTCCGCCTTGGAGGTAGATACCCCGGTGCGGCGCACTGCTGAGGCGTCGGCCCTGCAGGTCGTGGAGCGCGGCGGGACAGGAATTTCCGGTCGCTATTTGAGTCTGGATACCGCTGACGAGCGGCAGGTAGAATTCCCCCAGTTCGGTGGGGATGCGCTGGTAAACAAGTTCATCGCCCACTCGGCATTCGCATACCCAGTAGTAGTGGCTGCTGGAAGTGATGGCCACATCGTTAAGGAACAAGTCGTAGGGATTACCCACTCCGGCAATCCAGGATACGGTAACCGTCCCACCATCCGGGTCAGTGCCGTAGCGGTCGTCCGCCGCCGTGAGCAGGCGGATGATAAGGAAGCCGTGTCCGCAATCGTCCGTCACGACACCCCGTTCGGCAACTGTGGCTTCCTGTTCGTGCTCCGCTCCGTCCTCGCCGCGCACCCAGAGAGTCGCTGTGCCCCCCATTTCCAGTCCGAAGTCCGCGAGCAGTTTGCTCCCGCCTTCCTCTTCCGAATAGGCATAGATGCGGCTGGTTTCCTCGCGGACAAGCCTGACGGGCTGTCCGTCGGGAAGCCTTACGATACGTTTCCACACCACCCCACCAATGACGCTGTCCCCCTGCATCCGATAGTCGGTGTATTGGGTGCGCTCGGGTGCAACGAAGGCCACCCACGCCACGCGCCATGTCTTCCCTTCTTCAACGAAGGGGCGGGCAGGAGCGGGGTTGTGTGGCTTCCCACCGCCAAAACCGGGTGTGATCCCAAATTTCGGGTTGAGAGAAAGGGTGTCTGACGAGATTGTGCCCAATGCTCGGGCACTGACTGATAGCGTACAAACGAGGAACGCTGAGAGTAAAATTTTTCGTTTCATGGTTACAACTTTTGAATGTCTTCGGTACAAAATTATAGCGAAAAACAGCGAGCTTCCAAAGAAAAGGTGTAAAAAGGTGTCAGTTCGGACAAATTTTTACATAAATTCCAGCAATTCTTCCGTAAAGGAAGGGATAAATGTTTAATTTTGCGTCCGAAAAACAGAAGTAACCGGGGAGAAATGAAATACTTAATCCATCTGTTCATCGGACTGTTGCTACTTGGAATAAGCGGATGCCGCAGGGAACGTAGTTCTTCTGCCTTACTGCAGATTGCCGATACCATGGCGGACACCAATGCCGTTGCTGCACAGCAGTATTTAGCCCTGCTTGCAGAGAAATTTTTCCCAAGCGCATGGGAAAAGCGGAGATAGGCGTACTGCTGCTCTTTAGAAGGCCTGCCGGTTCACGTGTGGCTCGCGGTAAACGGCACCGGCGCAGCAACCAATCGCCATGCATTAGCTCCAGAAAGATCTTCTGCGGCTTCAAAAAATGGTGGTTTCATCGGTTGTTTTAGCCTTTGTCGGGGTGTAGGGAGATGGCGGCGCGGTACGGGATTAGTGCTCCCGACCGATGGTGTAGTCCAGGTAGCCCTTGAGGGCGGTGCGCACCTCAGCATTGCGGAAAGTGGCGATGAGCGGGAGCGCCTCCTCACGGTAGCGTTCCATGACCGTCCGGGCGTAGTCGATGCCACCAGTCTGCTTGGTGAAGTTCACGAGATAGCCGATTTCCTCCTGTGTGGCGGTGCGTGTCTTGACGTGCTGCACCCAGCGCAGCACGTCCTCGCGGTCGGTGCCGTTGGCGGCGTATATGGCGGGAAGCGTGAGTTTGCCTTCGGTCATATCGTTGCCGGTGGGTTTCCCGATGCGTGTGTCTGCGTAGTAGTCAAAGATATCGTCGCGTATCTGGAAGCAGATACCGATGATTTCGCCCAGACGTGCCGCCGCGTCCGCCACTTCCGGTGTGGCACCCGAGGAAAGCGCGCCGAGGCGTGCGCAGGCCTCGAAGAGTGCGGCAGTCTTGTTCCGGATAATGGAGAAATAGGTGTCCTCGCTGCATCCGGCCGTGCGGATGTTGGCGAGTTGGCGCACCTCCCCCTCGGAGAGCGTCCCGCCGAGGCGCGCGATGATGTCCACTATGCGCACGTCGCCGGTGAGTGCGGCCTGTTGCAGGCACTTGGAGAGCATATAGTCGCCGACGAGAATGGCCACCTTGTTGCCGAAAAGGGCGTGCTCCGCTGCCTGCCCGCGCCGCTCGGAACTGTCGTCCACCACGTCGTCGTGGACGAGGCTGGCGGTGTGGAGGAGTTCGAGAGCCACGGCGGAGCGCACGGCGGTCGTACCGACAGTGCCGAACTCTTTAGCGACGAGAAGCACGAGAAGCGGGCGCATCATCTTTCCCCTGCGCTGGCGGATATGCGCAAGCGCCTGTCCGAGGAGGCTGTCCTCGTGGGTAAGCGTCTCTTGGAACATTCGGCTGTAGCGTTCCAGTTCCGCCTCAACGGGGCGGCGTATGGCGTTCAGGTCTTTCATCGCAGTGCGTTCGGTGAGCAAAAGTAGTGCAAGGCGCGCGAACGGCCAAGCAAAATCTACGGCTTTTGCGGTAATATGGCTGCGGGTGGATGCCGACGGACGTCTTCAGCGCGGCGGGACGTCCGCCATTGTACGGTGTCTGGGGACATTGATACATGAAGCCGAGGCATATGCCCCGGCTCCATTCCTTTTCCACCCTTGGGGGGAGTGCGTTCAGCGCTCCCCTTCGTCAAGGATGCTGTACCATTCGTCCTTTTCCAACATCCGACGGCGCTTTGCATACTTGGACTGTGGCGCGGACGTGTCGTGCTCTTTTTCGTACTCCTCGCGCTCCGCTTCCTGCTGGAGCCTCGGGTCTTCGTAATCTTCGTATCGCATAGCTGCAAAGTTTTTTGGTGCTTACGAGGCAAAAGTAAGGCTTTCCTGCGACATATACCAAATTTTCTTTTTACTTTTGTGCGCTTAAAAGCCGAATTACACCAAATAGCGTACGACTTATATGAAGCGTTACCAATTTCTGAACAACGTTTTCGGGTGGCTCGCCTTCGCGATAGCCGCCGTTACCTATTGCCTGACCGTGGAGCCGTCGGCAAGTTTTTGGGACTGCCCGGAGTTTATTTCGACCGCAGCCAAGCTGGAAGTAGGACACCCGCCAGGTGCGCCATTTTTCATGCTGACGGGTAATCTCTTCACACAGCTGGCAGGGCCGGAAAAAGCGGCACTCATGGTGAACATCATGTCGGCCTTGCTGTCGGCCTTGTGCATACTTTTCCTGTTCTGGACCATCACCCACCTGACGCGGATGCTTATCTGCGAGGACGGTAAGGTGCACACGCTGGGGCAGACTATTACGGTGCTCGGCGCGGGAATGGTGGGGGCGTTGGCCTACACGTGGAGTGACACGTTCTGGTTCTCTGCCGTGGAAGGCGAAGTGTACGCCTACTCATCCATGTTTACCGCATTGGTATTCTGGCTTATCTTGAAGTGGGAGGACCACGCGGACGAACCCCATAGCGACCGTTGGCTGGTACTTATTTTCTACCTGACGGGTCTCAGTGTGGGCGTCCACCTGCTGAACCTGCTCTGCCTGCCCGCGATAGCGCTCGTTTACTATTACAAGAAAAGTCCGGACGCCAACCTGAAAGGCTCGCTCGTGGCACTCTGCATCGGCTTCCTGCTCGTGGCAGCGGTACTCTACGGCCTGGTGCCGGGCATCGTGAAGGTGGGTGGCTGGTTCGAGATCCTGTTCGTAAACTGGCTCGGCATGAGTTTCAATACGGGCATGGTGGTGTATGTCCTGCTGCTTGTGGCCGTCGTGGTGGCCGCTATCTGGAGCTCGACGATGAATAACCGTACGCGGACGAACCTGCTCTACCTGCTCTCCGTCGGCCTGCTGGGTATTCCGTTCTTCGGGAAAGGCACGCTGTCCGTCGTCATCGGGCTGGTGCTGATTGCCGCGCTATACGTCCTGCTGAACTACAAGAAGGACGGTGAATACTTCGTGCGCAAACGCCTGCTGAATACCTCGCTCCTGTGTATGCTCGTGCTCATGATCGGCTACAGCAGCTATGCGGTCATCGTCATCCGTTCCGTGGCCAACCCGCCCATGGACCAGGACTCGCCCGAGGATATATTCTCGCTCGGTTCGTACCTGAACCGCGAGCAGTACGGCAATACGCCCCTCTTCCGGGGGCAGGCATATACCTCGCAGGCCGTGGCGACGAAGACTAAGGATGTGTGGCACAGGGTGGAGAAACTGCGGCCCGGCGAACCGGACGCTTACGAGAGCGTAGAGGAGGTGGATGCGTTGGTGTACCCCTCAGAACTGACCATGCTCTTCCCCCGTATGCACTCGCAAAACTATGCGCAGGCCTACGAGGACTGGCTCGGCGGGGTGACGCTGCGCGACGTGGACTTCACGTATGAAGGGAACGTCTATCCGGGTGAACTGCCGACACAGGCGGACAATATACGCTTCTTCCTGAGCTACCAGGTGAACTTCATGTACTGGCGCTACTTTATGTGGAACTTCGCCGGGCGGCAGAACGGCGTGCAGAGCCACGGGGAGAAGGAGCACGGGAACTGGCTGACGGGCATCCCCTTCATCGACAACTGGGCTTACGGCGACCAAAGCCTGCTGCCCGATGAACTGAAGGAGGACAAGGGGCACAACGTATTCTACTGTCTGCCGCTGCTGCTGGGGCTGTTAGGCCTCTTCTGGCAAGCGTATAAGGGCGAGAAGGGCGTGCGCCAGTTCTGGGTTGTCTTCTTCCTGTTCTTCATGACGGGGCTGGCCATCGTGCTTTACCTGAACCAGACGCCGCAACAGCCGCGTGAGCGCGACTACGCCTACGCGGGCTCGTTCTATGCTTACGCCATATGGATTGGTCTCGGCGTGGCTGCTCTCGCCGAACTCTTGCGGAAGGCCGCGAAGAAGCTCGGTGAGGTGCCGGCAGCTATAGCGGCAAGCGTGCTGGGCATCCTCGTGCCGCTACAAATGGTCAGTCAGACGTGGGATGACCACGACCGCTCGGGCAGATACGCCTGCCGCGATTTCGGACTGAACTACCTGAACACCATGCCCGAGAAACTCGCCGACGGGACGCCCGCCAACCCGATTATATTCTCCAACGGCGACAACGATACCTTCCCGCTCTGGTACAACCAGGAGACGGAGGGCAACAGGACCGACGCGCGCGTCTGCAACCTTGAGTACCTGAACACTGAGTGGTACACGGACCAGATGGTACGCCCGGCATACGACTCGCCAGCACTGCCCATCGCCTGGATGCGCGCCGAATACGTGGATAACGGGAAGCACGGTTTCTTCCCCATCCGCGACGAGAAAGCGCAACTGGACGCACTGAAGCAGGAGAACCCCGACTTGGACCCCTATGAACTGACGTATATTCTCGACCACTATGTACGCAAGACGGGCGATGACAAGGGCTACTTCCCGACGGACTCCGTCGTAGTGCGCGTAAACCGGGCGAACGTCATCAACCAAGGCATCACGGTGCCCGACAGTACGGATATCCCGGAGAAAATCAGCCTGTCCCTCAAGTGGGCGGCACAGCGCGGCGGCATGTACCGCAGCCAGGTCATGATTTACGAGATGCTGGCGCGCAACGAATGGAAACGCCCCATGTATATGAGCGTGACGCTGGGTTATGATAATTATGCCGGCCTACACGACTACCTTGTGCTTGAGGGACTGGCTTACCGCATTACTCCTTTCAAACGCCAGATGGGCGTACTGGATACGGAGAAGATGTACGACAACTTCATGACCCGCTTCCGTTTCGGCAACGTTGCCCAGGCAGGCGTTTATCTGGACGAGACAAATATGCGTATGTGCCAGACGCACCGCCGTATGTTTACCATGCTGGCCCAGCGCCTGCTGATGGAAGGAAAACAGGATAAGGCACTGAAAGCGTTGCAGAAGAGCCTGCAAGCGTTTCCCCCGGCGACCGTTCCTTACGAACAGGACGACTACGACTTGGCGAATATGTGGTTGCAGGCAGGCGACAAGGCGCAGGCTGTGAAGGTAGCCAAGGAGGTGGCACGGCAGAATATGCAGTACCTGCAATGGTGCAACTCCCTGCGCGGCGACGCCCTCTATAGTTACCAGCGGAATTGTGCCCGCAGCGTGAGGGGTGTCTATCAGGCCGTGGGCATCTTGCAGGACGCCGGAGCGCCGGACTTCCAGGCATACGACCAGAAATTCCGCGCTGTCTGTGAGACGGACGCCGGGCGCATGGGCCTCAGCCTGCTGGAGCAGGCCATGCAACAGTCCGACGCGGAGGAATAAAGCGGTGCGTCGCTGATGTTCATCGAACAACCTGCGAAATTCTTGCGCTGGCTCTACCCGCTCGCCTTGTGGCGGATGGATAAGAGCCAGCGTGCCGTTTATCTGACGTTTGACGACGGCCCTATTCCAGAGGTAACGCCATGGGTGCTGTCCGTCCTTGAGGAATATGGCATCAAGGCTACGTTCTTTATGGTGGGCGACAACGTGCGCAAGCACCCGGATATCTACGAAGCTGTGCGTATGGCGGGGCACCGGATAGGTAACCACACCTACAACCACATCGGCTCCCTGCGCCACGGCATCCGTAGCTACCTGCGGAATGTGGAGAAGGCGGACGAACTGTTGCATACAGACCTGTTCCGTCCGCCTCACGGCTGGATGAAGCCCGCCGTCTATGCCGCTGTGCGGATGCGCTACAAGGTAGTTATGTGGGACCTCGTGACGCGGGACTACTCCACGCGCCTCAACGGACGCGATGTGCTACTGAATGTCCGTCGCTACACCCGCCCGGGGAGCATCATCACCTTCCACGACTCGCTCAAGAGTCACGACAAGATTCTGTACGCCCTGCCACGTGCCATCGAATGGTTGCAGTCCCAGGGCTATGAATTCCGCGTATTTCCCTAAATACAGGAGAAGGAGAATAACGTGGCAGGGTGGAATATCGATTGCGCCCTGCAACGTATGCTTGCGAGTGATGCGTTAATGCTCCGATGTCAACCGTATAAAAAATCCTTGCATCCCACATCGGTCTTGCAAGGATTCACTGTGCGACTACTCCGAGCTGGGGTCGAACCGGCACGGGTTGCCCCACTGGTGTTTGAGACCAGCGCGTCAACCGATTCCGCCATCGGAGCATTGCGGGTCCATACGCAAACCTTTTCTTGCAGTAGCAAGCGGCAGAGCCGATTATTTTCCCTGACGTCACATTTCAGGCGATGCGACGCCATTCCTCGCAAACATATCCCTTACGGATACACACAAAATACACGTGAATACTCCTTCTTGGGTATTGCGTGCATCTCTTCCCGCCCCTACTTTTGCATCCGAAAACATGACCGACAATGCCCACAACAGGTAATCAGCCAAAAGGCCGCCGCAGGACCATATCGCCCATATCTTCAGAGATGAAGGTGCTGATGAACCACATCTACGAATTGCGCAAGGGCGTGCGCCAGATGGTGCTGTTCACCTGCAACAAGAAACATGGCGAGCATACCGCAGAGCGACTGAAGCGTCTGGGCTTCCACTACATATTGCAGCCCGTAGGCCGGCAAAACCTGAACGTGTACTTCGGACGCCGCGAATGTATTGAAGCGGTCAGGCTCATCGTTACGCGGCCGCTAAACCTGCTCTCCCCCGAAGAGGACTTTATCCTTGGAGCCATGCTGGGATATGACATCTGCGCCCAGTGCGAACGCTACTGCAAGCGCAAGGTCTGTACGCAAACCATCAATAACCATTTAACAAAAGAAACATGAACACTACAATTGTTATCTACGGTTCCACCACGGGAACCTGCGAGACCATCGCTGAACGGATTGCCTCGAAGTTGGGCTGCCAAGCCCTAAACGTGCAGAATCTTTCTGCCGACATCATTGCTGCCCACCAAAACCTCATCCTCGGAACGTCTACCTGGGGCGCCGGGGAACTCCAAGACGACTGGTATGACGGGTTGAAAGCCCTGCAAGAAGCCGACCTCAAAGGAAAGACCATCGCCTTCTTCGGCTGCGGGGACTGCTCCACGTATAGCGACACTTTCGTCGGCGGAATAGGCGAGCTCTACAACGGCCTCAAGGACAGCGGGGCGAACTTCATCGGCAGTGTGGACACTGGCGATTACACCTTCGATGGCTCGGAAGCCGTCATCGAAGGTAAATTTATAGGTCTTCCTCTTGACGACATCAACGAGGACGACAAGACGGACGAGCGCATCGCAACATGGATAGACCAGATTTCTCCACTCCTGTAACGACCGCCACTATTCAATAGAAAAGAATCGTTGCAGAAGAAGCTTTTATGACAATAGTACTAAGATAGCAGTCCAGCGGTGTATGGCGGTGTAGCGAGGCGGCAAAAAATGGCGGGAAACTACGGGAAAGTAACTCCCCGGCACCCATATTTCGGGGTGTCGGGGAGTTTGCGTTTCGGGAAACGGAGCGGAGGTTATTCCGCATCGTAGCGGTTGTTGCGGTAGTCATCGCGGAAACCACCCTCGCGGCGCGGACGGCGCTCGTTGCGGCGGTCGTCACGGCGCGGGCGACGTGCGGGACGTTCCTCCCATCCCTCGGGCTTCTCCTCAAGTACGCGGTGGCTCAGGCGGAACTTGCCTGTCTTCTCGTCAATCTCAAGGAGTTTCACGCGGATGGTATCCCCTTCCTGGATGCCGGCGTCCTCTACGGTTTCGAGGCGCTCCCAAGATATTTCGCTGATGTGGAGCAGGCCTTCCTTGCCCGGCATGAACTCTACGAAGCAGCCGTAGGGCATGATGCTGACAACCTTGGCGTCATACTCTTCACCAACTTCGGGCATAGCGACGATGGCGCGAATCTTGGCTACGGCAGCATCAATGCTTTCCTTATTGGGTGCGCTCACCTGCACCTTGCCTACGCCGTCCTCCTCGTCGATTGTGATAACCGTGCCGGTATCTTCCTGCATCCCCTGGATAATCTTTCCGCCGGGGCCGATAACGGCACCGATGAATTCCTTCGGAATCTCGAAAGCCACGATACGCGGCACTTGGGGCTTGAAGTCAGCGCGTGGTTCCGCGAGCGTCTCAGTCAGCTTGCCGAGGATGTGCTCGCGGCCTTCCTTGGCCTGCTGGAGAGCCTTCTCCAAAATCTCATAGGAGAGGCCGTCGCACTTGATGTCCATTTGGGTAGCCGTAAGACCTTTGAGCGTACCCGTTGTCTTGAAGTCCATATCACCGAGGTGGTCCTCATCGCCGAGGATATCGGAGAGGATGGCATACTTGTCTTCACCGGGGTTCTTGATGAGGCCCATTGCGATACCGCTGACGGGAGCCTTAACGGGCACACCGGCATCCATCAGGCTCAGCGTACCTGCGCACACCGTGGCCATAGAGCTGGAGCCGTTGCTCTCAAGGATATCGCTGACTACGCGGACCGTGTAGGGGAAGTCGGCGGGTATCATGTCCTTCAGGGCGCGCCATGCCAGATGGCCGTGGCCGATTTCGCGGCGACCCACGCCGCGCTGTGCCTTTGCCTCGCCCGTGGAGAAGGGCGGGAAGTTGTAGTGTAGCAGGAAGCGCATGTAGCTCTTGTCCAACACGTCGTCCACGAGCTTTTCGTCCAACTTCGTGCCGAGTGTGGCCGTTGCGAGGGCCTGTGTCTCACCACGGGTGAAGATGGCGCTGCCGTGGGGATAGGGAAGCGGCCCAGCCTCGCACCAGATGGGGCGTATCTCGTCGGTGCGGCGGCCGTCTAGGCGTTTGCCCTCGTCAAGGATGCAACGGCGCATTGCGTCCTTTTCCACATCGTGATAATACTTATCTATGAGTTCGTTCTTTCCGGCCAGTTCCTCGGGCGTGAGTTCGGGATGGGCGGTAGCGTAACGCTCCTTGAAGTCCTCGCGGATACGCTCAAAAGCATCAAAACGGGCGTGCTTCTCGAGTGCCTGCCCGGTGATGTCGTAGGCGGGCTGGTAGAGTTCGTTGCGCACCTGCTGTCGGAGCTCCTCATCGTTTACCTCATGGCAGTATTCCCGTTTCACATCGGTGCCGAGTTCCTTCATCAATTCTTTCTGCAGGCGGCACATGGGCTTGATGGCCTCATGGGCTACCTTGAGGGCCTGGAGCAGTGCGCTTTCGGGCACTTCCTTCATTTCCCCCTCAACCATCATGATATTCTCTTCCGTTGCGCCGACCATGATATCCATGTCGGCCTGCTTCAGCTGAGCCACAGTGGGATTAACGACGTATTCGCCGTTGATTCGCGCTACGCGCACTTCGCTGATGGGGCCGTCAAAGGGGATGTCGGAGCAGGCCAGTGCGGCACTGGCTGCGAAACCGGCCAAAGCGTCGGGCAGATCCACCCCATCGGCACTGAACAGGATAATGTTCACATACACTTCTGCATGGTAGTCGCTGGGGAAGAGGGGACGTAGGGCGCGATCCACGAGGCGGCTGGTCAGGATTTCGTTGTCGCCCGGGCGGCCTTCGCGCTTGGTGAAGCCGCCGGGGAACCGGCCGGCCGCGCTGTACTTCTCTCGGTAGTCACACTGCAAAGGCATGAAGTCCGTACCCGGTACGGCATCCTTTGCGGCAGTGACGGTGGCCAGCAGCATCGTATTGTTGAAGCGGAGCATTACGCTCCCGTCCGCCTGCTTGGCCAGCTTGCCGGTCTCGATGCTGATGGCGCGGCCATCGGGCAGCGAGACGGTCTTGGTGATAACGTTCATCGTCGTCTGTTTTTTAATTGAAACTATATTACCTTTTTATAATCGGCGGCAAAATTAGTGATTTATCTCGGAACTGCGGGAAAAAGGCCGTACGATTTTTGCATTGTCTGCTGCTGCGGGTGGTAGGTGCGGGCGGACGAGGGGGCATATCTGTCCGACTTCCCGTGTGCCAGATGTGCAACAGGAAAGCAATCCGATTGGCGGTGTGGATTCTTAATTGCAGGGTTAGCGCGCCGTAACCCTGCGGTTAGGAAAAACTAACTCTATGGTTACGGAAAACTAACCGCAGGGATAAGAAAAACGGCGGACAGCAGTTCCATAGGCTGCCGTCCCGTATTTTTTCCGTAACGTATTTCCTACTCCAGATAGGTGTAGCCGTAGAGGCCTGCACGGTAGTTGGAAATGAACTCCTTCCCCTCCTCCGTCGTGATTTTTCCCTCGGCTACCGCCTTTCCCACCCACGTCTCCAGGCGGCGGACAAGGCGCTTCGGGTCGTACTGTACGTACTCCAGCACGTCTGCAACCGTCTCGCCGTCAATTGTCTTGTCTATGGTGTAACCGTCCTTGCCGACGGATATGTGGACGGCGTTCGTGTCGCCGAAAAGATTATGCATGTTGCCCAGGATTTCCTGGTACGCCCCCACGAGGAAGATGCCGATGTAGTAGCGTTCGCGCTGGCGCAGGGCGTGCAGCGGCAGGTAGGCCGTCTGGCGGGCGGAATTGACGTAAGCCGTAATCTTACCGTCCGAGTCGCAGGTGATGTCCTGCAATGTCGCGGAGCGCGTAGGCCGCTCGTCCAGGCGCGCAATCGGCATGATGGGGAACAGTTGGTCGATGCCCCAGGAATCCGGCAGCGACTGGAAGAGCGAGAAATTGCAGAAGTACTTGTCCGCCGTGCGCTTGTCAATGTCTCTCAACTCGTCCGGGACATGCTTCATGTGGTGGGCCAGTTCGGACACCTCGTGCGTTATGCTCCAGTAGAGGCTTTCCGCTTGTGCGCGGGTCTTCAGGTCGATCATCCCCATGCGGAACAAATCGAGCGCCTGCTCGCGGATATCCTCCGCATCGTGCCAGTCCTCGAGTACCGACCGCTGGTTGATGTTGTCCCAGATCTCGGCCAGATCGCGCACAAGCTGGTGGTCATCGGGTGATGCCTCGAAGTCCTCCGGCATCTGGGCCGGCGTGGCGCTTTCCATCACGTCAAGGATAAGCACGCTGTGGTGGGCGGTGAGCGACCGGCCGCCCTCGGTGATGAGGTGCGGATGCGGGATGTTGTTCTTGTCGGCTGCATCCACAAAAGTGTACACGCAGTCGTTCACGTACTCCTGGATGCTGTAATTGACGGAACTTTCGGAGTTGGAAGAGCGCGTACCATCGTAGTCCACGCCCAGTCCGCCACCGCAATCCACGAACTGCACGTCAAAACCGAGCGCGCGGAGCTGCACATAGAACTGCGCAGCTTCACGCAGTGCAGTACTGATGCGGCGGATTTTCGTAATCTGGCTACCGATGTGGAAGTGTATCAGGCGCAGGCAGTCGCGCATCCCCATGCGGTCAAGGAGTTCCAAGGCTTCCAAGAGTTCGCTGGAGCTCAGTCCGAATTTTGAGGCGTCGCCGCCGCTTTCCTCCCACTTGCCGGCCCCGCTCGCCGCGAGTTTGATGCGTACGCCGAGATTGGGGCGTACGCCGAGCTTTTCCGCCGTCTTCGCGATGACGGACAGTTCGGGCAGCTTCTCCACAACGAGGAATACGCGCTTCCCCATCTTCTGTGCGAGGAGCGCAAGCTCGATGTAGTTCTGGTCCTTGTGCCCGTTACAGATAATCAGGCTGTCGCTGTCCATGTTTGTGGCCAGGACAGCGTGCAATTCGGGCTTGGAACCGGCTTCCAGTCCCAGGTTGTACTTCTTCCCGTGGCTGATGATTTCCTCCACCACGGGGCGCATCTGGTTTACCTTGATGGGGTAGATGATGAAGTGTTCCGCCTGGTAGTTGTACGTCTTGGCGGCTTGGTCGAAACAGGCTGATGTCTTCTGAATGCGGTTGTCAAGGATATCGGGAAAGCGCAGTAGCATCGGTGCGGTGATGTCACGCTCGGCGAGTTCGTCCACCACGTCTTTCAGGTCCACTTGTACGCCGTCTTTCCGTGGCGACACATAGACGTGTCCCTTCTCGTTGATGCCGAAGTAATTCACGCCCCAGCCCTTAATGCCGTACAGCTCTTCGGAGTCTTCAATTTTCCACTTCTTCATTTCCGTTCTGTTTAGGGAGGCGGTACTTCGGGAGGTGGCCCGCCGTTTCCGCTTCAGAGCCCCGTTGCCGCTTGTATGGAGTCCACGATGTCCTTAATGCGGTCGAAGCTGTCGAGTATGTTGATGTCAATGATGTGTTGCGCACGCATATAGAACGGCTCGCGGGCGGCCAGTTGTTCGCGGACGAAGGCCTCCAGCTCCTCGGGGCTCTTCCCTTCAAGCAGGGGACGCCGGCCCCGGCTCATCCCGATGTGCTGTATGAGCGTCTCGGGCGATGCCTTCATATAGACTGTCTGCGCGACGGAGTTCATGTAGTCCATGTTGTCGAAGAAGCAGGGCGTGCCTCCGCCGCAGCTGAGCACCGTATTCTCGAACTCTGCCGCCTCGTGGAGCATCCGCCGCTCCAGATCGCGGAATTTCTCCTCGCCGCGCTCGGCAAAAATCTGTGACACTTTAGTGTGGAACCGCTCCTCGATATACCAGTCCAGGTCGTAGAAGGTGCGCCCGAGGCGCTTGGCCAGTTCGCGCCCGACCGTCGTCTTGCCGGCGCACATATAGCCGATGAGGATGATGCACTTCATGCTGGGGCTTTATCTGCTTACAGGTTTGTTCCGCGTTACCTCCCGTGCCGTGCCCTCGTCGGGCGGGCGGGTTTCTTAGCTTCCTCGGCCACAACGTTCAGGCATTCCTCCAGCGTCAGTTCCTTGGCGCGGGCGGCCAGAGCTTTGGGCAGCTTGTAGTTTTTATCCTTATAGGACAGGTAGGGGCCGAAGCGGCCGTTGAGGATTTGCATGTCGGGATCCTCGCTGAACGTCTTGAGGTGTTTCTGCTCTTCAGCGGCGCGTTTCTGGGCCAGGAGCTCCGTTGCGCGTTCCAGCGTGATGCTCAGCGGGTCCTCTCCTTTAGGGATGGAGGCGAAAGTCTTGCCGTGCTGTACATAAGGGCCGAAGCGGCCGGTGTTGGCCACAATGGGGGTGCCGCCGAGCAAGCCGACCTCGCGGGGCAGGCGGAAGAGTTCCAAGGCTTCTTCCAGCGTAATTGTGCTCAAACTCTGCTGGGGTTTCAGTGTAGCGAAGCGGGGTTTCTCCTCGTCTTCGGGCGTACCGAGTTGCACCATCGGGCCGAAGCGGCCGATTTTCACAAAGACAGTTTTTCCCGTCTGCGGGTCGCGTCCCAACTCCCGTTCGCCAGCCTTCCTCTCCGTCTTTTCGTTAACGGCGTTTTTCACTTCGGGTTCGAAGCGGTCGTAGAAGGCCCGGATGACCTTGACCCAGTCTTCCTTGCCTTCCGCTACGTCGTCAAAGTCTTTTTCCACAGTAGCTGTGAAGTTATAGTCGAGGATGTCGGAGAAGTGCTCCAGTAGGAAGTCGTTCACCACGATGCCGATATCCGTAGGGATGAGGCGGCTTTTCTCCGCTCCCACGGTCTCTGTCTTCTGTTCCTCGGCAATCTGTCCGTTTTTCAGGGTCAGTACGGTGATTTTGCGCCGCTCGCCGGGTTTGTCACCCTTGCTTACGTAGTCGCGCTGCTGGATGGTGGAAATCGTGGGGGCGTATGTGGAGGGTCGGCCAATGCCGAGTTCTTCCAGTTTATGTACGAGGGCAGCCTCATTATAGCGTGTGGGCGGTTGCGTGAACCGCTGCTGTGCGGACATTTCCCCGCAACCCAGTTGTGCGCCTTCCCGCAGGACGGGAAGCAATCCGCCACTTTCTGTGGAATTTTCCGTATCGGGTTCTGTTTCGCGACTGTCGCGGTAAATGCGGAAGAAACCGTCGTATTTCACTACTTCTCCCGTTGCTACGAACACGTCCTCCGCCGTGCCGGTACTTATTTCCGCCGTTGTACGTTCAATTTCCGCATCGGCTGTCTGACTGGCCACGGTGCGTTTCCAAATCAGTTCGTAGAGGCGGCGTTCCTGCGCTGTGCCGTTGATTTTCCGGCGTTGTACGTCTGTGGGGCGGATGGCTTCGTGTGCCTCTTGTGCTCCCTTGGTGTTTGTGCGGTAGTTGCGCCGTTGGTGGTAACCTGCGCCCAGGTCTTCCTCAATGACCGGTCCGCAAGTGTTCAGGAATAGGGCGGAGAGGTTTGTCGAGTCCGTACGCATATAAGTGATAAGTCCAGCTTCATAGAGTCCCTGCGCTATCCGCATGGTCAGCGCAACGGGGAAGCCGAGGCGGCGTGCGGCCTCCTGTTGGAGGGTACTCGTCGTGAAAGGCGGCGGCGGCGTACGCTTTGTCGGCTTCTTTGTGACGGTCTGGACCGTGAAAGCTGCCGAGGCGCAATGCTCCAAGAAGGCACGGGCTTCCTCTTTCGTCTTGAAGTGGCGGCGCAGTTCCGCCTTGAAGTGGGCCGCGCCGTCAGTTTCGGGCGTGACGAACTGCGCCGTGACGTGATAGGAGTCCTCCGCACGGAAGGCGGCCACCTCCCGTTCGCGCTCCACGATGAGGCGGACAGCCACGCTCTGCACGCGGCCTGCGGAAAGTGACGGGCGCACCTTGCGCCACAAGACGGGGGACAGCTTGAACCCGACGAGGCGGTCGAGGACGCGGCGCGCCTGCTGCGCATCGACTAGGTTCAGGTCAATACTGCGCGGGTGCTCAATGGCGGTGAGGATGGCGGGCTTTGTGATTTCGTGGAACACGATGCGGTTCTGTGCCGCCGCGTCCAGGCCGAGCACTTCGGCCAGGTGCCAGCTGATTGCCTCTCCCTCGCGGTCCTCATCGGACGCGAGCCACACCTTCTCACTCTTACCGGCCTGTGCCCGCAGGTCGGCAACGACTTTCTGCTTGTCTTCGGATATTTCGTATTCGGGTTCGAATGTGTCAAGATTGACCCCGAAGTTCTTTTTCTTAAGGTCGCGGATATGGCCAAAGCTGGACATGACTTTGAAGTCTTTCCCTAGGAACTTTTCTATCGTCTTCGCCTTTGCCGGAGACTCCACGATGACTAAGTTTTTCTGCATAGTAGCGGTATTTCTTATTGGAAACGGGGGCAAAAGTAGGAAAAAGGAGGGGAAAAGCGGCTACACGCTAAGAAAAAAACGCCGCACGGCGGGTGTATGCGGCCTGTTGTGCCTTGGGGTGCTACCGCCGCGCGGGCTACCTCCCTTTTCCCGCCGCGATTGTCTTGCTGGAGCCGCTTCTGGCATTTTCACCCATCGGGGCGGTCAATCCGCAAAGTCTGTGTCGCTGAAGAGTTCCAGCTGTCCGTCGCCCAGCAGGTTGTAGCTGCGGCGGTGGTAGGGCGTGATACCGTGTCGCAGAAGCCCCTCCCGGTGCTCGCGGGTCGGGTAGCCCGCATTGTGGTCCCAACCGTACTGCGGGAATTCTTCATGCAGGCGCATCATATAGTCGTCGCGGTAGGTCTTCGCCAATATACTGGCGGCGGCGATGGAGAGGTACTTCCCGTCGCCCTTTACCACCGTTTGCCACGGAATGTCGCCGTAGGCCCGGAAGCGGTTGCCATCCACAATGATATGCTCGGGGCGCACGGACAATGCGTCCAAGGCGCGGTGCATGGCCAGTATGGAGGCGTTAAGGATGTTGATATGGTCGATTTCATCGGGCGAAACCACCCCTATGGCCCATGCTACGGCATCGCGTTCTATCTCCTCGCGCAGGGCATAGCGTTGCTTGGCGGAGAGTTGCTTCGAGTCGTTCAGGCGTGCGTTGTGATAGTCGGGCGGCAGGATGACAGCTCCGGCATACACGCTTCCTGCCAGGCAGCCGCGCCCGGCTTCGTCGCAACCCGCTTCAATGCAGCCGGTGCGCAGGTAAGGTTTCAGCATGGTCAGATGCGCGCGGCAGTACCGCTGGCCGTAACCATCAGCATTGACCCGCTGGCACCGACCGTCTCGTAGTCCAGGTCAATGCCGACCACGGCGTTCGCACCGAGTTGTTGTGCGCGCTGGGCAAGTTCTTGCAAGGCAGTTTCTTTTGCCTGTCTGAGTACGTCCTCGTAAGCGCCGGAGCGGCCGCCGAAGAAGTCGCGCACACCGGCCATGAAGTCTCGGATGGCATTTGCGCCGATGATGGTTTCGGAGGAGACGACGCCCAGGTACTGCTGGATGGGGTGTCCCTCAACGGTGGGAGTGGTGGTAAGTAGCATGATTTATCGTGTGCTAAAAGGTTGCGGGAATGGATGGTCAGAACATTTTGCGTACGCGTTCCAGGCCTTCGGCGAGCGCATCCGCTTCCTCCATCGTATTGTACATCGCGAAGGACGCGCGGCACATGCCCTCCACACCGTAGCGGTCCATGAGCGGTTGGGCGCAGTGGTGCCCGGTACGGATAGCGATGCCGAGACGGTCGAGTAGCGTGCCGAGGTCCAGGTGGTGGATGCCTTGCACGTTGAAGGCGATGACGGGGTCTTTCCCCGCCGCTGTGCCATAGATGCGCAGCCCCGGGATGGCTTGCAGCCGCTCCGTGGCGTAGCGCGTCAGGACCGCTTCGTGCCGGCAGATGGCTTCCCAGCCCGTTTCCTCCACGAAGGACAGCGCGGTGCTCAGGGCGTGCGAGCCTACATAGTCGGGTGTGCCGGCCTCGAACTTGTACGGGAGGTCCGCGAAGGTTGTGCCTGTCAGCGCGACGCGGGCTATCATTTCGCCGCCGCCCTGGTACGGCGGCATCTGTTCCAGCAGGTCCTCCCTGCCGTAGAGAACGCCGATACCGGTGGGACCATAGACTTTGTGTCCGGAAAAGGCGAGGAAGTCACAGCCTAACGCCTGCACATCCACCGGCAGGTGGGGCACGCTCTGCGCCGCATCTACCAGGACGTGGCAGTTGTGCGCATGGGCCATGTCGGCCAGCTGGCGGACGGGGTTCACCGTGCCGAGTACATTGCTGGCGTGTGCCATGCACAGCAGGCGGGTGCGGGGGGTGAAGCAACTTTCCGCAGCCGCAAGGTCGATTTCCCCCGTTTCGGTGACGGGAATCATCCGCAGGCGGATGCCTTTCCGCTGCTGCAGCAGTTGCCACGGCACGATGTCCGAGTGGTGCTCCATTTCCGTAAGCAGCACCTCGTCGTCCTCGCGCAGGAAAGCCTCCCCGTAAGCCGTGGCGATGAGGTTTATGGCCTCCGTCGTTCCGCGCGTGAAGACGATTTCCGTTGCCGAACGGGCATGGAGGAATTTGCGTATGTGCTCGCGCGCCGCTTCGTGACGCTCCGTCGCTTTCTGCGAGAGGAAGTGCACGCCACGGTGTACGTTGGCGTTCACGCTTTGGTAAGCCTCCGTGATGGCATCTATGACGCACTGCGGTTTCTGCGTAGTGGCCGCGTTGTCCAGGTAAACGAGCGGCCGCCCGTACACCTCGCGGCGGAGAATGGGGAAGTCGTCGCGTCTCATGGCTCTGGGGGTGTTGGGGCGTTCGTTGCCGTTCCGCCGTACATCCGGCAGCCGTCGCAGCGTCGCAGTTCTCCCCGGAAGCGTTTTTCCACGAGGAGGGAAAGGCGCTGGCGGAGGCTCTCGGGCTGGATGTGGCGTAGCACGTCGTTTACGAAGGCGTGTTGCAGCAGGAGGCGTGCTTCGGCCTCGGGAATGCCGCGCTGGCGCATATAGAAAAGTGCGGTTTCATCGAGTTTCCCGACCGTTGAACCGTGGTTACACTTTACGTCGTCGGCATAAATCTCAAGCATCGGCTGGGAGAAGGCGTGTGCAGTCGGACTGACGCACAGGTTGGCGTTGGTCTGTTCCGAATGGGAACGCTGCGCGCCCGGTGCGACATATACCTTTCCGGCGAATGCGCCCGTGGCGTTTCCGTCCAGCACGTACTTGTAGCGCAGCGTACTTCGGCAGTCTCCCGCATCGTGGCGGACGAGGATGTTGTGGTCGGCGTGCTCTTCCGCAGCGGCGGTGACGGCTCCGTTCGCCTCCACCGACGCCTCCGGTGCGGCGAGGCGTACCTCCGTTGTCTGCCGGCTGTGGCCGCAAGTCAGTGTCACGCTGTTCAGCTTCAGCGCGGCTCCGGCGGCCAGGTCGGCATAGATGTTGTGGAAGCGCGTACAGTTGCTGCCCGTTTCCTCCACGGAGCATAGCTCCACGCGGGCCCGCTCGCCGAGGACGAGTTCCGTGACCTGCGTGGTCAGGTAGTGCGCGGACGAAGAAGCGTGTTCGCAGATGAGCAGCGTGGCTTCCGCCCCTTCCTCCGCCACGACGAGCAGGCGGCGGTTGGCCATGAGGTCTGCCTTGGCATCGGCGAAGCAGACGAGTTGCAACGGCTGGACGGCGCGGTGGCCTTTCGGTATCAGTACGAGCAGCCCCTCCTGCGCCAGCAGTGTGTTCAGCGAGGCCAGGGCATCGTAGGACTGGACGGTGGAATGGTAATATTTCCCGATGAAACCGCGCATTTCTTCGTCTGCCTTGGCGAACGGCACCACGCGGATGGCATCCTCGCTGCCCGCCGTCGGGACGGGTCCCACCGTGTCGTTGATGATGTAGCAGGTGCGCGCGCCGATGTTGGGCAGGCTGCAATGGTACAGTTTGTGCGGGTCGGCGGCGAGCGGCAGGCGCGCGATGTTCAGACCGTAGTCCGGGGCGAGGGCGTCGCGGACGGCGGTGTATTTGTATTCCTCCGTGCGGCGCGTGGGCAGGCCGTGTGCCTCAAGCTGCCTGAGGGCGGCGTCGCGGTGCGCGTTCATGGCCGGGCAGCTCCCGGCGGCGATGCGGCTGTGCTCCGCGCGGTAGAGGTCGAGGTATTGTTTCAGGGGGTCGGTCATGGCTGGGGCTCGGGTTGTGCGGTGGCCGCCTCGTCGCGTATCCAGTCGAAACCGCGTTCCTCAATGGCGTAGCCGAGGCTGGCGTCGCCGCTGCGGACGATGCGTCCCTCCATCAGTACGTGTACGAAGTCCGGCCTGAGGTAGTCCAGCATCCGCTGGTAGTGGGTGACGACCATAGCGCTCGTCCGGGGTGTGCGCAGGGCGTTGAAACCCTCGGCTACCGTGCGCAGTGCGTCCACGTCGAGGCCGGAGTCCGTCTCGTCGAGTATGGAGAAGGTCGGTGCCAGCACGGCCATCTGGAAAATCTCGTTGCGCTTGCGCTCGCCGCCGCTGAAGCCTTCGTTCACGCCACGGCTCATGAAATGCGCGTCCAGCCCTACGAGCTTGCGCTTCTCGCGCAGCAGTTGCAGGAACTCCGACGCGCCCAGCGGTTCCTCGCCCCGGTACTTCCGGCGTGCGTTCACGGCGGCGCGCAGGAAGTTGGTCATCGAGACGCCGGGTATTTCCGTGGGCGTCTGGAAGGACATGAACAGCCCCTCGTAGGAGCGGTGCTCGGGCGGGAGGGCCAGCAGGTCCTTGCCGTTGAACGTGGCGCTGCCGCCGGTCACCGCATACTTCGGGTTGCCGACGAGCACATGGCAGAGCGTGCTTTTCCCGGAGCCGTTCGGCCCCATGAGGACGTGCACCTCGCCGTCGCGTATGGTCAGGTCGATACCGCGCAGGATGGGCTTCCCCTCTACTTCCGCGCACAAATTTCTGATTTCAAGCATGGCGTATCCGCATTTTCCCGCCGCACGGCGCGGCGTTCGCCGCAAAAGTAATGTTTTCCTCCGGGAAAGCCCAGTCCCGCTGCGTGCAATTTTGCGGAGGTCGGATGGTCCGGGCGCAATGCGGCAAGTGGAAACGGGTCGGACGAGCATCCCTGCCCCGCCGCGCCGGAACCTTCCCGGCCAATACCCCTGGGGGTAGGAAAAACTGACCATAGGGTTACGGAGAACTGACCCAAGGGTCGCGGCGCACTACCCCTAGGGTTACGGAAACGGCCGGGAGGAATACTGCGGAAGAACTCCAGCGCGGATGCCCACCACTCCCCCCCTATGGCCGGGGTTGCGGCGGGCTTCCAACACCTATTTTATATATACGCGCGCGTAGGACGCTCTGTTTCCGGCCTGCTGTTTGCCGCACGCGACAGAAAAAAAAACGGGCTTTCTTTTTGTTATCAAGGAATAATTCCTATTTTTGCCGCAGAGTGGGTACTACCCACTGACAACAAGGAAACCAAATTATGTTTAACTAAATCTTACCAAAGCAATGAGAAAGTTTTACTCTTTCTTGGCTCTTGCCATCATGTTCGTGGCAGGAGCAGTCAGCGCTTCGGCACAGGACTACTACGATGTCATCGACTTCGACCTGGGTCCCGACGGAGCAGTGACCGACATTGAGCCGGGCAAGTGGTACGTCCTGCAGGTGGCCAGTTCCGCCGAGGCGGGCTTCTTCAACGGTTCTGGTGCAAAGGTCTCCACCGCTTCCCCCACCTCCCTCTTCTGCTTCGAGGAGGCTGGCGAGCAGGACGGCTTCATGACCTACTACCTCAAGCAGAAGAGCTCCGGCAACTACTTGGCCTCCGGCGTAAGCTTCGTTGAGTCCAAGGCACGCGCCTTCCGCTTCTTCGCCAAGCACCCGACGACGGACTACCTCCGTGGCGTTGACACCGTGCCCCTCGACGTGGATCCCACGACGATGAGTACCTACGATGACGAGCACTACGGCGGCAACCCCGTTGACCACGACCGCGCCTACATCTTCACGGACGTAGAGGCTGCCACTTCCGACGGCTGGACGCCCAGCAGCGGAGAGGCGCAGCTCGGCGGACGCGAGGACGATGCTCCTTGGAGCTTCTTCTGCGGCCACTGGAACGGTGCAGGTTACGCGCCCTTCTTCGGCCCGTGGTCCGACACCAACAGCTGGTACCTCTATGAGGTGGAAGAGCAGAACGCTTACGACCAGTTGGAGTCCTACATCATGCAGGAATTCCCCAACGGCGCTACGCTCGACGGCCGCTTCGTTGAGGGTACGGCTATGGGACAGGTTCCCTCGCAGTACTACCAGGCCTGTCTGACGGCCCTGGAGACCGCTTACGAACTCGTGAACGAGGGCGGCGGCCGCAGTTCGCAGGAGTACCTTGAAGCTTACAACGCCCTGAAGGATGCCATCCAGGCTTGCGTGGACAACGCCATCGGCTTCCGTGCAGGCTACTACATGCTTGCCGACAAGCGCTCCAACAAGTGGGCACGGGAAGACAACAACAACAAGGTACAGTGCACCAAGGACTTCTCGCCCGCCGGCGTGCGTCCCGAGGAACTCGGTACCGATCACATGCCTTACATCTTCCAGTTCGTCGCTGACCGCAGCGGTAGCAACAGCTTCAAGGTGAAGGGTTACTATCACGAGAACTACGTTGTGAACACCAACAGCAACAGCGTTGTGCTCTCCACGAGCGCCAACGAGAGCGAAGCCGAAGTGTTCACCGTTGAGGTTCACCCCAGCGACGCCAACTACTTCGCCGTACGCTCCACGACCCGCAACGCTGTGGGCTGGAACACCGACACGGCGGGTACTGGCGTAGTGTTCTACTCTTACACGGACGCAGGTTCCCTCTGGAAGCTCTACGAGGTTACGCCCGAGGAAATCGCAGCCCTCGACGCCATCAAGCAGCAGGCTATTGACGAGGACAACCAGCGCAAGCTGAACAGCGACCTCGCTACCCTCATCGCTGACGCCAACAGCCGCTACCGCTCCGCACAGGCCTTCACTTCCGAGGCTGACCAGGACGCTTACTTCGACCAGACCGGTCTCGTGGACGGCGGTAAGGTGTGGACGAACGCTCCTCTCACGGAGGAAGACGGCATCCAGCCCGCCGAGATCGACAACCTCTTCGACGGTGACTATTCGACGCAGTTCCACACCGCATGGCAGTGGGCTACGGGTGAGCGCTTCGACTGGCACAACCTCGCCGTTGAACTGCCCGAACCCCTCAGCGCCGTTACACTGAAGTACGCGAAGCGCACGGGTAGCAACCAGCTCGGCGCGCCGATTCTCTGCCACTTCTATACGACGAACGACACCACGGGCTACACCAACGACGATTACAGCGGCTGGGTAGATCAGGGTTACATCACGTTCACCTATCCGTACAACCTGCCCGAGGAACTCGGCATAGAGGGTACGCAGGAGAATATGGTGGGTATCGCTTCCATCCAGTTCGACAATGGCCAGGCTTGGAAGTACTTCCGCTTCGACGTGGAGGACAACCAGGGCAGCAACCGCAATGCCAATACGGGCAACTTGTACTTCAACATGGGTGAGTTCCGCGTGTTCAAGGCAACGTACGATCCCGAGAACTCTCTGCTCAACCAGATTCCCGCAGAGCTGACGCAGGCTCTCCTCAACGAAATCGCCGCTGCCCGCAACCAGCTCGCCGCCGGCGACGCAACGCAGGAGCAGTACGACAAGCTGAAGGAGGCTCTCGACAACTTCAACGCGGAATATCCCGACGTAGCCGCCCTGCGCGAGTACATCGAGGAGATGAAGACCCTCGTGGAAGGCGCTGAGGAAGGCAGCGGTATCGGTTACTTCGCCGCTGGCGCACAGGCCGAGGCCCAGAACGCCATCAACACTGCTGAGGCAAAGGTAACGGACAAGATGACGGCCGCCCAGATCAAGGAAGTACGCGCCGAGATCGAGTCCGCTATCGCTACGCTCAACAGCAAGCTCGTGAAGCCGGCTGGCGGTGCATACTACCGCATCTTCAGCACCTCCACCGGCTCCGGCAGCCAGAACGGTAACTACATCTACGCTGCAGGTAGCGGCGAAACGGCTCTCCGCTGGAACGGCAGCGCCGCTGACGCTAACCTGACGGACAAGCTCAACAGCATCTGGCGTGCAATTGACCACGGTAACGGCACCTACTCCTTCCAGAACGCCTTCACGGGCGACTACCTGAACGCTGCCGACAAGGTGAGCAACGATGTGAAGAACGGTGTCGCAAGCGCCCTGAAGCTCCAGTTCGCTGGTGCTGCCGGCAGCTTCGAGATCGTATCCGGTGAGGATGTCTGCATCAACTGCGACCCGAGCGGTAAGGTCGTTACGTACTACACGGGCGACGCTAACGCCAAGTTCGGCTTCGAACCCGAGGCCAACAACAGCTGGAGCGGCGACCAGGTTATCGAGCCCACGGACGACATCATCGTTGTCACGCTGCCCTTCGCAGTCCAGTACACCGAACCCGACGTCTATACCGTTGTAGGTAAGAACCTCGAGGCGCAGACGCTGGAACTTGAGTTCGTCAGCGATGAAATTCCTGCCGGTACGCCCTTCGTGGTGAAGAACCCGAGCGCGAACGTCGTTTACGCTACTCCCGTCGCTACGGACTTCCCGCAGCTCGTTTACGCTCCCGCACCTCTGACCGTTGACGGTCTGGTCGGCGTATATGCAGCCAAGGAAATCGGCCCGAACTACGGCGTATTCTACCGCGGCCAGCTCGTGAAGAGCTACAGCGGCGACGTTGTAGGCGCCAACACGGGTTATGTGGACCTCGCAAACGTTCCCACGGTGACGACGACGGGCGACCTCAGCGTGCCCATCGAGGAAGCGCTGATCGACGTCCTCACGGGCGTTGAGACCATCACCGTCGCCGGTAACACGGTTCAGAACGGCATCTTCGACCTCCAGGGCCGCCGCGTCGTGAAGGCACAGAAGGGTCTCTACATCATCAACGGTAAGAAGGTTCTCGTGAAGTAAGCGAGCCTCTCCGATACCTATCCCTGCGGGGCGCACCGGCTGGTGCGCCCCGCTTTTTTCGTGCCCCTCCCGCGCAGGAATGGGGCATGATGTTGCGCAAGATGGTAGCGTGATGTTGCGCAGGATAGTGGTGCGATGTTGCGCAGGATGGCGGTGCGATGTTGCGCAGGATGGCGGTGTGATGTTGCGCAGGATAGAAGTGCGATGTTGCGCAGGATGGCGGTGCGATGTTGCGCAAGATAGTGGTACGATGTTGCGCAAGATGCGGACATAACGTTGCGCACGTGCAATCCGTAAAATTTTCGGCGGGGCTCACTCGTTGCAGGGGCGGTTCCCGTTGTCTTCGGCGCACGCGCAGCGGCTGAAAATCGGCGGAAAATTTGGTGCATCGCGTGGAAAGCGTTACTTTTGCATCGCTTTTTCACGAAAGCGAGGCTTGTCCTGTGGTGTAATGGTTAGCACTAAGGTTTTTGGTACCTTCAGTCCCCGTTCGAGTCGGAGCAGGACAACGACGCCCGTGAGGGCGTTTCCATTCTTTTTGAGCATGTGCTGGCGGAAAGGAAGGCCGCTGGCACATGTGTTTTATGCGCGCATCCGGAAAAACCGCCTGGGAGACAGAGGCTTATATGCCTGAATGTGGCGGCAAATTATTTCAGCAGGAAATGTCCCCGCATATCGGAAATAATTTCCTAAATTTGCGGTGTTGCAGCCATTAGCTGCGCAATCGAATACCATTACAACATTCATTAAAATCAATAAAGTTATGAAGAAATTCTACACATTCAAGCTCCTGCTGGCCGCGATGCTCGTGGCACTGGCAGGCACGGCGGCTGCGCAGAGCGTGGTCACCTTCGACTTCACGGCTAGCGGTGCCGGCTACGGCGGAACGAGTGCCGGCGAGGCCGTGACGGAGTTCTCCGAGGGCGACGTCAGCGTGACGGTGGGCAAGGACCCCAACGTGAGCGAGGAGCAGAAGCCCCAGCAGTCCAAGATGTTCACCAACCAGTTCCGCTTCTATAAGTACGGCATGCTGACGCTCGACGCCGGGACGAAGAAGATTACGTCCGTGAAGTTCGTGGCCTCCTCCAACTACAAGGCAAGCGACATCACGCAGAACGGCACCGCGCTCGACGCCAGCGGCGTATGGAGCGGTAACGCGTCGCAGGTAACCTTCGGCAACGTCGGACAGGTGCGCCTCGACAAGATCATCGTAGCCCTTGACGGCGCGACAATCGCCGACGACCCCGTGGCCGAAACGCCGGAATACACGCTTCCCTACACGAACTCGATGCTCAAGGACAACAAGGACTTCACCATAGATAATAAGTCCATGCCCAGCGACCTCACCTTCGTCTGGACGTTCAATGCGCAGCAGGGCGCCAAAGCTTCCGCCTACAAGAACGCTGCCTATGCCACCGAGAGCTGGCTCCTCTCCCCCATCTTCGACCTGACCGCCGAGACGGGCGCAACGCTCAGTTTCGAACACGCCACCAACAAGTTCGAGAGTGTGCAGGGAGCTAAGGACGCCGTGTCCCTCCTCGTCCGCGAAGATGGCAGCGAGGCCTGGACGAAGCTCGACATCACGGAGTGGAGCGAGAATAAGGACTGGACGTACGTGGCTAACACGGTGGACCTCTCCGCCTATGCCGGCAAGAAAATCCAACTGGCCTTCAAGTACACCAGCACGACGCAGAACTGCGGCACGTGGGAAATCATCAATTTCTCCCTTATCGCGGCGGGCTACGTCCTGCCCCCGGCCTTCGATCCCGAGCCCGGCACGTATCTCGGCAGCGTGAACGTGACGCTTGAAGCCGGCGACGGCTGCTCCATCTACTACGGGCTGGGCAGCAACGCCGCCCCCACCCTCCCCTATCTCGGCCCCATCACGCTGACGGCTGGCGATACCATCCGTGCCATCGCGGAGAACGAAGAGGGCGATCAGAGCGAACTGGTAGAGGGCGTTTACACCATCATCCAGCTCCAGGAAGGCGATGTCACGCGCTTCGATTTCGCCGCTAACGAGTGGAACTTGCCCACCAGTAGCAGTGCGACGGGCCAGATTGCCGTCGGGAACATCACCGCCCCTATCACGAATGCTGACGGCGCGGTAATCACTTTCACCGCAGGCGAGGAAGACTCCAACAAGCCCCGCATGTGGCAGGGAACTACCTATATAGACGCGCGTATGTTCACCGGCCAGACCATCGCTCTCGCCGCACCTAAGGGCAAGCAGATTGCCCAGATATGCTTCTATACCTCCGCAAAGGATAAGGTGGCGCTGACCGCCGAGGACGGCAGAACCGTGAGCGGCTTCAAAGTGACCGATGCGGAAGCAGCAAAGGCTACACTGGAGGCTTCCAAGTTCATGGGCGTTTACACGCCGGAAGCGGCCGTTAGCAGCGCAACCTTCACGGCAAACGCTACTAACTACTTCACGGAGATTGCCCTCATCCTCGTGGACGGCGGAAACTCTCCCTATGACCTGAACAATGACGGCAGCGTGGATGTCAGCGACGTTACCCTGCTTGTCAGCGTAGTGCTGGAAAGCGGAAACGATCCCAAGTACGACCTGAACAACGACGGCAGCGTGGATGTCAGCGACGTCACCCTGCTTGTCAGCGTAGTGCTCACCCAGGAGTAACCTGCACATATTATATTATAAAGGCTCGGAGCGTGCGCTCCGGGCCTTTATTGTACCCTTCCGCGCAGTTTGTGGGGCGGCGCATCATCTTGGCTGCAAGGACTCTTTTTTTGGATTGGGCGGGCAGGATGTTCCCTGCGGCGGAAAAGCCCCGATACTTATGCTGTAATGAAAAACTTTCCGTACTTTTGCATACGCTTATAATCGTGCAAAAAGGAAAGTGAAAGCGGATTTCACATACGATGTCGTCGTTATCGGTGCGGGTCATGCAGGCTGTGAAGCAGCACATGCCGCCGCGCGGATGGGAGCACGCACGTGTCTCCTGACGATGGACATGGGGAAGATTGCGCAGATGTCGTGCAATCCGGCCATCGGTGGCATCGCAAAGGGACAAATCGCCCGTGAGGTAGATGCCCTTGGGGGGCTGATGGGAATCGTGACCGATGCAGCCGCCATTCAGTTCAAGATGCTGAACCGCTCCAAGGGGCCG
The DNA here is from genome assembly GCA_017476545.1 of Alloprevotella sp. Classification (GTDB taxonomy): domain Bacteria; phylum Bacteroidota; class Bacteroidia; order Bacteroidales; family Bacteroidaceae; genus Alloprevotella. The sequence goes on from JAFUZP010000021.1 coordinate 31,678, forward strand.
GCGATGTGGAGTCCGCGTGCACAGTGCGATCGGATGCGCTATAGCGCAGAGATGCGCCGGCGGCTGGAAAATACCGAAAATCTCCATCTTTGGCAGGACGAAGCCGCTATTTTGAAAAAACTAGATGACAATTTCTTTGCGCTTGAAACGGTCTGGGGAATAACCTTCCGAGCCCGATGCGTAATTATTACAGCAGGTACGTTTCTAAATGGCTTGATGCATATCGGACGGCGCACCGTTCCGGGGGGACGTAGTGCCGATGCGATGTCAAAATATTTGACTTTTTCGCTACAAACCCTTGGCTTAAAATCCGCGCGGATGAAGACGGGTACGCCTGTGCGAATAGATAAGCGTTCGGTACGCTTTGATGAGCTCGCTGCAGACGTGGGGGAGGAGGATGCACACCGCTTTTCGTTTATCGGGGAAGGGCGGGCTCTGCCTTCTCTTCCCTGCTGGACGTGCAACACGACACCCGAGGTGCATGAGGTCCTGCGGCGCGGGTTGCCGGAATCCCCCCTTTATAACGGACAAATACAGGCGACAGGGCCGCGTTACTGTCCGAGCATAGAGACAAAAATCGTTACTTTCCCCGACCGGGACACCCATCCGCTCTTCCTTGAGCCTGAGGGCGTGGATACGAATGAGATGTATCTGAACGGTTTCTCCTCGAGCCTGCCGTTTGACGTGCAGCTGGAGGCGTTACGTAAGATTCCGGCATTTCGCGATGTCTCCTTATATCGTCCTGGCTATGCCATTGAGTATGATTATTTTGACCCTACCCAGCTCCGCCATACCCTAGAGGTAAAAACCATTGACGGGCTCTTCTTAGCCGGTCAGGTGAACGGTACGACCGGTTATGAGGAGGCGGCAGGACAGGGCATTGTGGCGGGTATAAATGCCGCACTGAAATGTGCCGGTTCCGCCCCCTTTACGTTGCAGCGTGATGAGGCCTATATTGGCGTGCTTATAGACGACTTGGTGACAAAAGGGGTTGATGAGCCATATCGAATGTTCACATCCCGTGCGGAATACCGAATCCTGTTGCGGCAAGACAATGCAGATGTGCGCCTTACGCCTTACGCAGAGCTGCACGGAACGGCAACAGCGGAGCGTATTTCCCGCTTCCATACGAAGGCGCGTTTTTATCGTGAAATCATGGAATTTTCCCATCGGACTACGTTGAAACCGCAGTCCGTTAATCCCTATTTGGCGCGGATTGGCAGCGTGCCCTTGTCGCATGGAACGAAAATCACCGACCTGGTCAGCCGGCCGGAGGTGAAGTTGGATGATTTGCTCGTAGCCTCCGGCGTTTTCCGCGACTTGCTTCCAGCTGAGGCTGGGCTGCGCGCAGAGGTTCTTGAAGCAGCCGAGGTGGAGATGAAATACAGTGGTTATATCCTTCGGGAGCGCGAATTGGCCGAAAAGATGAAGCGTTTGGAGGCCATCCGTATACGTGGCCATTTTGATTATTCTGCACTCAGCCAACTTTCAACCGAGGCTCGACAGAAATTAAGCGCCATTGATCCGGAAACATTGGCACAAGCAAGCAGAATTCCTGGCGTTTCACCCTCCGATATCAGTGTCTTACTTGTTCTTATGGGGCGGTAAGCGGATTTGAAGGTTTCACGTGAAACGAAACAAGGTTATGTTTAGATAAAACTTAGTCTGTATGAACGAAAAACTGTTATTAGACAATCTTCGGAACGTCCCCGACTTTCCTGCGCCCGGGATACAGTTCAAGGATGTTTCAACGCTGTTTAAGAATCCTGCCTGCGTGCAGGAGATGAAAGATGAGCTGGTGCGCCTGTATAAAGATAAAGGCATTACGAAAGTCGTCGGTATCGAGTCGCGCGGTTTTGTGATGGGGGCTATTTTGGCTTCTGCGTTGGGCGCGGGATTTGTGATGGCGCGTAAACCTGGCAAACTCCCTGCTGAGACGCGCAAGGCTACCTATATGAAGGAATACGGCCCCGATACGATAGAGCTTCATGCCGATGCCATCGCGGAGGACGACGTGGTGCTTGTGCATGACGACCTTTTAGCTACCGGCGGTTCTATGCAGGCGGTGTGCCGGCTTTGCGAGTCGTTCAGGCCGAAGCGTATCATGGTGAATTTCCTGCTAGAACTTAAGATAGAGGGGCTGGACGGTCGCGCCGTATTGGGCGGTTACGACACAACGGCGTTGCTTACCATCCGTTAGCGCTCTCTACCCCGGTTTTCCCATTTCCCGCATGACCAAGGACGAACGCAAGCAGCTGGATGACTATCTGAAAGGTATCGTGCAGAACCTGCCTGACGCACCGGGGTGTTACCAGTATCTCGATGCTAAGGGGGTTATTATCTATGTGGGAAAGGCGAAAAACCTCCGTCGTCGCGTGTCTTCCTACTTCCAGCGCCCCGACCAGACGTATAAGACATCTTTTCTTGTCCCTAAGATTTGTGATATCCGCTACGTCGTTGTGCCGACCGAGGAGGATGCGTTACTGTTGGAGAACAACCTCATTAAGAAGTATAAGCCGCACTATAACGTCCTGCTGAAGGATGACAAGACTTATCCTTCCATCGCAATCTCCAACGAATACCTGCCGCGTATTTTCAGTACCCGTAACCGTTCGCGGCGTGGCGCGCAATATTTCGGCCCTTACAGCCATGTACCCACGATGTACGCGCTGCTGGATCTCTGCCGCTCCTTGTACCACCCGCGTCCGTGTCGCACTCCCATGAGCGAAGAGGGCGTGCGCGCAGGGAAGTACGAGGTGTGCCTGGAGTATCACATCCATAACTGTGCAGCACCTTGTGTGGGCCGCCAGAGCCACGCCGATTACATGCGCAGCATTGAAGCGTGCCGTGAGATATTGAAGGGTAACACGGCGGAAGTGGCACGCAGGCTCAAGGAGCGTATGTTGCAACTCGCAGAAGAACTCCGCTTTGAGGAGGCTGCAGAGCTAAAACGGCAGTATTTGCTCGTCGAGAACTACCGCGCAAAGAGTGAGGTAGTGTCCAGTGTGCTCCGCAATATAGACGTTTTCAATATCGAGAGCGAAGAGAAAGTCGCTTACATCAACTATTTGCACGTGACGAACGGGGCTATTACGCAAGCTTTTACCTTTGAATATAAAAAGCGTCTGGACGAGAGCGATGCGGAGTTGCTCGCCTTGGGTATCGTTGAGATGCGCGCCCGTTATGACAGTCAGTCGAAGGAGATTGTATTACCGTTTCACGTGGAACTTCCTGAGGCGTATGCTACGCAGACCATCCCCCAAAAGGGCGATAAACGGAAGCTGCTGGAATTGTCGCGCCTCAATGTGAAACAGTACCGTTTCGACCGCCTGAAGCAGGCGGAAAAGCTGAATCCGGAGCAAAAAAGCGTGCGCCTGATGAAGGAAATCCAGCAGGAATTAGGGCTTGAACGCCTGCCGCTCCGCATAGAGCTTTTTGATAATTCAAACATCAGCGGCGAAGATGCCGTAGCGGCCTGTGTGGTATTTGAAAAACTGCGCCCCTGCAAGAAAGACTACCGCAAGTATAACATCAGGACGGTCGTCGGGCCGGACGATTACGCCTCCATGCAAGAGGTTGTGCGCCGCCGCTATAGCCGGCTGAAAGAGGAGGGTTCTCCCCTACCCGACCTCGTCATCGCCGATGGCGGGCGCGGGCAGATGGAAGTTATCCGTAGCGTTGTAGAAGACGAGTTGGGACTACAAATACCCATTGCCGGGTTAGCTAAGGACGACCGCCACCGCACCCGCGAGTTACTCTTCGGGTTTCCGGCATCCAGAGTCGGTATGAAGGCTGATTCACAACTCTTTAGGCTGCTAACTCGGATGCAGGACGAAGTTCATCGTTTCGCCATAACTTTTCATCGCCAGAAGCGTTCCAAGCGGCAGACACGCTCGGAGTTGGACAACGCTCCGGGTATAGGACCGAAGACTAAGGCTCTCATCATGAAAGAGTTCGGCAGCGTGAAGCGAGTTAAGGAGGCCTCCCGCGAACAGTTGCAGGCTGCCATAGGTGCGGCCAAAGGTGCGCACTTGTTTGATTTTCTCCACGCGGAATGATGCTTTCCCGAGGCTTCTGCAGTCCCTTTTTTCCCGCTTCTGTTTTTTATCCATAGGGATAGGAAAAACTAACCCTAGGGTTACGGCAAACCGACCCTAGGGTTACGATGAACTAACCGCAGGGTTAGTTCTTTTGCGCGCAGGGCGGCGGCGTGCGGCATCCGGCCTCGGCCCTCTCCTACCCTTGTGTCGCGTCAGAAGAAGACTATGCTGTACGGCTCGATACCCACATCGTACTTCTTGCGCAGTGTTCCCTCGCTGTTGAATACGTAGAGGTAGCCCGGGCTGGTGTAGTCGTAGCCCGATGCGCGACTGCCGATGTAGATGTCCGTGCTCCCGCTTTTGGTCGCGATGAAAGTCGGGGACTCGGGTTCTGTCCCGGTCACGAAATTCTCGTTTCTCATTTCGCCTGTCGCGGTGTCGTACGCTTTATAGTCCGTTGTTGTCGTGTAAGTGTTCCAGTCCGTTACGCTGTTGATGACATACAGTAGCCCCGCATTGGCTGTAACCATGCTTCCCGGGCAGAATTCATGAGCTTCGTTGCCGTTTATCTTCCAGACGGTCGGAACTATGTCCGCCCAATTTCCTTGGCACACAACGAAAATGGGTCCGTTGGCACCGTCCTGCACGAGCCGTCCGGGGTTAAGCCCTACAGGGATGGCCTCGGCGAGCGTGAAATCGGCGAGGCGGATGCGCGCTACGCGCTTGCCGTTGGCATATCCGCCATCGCTGTTGTAGCCGTCCGAGATGGATACGTAGAGGTAGGTTGCGTCGGCGAGCAGGCAGGCCGGATTGGGGCCCACGGCGAGCCGGTCGGTTATGGTCAGCGCAGTGGTGTCTATTTTGCTGACGTAGCCATCGTTGTTGGCCACGTAAATGGCACCATTCGCTGCGGCGACCCATTCGGGACTGTTGGTTTCCACCTTTTTTACGATTTGGAGCGTCTGGCGGTCAAGCACCCAGACCAGGTTGCTGCCGAATACGGACACATACACCTTTGAGCCGTAGGCGAAGGCGTTTTGTGGCGAGTCGCCGAGGCTTTGCCCGTTTGTGGTGCGGAAGATGCCGTTGGTGAGTTCGCCGGTTGTCAGGTCTAGTAGCGACAAGGTGCCGTCAATACCGCTGTACATGCTGCCCTGGTTCACGAGGATTGCGCCCGTTTCCGGGTGCAGGTCAGCGTCTTGGATGATTGGTTCCGGGTCTTCGTCCTTCAGGCAGGACGTGAAGGCCGTTGCCCCCAGCAGTGCGAGGGCTGCGATTCGGATGTGTTTAAGCATAATGTCTCGGTTGTTAGTTATGAATATATGGTTGGTTTCAGAAAATCATTGTCGCGGACAGCCGCCACCCCCGCCCAGGCATCGGGTATCGGCGGATGACTTCGTATTGGCGGTCAAAAGCGTTCAGCAGGTCGGCGCGCAGGTCGGCGTGCAGGTGCTTGCCGACGTATATGCGGCGGTAGAGGGAGAACGTCCATTCCGCATAGCCTGCTACGGCTGTCGTGGCGGCATGTTCGTGGGTAGCCCACTGCCGTGAAGCCGCAGTGAGGCTGGCGGCGGCATTTAGCCACGGGTTTTCCCATGCTACGGAAGCTGCTCCGCTATGCCGGGGCAGGTAAGCCAATTGCAGCCCGTAGCTGCGCGATTTCCTGTCGGTGTAGTCTGTGGCGCATTGCAGGCTGTAGTTGGCGGCGAAGACAACTTTATGGCGGTTTGCAGGGCGCAGCCAGATTTCCGCGCAGGTATCAAACCCTTTGGCACGTACCCGTCCGAGGTTCACCGTCCGCCAGACGAACAGGTTGTAGGGCAGGCTTGTTATTTTTTCGCGCACGCGGTTCAGGTAGCCGTCCGCTGTCAGCCGCACGAATGGCAGTGCCGCCGAGGGATGTGCCTCCCACGTAATGCCTGCTCCGGCCTGGCGCGTCCGTTCCGGCAGTAGTCGCGTGCTGCCCAGGTGGTAGTAATAGCATTCCGTAAAGGTGGGTGCCCGGAAATGCTCTTTGTAGTAAGCGCGTAGGGACACGGTGCCTGCGCCACCTTCCTCCGGGCGGTTGATGACCGTCCAGCGCAGGCTGACGGACGGGCAGAGGCGTTGCGCGTCCGCTGCCCGTCCGGAACTTTCCGGAGCTACTCGCGTATTGAAATAGGCACTGTGCAGTAGGCGTGCTGTGGCCTCCGTCCTGCCCGCCCGCCAGCGTAGGGACAGGCTCTGCTGCAATGTGTGGCGACCCGCGCTTCCCAACGTCCCGAGGTTCGTGCGGAGTGCGTTGTAGGCGTAGTCCGCCGCGTAGGCGGTCGCCAATGGGCCGTGCCCCCATGCTGCGCCAACCGTGGTATATACTTCGTACTGGCGGTAGTTCTGCACCAGCTGCCCGCCCGGGTATTGTCCGTCGGTGTCCTTGTACAGGCTTTCCTGCCATGCCAGTTTCCCTGCTGCGAGTAGCTGCCAAGCGGCACCCGCCTTCCCGTCGTAGCGGAACTGTCCCGCCGCATTCCGCTCCGTGAGGTGTTCGCCGTTTCCGGCCGTATAGAGGATTACGGGACCTGGCAACTGGCGGTGGCTGTCCGCATAGCTGATTTTTCCTGCCAGCCGCCCTTTCTCACCGCGTAGCAGGTGCAGGATGTTTGCTTCCGTACGCCAGTCGTTCATGCGACTGTTGCTGCGCCGTTCGCGGTGTGTGTCGCGCCCGTTTCGCAGGAGGAAGGAGTAGTCATTGTCACCGTGGTAGAAGTCAGCGGACACACCGATGCGTGTCTGTCGGTTGGTATTACAGGAAAGGGTAAGGGCGGGGTTGTAGGTGCCGAAAGCTCCGATGGTGGTGTGGGCTACACCTGTCAGGCTGGTGTGGCGGGGCGTTCCGACATCCTGCGGGCTGCCCGGGAACGCCTTGTCCAACACGATGCACGCCGCACCCAATTGTCGGACGGGGCAGAGTAGGGGGGAGGTGTCTGCCGTGTGCAGTTCTATGCTGGCGAGTTCCTCCAGGCGGAAGCGGCTGAGGTCGGCTATGCCGCTGCGGACGTCCGTCACGGGCAGTCCGTCCAGTATGACTGCGGTATGCGTCGCCCCGAGCCCGCGCACGCTGATCGTCTTCAAGCCGCCCGCTCCGCCGTAGTCGCGTACCGTCACGCCGCCCATGCGCCGCAGGGCATCTGCGGTCTGCGTGATGCCGCGCCTGCGGAAAGCAGCCGTGTCAAGGCGTTGGAGTGGGGTGGGGGAGAGGGCTTCTTCCGAAGGACGCAGACGTACGACCGCCGCCGCCCCGAGTTGTTGCTCGTGCGGCACGTCCTGCGCTGCCACTGCCAGCGGGGTACAGCACACCAAGGCCCGAAAGAGATCTTTCCAGACGTACATTCTTGTGGATCCGTCGCCCGCCCCCGTCCTCGCAGGGTGTCGGGCGGCATAGTATGAACGGCAGGTCTTCTGACTTACTCCTGTGCACCGCGCCTTCCCACGCAAGCCTTTTGGAGCGGTTTGCGCAGTGGCATTCTTGCGGCGCACGGCGAGGGAGCTTACAGCAGCGGGACTGTCCGGGATTTCCACCCGGTTCCCTTTTAAGTCCGGCGCTTGCGCGGACACCGTTACCGCAGGCAAAGATAGCAGGAAGTTGGGAGAACGGCTACCGGGGTAGGGGATATTTTCTTATTTTGCGCATGTATGTACTCGGAAATGCGCCTTAAAAGCACCCTTTCTCCCATCCTGTTCTTTTTGATTAAGCATATATGTTTGCCAAAACCAGTGTTATTTTTACAAAAAGTCAGCATAGGCGGCATTTTCTTTGCATTTTGTATGGCCAGTTCCTGTGTTTATGTTATTTTTGCCGCGTGGGAGTTGCTCCTACATAAGCGTTCATAACAATTTATCAGCCATCAAAACGACAGGACTTATGCAAAAACTTTTCACATTTATCGCATTGGCCGCCCTTTCCGTGCCGCGCGCAGCGGCCGACGACGGCCCAATCGTTCCGCCATTCAGCGAGGATTTCAGTACGGCAGAGGGCTTCGGGCGCTTTACCGTCATCAACGCAAACGGCGATACAAGCACAAACGCCGACGGAGAGGCAGAGCCGATAACGTGGTACTTTGATGCAGACCGACTGACCGCCTCTTACACGTACAACAAGCTCCAAACGAATATCGGGGCCGATGACTGGCTCATTACGCCGGGCTTGCAGCTGGAGGCCGGACGCACCTATACGCTCCGCTTCCAAGCCTGGTCGGCAAACGGCAACCGCCTCCCGGAACGCCTTGAGGTGAAGTTGGGAAATGCCGCCACAGTGGCAGCGATGACAACAAGCGTCATGGCACCGGCGTTACTGCAGAACACAACTTCAACGACGCGCCTTGACTTCGAGTTTGACCAAGTGGGCGTGGCGGAGAGTGGCGTGTATTACATCGGCTTTCATGCTATGACCGACCCCGACCACTTCCGACTTATGCTTGACAACATTGACTTTACGGCCAATCCGTTCGACGCTGCGCCAGGCGAAGTGACCCAGTTGCAAGCAGTGGCAGCCCCGAAAGGCGCGTTGGGTGCGACGGTCAGCTTCACCGCCCCGGCCGTAACGCTGGAGGGGGGAGCGTTGTCCTCCATCAGTAGTATAGAGCTGAAACGTGACGGCGAACTCATACACACCTTTGAGAGCCCCGCTCCCGGTGCTTCCCTCAGTTATGAAGATACGCCACCCACGAACGGCAACTACACTTATAGCGTGACGGCTTACAACGACAGCGGGTTCGGAGGGACAGTGGAGGCCACCGTGTATGTCGGAACCGACATTCCCTTCCGTCCGACTAGTGCCGTGGCGCAGGATAACCAGAGCAGTGTCGGGCTCACCTGGGCGGCTGTTTCCGAAACAGGCGTGAATGGCGGCTATGTCAATCCCGCGCAGGTACAATATATTATATATACGATGGAAGGCGGTTACGTGGTGGACGAACTGCAGATTACCGAGCCAGGTGTTTCCAGCGCTATCGTGGCGATGGACACCGAGGAAGGGCAGCAGGAACTACGCCAGTTCGCCATTGCTGCCAGCAACGAGGCAGGCCGGAGCGAATATGGCGTTGCCGCCTTGGTCGTGGGCGCTAGCTACCGTTTGCCCTTCGAGGAGCACTTCGCGGAGTCCGCGACGCAGAATTATTGGTTCCGCTACAGCACGGAGGGCATTACGCCCAGCTTTGACCGTACCGCCGCAGACGGTGACGGGTCTTCCTATAAACTGGGCAGTACCCAGGCAGGTGCTGAGGCGCGCTTTATCTCCGGGAAAATTTCCCTTCGTGGGGCAGTCAATCCCGCCCTGTTGTTCCATCACCGTGCCCAGCCAGGCGATTTCCCGGCAAGCCTCATCGTTGAGGTGCAAAAGGCCGATGGTAGCGTTGAGACCTTGAAGAAGATTGACTACACCGCCCAAAGCGGCGCGGACGAGTGGCAGCCCGTGAGTATCCCGCTAAAGGATTTTCTGAGTGAACGCTACGTGATGGCGTCCTTCCACTTCGTTTCCGGTGCAGCAGGTCAGGAGGTGTTTCTTGACAACATACGTGTCATGGATATGTTCGAGTACGACCTCACGGCCGACATCCAGGCTCCGGCGCGTGTCACTAAGGGTACGTCCGCCGACATCGCCATTGTCGTGAAAAATGCCGGCAGCGAAGAGGCCAGCGACTACCGCGTGCGCCTTTATGCGGACGGTGATGTTCTTTTGGACCAGCGTGTTTCCGAAGCACTGGCCGCACAGGCAGAGCGGACGTTCGGGGTGACGCTGTCCGTTCCTGCGACTACAACGGCCTCCAGCATCGTGCTCCGCGCAGAAGTGGACTACGACTATGACCTTAATGAAGGCGACAATCAGGCCACGGCAACCCTTGTAGTGGCAAGTTCCGGCGTACCCGCCGCAGAGAACCTGAAGGGTGAGGAGACGGCAGGCGGTGTCGTCCTGACTTGGGATGCCCCCTCCAGCACCTCCCGCAGCTATACAGAGGACTTTGAAAGCGAGGCTTTTACGGCATTCTCCAGAGGCGGTATTACGACAGACCAGCGGGACGGGCAGATTGGCGACTGGCGGCTTTACGACGGAGACGGCCTTGAGACGTTCCGCTTTGACCCAGAGCCGCTCTATCCCGGTGCCGGTGAGGCGATGGCTTGGCAGGTGTTCGAACCGGGGCAGGCATACGACATGACTTCCGACCTGAAGCGCGGTTATATCCCTCACAGCGGCGAGCGTTACCTCATCTCCGTGCAGTCCGTGAATGCCGACCTGAACGCCGCGCGCAGTGACGACTGGCTCATCTCTCCCCGTCTGAGCGGCGAGGAGCAGGAGATCAGCTTCTTTGCGAAGGAAGTGTCTCTGGCTTTTGAGTCGGAGCATTTTGAACTTTACTACAGCACGACGGGTCCCAACCTCCTCAACTTCATCAGTTGCGGCGAGGGGCGCCTGACCAGTGAGAAGTGGACGGAACAGCGTTTCACGGTACCTGAGGGTACGCGATACTTCGCCATCCGCAAAGTGACCGAGGATGGCTTCGGAATGTTCATAGACGACGTGACGTTCCGTGTAAGCGCAGGCTCCATTAAGGCCTACCGGGTTTACCGTGACGGCGAGCTGCTCGGAACGGTGGCGGGCGATGATGTGCTACGCTACGAGGATGCGGCTACAGGGGAGCATACCTATTATGTGACCGTTGTCTATAGTGATGATACGGAGAGCGATGCTGTCAGTGTGGATACCATGGTGGGTATCAGCACCCCAGTGGTGGCTGCACCGCAGTTACCAACCGCCTATGATTTGCAGGGGCGTCGCGTAGTCGGTACGGCTGCGAAAGGCATCTATCTCCAAGGCGGACGTAAGGTGCTGGTGAAGTAGGCCTAATCCGAACCAAAAAGTAATAACGGATGAACCGATACCGACTAATATTCCTTCTCTGTGCTTTTGTGGCAGCCGCTGTCGCTGTTGCGGGCGTGCGCCCCAAGGCACAGATGAAGCGTATCGCACGGCAGACTCTGGAGCAGAAGTACCGGCACTTCGCTACATCGGAGCCCCAGGAGTTGCGCAGTACGGCCAACTATTCTGTTTATGGCCATGCCGCTGGCGGCTACGTCGTCGTAGCGTCCAGCGAACTCCTCCCCGAAGTGCTGGGTTATGCCGATACGCCGTTTGCAGCGGTTTCCAACCCCGGCTTCACCTGGTGGCTGTCCCAAATAGACAGCGTGGCGGCAGAGGCAAACCGCACGGGGATGCCCGTCCGCCGGGCTTCGCGCCCCGATGCCACCCGCTACCCTCAGAGCGTCCCAGCTATGGTCACTACGCGCTGGGGGCAGGAGGAACCCTACTGGAACTTGTGTCCGAAGGATCCCGCTTACGGCTACTGCTATACGGGTTGCGTAGCTACGGCAATGGCGCAGATACTCAACTACCACAAGTTCCCGCCCCACGGGATCGGTGAGCGCACGATAACCTATCCGCTCAAGGGTGATGACGTCAAAGCCACCGTTACTGCCGACTTTGGCGGGATGGAGTACGACTGGGCGGCGATGCGCGATAGTTACTCTGGCACCTATACCGAGCGCGAGGCAAAGGCCGTTTCCACACTCATGATGCACTGCGGCGTGGCTTCCCGTATGAACTATTCTACGAGCGGGAGCGGTGCCTATACTGGCGATGCGGCCTATGGGCTGCGCGAGTACTTCGGCATCAAAGCCGCCCGCGCCTGCCGCCGTTCCGATTATGTGGACAGCGACTGGATGGACATGGTATACACCGAACTGAGCGAGCACCGTCCCATCCTCTATGGCGGCGTGGATATGAGCGGTTTCGGCGGCGGTCACGCCTTTCTCCTTGACGGTTACAACAGCGACGGGCTGATGCACGTGAACTGGGGTTGGGACGGCGATGCCGACGGATACTACGATCTTGACGTACTGAATCCCCGTACCTACCGCTTTGCCGATGACCAGGACATGATTATCGGCATCTACGGCAAACCTATGGACTTGCATGAGGGGGCGATAGACGTTCCCGAGGCGGGACGGTTAGCCGCGATGCTCAGCGATGATGATGCCGTGCAGTACACTTCGCTCACCGTTACCGGTGCGATAAACGGTGCTGATTTGAGCCGTCTGCGCTTCATGGCTGGCCGCGATGCGGCTGGACACACGACTACCGGCAACTTGCGCGAGCTGGATCTCAGTGGTGCGCGCTTCGTGGGTAGCGCCGATGTGTTTCTTTCCGAAGGTGCGCAGCAATACACCACGTCCGACGACGTACTCCCTGCAATGGCCTTCAGCGGCTGTCAGAGTTTGGAACGGCTTACGCTTCCTGCAGGTTTGAAGCGGTGGGGGCGTGGCGCGCTGTCTATGTGCGTGAAACTTGAGCAAGTGGACGTGCCCGCCCCGGCAGCCGATGCAGAATTTGAACTCGATGGCGACGTGGTGTACAACGCCGGGCGGACGCAGGTGCTGGCCGTACTGCCTTCGGCGCAGGGGCGTTTGCAGTTGCCCGTCGGCGTTGAAGCCCTGGACGATTACGCCCTCTCTGGCTGCCGCAACCTCACCACCCTCCATTTACCCTCCTCCGTGACGCGCTTGGGTGCGAAAGCCCTCTACTACTGTACGGGGCTGACCGAATTGCGCTCTTACGCACTCGTTCCGCCCGCTGTCGGTGCGGACGCTTTTGGTGCCATTGATGCCGCGAAATGCCGGCTGGCAGTCCGCCGCGATATGCGCCAGCCCTACGCGCAGGCTGATGGGTGGAACCTGTTTGCGGAGAATGCGCGCGAGTTCTACACCATCATACGCCCGCGTAACTCCTCCCGCGAGTATGGTGACGAGAACCCCGTTTTTGGTTATGTGCTGGAGGGTGACGATGTGGAGGGCGAACCGCTGCTCCTTTCCGAGGCAGTCCCCACTTCCCCCGTAGGGCGTTACGCCATTACGGCTTCCGCCGGGACGATAACCGATGAGGCCGTGGAGTTCAGCGAAGCGGTTCTTGTAGTGCGCCGCGCCCCGCTGATAGTGCGCCCCGAGGACTGCACCATCAGCCAGGGTGATGCCCTCCCGGTTTTCACACTGACCTACGAGGGGCTGAAAAATGGCGAGAAAGAACCTGTTTATATCGTCCCCCCGACCGTGGAGACTACGGCTGGTGCTGGGTCGCCCGTAGGTGAGTACCCCATTACTGTGGATGGCGGCGAGGCCGAGAACTACACGTTGAATTACGAGGCAGGCACACTCACCATCATGCCTGCCAGCGGTATTGGCGGCCCGCGTACGGCTGTGGAGTCCGGCGGACTCCTGTATGACCTGCAAGGTATGCGTGTAGCTCCGGATCGTGCAGTGAAGGGCATTTACATCCGTTGCGGTCAGAAAGTCATTGTGCATTGAGCGCCAATATCTGCCCGCCCGGCCTTGTGTAAAGGTTTGTCCGCATTTGTCCCGTGCGCATGGGAAAATTTTCCTAAGCGCACGGGATATTTTTTCCCAACCGCTCGGGAAAATTCTCCCAAGCGCATGGAACGCTTCCGAACTCTCCCTGGAATTTCTCCGGCCGGCGCACAAATTCCGGATAGAAGTACCTTGCGGCCTTTTGCTTATTGCCCGGAGCCGCGTACCCGTCGTACCGCATCGCCCCGCTCCCGTAGGTATCAGACTTCTTCCCTCCCCGCAGCCCGGTTCATAGCGGCCTTTCAGTAGCGGGCTGCCCCCGCAGGAATGGGTGGTGGCATCCGCTTGGGCGGCCTCTGTTCTTTGGAAAGGATGCGGGGAGGCTGTATGAAATCTTTTTACAGGACATAAATTGCACACAAGACACCCTGTTTGTGCAATGGAAGTGCTTTTTCTGTTATTTTTTTTGTGGGTGTTAATTATTTGCCCTACCTTTGCAGCCTCAAATGACGCAATAATATTAACAAAAAACGTAAAGCTATGTCAGAAATTGCTGATAAGGTAAAAGAAATCATCGTAGAGAAACTGAGTGTCGAGCCGGCAGAAGTGAAGCCCGAGGCAAGTTTTGCCAACGACTTGGGCGCGGACTCCTTGGACACCGTTGAGCTCATCATGGAGTTTGAGAAGGTATTCAAGATCACCATTCCCGACGATCAGGCTGAGAAGATAAGCACGGTAGGCGATGCTATCGCTTACATTGAGGAGAATACGAAGTAAGGATATTTCGTAACACATCAAAGCTGATGGCTGATGGCTGGTAGCTGATGGTTCCGCTTAGCAGACTGTCAGCCGTCGCCACCAGCCATCAGTTTCTTTTACCCCAAAGCGGCCTCGTGTGCGGACATTCCCGTTCGCGCGGCCAAACTAAGACACAGTCATAAACGAGTATGGAACTGAACAGAGTTGTCGTGACGGGCATCGGTGCCCTCACGCCCGTAGGGAACAGCGCGCCGGAGATGTGGGAAAACCTCAAGCGGGGCGTTAGCGGTGCAGGCCCTATTACGCATTTTGACCACGAGAAGTTCAAGACCCACTTCGCCTGTGAGGTGAAAAACTTCAACCCTGCGGACCACATGGACCGCAAGTTGGCGCGCAAGATGGATCTCTACGCACAGTATGCCATCGCAGCAGCAGGTGAAGCCATCCGCGACTGCGGTATGGATCTGGAAACGGTTGATAAGAACGAGATAGGTGTTATCCTCGGCGTGGGTATCGGAGGCATCAATACCTTTGAAACCGAGGTAAGCAACTACGCCAAGCACGAAGAGGACGGCCCGAAGTACAATCCTTTCTTTATTCCCAAGATGATAGGCGACATCGCCGCCGGGCAGATAGCGATTAACTATGGTTTCCATGGTCCCAACTATATCACAGCTTCGGCCTGCGCTAGTTCTACGAACGCCTTGGCCGACGCTTTCAACCTCCTGCGCCTTGGTAAGGCAAACGCCATCCTGACAGGTGGTGCAGAGGCAGGTATCTGGCCGACGGGTGTAGGTGGTTTCAATGCCATGCACGCCCTCTCTACGCGCAATGATGACCCGCAGGGCGCGAGCCGTCCTTTCTCTGCTAGTCGCGACGGATTCGTGATGGGCGAGGGCGCAGGCTGCCTGATGCTTGAAACGCTCCAACACGCCCTGGCGCGCGGTGCCCGCATCTATTGCGAAGTGGCTGGTGTGGGAATGTCCGCAGATGCGCACCATATCACCGCCTCCCACCCTGAAGGCCTCGGTGCCCGCCTCGTTATGGAGCGTGCACTTAAGGATGCCGGAATGCAGCCCGAAGACATTGACTATATCAATGTGCACGGAACGAGCACACCGGTTGGCGATATCAGCGAGATGAAAGCCATCTTGGATCTCTTCGGTGCCCATGCTTATAAGCTCAACATCAGCTCCACGAAGTCCATGACCGGACACCTGCTCGGTGCCGCCGGTGCGGTGGAGGCGATGGTATGCGTACTCAGCGTCCGTGACGATGTCGTGCCGCCCACCATCAACCATGCCGATGATGACTGTGATCCGGAGATTGACTACAACCTGAACTTCACCTTTAACACCGCGCAGCAGCGTCCCATACGCGCCGCCCTGAGCAATACTTTCGGCTTTGGCGGGCACAACGCCTGCTGCATCATGAAGAAGTATGAAGCTTAGTACTGATTGGTACGACAGAATCAGGCTCCTTTTCCGTGAGGACAAGGAGCTTTATTCTTCGTTGTACGCGATATTGGGTTTTTATCCCCGTAATATAGAAGTGTACCGCACTGCCTTGACGCACAGTTCCACGGAGGAGCGCAACAAGGTCGGGCGCCCACTGAACAATGAGCGACTTGAATTCCTTGGCGATGCGGTACTGGAGACTGTCGTTTCGGACATCGTGTTCCACCGCTTTGAGCGCAAGCGCGAGGGCTTCCTGACGGGTACGCGTAGCAAGCTGGTGCAGCGTTCCACGCTCAACCAACTTGCCGAGAAGATGGGGCTTGTACGCCTCCTTCGCTGCTCGGCACAAACGACGACCGTCCATAGCAATATCGGCGGAAATGCCTTTGAGGCACTGATGGGCGCCATATACCTGGATAGGGGATATGCCTACTGCAAGCTCTTCGTGGAGCGACAGGTACTGGGGCGTTACGTCAATCTGAACGCGCTGGCCCGTAAGGAAGAGAACTTTAAGTCGAAGGTCTTGGAGTGGAGCCAGAAGAACCGTTTGCGTACGGACTTCCAGGTGGAAGAATCTGGCCCGAAGGGTAAGAACGGCCTGCGGCAGTTCCGCGCCTCTGTTGTCGTTGAGGGTGTTACAGTCGGGCAGGGCGTTGGCGCGTCAAAGAAAGAGAGTCACCAAAAGGCCTCCCGCGATGCGCTGAACAAGCTCCGCAGGGATGGTAAGCTCCGCGACAGTATTTTCCGCGCCAAAGAGAAGCGCACGTCCATGGAAGCCGAGGAGTTTGCGGCCGTACCCACCGACGAACCCGATGTGCTGGTCAAATGACGCTGCGGCGCAGCACCTCATAATGACGGCGGAGCCTCCTGTTGGGGGCTCCGCCGTTGTATTCAGCGCGCTGGCCTACTGCCGTTTCAGCCAGTCGAGGATTTCGGAGATGTGGCCGTGCGCCATGCAGACGCAGGTGTCGGCAGCGCCGTAGTACACCGTCACCTTGTCGCCTTCCGTCAATGCGGCGCAGGGGAACACAACGTTCTGCACGTCGCCTGCCAGTTCGTAAGGCGCGGCGGGTGCCAGCAGGTATTCCATGGAGCGTCGCAGCACGCGCCAGGGCTCGTCCTTGTCCAGCAGGACGGCACCCATGGAGTAGCGATAGCCGTTACAGGTGGTGATGACGCCGTGATAGAACATCAGCCAGCCCTCGTCCGTCAGGATGGGCACGCTGCCCGCGCCCACCTTCGTGCATTGCCATGCGCTGTCCTCGAACGGGGTGGGGGACATGACGTGACGGTGCTCGCCCCAGTACTTCATGTCCGGCGAGAAACTCAGGAAGATGTCGCCGAAAGGCGTGTGGCCGTTGTCGCTGGGGCGTGAGAGCAGGGCGTATTTGCCGTTAATCTTCTGCGGGAAGAGCACGCCGTTGCGGTTGAAGGGCAGCAGGGCGTTTTCGCACTGGTAGAAGGTCTTGAAGTCCTCCGTGAAGCCCACGCCGATGGTGGGGCCGTGGTAGCCGTTGCACCACGTAATCCAGTACTTGCCGTCGATGTACGTCACGCGCGGGTCGTACTTGTAGTCGGAGTGCGTGAAGTGATCACCGAAGGGCTTGAAGTCAATGGGGTCGTGCTCGATGTCCCAGTGCACGCCGTCCTTGGAGAATCCGGCGAAGATGTTCATCTGCACGCGGCGGTTGTCGCAGCGGAACACGCCTGCGTAGCCGTCCTTGAAAGGCACTACGGCGCTGTTGAAAATGCTGTTGGAGGAGGGGATGGAGTAGCGGCCGATGATGGGGTTCTGCTCCGAGCGCCACATGATGTCCTTGCATCCTTCGGGGCGCGGTTGCCAGGGAATTGGTTGAGACATATCTTTGGGTGAATTATAATTTAAAATAAAAAGTGAAAATTAAAAATTATTAGAGTAACAAGTGACGAGTGACGAATGGCACACGGATGAGACGGATGGAACGGATTGGACGGATTGGACGGATTAGGTAACGAGTGACTATCTCAATTTTTACTTTTCACTTTATACTTTTCGTTTCCTTATACGTAAACGGCACGAACCACGTGATGAGGAACGCCGGTATCGTAGCGAAGAGAACGAAGATGAAGAAGGGCTCGTAGCCGCCCAGCAGTTCCCACGCCCATCCGCTGAGCATACCCGGCAGCATGACGCCAAGGTTCATGATGCCGCTCGCAAAGGCGTAGTGCGCCATCTGGTGCTTGCCCGGTGCCACCTGTTGCATCATGAACAGCGTGAGCCCCACGAAGCCGAAGCCGTAGCCGAAGTATTCCAGCGCGATGCCGCCGCCGATGAGCACCAGCGACGTGGGCTGGTAGATGGCCAGCAGCGTGTAGATGACGAAGGGGATGTTGAAGATGCAGCACAAGGGGAACAGCGCGCGCTGCAACTTGAAGTGAGCGATGAAGTATCCGCCGAGGATGCTGCCCACGAGGAAGGCCAGCGAACCCGCCGTGCCGTAGAGCGTGCCTATCATCTCGTTCGAGAGGCCCAGACCGCCCTCAGCGACGTCGGCTTTCAGGAACAGCGGCACCATCTTCACCACAAAACCCTCCGCAAAGCGGTAGAGGATGATGAAGCAGATGTAGTAGAGGATGTGTTTCTTGCTGAAGAAGTCGCGCAGCACGGCCCAAAGTTCCGCCAGCGTTTCCTTCACGCTGCCCTTCTCCCGCTCCTGCTTCGCGCCTGCGGGCAGGATGAACATGTGCCAGATGCTCAGCGCGATGAGTAGGGCGGCAAAGATGCCCATGATAGTTGTCCACGAGAACTCGTCCGCCACGGCCTTCTCCACGCCCCGGCTTTCCATGTAGGAGGTGGAGAGGTAGCCCGCCAAGGCCACGAGGCCGCCCGTTGCCACCAGCTTCGCAAGGTTGTAGAACGCCCCCTGCCAGCCAATCCACACGGCCTGCTCCTGCTTGTCCAGCTCGCTCATATAGACGCCGTCGCACGCGATGTCGTGCGTAGCGCCGCTGAAGCCTATGACCGCCAGCAGGGCAATCGACACGGCAAAGAACGACGGCAGCTGGAGCGCCAGCGCCACCAGTCCGAAGCACACGCCCGAGAGCATCTGCGTGCATACCACCCAGAACTTCTTCGTCTTGTAGATTTCCAGGAACGGACTCCACAGCGGCTTCAGCGTCCACGGCAGCAGTATCAGTCCCGTCCAGAACGTAATGGTCTTCTCGTCCACGCCCAGGTCCTTGTACATCAGCACCGCCACCATGTTCAGGATGACGAAGGGCATACCCATAGCAAAGTAGGCCGTCGGCACCCACCATCCCGGGCTGCGGCGCGCGGTGCGTGCGGCATTCTTGTTTTCTTCCATATACTTCTACTTTTTACAGTTTCCCGTTTTTGCGCCACAAAAGTATAAAATCCCCTTCAATCCCACAAGAAAAAGCACACGTCACTTGACACTCGACAATTTTTACTTTTTACTTTATACTTTTTAATTTTTAGTTTTTTATTTTTGTCCCCGTTATGAAGAATCAAGCGCCCAATATGAAAGCTCGGATAAGAGCAAAGCTCTGGATACTCACCGCCGCACTCGCCCTGTGCAGCACCACCGTGTTGGCAGCATGCGGACATGGAGACACCACAACAGAACAGGACAGCCTGACAGCCATTGCGGATAGGGTTTGGACTTTCAGCCAAAGCCATCCCGACGGCTTCACGCTTGACGTCCGCACGATGACGGAACCCACGGAGGGCATCGCCGTCAGTTATGCCGAAACGCAGAACAGCCATTCCCGCAGCCAGCTCACAGCTGTCGTAAGCCATGCACTACGCCACGACGGCTACGTAGGCGGATGGCTGAATACGGAGAACGGACTTTACTACTTCGACAGCACAAAACTCTTTCCCGAAACCGCGCTCAAAGACGCACTCCGTTTCGGCAAGGAGAACGGACAGCAATCCGCCTTCATCCTCTCCACTTCCACCGACATCCCTACGGACGGAAAGGTGGCCCAGATTGTGGAACGCGGCACTTTGCTCGTAGGCACTACGGGCGACTACCGTCCCTGCAGTTTCTGCGAGCCCGACGGGACGTACTGGGGTTTCGGCATCGACGTCGCCCGCGAGATAGCGGACATAATCGGAGTAGGCGTGGAGTTTGTCAAAACCTCGTGGCCCACGCTGACAGCCGACGTACTGGCAGAGCCTCAGGCCTTCGACCTCGCCATCGGCGGCATCACCATCACCGACACCCGCCAGCAGACCATGCTCATGAGCGAAGGCTACCTGGCAAACGGGAAGACCATTCTTTGCCGCGCGTCCGACGCCGAGCAGTTCCGCTCCCTGGACGACATCAACAAGCCCGTTGTCCGCGTGATGGTAAACCCGGGCGGACTGAACGAAAAGTTTGCCCGCGAGAACCTCACCCGTGCCACCATCATCGTTTACGAACGGAACGAGGAGATACCCCGACTCATTGCCGAAGGCAAAGCCGACGTGATGATAACGGAAATCACCGAGGCTCCCTACTACGTGCAGACGGACTCCCGCCTCGCCGCCCCGCTCCTGAACCAGCCCTTCACCCGTGGCGAAATCGGAGTCCTCATGCAGAAAGGGCAGGAAGACTTGTTGCGGATGGTGAACCTGCGCCTCCAGCAGATGAAGGCCGACGGCACCCTGCGCCGCCTGCACGAGAAGTACGGACTCGTGTACGCCTACTGACAAGGTATCAGCCCTGCCGCTTGCCGCCGCAAGGAGGGAGAAAGCAAGGAGGGAGAAAGCAACGTTCCTGCAAGAGAATACAACGCACGAGCGCGCCGCATGGTCTGTGTGGCGCGCTCGTGTGTTTTCTTTCTATCCCAACAAAAACTTTCCGCCGTGCGCACACATTTTTTCCGGGGTGCGCATGGAAATTTTGCGGGGTGCTTGGCACAAGGGAAGGGTAGGGGAATGCCCTTTTTGTCCGACCGTTGTGCCAAAATGTCCGCCGGCAGGGAGGCGCTGGGGCTATTGATATTTTGTGCTTTCATCGCCTCTCCGGCCCTCCGGCACCCTCTCGCTCCTTAATCTTCACCAGCGCGGAGGTTGCGGATGCAGTGCTGCGGTTTCCTTATCTCTACGGAGGATTTTTTAGGCCCCTGCGGTTACGCTCACTTAACCCTATAGTTAGTCTTTCGTAACCCTGCGGTTAGCATACCCTAACCCTACGGTCAGTCTCACCCTCCCCCTGGAGCCGTCCGGCGAAGGCCGTGAGACCGGGTGGCGTAGTCGGCAGGCGCGGAATGATGGGGCTACCCCTGCAAAAGCGGCGGGGCCCACCAATCGGTGCGCCCCGCCGGGATAGTAGGAAATTTGGCTGGGAGGTTACTTCACAAGAACCTTCTGGCCGTTGATGATGTTCACGCCCTTCTGGAGCTTGCCTACGCGGCGGCCCTGGAGGTCGTAGATTGCGCCGTTAGCCTCCTGCGTCTTCGCATTGGAGATGCCTACGAGCTCGAACTCTTCGATCAGTTGCTCGTAAGTCTCCTCGTCAATGGTCACGAATGTGAACGGCGTGGCGTTTTCAGCCTCCGTTTCCATTGAGCTGAAGAAACTCATCATGCCGTCGGCGGCAACGAATGCACCGTCATATTCGAGGGCATATTCGCCGGCCACCCAACCCGGTGCGCGGCGTGCGGCAGGAGCAGCCTGCGTGATGTTCTCATACGGGAGAATCTGGAATGCAGTGCCGTCCGTGCCTTCCTCGGTGAAGCCGTTGAAGTCCATGTCGAAGGTATCGTCGTGGATAGCGTTAGCCGTGAGCACGTTGCCGTTGTAGCTGGTGATGGTGTAGCCCTCGTAGGGATTACCCGACACGATGAAGATGTAGGTGGGGTGCATGGAGAAGCGTCCGCCAGCGAAGAGCGGCTCGTGGAACATGGTAGTTCCCTCCACGTCGAGTGCCCAGTTGAAACCGTCCGTCAGGTCGCCCTCAGCCTCCTCGTCGAGTGCCCGGTTGAAGATGGCCGCGTTGGTATCGATGCCTTCCCACTTGAAGTCGCCGAATGCAACGGTGTTGTCCTCCGTGAGGATGTAAACGTACTCGTTCACGGGGAACGGTTCGTCGAACATAGCCACGGTGTAGAACGTGTTCTCGGCATCAGCCGTAACAGTGATGGGGTCAGCGATGTACGTTGTGTACGGACGCTGGTGTTCCTCGGGCACGTCGGTCAATTCCGTACCGTTCTCAACGGGAATCGTGAACTCGTCGAGCGTGTTGCCCTCGGTGTCCGTAACAATGAACGTAACATCTACCATGACGGGCTCGTTGCTGGCGGGTTCAACCATCAGCACGGCCTCGCTGGCCGTAGCGTTGCCGCTCCAGTTGTGCGTAACGACAGTGCCGGAGCTGAGTACGATGTATTCAGCCTCGTTGCGGTGCAGGCCGAAGCCGTTGCCGTTCTGGCTGATGATCCACTGCGTGCGGTCGCCGGTTGTTGCGAGCGGGGTGCTCCAGCTGCCGGCGGCGATTTCGCCGTTAGTGAGGTAAACGCCGGCGCCGACGTTCTGTACCATGATGCCGTTGTACGGGTCGCCGGTGAAGGCCCACTTGTAGTTGTCCTCGTCGGCAGCCTCGGCTGCGTTAGCCACAGCGAAGTCCTCGTTGATGTAAGCGTACTTCCCGCCAACCGTCATGTAGTAGGGGGCGCCGTCTGTCGTGAAGGGCAGCGTGTAGGTAACCGTTGCCAGGAACGTGTTGTGTGCCTCCGGGCCTACGGTCAGCTCGGCGGGATAGGTGTACTCGCAGAACGGGCGCTTCAGGCTCTCGGGCAGCTCGGTGATAACCGTGCCGACCTCGACGGGGATAACCTCCGTCCAGACGTGCATCTCGTCCGCGTCGTAGATGCTGAACGTAACATCCTCCGTGACGAGCTTCTTCACGTTCACGGTGATGATAGCGTTGAGGAAAGTGCTGGCAACACCGGAGAGGTTGAACGTTGCGCTCTCGGCGTTGTCCACGGCGATATCTACCGACTTCTCCTCGGACGTGAAGACGTAGGAATCATTGCCGGCAGTGACAGTCATGTCGCTGCTGTAGGCGTTACCACGGATGGTGTAGCCCGTGATGACGTAGCCTGCCTCCACTTCGATGGTGTAGTCGCACGAGCCGCTCTGACCGTCGAAGATCTTCAGACCGTCGCCTGCGCCAACGGTGGCATCAGCGTTGCTGGCCATGTTGTTGGCGCCCGTGTAGAAGGACATGTGGGGTGCATCGTCGAAGCTCTCCCATTTCGAAGCCCAAGTCTTGTTGGGGTTGGACTGGGTGAACTCACCGGTGCGCAGGTTGATGGCCTTGACAGCCTCTACCGGACCTTCTTCCACTTCCACTTCCTGGATGGCGATAGTGGAGCCCGCATCCTCATGCACGTCCCACCATTCGGTAAGCGAGCAGGTCGCGAGCTGCGGGTTGCGGTTGTGCAGGTAGATTTCGTTGTTCTCCTGCAGGCGCAGCACGAAGCCGCTCATATTGGCGGCGATGTCCCAGCGGGTTTCGCCTTGCTTCATGTACACGTCGGAACCGGGCCTTTCGACAACTACGCTTTCGTAGCCGAGCGTGAAGCCCTCGCCTGCGAGCTTGTTCGTGACGAGCACGCCGTCGTAGGGATTGCCGCTGAACTGCCACAGGCCGCCCTCTTCCGTAGCTTCGGGCTTCGTGTTCTGGGTCTGGACGGGGATGTTGCCGTCGTTAACGGCATACATGCCACGGACGGTCATGTTGTACCACTTGCCTTCCTCGAACGGGAGGTTGTAGGCAACGTCCACGATGAGCACGTTGTCCTCGCCTTCCTCAACCGTGAGGGGCTCTGCCACGGTGTACGTGCAGAAGTCCTTCTTGTACTCGGCGGGCATCTCGCTGATGACATCGCCGATGCCGGCGGGCATGGCCGTAGCCACTACGCGCTCGTTCTGCTCCGCGTCAAGCACCACGATGTTGTACGTTGCGCTCGGGTGGAAGTAAGCGTCGAGCATGGCGATGGCCTCCGTCGGGTCGAACTCTTCTTCGCTGAACACGACGTTGTAGGTGTTACCGCCTGTGCCGTTCTCGAAGTCCAGCCACTTGTTGAAATAAAGGTTTCGTTGGCCGTCCATGTTGAGGTAATTGCCGTTCTCGTCCTCGAAGTGGAAGGGGTAAGGCTCAATCTGCGTGTCCTCAATCATCTGTACGCCCCTGACAATCTTGGAGAAGTCCTTGTCGTAGCAGTGCAGGGGGTTGCCAGTCTGACCGAGGGCGGTTACGTCAGCCTCGTGGTGGCAGACGAACGTCTTGTGCGTAGCGTCGTAGAGGAACGTGGTGCCCTCATAGGGGATGAGGGCGAACTCAGCGGCCTCGTCAGCGCTCAGCACTCCTACGAGGTCCGCGAGGGAGTTCGCGCCGCCGTTCAGGTAGCCGCGGGCGCAGTTAGCCTTGAAGGTGTAGATGGGGGGCTCCACGATGAGCGTCACGTCCACGATGACGCCGCCGTTCTCGCTCACGCCGTTTACGACGAACTTGTTATTGCCCGTTCTGGGCTCGCCGGGGTTGCCGCCGGGGTCAAGGCTGCCCCAGTCGTTCTTGAAGCGCATGCGGTACTCGCCGCTGGCATCGGCCGGGATGGTGAATTCCGGGCAGTCAAAGGTCTTGTTGCCTGCCTCCACGTGTACGCCGGCACTGTTGTAGCCGTTGCTCTCCGAGTAGCTGGCGTCCCAGTAGGAGAAGGTGACGATTTCCTGCCCCTCGCCGATGACGCCCTGGGCGGAAACGTCGTCCACCTTGAACTGGCCGTCGCGGTCCCAGTCCACGTAGAGGTAGTTGTGGCTCCATTCGCCCGCGGTTTCGGCGACGAACTTCACCGTCGCGCCTGCCTTAACCGTGAACGTCTGGTTGGTCAGGTCCAGGTAGCAGGCATTGTTCCCGTTCGGGTTTCCGCTGGGGTAGACGTCGATGCTCTGGTCTCCGATGCTGATGGTACGAACGTAGCGGTTCGCGCGTTGGCTCACCGCGTTGTCCGGGTCGAAGTTGAGCGGGTAGTCCCCCTGTGCGGCGATGCTTGCGGAGAAGCAGCACAGCAGTAGGAATAACCCTAACTTAGCATAATGTTTAAATGCCATAGTCGTAAGTTTTAGTTAGTAATTAGATGAATTAAAAAGTTGTTTCGTCTGTTTCTTCCTTCCGCACGCCCCGGGGCGTTCTCGCCCCACGTGTGCGCGCACATAATTAATATATGTGTGGGCTGCAAATATAAGGTTAATATTTCATAAACGCAAGTTTTGCCGTTTTTTTCGCGGCTTTCGCGGAGTGCGCGGCGGTGCGGGCGTGGTTCCCGTCCGCGCCCCGCGCTTCCGCCGGGCGGTGCGGTGCCGGTTGTTCGGTGCGCCCTGCGCCGCCTCCCGATGCGCCCCGCGCCGCCTCCCGATGCGCCTGTCCTCCTCTCCCGATGCGCTCGGAGCGGGGCTTCCGCCGGGCTGTAAATCGTTTTACACCCTGCTGTAAATCGTTTTACACCTTGCTGTAAATTGATTTATACCCTGCTGTAAATCGTTTTACACCTTGCTGTAAATTGATTTATACCCTGCTGTAAATCGTTTTACACCCTGCTGTAAATAGATTTATACCCTGCTGTAAATTGATTTACACCTTGCTGTAAATCGTTTTACACCTTGCTGTAAATAGATTTACACCCTGCTGTAAATTCCGTCCGGTGCGGGCGTGCGGCGCGGCGGGTGCGCCCCGGGGGGCCGCCGTGTGCCGCCTGCCGCCGCCTGCCGCTGGGGCGGGGGATGTGGAAAGGGGGCGCAATGTTTCGCGTTTTGGTATTTATTTGTTATTTTCGCGGCGCAGTCGCGCCCTCATAGTTCAATGGATAGAACAAATCTCTCCTAAAGATTAGATATGAGTTCGATTCTCATTGGGGGTACGCTACCGGCGGGTCCGCGCCGCGCGTGCGTCCCGCCCTTTTTCCCTCCCGGCGGTGCCGGTTTTTGTTACGGACAATGAAGTTAGCACTGATAGGTTACGGCAAGATGGGCCGTATGATAGAGGAAATCGCGGTGGCGCGCGGACACGAGGTGGTGTGCGTCATCGACGTGGACAACCAGCAGGACTTCGGGAGCGAGGCGTTCCGCTCGGCGGAGGTGGCCATCGAGTTCACGGCTCCCGCCGCGGCTTACGGCAACGTGGTGCGCGCCTTCGGGCAGGGCGTGAAGGTGGTGTGCGGCACGACGGGCTGGCGCGAGGAGCACGAGGCCGACGTGCGGCGGCTCATCGGTGAGGGGCACACGCTGTTCTGGGCGAGCAACTTCTCGCTGGGCGTGGCCGTCTTCGGCGCGGTGAACCGCTACCTGGCGCGCATCATGGCGCGCTTCCCGGAGTACGACGTCCGCATGGAGGAGACGCACCACGTGCATAAGCTGGACGCGCCGAGCGGTACGGCCATCACGCTGGCAGAGGACATCATCAGCGGCCTGGGGCGCAAGACGCGCTGGGAGCTGGGCGGCGTGACGGACGCGGAGGGCAGGCCCTTCGGCGAGCAGCCTTCCCCGTGCGGGACGGCGGCGGACGGCGGCACGTTGCGCATCGATGCCGTACGGCGCGGCGAGGTGCCGGGCATCCACACCGTCACCTACGACTCCGGTGCCGACTGCATACAGATTACACACAGCGCGCACAGTCGCCGGGGCTTCGCCCTCGGGGCGGTGCTGGCCGCTGAGTTCACGGCGACGCACACGGGGCTGCTGGGCATCGCCGACATGTTCGACTTTTAACCATAAACGCTTATGGATACTCCGACCGACAGGCAGAAGAAACGGCCCGCCTACGCGAAGGCCGCGATATACACCGTGCTCTACCTCGCCTTCCTCTACTGGGTGGGCTCGTGGTGGGGGCTGCTGGCCGTACCCTTCATCATCGACGCTTACGTGACGCGTAAGATAAACTGGGGCTGGTGGAAGTCGCTGAAGAATCGCACGGCGCGCGGCATCATGACCTGGGTGGACGCCATCGTCTTCGCCCTCGTTGCCGTCTATTTCCTCAACCAGTTCTTCTTCCAGAACTTCGTAATCCCGTCCTCCTCGCTGGAGAAGACGCTGCTGACGGGCGACTACCTGCTCGTGAGCAAGCTGTCCTACGGCCCGCGCATCCCGCAGACGCCGCTCTCGATGCCCCTCGTGCAGCACACGCTGCCGCTGGTGGGGACGAAGAGCTACATTGAAAAACCGCACTGGGACTACCGCCGCGTGAAGGGGCTGGGGCGGCCGGAGCTGAACGACATCGTGGTCTTCAACTACCCGAGCGGCGACACGGTGGCCGCAAACTGCCAGGAGCAGGACTACTACCGCCTGCTCTACCAACTGGGCGACGCGGTGCTGGCGCAGCAGGAGGGCACTGCTCCCTCGCAGGCCCTGACGAAGGACACGCCCTACGCGGAGCAGCAGGCCGTCTTCCGCCGTATCTACGCTGCGGGACGGGCCGTTGTGGAGGCCAACCCGGAGCAGTTCGGCAAGATACTCGACCGCCCGACCGACCGCCGCGAGAACTACGTGAAACGCTGCGTGGGGATGCCGGGACAGACCTTGCAGATACGGAACAACCGCATCTATCTGGACGGCAAGCCGAACCCCGAGCCGGAGAACGTGCAGTACAATTACATCGTGCAGTTCAACGCCATGCTGCTGGACAGCGAGCGGCGCGACTTGGGCATCTCTACCGAGGACCTGGAGCAACAGCTGCCGCAGCAGCCCGGCACCTACGTCATGCCGCTGACGCGCCGCGCGCTGGAAGCCTTCCGTGCGGACTCACAGCTGGTGCGCAGCGTGGAGCCCTGCCCGTCCGAGGCGGAGTGGCTCTATCCGCAGAACATGGCGAAGGACTGGACCACGGCGGACTACGGCCCCGTATGGATACCTAAACGCGGCGGCACGCTGCGACTCACGCTGGCAAACCTGCCCGTCTATGAGCGCGCCATCCGCGTCTATGAAGGCAACACGCTTGAGGTGCGCGACGACGGGCGTATCTATATCAATGGGCAGCCCTCGGATACCTATACCTTCAAGCTGGATTACTACTGGATGCAGGGCGACAACCGCGACCGCAGTGCAGACAGCCGCTTCTGGGGCTTCGTACCCGAGGACCATGTGGTGGGCAAGCCGCTCTTCGTCTGGCTCTCCCTGGACCCGGACTACGGGTGGTTCGACGGCCACGTGCGCTGGAACCGCATCTTCAAGAACGTGAACCACATCAAATAAAGCGGTGCGTGCTACCGCCGCGCCTCCAGCCGCCGGTAGCACGTACCGCCCAGTTCCTTCCCTTCTCCTTTCCCCTTCCCTTCCATGCACGTGTTGTTTGCTACGTCTTATCTGGGACCCGTGCAGCAGTATGCCCGCCTCTATGCTTGCAGCGGCGCGGTGGAGGAGCGGTGCGAGAGCTTCATCAAGCAGACTTACC
Source organism: Alloprevotella sp. (assembly GCA_017476545.1). Lineage (GTDB taxonomy): Bacteria > Bacteroidota > Bacteroidia > Bacteroidales > Bacteroidaceae > Alloprevotella. The sequence continues at coordinate 59,758 of JAFUZP010000021.1, forward strand.
GTAGCCGTTGCGTCATTCTTTCGGCCAACGGGCCGCTGGCGTTGAGCCTTCCCGTCGTGCACCGGGGCGGGAACCAGCCCGTGGGCGGAGTGGAACTGAGCATGCACGGCAACTGGCAGAAGCTGCACTGGAACGCCCTTGTCAGTGCCTATGAGCGGAGCCCTTACTTCGACTACTATGCCGACTACCTGCGGCCGTTCTATGAGCATCCGCCCCGCCTGCTCGTGGATTTTAATGCCGGGCTGCGGGATACGGTGTGCCGGCTGTTGGGCATCAGCGGGCGCGTAGAACCCACCCGGAGCTACCGCCGCGAATTTCCCGGGGGCGAGGATTGCCGGACCCTCATCAGTCCCAAACGCGATTGGCGCATCGATCCGCACTTCCGTTCGCGGCCTTATTACCAAGTGTTCGGCGCGAAGTACGGCTTCGTCCCCAACCTGAGTATCGCCGACCTGTTGTTCAACATGGGGCCGGAGGCGCGCCTTGTCCTTCGCGACTCCTACGTTGGCGACAACGTTTGTTCACACAAATCTTAATTATTCTTGTATTTCGCCCCTTTTACACGCGGTCTCTTCGCCACGTGGGGGGAATTTCGTACTTTCGCGGCATCCCAAAACACGCAAGACCCATGAAGAAAATATCCCTTCTCGCCCTGCTCATGCTCCCACTTGCCGTCCTGGCGCAACGGCCTTCGGCCACCGGGCAGCAGTTGGAGGCGGCAGGACTGGTGCGCATACAGGATACGGACCCTTCCATCCGCGAACGGCTCGTGTTGGCTACGCCGGAAAATTTCGCGAAAAAGGCATTCTACAAAGACATGGATGCCGCCTACCTCCACCCGCAGGCCGCCCTTGCGCTGAAGAAAGCGCAGGCCGCGCTGAAACGCCTGCGCCCCGAACTTTCCCTCCTCGTACTGGATGCGGCGCGTCCCATGAGCGTGCAGGGGCTGCTCTATGCCGAAGTGGTCGGAACGAATAGTAACATCTATGTCAGCGATCCGCGTTCCGGCGGCGACCAGCATAACTACGGGCTAGCCGTAGATGTGACGCTCTGCAATGCCGAAACGGGTGATACGCTCCAGATGGGCACGCTCTACGGCGCGTTTGAACCGTTGTCCGGGCAGGCGGCCGAGGATGCCGTATCGGGCGAAGCAGCCTCTCTCACTCCCGAAGCTGTGGCAAATCGTCGCTTGTTGCGCCGTGTCATGGCCGCAGGCGGTTTCAAGGCGCTCCGGACCGAGTGGTGGCATTTTAATTTCCGCACGCGCTCCGAAGCAAAAGCCAATTTCAGCGTCCTGCGATGACGACAGAGGAATTTATATCCCAGCACCGGGGCGAGCCTGTGACCAAGCTCGCCCTTTCCATTCCCGCTTCGGCAGGTATCGACGTGCCCCGTGCACTGCGCCAGATAGAGGGGTGGCAACGGCTGCGTAGCAAGGTTCCCAGTTGGGCTGCGTGCGACGGCATAGTATATCCGGGACGTCTGCCTCTCGAACAGTGCTCCGGCGAGGCCGCAGCGCGTTACAAAACCGAAGTAGTACGCGCCCTGGACATCCCCCGGCGAACGCTGACTGACCTCACTGGCGGCCTTGGTGTGGATTTTTCCTTCCTTGCCCCCCTCTTCAGCGAAGCCCGGTACGTTGAGCGGCAAGCGGAACTGGTCGCACTGGCACGCCATAATTTGCCGCTTCTCGGTGTAAAAAATGCCGATTTCACCGAGGGGAATGCCTTAGATTACCTACGGCGGATGACTCCCACCGACCTGCTCTTCCTAGACCCCGCCCGGCGCGATGCAGCCACGGGGCGGAAGACTGTCCGTCTGGCAGACTGCGATCCGAATGTGGTGGAACTGCTCCCTTTGTTACGGAAGAAAGCGGTGGCTATCCTGCTGAAACTATCACCCATGTTGGACCTGAAACAAGCTATGGTGGAGTTGGATTGCCCGATGGAACCGCATATTTTTGCTTGCGGGGGAGAGTGCAAGGAACTGCTACTCGTGCTTCATAACCATGCGTCCCGCGATACGCTCATCCATTGCGCGGAGGATGATTACCGTTTCGCCTTCACCTTGCAGGAGGAAGCAGCGGCGCAGCCCGCTTATGCAGCGGACGTTCCGGCAGGGAGCTACCTGTATGAACCCGGTCCTGCTCTGCTGAAAGCTGGTGCGTACCGCACGACCGCAACCCGTTACGGACTGGAGAAACTCCATCCCAACAGCCATCTTTATATCAGTGCCCGGTGTGTGGAGAATTTCCCGGGGCGGCGGTTCGAGGTGATGCGCACATCAGGTTTCGCCAAGCGCGAACTGCGTGCTTTTACGGCCGGTTGTGCACAGGCGAACATCGCCGTCAGGAACTTTCCTGCCAGCGTGGCGGACCTGCGGAAGCGGCTTGGTGTGCGCGAGGGCGGGGAAGCATATTGGTTTGCTACGACCTTGGCCGATGGGCGGCACATACTCATTGCCTGCCGGAAGGCGTGAGACAGCCGTCTGCCCGGTAAGCGGTGCCATGTAGCGCAGGCTTCCGGCAGCATAAAAAACAAAAAAGTGAGGTGTAGGTGTAACTTTTCGTCACCCCATCCGTCATCCCATAAGAGAGCCATGCAAGAGATAGACTTCAGAACCGACTTGCTCCCGCTGAAGGATCAGCTGTTCCGTTTGGCCCTGCGCATTACGTTGGATCGCGCTGAGGCCGAGGATATCGTGCAGGACACGCTGCTCCGGGTGTGGGAACGTCGCGCGGAACTATCCGGAGTCGTCAATTCGCTGGAAGCCTACTGCCTGACGGTCTGCCGCAATCTCGCACTCGACCGGAAAGAACGCAAGGAGGCGCAGAACCTCTCCCTTGAAAGCGGCAGCTATGATGCGGCAGACAACACCCTCTCGCCGCAGGAACAACTGGAACACGACGACCGCTTGCGGCGCATCCACCGCCTGTTCTGCCAACTGCCAGAGCGGCAACGGAGTGTGGTGCAGCTACGGGATATAGAAGGTAAGAGCTATAAAGAAATCGCAACAGTGCTGGGGCTGACCGAAGAGGTGGTCAAGGTGACGCTCTTCCGCGCCCGCCAAAGTATCCGGCAACAATACGAAAAGATAGAAGCGTATGGACTATAAATACATTGAACAACTCGTTGAACGCTATTGGGACGCGGCCACCACGCCGGAAGAGGAGCAGATTCTGCGCCTGTTTTTCCGGCAGTCGGATATTCCGCAACCATTGCTCCGCTACAAAGATTTGTTTGACTACGAAGCGGCAGAACGCAGCATCGGGCTCGGTTCTGATTTCGATCGGAAAGTCCTGGCCGCCGTGGTTCCCGCTACCCCCGTTGTGGTAAAGGCGCGCCGCCGCTCGTGGGCGGAAAGTCTGCGCCCGCTCTACCAAGCCGCTGCCGCCGTGGCCGTGGTGGTTCTGGTGGGCATCGGTGCACAGCGCTCCTTTCAGAAAGATGGCGCGGCATGGGACTACAATCCTGCCAGCTACAATGATACCTACGACAATCCGCAGCAGGCCTACAAAGTACTGGAGGACGGACTGGAGATGTTCCAGCGCACAGCATCGGCGGACACGGTACAGGCAGACAAGCAAGTAGTGAGCCAATGAAGCGTTATCTGTTCTTTCTTTCCATCTTGTTGCTGCCCGCACTCTGCGGCGCACAGCGTGAGCAGGACTTTGCCTCCACCTATATGCGGCTGAACGCCGAGGGGACAGGGCTGGACTGTCGCACTGTCAGTCCCGTGATGATGAGCAAGATGATGCGGATTGAGGAGATAGGGAGCAACAGCGAGGCCGTGCGGACGTTGCAAAACCTGAAGAGCGTGCGGGTAGTCACCGATGCGGACTCCGACGACACGGACGCGCTCTACGATAAAGCGGTATCCCTGCTCGACGCGAACAAGAACCGCTACCGGCTCTACGATGAGTACGAGGGTAAGAGCCTCTATGTGAGGAAACGCGGGAAGGTGATAGTGGAGCTGATACTGCTCACGAAAAACGAAGGTAGGCTGCACATCGTGAATTTCACGGGAACCATGACTGAGGCGTTCGTCAAGACACTGACACAAATGTAAGGCAATCCATAACTTTTTCAGCCAATATTCATTGGTCATATTGCAATTATTAAAACACCCGAGAAGGGGGGCGCACAGCGGTGCAGCCCCCTTTTTCATTTCCTTCCCTACTGGTGCAGGGCTGAAAATTGGCGTGTCGCCGAATTTTTGGGCGGCGAAAGGCGAAGCGTTTCCCGTAAATGTTGTATCTTCGCGGCGCAAACAATAAAAAGTTATGACAAGTCTGACAATCTGCATCGTGGCGCTTTTCGTCCTGGGCTACCTGTGCATAGCCGTCGAGAGCCTCACGAAAGTGAACAAGGCCGCCATAGCCCTGCTTATGTTCGTGGGGTGCTGGACGGTCTTTATGGTAGATCCGACGCAGTACGAGGAAGTGCGGCATTTGCTGCCGCAGTTTGACAACAACGTGGCGCAGGCGGTGAGTGCCATCATCGAGAAGCACCTCGGCAGTACGGCGACCACGCTGTTCTTCCTGATGGGCGCGATGACTATCGTGGAGCTGGTGGACCAGAACGGCGGCTTCAACTTCGTGCGCGACACGCTGCAGACGCGCAGCAAGCGCGCCCTGCTCTGGCGCATAGCGTTCATGACGTTCGTCCTGTCCGCCATACTGGACAACCTTACCACCAGCATCGTGATGGTTATGATACTGCGTAAGCTCGTCAGCGACAAGCAGGACCGCATGATATACGCCGCCCTCGTAGTTATCTCGGCTAACAGTGGCGGCGCGTTCTCGCCCATCGGCGACGTGACGACCATCATGCTTTGGAACAAGGGTGTCATCACGGCGGCGGGCGTCATCATGGAGATATTCATCCCCAGCCTCGTGTCTATGCTCATCCCGGCGTATATCCTCTCGCTCTCGCTGAAGGGCGAACTGACCTTCACGTCGTCGCAGAGCGCAACGGTGCAGGCCAGTGGGCTGACTGCCGCGCAGCGTAAGTGGGTCTTCCTGCTTGGTGTGGGCGGCCTTATCTTCGTGCCGATATTCAAGACGCTGACCCACCTGCCGCCTTTCGTGGGCATCCTGCTCGTGCTGGGCGTGCTGTGGACGGTGACGGAGGTGTTCTATGCCAACCTGAAGCAGAAGGAGGAGAAAGGCGCTATGCAGAAGCGCGTGACGAACATGCTCTCCCGCATCGACATGAGTACCATCCTCTTCTTCCTCGGCATACTGATGGCGGTGGCCTGCCTGGAGACAATTGGCGTACTGACGCAGCTGGGCAAAGGACTCGATGTGTGGTTCGACGGCAACCACTACCTCGTCACGGGCATCATCGGCGTGCTGTCCAGCATCGTGGACAATGTGCCCCTCGTAGCGGGCTGCATGGGTATGTACCCCGTGCAGGCTGCGGGCGACATGGCCGTGGACGGTATCTTCTGGCAGCTGCTGGCCTACTGCGCCGGCGTGGGCGGCTCGATGCTCATCATCGGCAGCGCGGCGGGCGTGGTTGTTATGGGTCTGGAGAAGATTACCTTCGGGTGGTACATGAAGAAGATAACGTGGATAGCCTTCGTGGGCTACGTGGCCGGCATCGGCTGCTATTGGGTAATACGGACATTCATCTGGTAACTAACTATACACTCATTATGAAAAGAAACCTCTTTACCCTCGCGCTGCTGCTCACGCTGGCAGCTGCGACACCCGCACAGGCCGGCATCGAGTTCGGCATCATGGCGGGCATGAACATGAGCAAGGTGAACTTCAAGGACCTTGACCGTAACTTCAGCGCATCCAACCGTTACGGTTTCTATGTAGGCCCGAAGGTGAACGTGAACGTGCTGGGCTTCGGCGCCGACGCCGCGCTGCTCTACAACCAGAAGCGCCTCAACCTGGGCGACGACTACAGCCGCACAATCCGCAGCGTGGAGATTCCTATCAACGCGCGCTACACGCTGGGCCTCGGTTCGCTGGCTTCCGTATATGCCGCCACGGGCCCGCAGTTCGGCTTCAACGTGGGACAGACGAAGTGGACCAAGCTCTTTTCCGGCGAGGACACGACGTTTGAGCGGAAGAACATGAACGTGAGCTGGAATGTCGGCGTGGGCGCGAAGCTCGCGAAGCATGTGGAGATAGGCCTGACGTACAACATCGCCCTCTCCAAGTATGCGAAGACCATCAACCGCGTGTCCAAGCTGGCGGGCGGGAGCGATGATGCGGTGACGGTACCGGCGAACTACGACTTCAAGACGAACACGTTCCAGGTGCAGGTGGCCTACCTGTTCTGAAGGGCTATCCCTTCCCGATCGCAACTTCTGCGCCGTCCGGATTAGCCGGGCGGCGTTTTTTTCTCTTATCGGCTGCCGCAGGAGGATGCCCTGCTGCCTTCCGGTGTGCTGGCTGACGGCGGCGCGCGCCTTACCCCATGGGGTAGCCGTTCCTAACCCTATGGGTACTTTTTCCTAACTATAGGGTTAGTTCTTCCTGGCTATAGGGTCAGGAAATCCTTGGGGCGGTATTTCTCCTTCTCCAGTCTTGGCCTGTTGGATAGTTTTCCCTACCTTTGCAGCGGAAATCAGCAACTTGATTATGCCTTACGCGTATATATATAATAACGGTATAGCCGCCTGCGCAGTAGCGGAGGGCGGATCCGGCCGTATCTACGGGGCGGGAAGTGCCCGAATTACCCTCCCTCACGCCTTGGTTATCAAGTAGTTACAGACATACGAGTACGTATTGAGCGGCGCATCGCGCCCCTTTCGGAGGGGTGTGGTGCGCCGCTTGGCGTGAATGTACCATCCCATGCCCCGAAGCCCCTCCAGCCCCCCTCCCGTCCCCCCGAGAGGGGGAGGCTTGGGGATGGTGTGAGTGTTAATAAACAAATGCTATTATAAATAAATTAAGGTAACGATATACATGTTGACTGTAGATTCTTAATAATAAATAGAGGTTTCTGTTGACTTTTTCAATGGAAACCTTTATTCTTATGATGAATATAATATATCATACTTAGTATAAATTTATGGAGATACAAAGTAATTCATTAATTTTAAAGACGTTCGACATTAAACAACATGACATTTATTTGAATGGTGATATAACAGAGGCACAATTTAAAACATTTCAAAAAGAAATAAATGAAGTAGTTAAGGAGGATGAATACATCATTAGAAATAATCTAAACTCAATTACCCAATGTAATTTCATATCTAATCAATCTATTCTCGAATTTCAAAGACCTGACATTAATATCTATATGAGTACTTATGGAGGCATTGTGTACGAGGCATTTGCATATTATGATTTAATTACATCTTTGAAAGAAAAGTATAATGTCAACATTTACTGCTCGGGTAAGATTATGTCGGCAGGCACAATTATTTTACAAGCTGCAACAAAACGTATTGCAAGTAAAAATACCTTCTTTATGGTGCATGAAATTAGTTCAGAATCATGGGGAAAATTGGAAGATGTTATAAATTCTGTAGAACATTGTAAAGTATTGAAGGACTTGATGACAAATATTTACCTTGAACACTCATCATTTACCAAGAAACAGTTAGATGATATATTTGGCAAACAAAAAGACTTTTATTTCGATGCTGACAATGCCTTGAATAAATATGGATTTATTGATGAAATAAGATAAGGGGAGTATATATGTAAAACCCCCTCACTATTGGAGCAGTAAGGAGGCGAATGGAAACCGTCCTCACCACGGTTAAGATGCAAGGCGCATTCCTACATGAGGAAGTCTTCGACTGTGAGTGCTTACAAATTCTTTACGTCCATTTCTTATTCTTTCGTAGGAACGAACACTCACTGATTTTTGCCTCGTTTTACACTGACATCATGCCATAACGTAAAACTTATATTTGGGTGGTTTCGTATGGCAAAACATACAATTCCACTTTATTCACAAAGTGAAGCACGTGTACTTGTAAAAAGGTGCGCAAAATAACTCAAAAACACCGGCATTCTTCGTGTTTGTCGGTAGTTTACTTATATATAAGCCACATTTTCGGAACTTTCAAAAAAAAAACACTATTTATTTGTATAAGAATCAATAACAAATATATGGTTATGAAGAAAGTAATACGAATAAAGGAAAGCGAACTCCGCAATATGATTTATGAATCAGTAAGAGAAATGGTTGAGGAAGGAGATTTTCTCAACCAAATAAAATCAGGTTTATGGAAATCCGCCAATGCATTACCTAATCTGATTAATAATTCTACAGATGAACGGAATCCTTATACATACAATAAAAAACATTTTTATTATGATATGCCGGATAAAAATTCAAAAGAATATCAAAAATTACAAAATGCTGATGATGGGTTATTGGTAAATAGCATAATTTTATATTGTGAACACATGAAAGAGTATCTTAAAGGAGAAACAAACGACATATCCGACAGAGGAATGTGGGAAATACGTAATTGTATCAGACGTTCAGAAGAATGCGGTCTCACACGTTATGCTGATTATATGAAAGATTTGTACGGATTGGTTAAACATAAAAGAGGGAGAGAATGGACAAATTAGTATTCATAAAATAGTCGAAAATATTATTTCGGTGGTTTTCTTGTATATAAGCCACATTTTCAGTTGTTCTAGATATCTTTAGCTTTACTTTAGATCTCTTTAGCTAAAAAGATTCCTGTTTTACTGGAAAAATCCCGACCTTAGCTTTACAATTAGTTAAAGAAGTAAAGTTAGGGAAATATGAAGATAGATTTCACACAGTTCGACAGCCTTTTCTCGGTGATGGAGTATTTCACCACCGACCAAATCTGCAAGCAGGCAATCGCTCAGTCTCGTTGGTCTGACGGAGATGTGGTTTGCCCCTATTGCGGTAGTCATCATTGCCACCTCTGTAAGGATGGTCGTTATCTCTGCAAGCACTGTAATCATAAGTTCAACGTGACAGTTGGAACAATTTTTGAGAATACGAAGATTTCTCTCCGCAAGTGGTTCATTGCCATGTACCTTATATCTTCTCACAAGAAAGGAATTGCCTCTCATCAGTTGGCACGTGACATAAAGGTTACGCAGAAGACAGCATGGTTTATCTTACATAAAGTTCGTACACTCTACGGACAGACAGTTAATGAGTTGAGTGGAGAGGTGGAATGTGACGAGGCATATATCGGTGGACGTGAGAAGAACAAGCACGAAAGCAAGAAGACAGAGGGTACTCAGGGACGTTCCACAAAGACTAAGACACCTGTATTCGGTATGATTGAGAGAGGTGGAAAGTTGGTGGCAAAGAAAGTGAAGAATACCAAAGGAAATACTCTTTCACCTATCATCCGTCAGATTGTGAAGCCTGGATCACGTATCTTCACAGATGAGTTTATCGGCTATCATTCACTTTATGACAGTGAATATACCCACGCTATTGTTCACCACAATGCCAAGGAATTTGTTGTTGGTGATGCTTATACCAACAGCATTGAGGGATTTTGGGGTCAGTTGAAGCGTTCCATTTTCGGTATCTACCACTTTGTTTCTGCCAAGTACTTGCAAAGGTATGTGGACGAAGCTGTGTTCCGTTACAATACGAGAGATGACAAAGAAAGCGTCCGATTCATGGAGATGTTCGGACGCTCACTTAATGTTGTAAGATACGATAAGGTCAAAAAGGTGGCTTAATCTACTTCAGACCATTGAAGATTTCCAAGATGGTCTGCAATGATTTTAAGCATAGTTTGCCCATGTTCTTTTGTTTGAATTATTCCTTGGTATCGTCCTTGAAATTCATGAACTATATTTAAGGAAATTATATGAAAACCTTCTTTTGTCAGTGTCTTCATAATAATATTCCTAATCAATAGAATCGTTGAAGGACTTTCAAAACCTGTATTTTTTATACTTGTAGCAAGACCTATCTGCTTCAACGTATCCTTTGACCTACCCCTAAATAATGCCCATATTATGAATATTACAACAATACCTATGAAAAGACAAATTGTTATCATTTTATGGGACAAAGTTTTTCCAATTCTTTCACAATGATGTCAAGTTCTTGACCAACTGTACGCCCCTCGTGACTAACAAGGGTTTGAAAAGTACTCTCGTCCTGAATGATAAATTCATCACGGTCGAAACATGCTTGAATTAATTTTGCAAGTTGGACTGCTTTACTTTTTTCTTCCGAAGACCAATCTTTTACTAAAGAAATGGTTGCTAAAATTTGTTCTTGTATCATGTTTGTAATACAATTTTGCATCTTCGGCTCACACAATGCGGTTACTATTGGAAGTTAAGGCATAAAAAGAAAGCGTGAGCCTATTGGTCTTTGTATCTCCTTAGTAGGCTCTCGACTGCCTTGAATATAGATAACAAAGAAAGGCTCACGCTCTTGGCTTTATCTATACACAGGGGTATATACTTCCACCAAGAGGGAGCGTCCTTCATCATTCCAAATATTCAAGTGAGTTGTCGAGATTCACTAAGGTTGGAACGAAGCCAAACGCTTCCAAAATTATGTCTGCCACCCGGTATTTACCGAATGGCAGCGCAAAGGTACGAAATTTCCTTGAAAGTCTTTTATACAAAGAGGATTTTAACACATAAATGCCACAAATTTAGCACTAAATGTTGCCAAGTGCCAATTCAAATAATCCCCCTTCCTCCATTTAGTGCAGATGACATGTGTTTTGTAATTAGTTGACTAATCGTCCTTATTAATAATGGGTCATTTTCTATAACCCTTGAAATGTCGAAAGATTGTCCATTTTCAGATTTAAGAGTTATATCGCCATGAACATTAACATCAATTGGGCTGTCAAAAGTTGATTGTGAAGTCATACTTGTCCCACTATCATGTAGTGCATTAGTCCATTGTTCTTTTATGTCAGGACTTGCATCTTTCATTGGTAGAGGCTCAACCATCGACATCATATCTTTATCAGATACCCCTTGAATGTCTGCCAATGCCTTTACCAATAGTTTCCTGTCACCTCTCACACTTTGATTTTGAACAGGTGAAAATGCTTCATACATTTTCAGTATTGGGTCTTCCCCTTTTAATGCAGTAGCCCACAACTTACTAATTGTATTTGAATTTTGAATAGTGTCACCGTACCTTGTGCTTGTCGAAGCATTCCCACCGAGGAAATGGGTAATCGCATCGTTGCGTGTGTAGGTGTCACCGTACCTTGTGCTTGTCGAAGCATTCCCACCGAGGAAATGGGTAATCGCATCGTTGCGTGTGTAGGTGTCACCGTACCTTGTGCTTGTCGAAGCATTCCCACCGAGGAAATGGGTAATCGC
>JAFUZP010000002.1 GCA_017476545.1 Alloprevotella sp.
ACGTCAAATAATCAAGTCAAATGAGTGGATAAACGAACACTTTCGCGAGCCAACGATGCCCTTTGGGGCACTGAAACCAACTGAACTGATTCAGAAGGTACGGCTTCCACTCACAAATATTAATTTTTAGAACTCACCTAAAATAAATAATTATCACCCAGCGGCTACACCCATGCGTGGCCGGTAAATGAAACCTTATGACGAAGAACATCACAACATCCGCAGCTCCGGTAGCTATCGGGCCTTATAGTCAGGCGATAGAGGCCGGTGGTATGGTATTCCTCAGTGGGCAGTTACCCATAGATCCTGCAACGGGCGATTTCCCCGTGGGGGGCGGCATCCGTGAACTTACGGAGCAGTCTCTCCGTAATATGGAGGCAATCCTCCGCGAGGCGGGGCTTACAACGGCCAATGTAGTGAAGACGACCGTCTTCCTCGCCGATATGGCGGATTTTGCCGAGATGAATTCCGTTTACGAAGCGCACTTCAGCGCGCCTTATCCCGCCCGCAGTGCCGTTGCGGTGAAGACTTTGCCGAAGGGGGCGCGTGTGGAGATAGAGTGCATCGCGGTGCGCTGACCGCTTTGTCGCTATGTCCATGCATCGTATCGGCGTTTTCCTCTCCGCTAACGACGGCCTTTCTGAGAGTTTCCGTACTGCTGCCGAGCAGTTGGGGCGTTGGATCGGGCGTACGGGGCGCACCCTAGTCTTCGGTGGCTCAAGCAAAGGGCTGATGGAAGTGCTCGCCGCTTCTGCTAAGGCGGAGGGTGGGCATGTCGTCGGGGTAGTACCACGCGTGCTTGAGGAGCGCGGATGGGTTAGCGGACATCTGGACGAGTGTATTGCAACGCAGGGGTTGGCGGACCGCAAGCAGGCTCTGATAGACGCGAGCGATGTCCTGGTTTGTCTTCCCGGCGGGGTAGGTACGCTTGACGAGATGTTCACTGCGCTTGGCGATGCGGCGATTGGTATGCAGGCCAAGCCTGTGATACTTTATAACGTAGATGGCTGTTGGAACAGCCTGCTCCGTTTCTTGTCCGACCTGCACAGCCGTCGTTTGTTGCGTACCACTGTGGAGGATTTTGTCCGTGTCGCCGCTTCTTTTGAGGAGCTTACGGCCCTACTTGGGGCAGAATGATGTCCCCTTCCCGCCGATAGGCTGAATAAAAGTACTCCCCGCGTCTGCTTCTCTGGCGCGGGGAGTGTTGTTTCAAGCAGGGTTATTGTTCATTGTCCGTCTCCCGATGACGGCGTTGGGGTGGGGTGAGTTCAAAACTCTCGGCGTTGTAATGCCGCCCGAAACTGAGGTCAATTCCCGCGTCAAGCAGCTGGCGGGCAAGGCCGGGCTTGCCCCGGAAACCATGAACCGTCCATTGCGTTGTCGGTTGGAGGCGTTTCCGTGCGGCGAGCAATACGTCAAAAGCGCGCACACAGTGCAGGGTGACAGGCCTTTGGTGCATTTCAGCGATTTCTATGTGTAGGGGAAAAATTTCCTCTTGCAGGCGCAGGTCGCCCCGGAGGCGGTCGAAGCCGCATTCGCCTATCGCCACAACTTGCGGATGGGCAGCAATGAGGCGTAATCCTTCGATGAAACCGGGAATATTTTCCGCCGTATCCGTCCACCACGGGTGGATACCAGCGGAATAGAGACAGCCGGGGCGGAAGGTGAAGCTGGCAGGGTTCAGGAGGGCTTCGGCGGGAAGGTTGATGACGGCCTCGCCGGGCGGCGCGTTCAGATTGTGCGTGTGGAAATCGTTCATGGCACGGGATCGTAGCCACTACCACCCCACGGATGGCAGCGCAGAATACGTTTCAGGGCGAGCCAGCTGCCTTTCAGCGCACCGTGTTTCTGTAGTGCCTCGACTGCATACTGGGAACACGTTGGAGTGAAGCGGCACGAGGGAGGTGTCAGTGGGGAGATATAACGCTGGTAGAGGCGGATGGGAAATATCAGGAGGTGGGAGAGCAGGGACATGGCGGGGCGTTTAGGGGGCTGCACGCGCGTTCGGTGATCAGCTGGAGTAGGCGGACGACGGACTTTCCTACACGCAGGGAGGATTCGGGCTTGTCGGAAAGCCAGATAAAGGCGATGTGGAGGGCTGTTTCTGCTGGCAGATTGCCCGTCAGGTGGGCTTTGTTACGCCGGTAGGCCTCACGGATTTGGCGCTTAGCGCGGTTACGATTGACAGCGAGGCGCAGATGGCGCTTCGCGACGCTCACGAGGATTCGGACTTGCGGGCTATTGTTGTTGTAGGGTATGGCGCGGAAAACCGCGCGGACGGGATAGACCGATACGGAGCATGTGCCGGAAGCGAAGAGCGCATCAATGTCGCGGCGGCGACAGAGGCGTTCGGCCTTGGAAAATGTCTGTGCGCGCATGGTCTTCTGCAATAGGGGGTGGTGTTTCGTCCCTGCGGCGTTGCTGGCTGGGGAAGGGGGGCTCCGGTTGGCTTTGGCTGGTAAATTCCGCTCCCTTAAGAAGCCTTTGCTTTTGCAGGAGCTTTGGGGGCGGTCGCCTTCTTCGTGGCGGCAGGCTTTGTCTGTGTCGTGGTCGTCTTTTTCTTCGTGGCGGTCACCTTTTCCTTTGTCGCAGTAGTCGCTTTAGCCGTCGCGGTTTTCTTCGCAGCAGGCTTCTTCGCCGCCTTCTTGGGTGCGGCTTCCTTGTTCTCTTGCTCTAGGTAAAGATCCAATGCTCCAGTAATGGAAAGCGCCTGTCCGGAGTGGGCTTCAAGGTCAAGGCGCAGGCCGGCGTTGCGGATGGCCTGTGCAGTGTTCTGCCCCCAGCAGGCTATTTTCAGCTTGCCCTGCTTGAAGTTGGGGTAATGCTTCAGTAAGGATTCCACACCGCTGGGCGTGAAGAGAATAAGCATATCGTAGGCGCGTAACGACTTGGGCATCTCGTCGCTGCTGACGGTGCGGTACATCACGCAGTCCGTGTGTTCCAGTTTCTTCGCATTGAGCATGGCGGCGATGTCGCCGTTGTGGACGTCGCTTAGCGGCACAAGGTATTTTTCCGCTTTGTGCTTAGCCATGACTTGTACAAGGTCGGGCCACTTCCCCGTGGTGCCGAAGAAAACTTTCCGTTTTCGGTAGGGGATGTATTTCTGAATGTATAGTGAGACGGTCTCGGATATACCGAAGTATTTCATTGTGTCAGGGATTTTCACGCGTAACTGCTGGCAAAGCGTGAAAAAGTGGTCGATAGCGTGGCGCGACGTGAACACGATGGCTGTGTGGTCCAGTATCTTAATTTTCTGTGCGCGGAACTCCAGCGGCGATATCCCCTCAACTTTGATGAATGAATGGAACTCTAAATTCACGCCATGCTTGCGGGAAATATCAAAGTAGGGCGATTTGGGCGATGTCGGCTCGGGCTGTGAGACGAGGATGTGCTTAATCATAACAGAATCTGGGGCGGAAGCCTTAAGTCTAATCCGTAGGTTTGCGTGTAGTTGAGCACGTATGCCGCCGCACTCCACAGAAAGTAGAGGGGTAGCAATTCGAGCGTGCAAAAGTACAAAATTATATGGAAAACCGTTGCCTCGCTTCGGGAAAAAACGTGGAAACTCTTGAAAAATAGCAGCAACTTAGCCAAAGCGAGGATGGCAACGATGGATAGGAGAGTGTAGTGCAGGCTCAGGTCGAAATAGACCACGAGCAAGGCTACGGGGAACAGGCACAACCCCGTGGAGAGTATGGAGAGGAGGTAAAGGTCGTGCCACCGTCCGGCCGTTTCCCGCGTGAAGAAGACGGCATTGACAAAGCGGTAAAGGCCGATTTTCAGAAGGTAGTAGGCGAAGCAGAGCAGGGTGGCGGCAAGGAGGAGCGCATAGGGAGTGGCGCCTTCCGCAACTCCGGGCGGGAGTATCTCCTGCAGGATGTCGAATGCCAGCACGCCCATGACAAAGCAGGTCTGGAATATGAGGAAGGGTACGCCGCGCAGTTCCGTCTCCACCTGTGGGGTAAACATGTTTTCGCATTCCTTCGCGCGGAAGAAGTTCGTGAGTTTACCGAGCAGGTAGTTGCGTGAACGCGTAAGAACCCATATGATGAAGAAAAAGCTCAGCACGAGGGCGGATGTCACGACATCGTCGTTACGCAGGCGGTAGGGCAGGGGATCGCCCTCCACGCCCTGCCTACTGGTGGCGTGGCCGGTCAGGAGACTGTCCGGCAGTGCGTAGGCGGCTGCGTCGGTGCTGTCCGTATCGGGGCGTATCAGCAGCTGTGGCGTGTTCAGGCTGTCGCTCTGCAGGGAGTCTGTGAGGGCGTTTTCGGGCATAGTTCGTGCTATAGTGCGGCGTATTTGCGGACGGACTGATCCCAAAGCGGTGTCGTCTCGGCCAGTTGCACCACCTTTGCAGCCTCATCGGCCACCTGCCAGATGCTCTGGTGCTGGGGGCGCATGAAGCACTCTGCCGTGGCGCGGCTGAGTTGTGCGAGGAGCGGGTCGAAGTACCCCGACACATTATATATTATTATAGGCTTCAGGTAGAGCCCGAGTTGCTTCCAAGTGATAATTTCTAGTAGCTCTTCGAGTGTTCCCACGCCCCCCGGCAGTGCCACACAGGCATCCGAGAGGGCAGCCATACGCTCCTTGCGTTCGTGCATGTCATGAGTGACGATGAGTTCGCTCATGCCGTCGTGCTGCCAGCCCTGCTCAATCATGAATCCGGGGATAACGCCGACCGCGCGTCCCCCTGCGGCGAGGCAGGCGTCCGTGCAGGCTCCCATCAGCCCCGTGCGCCCCGCACCGTTCACAAGGGTGTGCCCCCCGGCAGCGATGGCCTTGCCTAGGTCTCCGGCGGCGCGGACGTACACGTCCGGTACCTGGCCGCTCGAGGCGGCATAGACGGTGATGGTCATAGCTCTCTGCCCCCGTCAGTTCCACCGGAAAGCCCAAAGGCTTCGCGGATACGCTCCACGTAGTCCAGCTTCTCCCAGGTGAATAGCTCCACCTCCATGCGCTTCGGTTCTTGTCCCTTGGCCTCAAAGACTTTTACTTTCTTGCGTGGGTGGTGTCCCATATGGCCGTAGCGCGCCGTTTCCTCATAGATAGGCTGGCGTAGCCCCAACCGCTGCTCAATGGCATAAGGGCGCAGATCGAAGATTTCCCCCACCTTGCGGGCTATTTCTCCGTCGCTCATGGCGACGTGTCCCCTGCCGTACGTGTTTACGTAGATACTGATGGGCTCTGCCACACCGATGGCGTAACTAAGTTGTACGAGCATTTCATCCGCCACACCCGCCGCCACCATGTTCTTGGCAATGTGGCGCGCCGCATAGGCCGCCGAGCGGTCCACCTTCGACGGGTCTTTGCCAGAGAAGGCACCGCCGCCGTGCGCGCCGCGTCCGCCGTAGGTATCCACGATTATCTTGCGTCCCGTGAGTCCTGTGTCGCCATGTGGTCCGCCGATGACGAACTTTCCGGTCGGATTGACCAGGTACTTTGTACCGCCTTTCGCGAAGAGGGCGCGCACGGCCGGTGTCTTCACGCGTTCCTCAAGCGTGCGCGGGATGAGAATGTTGATGACGTCTTCACGAATTCTCGCGAGCATCAGTTCATCTGCCCGCTCCTGCGAGCCCGCCTCCTCCGCCGTGACGAATTCGTCGTGCTGCGTGGAGATGACGATGGTGTCGATGCCCGCCGCCTTGCCGTCCTCTCCGTAGGCCACGGTGACCTGGCTTTTCGCGTCCGGGCGCAGGTAAGTCATCACTTGTCCCTCGCGGCGGATGCGCGAGAGGGTTATCATCAAATCGTGCGCTAGGGATAGGGGAAGCGGCATCAGGTTGTCCGTCTCGTTGTTGGCGTACCCGAACATCATGCCCTGGTCGCCCGCACCTTGCTCCTCCGGCACTTGGCGGTCCACGCCCCGGTTGATGTCCGCGCTCTGCTCATGGATGGCGTTGAGGATGCCGCAGCTTTCGGCATCGAACCTGTAGTCCGCCTCCGTGTAGCCTATACGGCGGATGGTGCGGCGCACCACGCTCTGTAAGTCGGCCCATGCCTCGGACTTCACCTCGCCCGCCACGATGACCTGTCCTGTCGTTACCAGCGTTTCGCAGGCTACCTTGGACTGCGGGTCAAATGCCAGTAGCTCGTCGAGCACTGCGTCACTGATCTGGTCAGCCACCTTGTCCGGGTGGCCTTCCGAAACCGATTCGGAAGTAAAAAGATATGCCATATTTTTTCTTGTTGTTTATGCGTTCACGTATTCCTGTCCTGGTATGGCGCAAAAAATAAGCGCCCCGTTCTGGCGCTTTCCTGCGTAGCCTCCGTGCCTTCGTCTTTGCGTGGCCCGTTTGCGCGGTTTTAGCATTTTTTACCGAGGTTGCAAGCAGCCAAATCTCTCCTCCTGTGCCGCAAAAGTAGCACATCCCGGACGAACGGGCAAGCGGCGCGGCGGAAAAATGCGGGAAGGCGCGCGGCAGGGCGGATTCCCCGCATCAGTTTTTCTCGTAGTAGCGTCGTTATCCCTTCTCCCTGCGGGTGTTTTCCCTATCCCTGGGTAGGACGAATACGGAAACGAGAATTTTTTATAAAAGTTTCGGAAAAATGGCATTATACGCGACTTCTTTCCCGTTTATTCCCCGGGAATTTTCCCTCGGTGCGTTATTTTGCGTAACTTCGCGGCGCAAACGCAAAACGGAACCGATATGAAGACAGCCATATTCCCAGGAACTTTCGATCCGTTCACCGTGGGGCATGCGAGCATCGTGGCGCGTGCGCTGCCGATGTTCGACCGCATCGTGGTGGGTGTCGGTGTGAACGCGGGGAAGCAGCCCCTTTATACGGCGGAGGAACGCGTGCGCCGCATTGCCGAACTCTACCGTGGCGAGCCGCGCGTGAGTGCCGTGGCTTATGACGACCTGACCATTGACCTCTGCCGCCGCGAGGGTGCGGATTTCATCCTGCGCGGGCTGCGTAGCGTGAAAGACTTCGAATATGAGCGCGACGTGGCGGCGATGAACCAACGGCTTGGCGGTGTGGAGACAGTGATGCTCTTCTGCGAGGAGCGTTACGCTTGCGTGTCTTCCAGTGTCGTCCGCGAACTGATTAGTTATGGTAAGGATGTAACGGAATTTCTACCGCGATGAAAAAGCATAATATTATATTCTTTCTCATCCTGCTAAGCGCACTGCGTGCCGTGGGGCAGGAGACTGTTGAACTTGACGTAGCGCAGGTGCGGAAGCTCCAGATGGCACAGATGGCTGTGACGGGGCTTTACGTTGATTCCGTCAATCAGGAAAAACTCTGCGAGGATGCCATCCGTGGGATGTTGGACAAGCTTGATCCGCATTCCTCCTACACGAATGCGGAAGAGACCCGTAAATTGAGCGAGCCCTTGGAGGGCAATTTCGACGGGATTGGTGTGCAGTTTAACGTATTGGAAGATACGCTGGTGG
Source organism: Alloprevotella sp. (assembly GCA_017476545.1). Classification (GTDB taxonomy): domain Bacteria; phylum Bacteroidota; class Bacteroidia; order Bacteroidales; family Bacteroidaceae; genus Alloprevotella. The sequence goes on from JAFUZP010000002.1 coordinate 7,404, forward strand.
TCATCCAACCTGTGCGTAAAGGGCCGAGCGAGCGCGTGGGAATTCTTGCGGGCGACCGCATTGTGCGTGTGGACGGGCAGCCCATCGCGGGTGTTAAGATGGATCGTAATGACATGATGAAGCGGTTGCGCGGTCCGAAGGGGACGAAAGTGCTGCTTGATGTGGTACGCCGCAGTGTGAACGATACGCTCCACTTCCTCGTAGTACGCGACAAAATTCCTGTCAATACGATGGATGCGGCCTATATAATCGCCCCGAAAGTGGGCTATATCCGCCTTGACCGTTTCGGTGCCACGAGCGGCAAGGAAGTCAGTGATGCCATCAAGATGTTAGAGAAGCAGGGAATGAAGAGCCTCATCCTAGACCTGACGATGAATGGCGGCGGCTATCTGGAAGCGGCCTTCGACATTGCCGACCAGTTCCTCGGCAAAGGCGACCTCGTGGTCTATACGGAAGGGCGCGCAGTGCCGCGCCAGACGTATGAGGCAAAGGGCAACGGCGGCTTCCGCAAGGGGCGTCTCGTCATCCTTGTGGACGAGTACACGGCCAGTGCCGCCGAGATAGTCAGCGGTGCCGTGCAGGATCACGACCGTGGCATCATCATAGGGCGTCGTACCTTCGGCAAGGGGCTTGTGCAACGCCCCATCCCGTTGCCTGACGGCTCTATGATACGCCTCACTACCGCCCACTATTACACACCTTCGGGCCGCTGCATACAGAAACCCTACGTGAAGGGGCAGAAGCAGGACTACGACATGGATCTGCTCAACCGCTACAACCATGGCGAGTTAGTGAGCCTTGACAGCATCCGCCTGGACAGTACGAAGGTTTACCGAACGCTTGGAAAAGGCCGCACGGTGTATGGCGGCGGCGGTATCATGCCGGATATTTTCGTCCCGCTGGACACTACGACTTACACGAAGTACTACTTAGCATTACGCCGTGGCAACTTTATCACCGAGCAGTCGCTGAAGTACATTGACCTGCACCGTGCGGAACTGCGCGCCAAGTATCCGGAAATCGGCGGTTTCATCGCGGATTATGAGGTTCCGCAGGAGCTGGTGGACAGCGTTATTGCTGTCGCTGGGCGTAAGTCTGTGGCGCCTGCGGACAGTGCGGAGCTGGAGAAGACGCTGCCCGACCTACGCTTTTTGCTGAAGAGCTTGGTCATTTACGACATCTTTGACCGCAATGAGTATTTTATGTTCCTGAACCGGCGCAATGATATCGTCCGCCGCGCTTTGAAGGAACTGGAAGCCGATGCGTAACATCCCCGCTCCCATTCTCTCTTTCCCGAGGGGGCGTGATGTGCGAAGTCCGGGCGTGAGACGGGGTGTGGACCTGCGGTGGCGGGTGATGCGACCCTGCGCCTGGATTCCTCCGACATCCCCTTTTTCGTGACGCTAGGGTTAGTCTTCCGTAACCCTGCGGTTAGTTGTCCGTAACCCTACGGTCAGTTTTTCTTATCCATAGGGTTAATTTCTTGTTGCGTGGGGTCTTCTTTCACTAACTTCGGGGGGGAGCGGGTGTCGCTGCGCGGGGGATTGGTCATATTCGGGGTTTTTCTCATCCCGTTCTTGCCTATACGGAAATATACCCTTACATTAGCCGACACTAACCAACCGTTTACTACCATGCCAAGCAAGACGGATTATTGTATCATACTGGCTGGCGGCCCCGGGAAACGACTGTGGCCGTGCAGCCGCCGTGAACGTCCGAAGCAGTTCTTGGACTTTTTGGGGACCGGACGTTCGCTCTTGCAGCTCACTTACGGGCGTATAGCCGCATTCATCCCGCCGGAGAATATTTTCGTTTCCACTTATGCTGACTACCAGCCGCTCGTGGTCGATCAACTTCCCGACCTGCCGGTGGGCAATATCGTGACAGAGCCGGTTCAGCTCTCCACGGCTCCCGCCGCCGCTTGGGCCTCTTACCACATCGCTCTCCATGCCCCCGATGCGAATATCCTCGTGACGCCCTGCGACCAGCACATCGGTAGTGAGGCCGACTTCGCTGCTGAGGTGACGGACGGCCTGCGCTTCGTGGAGGATAACGACGCCTTCCTCGCGCTTGGTGTGCCGGCCAAGGAGGCCACTTCCGCCTATGGCTATATCCAGATCGGGCATCAAGTGCAGCCGCACCTCTACACCGTGCAATCTTTCACCGAAAAACCAGAGGCTACCTACGCGAAGGCTTTCGTTGAGACGGGAGAATTTCTGTGGAACACAGGGTTGTTCCTGTGGAACGCTCGTGCTGTGCGGGCCTTGTTCCGCGAGGTGGCATCCACGATAGCCGAGGCAATTGAGCGCGAGGGTGAGGGTATCACCCTTGAGCGCGAGGCGGAAATTGTCCGCCGCTACTATCCGACAAGCCAGCGCCGCTCTATAGACCTCGTTATCTTGGAGAAGAGCCGCCGGAACGTCTATGTGCGTGAGTGCAGCTTTGCCTGGGCCGACATCGGGTGTTGGCCGGAACTGTACGCTGTCAGCAGGAAGGATGCTGATGGTAACGCGGTGGTGGGACATAGCAAGGCGTTGTTTTCCGCCAGCAGCAACAACTTGGTCTGTATTCCCGACGGGGTGGCTGCCGTGATACACGGGTTGGACGGTTATTTGGTCGCTTCGAGCGGAAATGTCGTGGTGGTCTGTCCGAACAGCGACCCGACCCTTGTCCGCAAATTGCTCAATGAGGCGCAAGTGGCCTTCGGTGAGGATAGCGTATAGGGGCAGTCAGCTGGTAATTACCCCCAAAGCGGCGCAAGCGGCGGTGCGGCGAAAAGTTTGCACGTCCCTTGCGCCGTTCCCTGCCCGGTTTTCATTACCTTTGCACCGCTATGCAAGAGAATTTTTACGAGATAATGGCACCTGTCGGGAGCCGCGAGAGCCTGTCCGCAGCCTTGAAGGCGGGGGCGGATTCCGTATATTTCGGCGTTGAGGCCCTCAACATGCGGGCGCACTCGGCCAGCCGTTTCACGCTTTCCGACCTGCGTGACATCGCAGCGCGGTGTGCCTTGAACGGTACGAAGTCCTATCTCACAGTCAATACTATCATCTACGGCGAGGATCTTCCCCTTATGCAGGAAATCTGCACGGCGGCGCGCGAGGCCGGCATATCGGCCGTCATCGCTTCCGACCCCGCCGTGCTGCAATTCTGCCGCAGCATCGGGCAGGAAGTACACCTCTCCACACAGCTGAACATCTCCAATATTGAGGCCCTCAAATTCTACGCGCAATATGCCGATGTGGCCGTGTTGGCGCGCGAGTTGCGGTTGGAGCAGGTGGCGGAAATCCATCGTCAGATAGCGGAGCAGCACGTCTGCGGCCCGTCCGGCCAGCCCGTCAGAATTGAGATGTTCTGCCATGGCGCGCTCTGCATGGCTGTCAGCGGAAAATGTTACCTTTCGCTGGACAATCTCAACCGCTCGGCCAATCGGGGACAGTGCATGCAGCTCTGTCGCAGGGGCTACACGGTACGGGATCGCGAGACAGGGACGGAGCTGGACATAGACCGCCAGTACATCATGAGTCCCAAGGACTTAAAGACAATCGGGTTTATAGATAAAATGATGGAGGCGGGCGTGCGCGTGTTCAAGATAGAGGGACGCGCGCGTAGTGCGGAGTATGTGGATACAGTCGTGCGCTGCTATAAAGAGGCCGTACAGGCCGTGCTCGACGGTACTTATGGCGAGACAAAAGTGAAAGACTGGGACGCCCGGCTTTCGCGGGTCTTCAACAGGGGCTTCTGGGACGGATACTACCTCGGGCAGACGCTTGGGGAATGGAACGACCGCTACGGGAGCGTGGCCACGGAGCGCAAGGTCTATATCGGCAAGGGCATCAAGTATTTCGGTCGTCTCGGTGTAGCAGAATTCCGTCTGGAGGCAGGTGGTTTCCAAAAAGGCGACAAGCTACTCATCACAGGGCCTACGACAGGTGCGGTTTACGTTACGCCTACTGATTTTCGTTACGACCGTAAACCCCTTGAGAAGGCTGAGAAAGGCCATAATGTGTCCTTCGCCGTGCCGGAGAAGGTGCGCCCCAGTGACAAATTGTTCCGCATAGATCCTGTTTCATGACTAGCTGCGCTACCATCGGGTTCTTCGACGGGGTACACCTCGGACACCAGTACCTTTTCCGGCAGTTGCGGGAAGTGGCAGCTGCGCGCGGGCTTAGCCCTGTGGCTGTCACCTTCGCGGAGCATCCGCGTAAGACCCTGCAGCCCGGCTTCCAGCCCCGATTGCTTACAACACTGGACGAAAAGCGCGGTTTCATCGGGGATTGTGGCATCAGTCGGTGCGAGATTCTTGCCTTTTCTCCCGACTTGGCACATCTGACGGCACGGGAATTTATGAGGAACCACCTGCTGCCGCTCGGCGTGGGTTGCCTGCTCGTGGGCTATGACCATCGTTTCGGGAGCGACCGTTGCGCGTTTGAAGATTGCCTCCCCCTCGGGCAGGAACTTGGTATCGCGATAGTCCAGGCCGAGGCATATCATGGGGCGGTGGCAACTGTCTCATCGTCCGTTATCCGTTCTCTATTGGATGAGGGCGATGTAACGCGCGCCACGCAGTGCCTCGGGCGTAACTACAGCATATCGGGTGTCGTCGTGGAGGGCTACAAGGAGGGACGTAAGTTGGGATTTCCCACCGCAAACCTATTGCCGGACTCTTCGGAAAAGATTGTCCCGAAGTGCGGCAGCTATGCAACTTGGGTAGATTTCGGCGGGCGGAGGTATGCCGCCATGACAAACATCGGGCTGCGGCCGACTTTCGGGAACGGTACGGAAACTTCGATAGAATCGCATATTTTTGACTTTGATGGTGACCTCTACGGGCAGTCGGTCACGCTCCGCTTCGTCCGTCGTTTGCGTGACGAACGGAAATACCCTGCGGCTGGCGACTTGCAGCGGCAACTTTGCGCGGATGCGGCAACGGCGCGGCAAATCTTATACAAAGAGATATGAAAAAATCAGTGCGGGCTGGCGTAAATATCGGGGCGTTGCTGCTCCTTTTCGTTCTGGCGCAGGTCGTCTCTTCGGCTGTGGCTTTTCTGCTGGCCAATACCGATAGGCTAGCGGCGGGGCAACCTTTAGACCCTGTCGCCCTTGAGCTCAATCCAAAATGGGCGGGCATTGCTATTTTCTTCGGTGAGTCGTTGTTTGTTGTGTTTCTGTGGGTACTCCGCCTTATCCGGCGGAGGCCTGTTCCTATGCCCTGCTTTCCTTTGCCCCGTTACTGGGTGCTGGCGGTTTGTGCGATGCTCTGCATTTCGTGTGGCGTCAGTCTGTTGTTAGACCCGCTCGCGCTGGACGATGCCGGCATGATGGCTATGTTCGACGGGATGAAGGGTAACCTGCTCTGTCTGCTGGCATTGACGGTCGTGGGACCGCTGGCCGAGGAAGTCTTCTTCCGGGAGGGAATCCAGCGGCAGCTGCGGCTGGCGGGCTGGCCGGCTCCTGCAGCCATTTTCGCAGCCGCCCTGCTCTTCGCCTTGGTGCATGGCAATCTGTTGCAGGGCATACCTGCGCTGCTGCTGGGCTGTGTCCTGGGGCTTCTGTACGAGGCGACAGGGGATGTCCGCCTACCGGGCACGGCCCACGTTGTCAATAATTCGTTGGCCGTTGGGTTGCTGTATTTCCCCGAGGCGGAGGCTTTCCTTGATAATAGCCCGGCGGCGTTTCCGTTGGTGGTCGGCGCAGTTGCCGTCCTGTTGGGCGGCGCGTTGCTGTACAGTTGGCATAAGAAGGTTCGGAATGCGAGACAGAAGATTACAACTGCATGAAGATAGGAAATATTGACTTGGGGGAGCGTCCCCTCCTGCTGGCTCCGATGGAAGATGTGACGGACATCGGCTTCCGCTTGCTCTGCCGGAAGATGGGCGCGGCGATGGTCTATTCTGAGTTTGTCGCTTCGGATGCTTTGGTGCGTGCCGTGCCCAAGACGTTTGAGAAACTGCGGGTGAGCGATGCGGAGCGTCCTGTCGCGATTCAGATATACGGGCGTTTCCCCGAGGCGATGCGGGACGCGGCGAAAATTGTGGAGGAGACGGCGCGCCCTGACGTGCTGGACCTCAATTTCGGGTGCCCCGTGAAGCGTATTGCGGGCAAGGGTGCTGGGGCGGGCCTCTTGCAGAACGTGCCGTTGATGCTGGAGATAACGCGCGAGGTGGTGCGGGCCGTGAGTGTGCCCGTTACGGTCAAGACACGCCTGGGCTGGGATGTGGGCAGCAGGATTATCGTGGAGTTGGCTGAACGCCTGCAAGACTGCGGCATACAGGCACTCACAATCCACGGCAGGACGCGCTCGCAGATGTATCAGGGTGAGGCGGACTGGACGCTCATAGGTGCCGTGAAGCGTAACCCACGGATGCGCATCCCCGTCATCGGCAATGGCGACCTGCGCACGGCGGAGGACGTGCGCCGCGCGTTCGATGACTACGGCGTGGATGCCTGCATGGTGGGGCGTGCCACGTTCGGCCAGCCTTGGATATTCAGGGAAATGCAGGGGATGCCGCCGCTTACGACGGACGAAAAGCTGGGCATATTGAAGGAACAGGTGCGGGAGAGCATAGCGCGAGCGGACGAGTATCGCGGCATCCTGCACGTCCGTCGCCACTTGGCGGCGACACCGCTTTTTAAGGGTATTCCGAACTTCCGCGACACACGCATCGCCATGCTTCGCGCCGAGACGCAGGAAGAACTCTTCCGCATTCTCGATGCGGCGCGTCCGCTTATCCGATGAGCCGGGCCAGTTGCTGGGTGTTGGTTGTGGGTAGTTGGATATGGGTTTATTGGGCGTAGCCATCTCCCTGCAGGCATCCCCTCCCGACCAACAGCCAAATCCCAGCGCCCCATAACTACCTCCCCACTAAACCATGCCTTGGCGGCGCAGTTCTGCCGCGACACTTTCCAGTTCCTCATACCAGGTCTCACCGAAGCGGCGCACGAGTGCGTCGCGCAGGAAGCGATAGACGGGCAGCCCGAGCTCGCGTCCTTTGCGGCGTGCGGGTGCGCAGATGTCCCAGCGGTGGAGGTTCAGTCCTGTTAAGCCTCCGCTGAAGCGTTTCTCGCGGATGGGGTAGAGGCTGCATGAGAGGGGCTTGCTCCATGCCGTGCGCCCAGCGCGATAGGCCCGTTCGGAGGCGCAGAGGCAGCAGCCGTCCTCGTGGCGGGCGAAGATGCAGTCGCGCCCGGCTACGATACCCGTGACCAGCTCGCCCGTGCGGTCCACATAGGCCACGCCCTGCTGTGCTATGACGGTCCGCGCCTCAGGGGTTAGCTCGTCCTCGATGGCGGGTAGTACGGCCTCCATCTGCAGTACCTCTTCCGTCAGGAGCGGCGCGCCGGCGTCGCCCTCTACGCAGCATTGGCCGTGGCACTGCGCGAGGTCGCAGCAGAAGTGCTCTGTAAGAATGTCGGTGGAGACGATGACGTCGCCCACCTGTATGATGGGGATGGTTGGCATGGCGCGTGTGCGTTACCAGTTGATGGGTGTGATGCCGTGCTGCATGAGGTAGTCGTTGCAGAGGCTGAAGTGGTGGTTGCCGAAGAAGCCCCGGTAGGCCGAGAGGGGTGATGGGTGTGCCGAGCGCAGCACGAGGTGGCGCGCCGTGTCTATGCTCGCTCCCTTCCGCTGCGCGTAGGAGCCCCAGAGCAGGAAGACGAGGTGCTCGCGCTCCTCGGAGAGGCGGCGCACGACGGCGTCCGTGAACTGCTCCCAGCCCTGCCCCTGGTGGCTGCCCGCCTGGTGTGCCCTGACGGTCAGTGTCGCGTTGAGCAGCAGCACGCCCTGTTCCGCCCAGCGCCGCAGGCTCCCGGTAGGCGGCGGTGTGCGTCCCAGGTCGCCCTCTATCTCCTTGAAAATGTTCAGCAGCGAGGGGGGCGGCGCCACGCCGTCCGGGACGGAGAAGCAGAGTCCCTCTGCCTGCCCCGGCTCGTGGTAGGGGTCTTGCCCGAGGATGACTGCCTTCACCCGCTCGAAGGGGCAGAGGCTGAAGGCGTTGAAGATGAGGCGGCCCGGCGGGTAGCAGGCCCCCTGCCGGTACTCAGCGCGCACGAAGTCCGCCAGCTGCCGGAAGTAGGGCGCATCGAACTCGGGCTGCAGCCGCGCGCCCCAGGAGGGTTCAATGTTCACGTTCATGGTGCGTAGGGTATAACTCGTGCAAAAGTACGCATTATTTATATATGCCGCAAGCCGCCTCCGCAGGAACCCGCCGACGCGACCCTCCGCTGCTCCCTCCGCAGCCGGGGCTCCGCAGCTGTAATAGCAGATGCGCGCGGCCTGCCCTGGGGGAGCTCCCGTCGGGGGGCGATATTTCAGGCTTTACTGACCTCGGATAGCGGAAGGATTTGTTACCTTTGTAGGCGCAAAACGCCACGATACATTTTTCCGTCATGCATAAGATCCAAGACACTTCCACCCGCCTGCTGAGCCTCGATGTGCTGCGTGGCGCGGACCTCTTCCTGCTCGTTGCGCTGCAGCCCGTGCTGCTGGGCGTGCTCGGGCCGTTCGCCGGTAACGGCGTTGCGGACGCTGTGCTCCGCCAGCTGGACCACGAGGCCTGGGAGGGCTTCCGGCTGTGGGACCTCGTCATGCCCCTTTTCCTCTTCATGTCCGGCATCGCGCTGCCCTTTTCCATCGGGAAGTATGGCGCGCGGCGCTTTTGGCTGCGGCTCGCGCGGCGCGTCCTGCTGCTGTGGGTGCTGGGTATGGTGGTGCAGGGCAACCTGCTGGACTTCGACCTGCGGACGCTGCGCCTCTATAGCAATACGCTGCAGGCCATCGCGGCGGGCTACCTCATCGCCGCCATCGGCGTACGCTATCTCCCCCGGGGCGGGCAGCTCGCCCTCGCGGCCGCACTCTTGATTATCTATGCGGTGCCGATGACACTCTGCGGGGACTGGACGCCCGGGGGCAACTTCGCCGAGGGCGTGGACCGCGCCGTGCTGGGCCGCTGGCGCGACGGGGTGTGGTGGGACGGCGGCGGAGCCTGGCACTTCGCGGCGGACTATTCCTACACGTGGGTGTGGAGCACGCTGACGTTCGGCTTCAGCGTGCTGAGCGGCGCGCTCGTAGGGGGCGTGGTGCGGCGGCCCGCGTCGCGCGGCAGGGCCTTGCGCGTACTGCTGGTGGCGGGTGTCGCGATGGTGGCGGCGGGCCTGCTGTGGTCGGTACAGATGCCTGTCGTGAAACGGCTCTGGACGAGTTCCATGGCACTGTACAGCAGCGGGCTATGCACGCTGCTGTTCGCCCTGACGTACTGGTGGACGGACGTACGGGGGCACAGGCGGGGGCTGCGGTGGCTCTGCGTCTTCGGGCGCAACTCCATAGCGGCCTACCTGTTGGGCGAATGGCTGAACCTGCGCCCCGTGGCGGCGCAGCTGTGCTATGCGGCGGAGTCTGTCCTGGGCGAGTGGTACGGGGTGCTGCTCACTGGCGTGCACGCCCTGCTGCTCACCGCACTGCTCGGCCTGCTCTACCGTGCGGGGATGTTCCTGCGGGTGTAGCTGACAGAGCGCTCCTTACCCCTAGGGGTAGCCGTTCCTAACCCTAGAGCCAGTGCGCCGTAACCCTATGGTTACTTCTTCCTAACCCTATGGTCAGTTTTCCCTGACTGGTTATTTCCCCGCCCCGGGCTTGGCCAATTGGAAACGTTTCCCTACCTTTGCAGCGGAAATCAGAAACTTGACGATGCCTTACGCGTATATATATAATAACGGTATAGCCGCCTCCGCCGTTGCGGAGGCTGGCTTCGCCCGTATTTACGGGGCGGGAAGTGCCCGAATTACCCCCCCTCACGCTTTGGTTATCAAGTAGTTACAGGTATACTAATAAGTATTGAACGGTGCATCGCGCCCCTTTCATGGGGATGTGGTGCGCCGTTTTTGTGTGCGTATTAACCGATAAAAAGCTATAAACTTATGGACGAAAACATGAAACTGAACGCTGCGCTGCCCGCCGATATGCGGGCGGCGGAGACGGGTGCGGACGCCGCGCCGGAGCGGGAGAAGAAGTACGTGAAGCCCGCGATGCAGGTCTTCCCGCTGGGCTGCCAGATGCTGGCGGCGAGCGGCGTGTCCGAACCGCCCGTAGTGGTTCAAGTTAATTTTGCAGCCGATGTATATATAGGCATCACCAGTGCTCCATGTATTAGTGCCCTGGCTCGCCTTTCGCTTGACGATTTAGTATCCGCAAACCCTTTCGCGCGCCTCGGAGATGCAACGTACTACTACTACCCACATGGTTATCGGCCCTGCTTCAGTGGTCACTCTGGTCCCGCCGTAGTTTTCGGCCCAGGAGGTGAGAGTTGGAGTGAAGGAGATTTCCTTGCCAATGTGCAACTTGATTCTTATGCAAATCGTCCTCTAGATATAGGCGGTTCCGACGTGGAATGCGACGGGGAGTCTATCTCTGGGACGTATAACGGGCGTTCGGTTTTGGTTTACTATTCTTTATGTATGTATGGTCATGATTGATATTTATATGCGCGATGCGCTACAAATACACTTGTTTCTTAACTATTAAACTTACAGATTATGATCCGTTACATTACGAGAGCGATTAGGAACCCGAGGACGAAGCTGACGCAGTTCTACATGCAGTCGGCTCCTGATCAGGCTTCCTCTTCCGCCAAGTCCTCCTCGACGACGAGGTTGTCGATGATGAACTGCTGGCGTTCCATCGTGTTCTTTCCCATGTAGTACTCCAGGAGTTCTGCCACCTGGTCGCTCTTGTGGAGCGTCACTTGTTCCAGGCGGATGTCGGGACCGATGAAACCGCGGAACTCGTCGGGCGAAATCTCGCCAAGGCCTTTGAATCGCGTGATTTCCGGGTCGGGATCGAGTTCTTCGATGGCGGCAAGGCGCTCTTCTTCGCTGTAGCAGTAGCGCGTGATGTACTCACGCTTTTTGTTTTTGTTGCGCACGCGGAAGAGCGGCGTTTGCAGGATATAGACGTGCCCTTTCTTGATGAGGTCGGGGAAGAACTGGAGGAAGAAGGTTATCATCAGGAGGCGGATGTGCATGCCGTCCACGTCGGCATCGGTGGCTACGATGACCTTGTTGTAGCGCAGCCCGTCGAGTCCGTCCTCGATGTTCAGCGCGGCTTGCAGGAGGTTGAACTCCTCGTTTTCATAGACGACCTTCTTCGTCAGCCCGTAGCTGTTCAGGGGTTTTCCGCGCAGGGAGAACACGGCCTGCGTGTTCACGTCGCGGCTCTTCGTGATGCTGCCGCTTGCGGAGTCGCCCTCGGTGATGAAGATGGCGCTGTCCAGGCGCGGGTCGGCATCTTCCTCCTGCCCCTTCTTGGGTTTCGTGGCGGCATCGTTCAGGTGTATGCGGCAGTCGCGCAGCTTGCGGTTGTGGAGGTTGGCTTTTTTTGCACGCTCGCGCGCCAGTTTCGTCACGCCGGCAATGGCTTTACGCTCCTTCTCGCTCTCCTGAATCTTCTGTTGTATGACGTCGGCCACGTCGAGATGCTTGTGCAGGTAGTTGTCCACCTGTTCCTTCACGAAGTCGCCCACGAACTTGTTCACGCTGACGCCCGAGAGCGGGAAGGGCCGTCCGTTCTTGTCCTTTTCCGGTGCCATCGTCAGGGAGCCGAGCTTAATCTTCGTCTGGCTTTCAAACATCGGTTCTATGACGCGTACGGCGATGGCGGCCACGAGGCCGTTGCGCACGTCCTGCACGTCGAAGTTCTTGCCGAAGTACTCCTTGATGGCTTTGGCGATGTGCTCCTTGAAGGCGCTCTGGTGCGTACCGCCCTGCGTTGTGTGCTGTCCGTTGACGAAGCTGTAGTACTCCTCGCCGTACTGCGACGTGTGCGTGAAAGCTATGTCGATGCCTTCGCCCTGCAGGTGGATGATGGGGTAGAGGCCCGGTGCCGTCATGTTGTCGTTCAGCAGGTCCTCAAGGCCGTTGCGCGAGATGATGCGGCGTCCGTTGTGGAAGATGGCGAGCCCCGTGTTCAGGTAGGTGTAGTTGCGGAGCATGTTCTCCACGAACTCGTCCTGGAACTTGAAGCCCACGAAGAGCGTGGGGTCGGGCTCGAAGTAGATGTACGTGCCGTTCTCCTCCTCCGTCTTTTCGTAGTGGTCCTCCACGAGGCGTCCGCGTTCGAAGCTGGCCTCGTGCATCTGTCCGTCGCGGTAGGCACGTGCCACGAACTTCTGGCTCAGGGCGTTCACGGCTTTCAGACCCACGCCGTTCAGACCCACGCTGGCCGTGAAGACTGCCGTGTCGTACTTCGCACCCGTGTTCAGCTTCGACACGGCGTCCACCAGCGAACCCAGAGGGATGCCGCGGCCGTAGTCGCGGACGGAGGCTGCCCCTTCGGGCGTGATGTCCACCTCTATCTTCTTGCCGAAGCCCTCGTTGAACTCGTCGATGCTGTTGTCGATGCTTTCCTTCAGGAGCACGTAGATGCCGTCCTCGGCGTGCGATCCGTCGCCCAGTCGCCCGATGTACATGCCCGGGCGCGTGCGGATGTGTTCCGTGTCGTCAAGGTGGCGTATTTTCGACTCGTCGTAGTCTTCCCTTTGGTGGAGCTGTATCTCTTCTTCTTCTGCCATAGATGTTTGATGCTGTGCTGTTGCAGGCTTATTTTTCCGTGCAAAGGTACGAAAAAAATCCCGATCCGACGGCAATACCAGCGGGAAGAAAAAACGCCGTGGCGGCGTTTTGGCAGGTGTAGATTCAATATGGCGCGCGCCTATCCCTTGAGGCGGCATTTCTTAACTCTGGGGATAGCCGTTCCTAACCATAGGGGCAGTGCGCCGTACCCCTATAGTTACTTCTTCCTAACCCTAGGGTCAGTTTTCCCTGACAGGTTATTTCCCTTCCCAAGGCTTGCCCGGATAGATACATTTCCTTACCTTTGCAGCGGAAATCAGAAACTTGACGATGCCTTACGCGTGTATATATAATATCGGTATAGTCGCCTGCGCCGCAGCGGAGGCTGGCTCTGCCCGTATCTGCGGGGCGGGAAGTGCCCGAATTACCCCCCCTCACATTTTGGTTATCAAGTAGTTACATATATACAACTAAGTATTGAGCGGTGCATCGCCCCCCTTTCATGGGGATGTGGTGCGCCGCTTCTGTGTGCGCATTAACCGATAAAAAGCTATAAACTTATGGACGAAAACATGAAACTGAACGCTGCGCTGCCCGCCGATATGCGGGCGACGGAGACGGGTGCGGACGCCGCGCCGGAGCGGGAGAAGAAGTACGTGAAGCCCCGTATGCAGGTATTCCCGCTGGACTGCCAGCTACTGGCGGCGAGCGGCGTGTCCGGAGAGCCCGTGCGCGCCGGAATTAGTGGTTATATCGATATGTATGCATCCTCCTGTAGGTCTTATATCCCTGCTATCTCCTGCGATGATTTCAGGAATACGGAGTTTATAAGGGACAAAATCCCGATGAACGCTGGTTTTAATAATGCTTGGTGCTTCAGAGAGACTATATGGTACGATCCTTTCCCAGCCTATGCGGGTGTTTCCTTTAGTTCTGGTGTGGACTGGGACGTAACAGACTTTCTCGCCAACGTAGAGTTTTTAGATCCTTGTCCAGGTTTTGACGTATCTAACCCTTGGGATAATCCCTCCCCCCTTGTACTTAATGCCCGCTACAAGGGGCATCCAGTTATTGTTAAGCTATCCATCGGAATGACCTCCTTAAACGACGAATAGTCCAGTCTGCTAGGTGGGCGGGCGTATCGGCGGGCGTTCAGATGTTCTCGCGGTAGCATCGGCGGCGCTTGTGCTGCACTGCATCGAAGTACTGCCACTGCTTTTGAACGTTTTCGTTGATTTCCAGTTCTGGATTGGACTCGGCATACTTGAATCCGAGCTGTTTGTAGATGGGGATGAGGTCGGCGAAGATGAGGGCGTTGACGCCCTTGCTCTGGTAGTCGGGGTGTACGGCGATGAGGAGTAGGTCGAGCATCTCGTCGCGCTTCCACTTGAGGGCTTTCAGCAGGTGCCACCATCCGAAGGGGAAAAGCCTGCCTCGGGCGCGTTGCAGGGCGCGGCTCATGGAGGGCATGGAGATGCCTACGGCGACGATTTCGCCCGCCGCGTCCTCCACGAGGGTGACCATGCGGAGGTCAAGGATGGGGATGTAGGTTTTCACGTACTGGTCTATCTGCCGCTCTGTCATGCGGGAGTATCCGAAGAGCGGCGCGTAGGCTTCGTTCACGAGGCGGAAAATGCGGTGGGCGGTGTTGTCGCGGTAGGCGTCTTTGCGGGAACGGAGCTTGCGGACGCGGAGCCCGTATTTTTCGGAGACGACCCGTGCGATGCGCTGGTGCTTCTCGGGTACACCTTCGGGGATGTAGATTTTGCGTTCCACCCAGTCGCAGGCTTTTTGCAGCCCGAGGCGTTCCATGTGCTGCGGGTAGTAGGGGTAGTTGTAGGTGGTTGCCATGGTGGAAAGCTCCTCGAAGCCCTCAATGAGCATACCTTCGGCGTCCATGTCCGTGAAGCCCAGGGGGCCTTCCAGCTCGGTCATGCCGCGCTCCCTGCCCCATGTCTTTACGGTTTCGATGAGTGCGCGGGATATTTCGGGGTCGTCCTCGAAGTCAATCCAGCCGAAGCGCACGGCCTGCTTCTGCCACGTCTCGTTGGCGCGGCGGTTGATGATGGCTGCTACGCGCCCTACGATGCGCCCGTCGCGGTAGGCCAGGAAGTAGTCGGCCTCGCAGAACTCGAAGGCGGGATTCTTCTCGCGCGAGAAGGTGGAGAGCATGTCCTCATAGAGGTCGGGCACGCTGTAGGGGCTGCCTTTGTAGAATTCGTAGTTGTAGCGTATGAAAGCCTTGAGCTCCTGCCGGGTCTGCACTTTGCGTATCTCGATGTTCATGGGCGGTATGTCGTTGCTATGTTTCAGTGTGCGAAGTTAGCATAAACGGCGGAGAATGCCAAGCCGCCCCGCGCACTAATTGCGCGCATCCCCGCCGGGGGCTGGGCGGTCGGCACGTCCCCATGCGGGGTTCAGTGCGCCTCAAGCCAGTTGCTGCCTTCCCCGCAGTCAGCCAGCAGGGGTACGCTCATGGTCCATGCGCGCTCCATCTCCTCTATGACGAGGCTGCGCAGTGCGGGGAGTTCGTCGGGCAGCGCGCTGAAGTTGAGCTCGTCGTGCACTTGCAGTATCATTTTCGATTGCAGCCCCTCGCGGCGCATCCGTTCGTCTATGCGTACCATGGCTATCTTGATGATGTCGGCCGCCGTACCCTGTATGGGGGCGTTCACTGCGTTGCGTTCGGCGTAGCCGCGCACGACGGCGTTGCGGGAGTTGATGTCCGGCAGGTAACGCCTGCGCCCGAAGCCCGTCTCGATGTACCCCCGCTCGCGTGCCGCGTTGATGCTCTCGGCGATGAAGTCCTTCACGCGGGGATAGGTTTTGAAGTAGCTGTCGATGAGTTCGCGCGCCTCGCCGCGCGGTACGCCCATGCGCTCTGCCAGCCCGAATGCGCTGATGCCGTATATGATGCCGAAGTTTGCCGTCTTAGCCTTGCGCCGCTCGTCGCGCGTTACGTCGGCGATGTCCTTCTTATATATGCGCGCGGCCGTGGCGGCGTGGATGTCGTCCCCCTCGCGGAAGGCGGCGATCATGCCCGGGTCACGGCTCAGGTGGGCCATGATGCGCAGCTCTATCTGGCTGTAGTCGGCGGAGAAAAACACGCAGCCCGGCTCGGGGATGAAAGCCTTGCGTATCTCGCGGCCGTCCTCGCCCCGCACGGGGATGTTCTGCAGGTTAGGGTTGGAGGAGGAGAGGCGGCCCGTAGCGGTGACGGCCTGGTTGTAGGACGTGTGTATGTGCCCCGTAGCGGGGTTCACCAGCTTGGGGAGTGCCTCGACGTAGGTGCTGAGCAGCTTCTTCAGCCCCCGGTAGTCGAGTATCTTCTGCACGATGGGGTGCTTCGTCCTCAGGCTCTGCAACACCTCCTCCGACGTGCTGTATTGTCCGCTCTTCGTCTTCTTCACTTTGTCCGACAACTTGAGCTCGCCGAAGAGCACCTCGCCCACTTGCCGGGGCGAGGTGATGAGGAACTCGTAGCCCGCCATCTCGTAAATATCCTCCTCTATTTCCAGCAGGCGCTCCGTGAAGAGGCGTTCCGTCTCCCGCAGCGCGGCGGTGTCGAGGCACACGCCGTTGCGTTCCATCCGCGAGAGCACGGGCACGAGGGGCATCTCTATTTCGCGGAACACGCGCTCCACCTCGGGCACCTCCGCCAGTTGTTTCCGCAGGGGGGCCATGAGGCGGAGCGTCACGTCGGCGTCCTCGCAGGCGTACCTGTACACCTCCTCGGGCGGCAGGTCGGCCATGTTCCCTTGCGGCTTCCCCGTTGTTCCGCGCTTACCGATGAGCTCGTCAATGTGGACGGTGCGGTAGTGCAGGTATATCTCGGCCAAGTAGTCCATGTTGTGCCGCAACTCGGGCTGGAGCACGTAGTGGGCGAGCATCGTGTCGAACATCGGCCCGCGTACCTCCACGCCGTAGTTGGCCAGCACTGTCAGGTCGTACTTCAGGTTCTGCCCCACCTTGAGGATGCGCTCGTCCTCGAGGAGCGGGCGGAACACCTCCAGCAGTGCCCGTGTCTGGGTCTCGTCGTCGGGAAAGGCGGGTACGTACCACGCCTCCAGCTCCTCCGTCGCGAAACTCATCCCCACGAGGCGTGCGGCAACGGCGTCCGTCCCCGTTGTCTCCGTGTCCAGGCTGAGCGTGTCGGCCTTTAGCAACCGTGCGCAGAGTTCGCGCGCCGCCGCCTCGCCTTCCACGAGGTGGTACTTCGCTCCCGTGTCCTCCAGTGTCCGCAGCGTGACGGGCTGCGCCTCCCTTTCCTCCTCGGGGAGGTCGTCGAAGAGGGAACGCATCTGTGGCTTCGCCGGCTTGGGCGCGGCATCCGCCGCCTCTTCGCCGAGCAGACGGCTGGCGAGGGCGCGGAACTCCAGTTCCTCAAACAGGCGGCGCAGGGCGGGCTTGTCCGCCTCCTGCACGCGCAGCCCCTTGATGGTGAAACCAGCGGGCATGGGTACGTCTGTCTTGATACGCGTCAGGAATTTGGAAAAGCGTATCTTCTCGGCGTTCTCCTCCACCCGCTGCCGCTGCGCGCCCTTCAGTTCGGCCGTTCGCTCGAGCAGTGCCTCCACGCTTCCGAAGCGTTGGATGAGCGTGGCAGCCGTCTTCTCCCCCACACCCGGGCATCCGGGAATGTTGTCCGCCGCATCGCCCATGAGGGCGAGGTAGTCCACCATCTGTGCCGGCTCGCTGAAGCCATACTTCTCACAGACTTCGGCGGGTCCCATGACCTCCCATGGGGCCGCGCCCCTGCCAGGTCGCTGTATCAGGAGGGCGGGTTCCACGAGCTGCGCGTAGTCCTTGTCCGATGTGACCATGCGCACCTCCAGTCCCTCGCGTGCGGCCTGTTTCGCCACGGTGCCGATGACGTCGTCGGCCTCGTAGCCTGGCACTTCAAGCAGGGGGATGTTGTAGGCGCGGATGATGTCCTTGATGATAGGCACGCTCGTCCTGATGTCCTCCGGCGTGGCCTCGCGGTGTGCTTTGTAGTCGGGGAACGCTTCGTGGCGGAAGGTTGGTCCGGCGGGGTCGAAGGCAATGGCGATGTAGTCCGGCCTTTCTTTTCGGAGTACCTCCTCAAGCGTGTTTACGAAGCCGTAGATGGCGGAGGTGTTGAGTCCTTTGGAGTTGATGCGCGGGGCTCGGATGAGGGCGTAGTAGGCGCGGTAGATGAGGGCGTAGGCGTCCAGTAGGTAGAGTTTCTGCATAGGGCAGGGTTTGGTTGTGCCGTTTCAGGGCGTTGGTTTCATGTGGGCAAAGATAGTGTTTTCTGCGGACAACGGCGCGTCTGGCAGCGGCTAATGCGGTGTGTGCGGCGTGGCGCGGCGGGTATGGCGCGGACGGTGCGCTCTTTACCCCCAGGGTTGGCTGTTCCTACCCCTATGGTTACGGAGCCGTTACCCTAGGGATAGTTCTTCCTAACCCTAGGCTTGGGAATTCTGCGGACGGTCTGTGGACAATCCGCCCCGGGCGGGCGGGAAAGAAGACGGGCGGCGCGGAAAATTCCGCACCGCCCGTCGCTGCTATGTTGCCGCTCGGGCACGGCTCAGAGGCCGAGCTTCTTGAGGCCCTTGCTGGCTGCTTCGTTCACTTTTTCGTTGGCCTTGTCGGCAGCCTTGTTCACGGCATCGGCGGCTTTCTGCTTGCCTTCGTCCACCTTGTTGGCTACGGCTTCCTCCGCTTTAGCCTTGGCGTCGTTCGCGGCCTGGGTGGCAGCGTCCTTTACGGCTTCGGGTGCGTTCTCCACAGCCGTCTTGGCTGCTTCGGCGGCCTCGGTGGCAGCTTCGCCTACGCCGGCGGCCTCGGCTGCTGCCTTGACTGCGGTCTCGGTGAGCGCGCTGGTACCGGCCTTCTTCGTAGCCTCAAGGAAGCTGGCGGCTGTTGCGCCCTTTTCCGTGGCTGCGCCTACGACGGAGTTGAAGGCGTCAAGCAGAGAGCCCTTGGCGCCTCCGGCTGCGTCAGCGAAGGAGTTCTTCACGTTTTGGAGGGCTTCCTTAACGGTGGTGTCACCGCTGATGAGGTCCTGCAGTATCTTCGTGTACTGGTTCACGCTGGCCGTATCGCCCGCAGAGAGGAACTCCTGGATTTTTGCCTGGGCGGTGCCGACGGCGAGTTGGAGCTTGGCGGGGTCGCTGACGGAGTTCTTGATTTGGTCGAAGAGGGACTGTGCGGCCACGTTGGCTGCGGTAGTCTCTGCGACGGTGTCGGTTGTCTCTACGGGCTCGGCGGTCTTGTTGCCGCACGAGGCCAGGCTGATGGCTGCTACGGCCATAGCGAAGAAGAGGATTTTCTTCATGTTTTTTGGTTTTAGTTAAGTGAATAATGTGTTATTTACTGGGTGAGTATTTTTCGTCCCTTGCTGATGCGGATGCTGCCCCGGGTTGCTGCCGCAGCCCGGCGGCCCAGCAGGTCGAAGGCGGGCGTGTCGGCTGGTACCGGGGTGAGGGTGGTGGGTAGGATACCCACGATGTCGAGCGTTTCGACGGGCAGGCTCTCCGCTGTGGTCAGGCTCTCGGGCAGCACGAGGTAGGCCTCGTTGTGCACCGGGGCGGTAGCCTGGTGTACGAAGGCGGGCTCTGCGGACTCCCTGTCGAGCACGTAAATGCGCCCTTCTGTTCCGTCGCGCACGGTTATCTGCGAGAGTTTGCCGGCTGCGAGGCCGTTGCTTTCTCCTTCCTCGGTGGGGGTGTCGCCTTCGCTGATGTGTAGGGTGACGCTTGTTCCGGGCGTTCCGAGCACGAAGACGGGCGTATTGGCGGGCAGCACTTCCAGGGGCGCGCCTGTGTCGTAGGCCAGGCGTGCAGCCTGCGTGCCGTCGGTCTGCTCAACGACCTCTACCTCGGGGACAAAGATAGGGTTGCCCGTCTCAGCAGGTGCGGCGGATGCTTCCGCAGGCTGCGGTGCCTCCGCCGTGAGGGCGAAAGGGAAGAAGGCTGTGCCCAGGCCGCCTGCGCCGATCGCTACGGTCACGTCCGTGACGGGTACGATATAAAATTTCGTGGCGGCTGCGGCGGTCTGGCCGGACTGTACGCGTCCGCTCTCGTCGAGCATCAGGGAGGGGTAGGCGGTGTTCGAGGGATTGCTGCATACGAGCTGGCATGTTCCGTCGGGACTGACGCTCACGTCGTACTTTCCCGCTGCCGTCTCCCGGCTTTGCAGCTGCACGGAGGTGCCGCTGTTCCCCGTGCGGCCTACGTAGCGCGACGTGTTGGCGTTCGTGATGAGGTACTTGCCGTCCGCGTTCTGCGCGAACAGCCAAATCTGGTCGGCGAAGCAGGGATTAAAAGCCTCCGCCTTCATCGCCGTTCCGTTGGGGCCTACGTTCAGTTCCCCCTCCGCATTGGCGCTCTGTACGCGAAACCAACCTTCGCGCATGGGCTGCAGGCCGGTGAAGAGGGACTGGTTGTATGCGGCGGCGTTCGTAGCGGTAGGCTCCTGTGTGAACTGGGTCAGTGCGCCTTCAATGTACTCCCGGCCTTCCGTGCTGAGCGTTCCGACCGCACCCACGGGGGCGGCGGCGTTCTCGCTGAGCAGGTGGTCGTACTTCTGGTGGGCGTATTCGGCAATCCACGCCTCGCGGCTGAAGCCTTCTAAATCCATCTCATACGCACCGTCAGTGATGCCCTCAAGCGTGAGGCGCAGGTACGTCATGTTGTAGCGGTACGTGTTGCCGGACGTATTTTCCTCAAAGAAGAAGCCGATAGTGCCGTCCTGCTGGAGGAGCATCTCGGAGTAAGCGGAGCTGGACTGGCTGATCTGTTTGCGGCCCTCCCAGTTCCATGCGATGCTGTCGGCGGAGTAGATGCCGTTGAAGTCCTCGATGGCTTTGTAGAAGATGCCGACATTCGATCGGTTAGGCCCAAAGGGTAAGGACTGCAGGAGCACGTACACGGACTTCCCGTCGCTCGTGCGCCTGGCCGGTATGAGCAGGTTTGCGCCGTTGCAGTTGCCGCTGCTCCCGCTGGTGAGTATGCCGTTAGTGGCCGCGCTGGAGGTAACGGCGCCGGTCCAGTAGCCCTTGGCGTTCTCCACATCCGTATAGTTGAAAATGTTGAACACGCGTCCGCCGGAGTTGCGGCTGGTCAGCAGGACGCTGCCGTCCGGTAACTCTACGCACTTCGGCTCATCGCCTGCCAGTGCGGGGGCGTCGGATGCGTCGCCCAGCACCGCCCAGGTCTCGCCGAGGTCGTCGGAGTAGATGACGCGGTTACCGTTCGGTCGTGCGGCCATGGGAGCATAGATGCGGCGGTATTTCCCTACCTTGATATGTTCGCTCTGCCACAGTTTGCCGCTACCGATGAACGCGCCGGACAATGCGCCGAGGCTATTGTTGTCGAAGAGACTGAAGATGTCCTCCGTCATGTCCTTGGGCTTGCTCCACGTCACGCCGCCGTCATGGCTGACGAGGCGGGCGATGCGGCCGGGGTTGCTGCGGGTTGCGCTGGTATAGACTACGTTTCCGCAGACACACATCAGCAGGACATCGTCGCTTTCCGCATCGGCTACGCACGCGGCATCGCCGAAGCCGCAGTCCCAGGACCCGCTGGTGCCGGTTCCCTCCACGATGGTGAATTCTTCGCCCCACGTCAGTCCGTTATCCTTGGAGATGCGGGCGTGCAGGTCCACGCGTCCGAAGCCGATGTCGTTACCGCAGATACGGTAGTCCGTCACGGCGATAAGGTTGCCGTTCTTGGCCTGTACAAGGGCGGGGATACGGTAGGGGTAAGGGTCGTTGTCGCGGGTCTCAAAGAGAATGACGCTGCCCAGGTCGGGCGCAGGCTCGGCGGGGACGAGCGTAACGGTCCAGTCCGAAACTTCCAGGACGGAGTTCGCCTGGTCCTCCACCACGAAGTAGGCCGTCCCGCTCAGGCCTGTAGCGCTGACGGATGTGGCGGTGGAGTTCGTTGCGGTGACGCTCTTGCCGTCCGAAGTCCTGATGGTGACGCTGGCGGATGCCGTGCGGCTCTTGAATGTGAAGGAGAAAGCCTTCACGGCCCACCCGTTGGAGGGCGTGTAAGTGTAGGTGGAAGTCTTGGCCTGCCCCGAGGCGATGACGAGGCCATCGCCGTTCTTGGCCATGTTGTTCACGCCGCAGTCGATTTCAAGCTGCGGGTTGGTGAGTGCGGACTTCCAGTGGCTGAACCATGAGGTAGAGCCGCTGTAGGACGACAGCTCGCCGGTCGTCAGGTCCACGTTGATGGTGACGGCCTCGGTCTCCGTTTGTGCGTTGGCCGCTGCTCCGACGAGGAAACACATCCCTGCCGCAATGGCGCGCAGGGTGTTGGTGAAGTTTTTTTTATTCATCGTTTAGTATCAGTTTATTGCGTTTTTGATGTCGCCTTTGGTGAGCTTCCCGATGTTCTCGCGCATAGCGGTATCGCCCAGTAGGTTCTGGAGTTTGTAGTAGTCAAAGGCACCCATATTACCGTTGCGCATGGCTTGTGCGAGTGCCTTGGGTACTTCGGCCTCGGCCATGATTACCTCGGCACGCGCTTCCTGCGCCTTCGCTTTCATTTCCTGCTCGGTGGCCACGGCCATGGCACGGCGTTCTTCCGCTTTGGCCTGGGCGATGTTCTTGTCGGCGTTGGCCTGGTCTATTTGCAGCGTTGCGCCGATGTTTTTCCCGACATCGATGTCGGCGATGTCAATGGAGAGGATCTCAAATGCCGTACCTGCATCGAGGCCTTTCTTCAGTACGAGTTTGGAGATGCTGTCAGGGTTCTCGAGCACTTGCTCGTGACTTTCGGCCGAACCGATGCTGCTGACAATTCCTTCTCCGACGCGGGCCAGGATGGTTTCTTCGCCCGCACCGCCCACGAGCTGGTGGATATTGGCACGCACAGTGACGCGGGCTTTGGCGATTAACTGGATGCCGTTTTTCGCTACGGCAGCAACGGGCGGCGTGTTGATGACCTTGGGGTTTACGCTTGTCTGCACAGCCTCGAACACATCGCGGCCTGCGAGGTCTATGGCGGTGGCTTTCTCGAACGTAAGGTCGATGTTCGCCTTGTTAGCCGAAACGAGGGCATGAACTACCCGCTGGACGTGTCCGCCTGTCATGTAGTGCGCTTCAAGATTGTCGCGGGTGATATTGTTCAGTCCCGCCTTCCGGGCTTCGATAAGGCTCGGCACGATGACGCCTGGCGGTACGTTACGGATGCGCATGAGGAAGAGTTGTATCAGCGAGATGTGTACGCCGGATACGGCTGCGCTGAGCCAGAGAAAGAACGGCACGAAGTAGAAAAAAATACTGAGCGCGACGATAACGCCCACTGCGATGAGAAGTGTTGCGAATGGCATGGTGTGTTGCTGATTTTAAGTGAGGGTTTTGTGTATGTTGCGGCCAAAGATAGGAACTTTTTCCCGTCCGTGCAAAAAAAAAGAGGCCTTTCACCCAAACACCGCCCCGGGCGTTCCCTACACGTTGTCCCGGCCTGTTTTCTTTCTGTTCGTGGCGGCATGTTTCCTTAACCCTACGGTTACGGACGACTACCCCTACGCTTACAACGCGCTAACCCTACGGTTACGGCTGGCTAGCCCTATGGGTGGTTTTTCCTGCCCCTCCCGCTGTATGTAAAAAGCGGCTTGTTCCGTGCGCATTATGCCAGAAAGTATTATCTTTGCGGCAGGAAAAATAATGACACAATGGAAACAAAACATTTTCTGGCAGCACTCGCACTGACGCTGCCCGCTCTGGTCGGCGCGCAGCCGCTGGCAGGATATTTTTATGGAAACGACGCCGCTCCGACGGGTTGGGAGTGGCAAAGTCCCGATTCGCTGGGCTACAACAAGCTGCAACCGCACGCCTACTTCTTCAACTTTGCTGACCGCGAAACGGCGCAGCGCGTGCTGCCCGAGCATTCGGCCTACGTGCTGAACCTCGTGGACAAGCAGCGCTGGCGTTTCCATTGGGCCAAGCAGCCCTCCGAGCGTCCGCAGGACTTTTACCGCACGGACTTCGACGATTCCGGTTGGGCGGAGGAATGGCTCCCGATGTCCTGGAACGTTGCGGGCCGCCAGTCGGACGGCACGTGGAAGTACGGGCGCCCCATCTACTCCAACCAGCGCGTCATCTTCCAGCACAAAGTAGCTGTGGACGACTGGCGCGGCGGCGTCATGCGTCCTGCGCCGCAGGACTGGCTCGTCAGCGAGTTCCCCAACGAGGTGGGTTCCTACCGCCGCACGTTCACCGTGCCCGCCGGGTGGGCCGGGCGTGAGGTGTACATCAACTTCGACGGTGTGGACTCCTTCTTCTACCTTTGGATAAACGGCAAGTATGTGGGCTTCGCCAAGAACTCCCGCAACCTCGCCGAGTTCGACATCACGTCCTTCCTGAACAAGAAGGGCGAGAACGTCGTGGCCGTGGAGGTGTACCGCAACTCCGACGGCAGCTTCCTGGAGAGCCAGGACATGTTCCGCCTGCCGGGCATCTTCCGCAGCGTCTATCTGACGGCGAAGCCCAAGGTGCAGGTCAGCGACGTGGTGGCCATCCCCTCCTTTGAGGACGCCGAATGCACGCACGCCGTGCTCGGCATCACGGCCACCGTACAGAACCTCACGAAGCGCGCCGCCGATGTCCGCGTGGACTACGCCCTCTACGAAGTGGCCCTCTATGGTGACATGACTACGCCCACTGATCTTGCCGTGCAGACCGGCACGGGGCGCGTGGACGCAAACGGCACGCTTGTCCTGAAAGCCGAGCTCCATGCCGGCGAGGCCGTGAAGCCCTGGAGCGCCGAGCGTCCGCAGCGTTATGTCCTCGTGGGCGAACTGAAGGACGCCAAGGGCAATGTGCTTGAAACCTTCTCCACCTATACAGGCTTCCGCCAGGGAGGCATCTGCAACGTCGCTGCCAAGGACGACGAGTTCGGCAAGGCCGGACGCTACTATCTGCTCAACGGCAAGCCCATCAAGATGAAGGGCGTGAACCGCCACGAGACAAGCCGCTCGCGCGGACACGCCATCGACCGCTACCAGATGCAGAACGAAGTGATGATCATGAAGCGCGGAAACATCAACCACGTCCGCAACAGCCACTACCCCGACGACCCTTATTGGTACTACCTCTGCGACAAGTACGGCATCATGCTCGAGGACGAAGCCAACATCGAGAGTCACGAGTACTACTACTGGGCCGAGAGCCTCAGTCATGTGAAGGAGTTCCGCAACATGCACGTCGCGCGTAATATGGAAATGGTACGTGCGCACGTGAACCACCCCTCTATCCTCATCTGGAGCCTCGGCAACGAAGCCGGCCCCGGCGAGAACTTCCAGTACGCCTACGATGCCATCAAGGCTTTCGACACCTCGCGCCCCGTACAGTACGAACGCGACACGGAGTCCAAGATTGTCGATATGTACTCCAACCAGTACCCCTCCGTGGAGTGGGTGCGCCAGGCCTGCACGGGGAGCCTCAGCATCAAGTACCCCTTCCACATCAGCGAGTATGCCCACTCCATGGGTAACGCGCTGGGCAACCTCGTGGACTACTGGAAAGCCATCGAGAGCAGCGACTACTGCATGGGCGGTGCCATCTGGGACTGGGTGGACCAGGCCATCCTGGCCTACGACCCCGCCACGAAGAAGAGCTACAACGGCTACGGCGGCGACTTCCGCGACAAGCCCAACGACGGCATGTTCTGCATGAACGGCATCCTGCGCCCCGACCATTCCGCAAAGCCGCAGTACTACGAAGTGAAGAAAGTCTATCAGAACGTGGACGTCACGATGGTAGATCCCGCTACGGCCACCATCGAAATCTTCAACAAGAACTACTTCACCGACCTCTCCGCCTACAACATCTATTGGAACCTTTGGGAAAACGGCAAAGTCGTCGTCGGAGGCGTCGCCTGCAACGACATAGACGAGAGCCTGGGCAGTTACACCCAAGGCAAGTACTATCGCGAGCAGCTGGGCGTGT
Organism: Alloprevotella sp.; assembly: GCA_017476545.1. Classification (GTDB taxonomy): domain Bacteria; phylum Bacteroidota; class Bacteroidia; order Bacteroidales; family Bacteroidaceae; genus Alloprevotella. The sequence continues at coordinate 32,896 of JAFUZP010000002.1, forward strand.
CCGCCGGCGGACGCCTCATGCTCATGCAGCAGCTCCTGCCCGTAGAAGGCGCCCAGTCCGTGGACCCGCGTGAGCGCCGCCAGTTCCGCCTCCCCATCGACCCCGCCAGCCTCGACCCCGCGGCAGAGTACTTCGTGGAAGTGCAGTTCTGCCAGAAGGAAGCCACAGCATGGGCACCCGAGGGCTACGTGCAGATGGAAGAGCAGCTACCCCTGCAGCCCCTCCGCGCCGCCAGCCTTGAGGAGGCAGCCCCCGTGACGGGCACAGCCCCCCAGCTTTCCACCGCCGACGGCCGGCTCGTCCTCAAGGGCGAGAGTTTCGAAGTCGCCTTCGACCAGCAGACCGGAGCCCTCGTCGGCCTGCGCTACGGCGACAGGGACTACGTCGCAGGCAGCGAAGGCCTGCGCCTCGACGCCTTCCGCGCACCCACCGACAACGACAACTGGGCAGCCGATGCCTGGGTGCAGAACGGCCTCGACCGCCTGCAGCACCACGCAACGGACTTCGAGACCGCCAGCCTCCAGGACGGCCGCACCCTCGTGCGCTTCACCGTGGAGAGCCAGGCCGCCCACCCCGCACGCCTCGTCTATAGCAACCGCGACCGCAACCCTCAGGACGTCTATACCATCGTGGAGGACAAGAGCCGCACGTGCGACTTCAAGTTCACCTCCCACCTCGTCTATACCGTCTATCCCGACGGAGCCGTCGAGCTGCAGTCCGCCATCACCTCCAACAACCCCACCCTCGACCTGCCGCGCATCGGCTACACCATGACCATGCCGACAGAGACCGACCGCTACGTGTACTACGGTCGCGGACCCGAGAACAACTACGCCGACCGCAAGACCGGCCAGTTCGTCGAGCAGCACTACCGCCGCACCCGCCAGGACCTCCCCCTCGCGAAGCCCCAAGCCATGGGCAACCGCGAGGACGTGCGCTGGTGCCAGCTGACAGACAGTCAGGGACGCGGACTCCGCTTCACGCCCACAGCCAACAGCGCGAACCCCCACGGGGAAGTAGCCACCATGAGCTGCTCCGCACTCCCCTACACCCAGCAGGAACTCATGCGCGCCGCCCACCCCTTCCAGCTCCCCCAGAGCCAAGGCACCGTGCTGCATCTTGACGCCAAAGTCACCGGCCTCGGCGGCAACAGCTGCGGACAGGGCGGACCCCTCAACCCCGACCGCGTGAAGGCCAACGGCTACCTCTTCGGCCTCCTCATCACGCCCGTGGACGACGGCGAGACCGAGCGCGACATCGAAGCCGCAGCCCAGCGACAGGGCGGCCGCAACTTCGTGCCCGCACACGCCGCCGCACACCCCGTCCTCGCCACGCAGGACCGCCTCGGCAACGTCACGCTCACCACCGCCGCAGGCGGACAAGTCGTGTACACCCTCGACGGCCGTGCGCCGCAAGCCTACACCGCCCCCATCCCCCTCCGTCAGGGCGGCACCCTGAAAGCGTGGATAGCAGCCGAGGGCAGCATCCGCCCCCAGGCCGACCAACCCTTCGCCTACACCTATACATTCAAGAAGATCGACGACCTCGTACCCCTCGAAGTCATCTATACCAGTAGCTTCGAGCCCGGCGAAGGCGACGCCGCACACCTCACCGACGGCAATCCCCGCACCATCTGGCACACACAGTACGGCGTCACCCTCGCCAAGTACCCTCACTGGGTGGACTTCGACGCCGCGCAGCAGCAGACCATGGCCGGCTTCATCTACACGCCCCGCACCGACAGCCCCAACGGCCGCGTGAAGGACTACGAGATATACCTCTCCACCGACAACAAGCAGTGGACGAAAGCGCACAGCGGCACCTTCCCGGACGAAGCCCGTCCGCAGCGCGTACTCTTCAAAGCCCCACAGCGCGCCCGCTACATCCGCTTCTACGCCCTCAGCGAGCAGCGGGGAGCCGAATACGCCAGCGGAGCCGAGTTCAGTGTCATCGCCGAGTGAGATGGAGGTGTCGGCACGCAGCAAATCATACCGCCGCGTGCCGACACCTTCCTGTTGCCGCGTTGCGTCTTCGTCAGCTTCGCTCTAAAATCTTATGTGGTACTCCTTTGTATTCCCCGCTCTGCGTAAAAATGCGTTAAAAGGGTGGCTTTCCGAAAGAGAATGGTTATATTCGCGCCACAAACTAAGAATGAATAAAATTTAATCCAAACAACAAAAGACAATGAAACAGCGACTGCTAAAAATGCTCTGGCTGTTGGCAGCTTCTCTTACACTGCCCGCCGCCGCACAGCAGATGATGCCGGAACTCCCCATCGACCCGGCAGTGAAAGTGGGTGTCCTGCCCAACGGTCTTACCTACTACATCCGTCACAATGCCCTGCCCGAGAAGCAGGCCTTCTTCTACATCGCACAGAAGGTGGGCTCCGTGCAGGAGGAGGAAAGCCAGCGCGGCTTGGCGCACTTCCTTGAGCACATGGCGTTCAACGGCTCGCAGAACTTCAAGGGAAACAGCCTCATCAGTTACTGCGAGCGCATCGGCGTGAAGTTCGGACAGAACCTCAACGCTTACACCTCTACGGATGAAACTGTCTATAACATCGACAACGTGCCCGTCACGGAGAGCAACATTGATTCTTGTCTGCTCATCCTGCACGACTGGTCCGGCTATCTGGATCTTGAGGCCGACGAGATAGACAAGGAGCGCGGTGTCATCCATGAGGAGTGGCGTCTGCGTAGCAGTGCCATGCAGCGTATGCTAAACCGCAATCTCGAGGCACTCTATCCTGGTAGCCGCTACGGTAAGCGTATGCCCATCGGTCTGATGAGCGTTGTGGACAACTTCTCCCCGGAGGAGTTACGCGCGTATTATAAGAAATGGTATCGTCCCAATCTGCAAGCTATCGTCGTTGTAGGCGACATTGACGTGGAGCAGGTGGAGACCAAGGTGAAGGCGATTTTCTCCGACATCCCCAATCCTGAGAATGAGGCTCCCTACGAGTTTTATCCCGTGCCCTCCACGCCGGAACCTATCTATATCGTAGATAAAGACAAGGAGCAGACGAACAACATTATTCTCGCGATGTACAAGACGGAGCCTATGCCACGTGAGTTGAAAGGCTCTATGGCCCTGCTCGTGCAGAACTACATTATGGCGCTGATGGACCATTGCCTTAATGCCCGTCTGAACGAGTTGAGCATGAAGCCCGACTGCCCCTTCGTGGGTGCCAGTGCTTCCTATGATAGCTATCTACTCTCCAAGACAATGGATGCTTACCAGTTGGGTATTATGCCGAAACCCGGCCAGGACAAGGAAGCGCTCCAGTCCGTAATGCAGGAGGTGGTACGCGCCATGAAGTTCGGTTTTACCGAGACGGAACTCCTGCGCGCCGACGAGGAATACCTTTCCGGGTTGGAACGCATCTATGACAACCGCGAGAAGCAGCGCTCCAGTTTCTTTATTCCGCAATACTACCGCCACTTCCTTGAGGGTGACGCTATACCCAGCATCGAGGATGAGTACAATACGGTGAAGATGCTATCGCAGCAGTTCCGCATGGCCAAGATGTTGCCGCAACTGGTGAACGAGGCATTCAAGGAACTCACGGCGCAGGCGGATTCAAACTTCGTGGTCTTGGCACTCTATCCAGAGAAGGACGAAGTGGTAATTCCCGCTACCGACCAGCTGAAAGCCGCTGTGCAGGCCGCCTATGCGGCAGAGCTTGAGGCTTACGTGGACGCTGTGAAGAACGAACCCCTTGTTCCTGTCCTCCCCAAACGCGGCAAGGTAGCTAAGGAAGAGGCTGCAGACTTCGGCTATACGAAGTGGACGCTTTCCAATGGAACACAGGTTTATTTCAAGAAAACGGACTTTAACGAGAGCCAGGTACTCATGGCCGCTGAAAGTTGGGGCGGTACAAACGAACTTAATCTGGCGGATGCAGCTACTCGCATCAACGCCCGGCTCGCCGACCAAGTGCGCAACACCACAGGTCTGGGTAACTTTAGTTCCACAGAACTTGAGAAAGCGCTGGCAGGGAAGCAGGCCAGTGTGAGCGTTTATATCAGCCACGCATCCGAAGGTCTCAGCGGTAACGCAACACCGAAGGACCTCCGCACGCTCTTTGAGCTGACCCACCTCCACTTTACTGCTCCCGGCAACGATGTTGAGGCCTATGACAATCTCATCACGATGCTCCGCACGCAACTCGAGAATGTAGAAAAAGTGCCCGAGGTGGCATTTTCCGACTCAGTTCAGGCCACGCTCTACAATCATGATATCCGTGTAAAGCGTATTAAGAAGGCCGACCTTGACCTGGCTGACTACGCCACGGCGAAGAAGATTGCAGCCGAGCGTTTCCAATCTCCCAGTGACTTCACCTTCTACTTCACGGGTAATTTTGATGCGGACTCCCTCCGCGAATACGTAGAGGTATATCTGGCTTCCTTGCCCAAGGGCAAAGTGGAAAAGCGTCGCGACCCGAAGCTCGACTTCGTGGACGGCGTCGTGACGAACCGCTTCGTACGCGAGATGGAAACGCCGAAGGGCAACATCATCCAGGTATGGCACGGCCCCGTAGCCTTCACTGCCAAGAACGCCGAAGTGGCCAACGCCTTCGGTGAAATCCTCAGCCAGCGCCTGCTGAAGAGCATCCGCGAGGAAGCCAGCATCGCCTACAGCTGCGGAGCCAGCGCCGGTGCCTCCTACGGCTTCAAGGACGAGTACACGCTCCAGATCTACTGCCCCGTGCAGCCCGCCAAGGCCGACAGCGCCCTCCTGCTGATGCGCCAGGGTATTGAGGATATTGCTAAAAATGGTGTCACGGAAGAAGAGCTCGGCAAGGTGAAGGAGTTTGAACTGAAGGAGTATGCTGACAACCAGAAGCAGAACAACTACTGGCAGGGTCTCATCTCAAATAAAGTGGACTGGAACGTGGATCGCCGTACTGGTCGGGAGGATGCCATCAAGAGCGTCACAGCCGCCGATGTACAGGCCTTCTGCCGCGACCTCCTGCTCCGTCAGAACAACTGCGCCACGATTGTCATGCTCCCCGCAAACCTTGAGGAGCACGACTAACGCCGCTTCCGTTGCGCTAGTAGGCGGAACCTTTTTTCCCCGCACCGAGTAACTACCGGTGCGGGGAATTTCTGTATTTGGAGTTGCGGGTAGCGTTACATGATACGGTCGCTTGGATAGGTGGAAAAACCGTCAGGCCAAGTTTTCCCGTGCGGGAGGAAAGCGTTACTTTTGTCCCGACATGGAAATCGCGATACCACATACCGTCCTCCTGCGCTGGACGCTGCCGTTCTTGTTTGCTGCCGTTGGGCTGTGCGCTGAGGCACAAGAGGAGCACGAGCAGTCCCTCGGTGCTGTCGCTGTGGAGGGGCGCATGAAGGGTGTTATCTTCGCTGATGGTATTCCCGCTAGCGAGACAATAACGCGTACGGGGCTGACGAAGATGGCTTGTTGCACCGTGGCGGAGAGCTTTGAGAACTCTGCGAGCGTCACGGTGGGCTACGCCGATGCCGTGAGTGGTACGCGCCAGCTCCGTCTGTTGGGGTTGGGTGGGGCCTATACGCAGGTGCTGGACGAGAGTCGTCCTGTCCTGCGCGGCCTAGGTGCACCCTATGCGCTCAGCCTGACACCGGGAGTTTGGCTTAGCTCCTTGCAAATATCAAAAGGGACGAGTTCCGTGGCCGCTGGCCACGATGCCATTACGGGGCAAATCAACCTTGAGCACCGCAAACCCACCGATGCGGAACGACTTTTTGTAAACTTTTATCTGGACGACATGCTGCGTCCGGAGCTCAACCTCACCACTGCTTTCCCGCTGACCCGGGATAAGCGTCTCTCTACCGTCTTGTTGCTGCATGGCGCGGCGGACACGGAATGGCGTGAGATGGGGGCGATGGACTTGAACGGCGACCATTTCCGCGATCTGCCGCATAACCGAGAGATGGGCTTCGCCAACAAATGGCTTTGGGCCGACCCAGTTACGGGGCAGCAAGTGCGCTGGGGCGGTAAATACTCCCGCGATGCACGTCTCGGCGGAATGGCGCATTTTTCTTCCGCCTCCGCCGCCCGCCGCGAGATGACGCGGGCTTGGACGGACTACACTGCGGGCGGGATGACAGGCACCGCACCATATCCGCAGCACTATGCCTCCAATATAGATAACGAGAGTGCCAATGCCTACTTGAAGGCCGCTCTGCCATATGGGCCGGAGCGGGTGGATAGTACGGGCCGGGAGGTAGTGCGCTCCAGCGTGGCCCTCGTGGCGGACTTTGACCACTGGGGGGAAGCGGCCTTTTTCGGCCTGAACGATTACGGCGGGAATGAGAACTCTGTATTTCTCAACCTGATGGTAAGCCACTACTTTCGTAGCGACCGTTCTCTGGCCTGTGGCGTACAGGGGCATTTCTCCCATATACGCGAAAGCCTTCTCAACCCCCAACCGTGGATTGGGCGGGAGGGGCGTTTCATTGGAGCGTGGCAGGAAAATGAATTAGGAGCGTATGCGGAGTACACCTTCTCGGTCGGCCGGACATTTTCCGCCGTGGCAGGGTTGCGCGGGGATTATAACTGGCTGTATCGCCGCGCCTACCTCACACCGCGTTTCCACCTGAAGTGGCAGGTCGCTCCGCAGACAACGCTGCGTGCTTCGGCAGGGTTGGGTTACCGTACGCCACACGTCCTGACGGAAAACATCGGGATATTGGCAACGGGGCGCACTGTGTATATCAGTCCAGATGCACTGGTAAAGCCCGAGCGTGCGCTGACAACAGGGGCAAGTCTCACGCAGAAGTTCTACCTGTTCGGGCATTTAGCCACGTTTAGCGCAGACTACTTTTATACGCGCTTCGGCCGGAATATCGTCGTAGATCAGGAACTGGATGCGCATACTGTGGCCATATACGCCAGTGACCGCCACGCCTATACCCATACCGTGCAGACGGATTTCAGTTTCACACCGTTTTCGGGACTCGACCTCTATGCCGCTTTCCGCCTGAACGCCACGAGGCAGTATCGCCGTGCTGGCCTGGGGGACGATGCTGTGGGTGTAGTGTGGACCCGGTCCGAGCGTCCGCTGACCGATCGTTATAAGGCACTTTTCAATGCGCAGTACTATACGCATTTCCGTCGCTGGGTCTTTGATGCCACGGTACAGCTCAACGGCCCGTCTCGCGTGCCGGGCGACCCTTACGCTCAGCCCGCTACACGCTCGTGGCACAGCCCTGCTTACTTCCAACTGTTCGCACAAATTTCCCATAAGATAGGTCGCTTCGAGTTCTACCTTGGCTGCGAGAATATCTTGGACTACCGCCAGTCTGACCCTATCCTCCATGCAGACCAACCTTTCACGGAGGCATTCAATTCCCTCAACGTGTGGGGACCGCTTATGGGGCGGAAGATTTATGCGGGACTGCGTTTTAATCTTTATTGAGTGAGCGATGTCAAAGAAATAACCACTATAATTAATATAAAATAAATGTGTATGAAGAAAATTCTAACGATCTGCCTGATGCTTACGCTCTGCATCGGTAGCGCTTCGGCCAAGGGTCCGAAGAAAAAAACACTGGCAACGCAGGTGTTCACAACAGACATCGTATGCCACAACTGCGAGCAGAAAATCATGAATAACGTAGCCGTGCTCGGAAAGGGTGTGGAGGACGTGAAAGTTGATGTCGCTACGAAAGAAGTGACTGTCACGTACAACACGCAGAAGAACAGCGTGGAGAATCTCGTGAAAGGGTTCGCGAAGATTTCTGTTAAGGCTAATCCGAAACAGACGGGTTGTGCCCGGACGAAAGCCTGTTGCGGTGGATGCAAGCAAGGGCAGGCTGCTGGACAGAAGCAAGGCTGTTGCCAGAAAAAGGACAAGCCCTGTGAAGACAAGAAGCCTGGGTGCTGTAAGAAAGAACAGAAAGCCTGTCCTGCACAGAGCGGGTGTCCCAAGCAGAATGTTCCCGCTGATGGTGGGAAGAACTGTGGCGGCTGTAAAGACGCGAAGTGAGCCTGTGCGGCCAGCCCCTTGGTTGGTCGGGAAAGAGAGAAAGCGCGGTCGGTTTCACCCGACTGCGCTTTCTCTCTGCCTGTCGGCCACTACGGTCGGGGTGTTTCCATGGATTTTTGCTATCTTTGTCCCCGCAATAAAAAACAACCGCAATGAATATTTCAAACCACATCCGCTACGTTGGTGTACAAGACCGTACTAAGCACCGTTTTGAGGGGCAGTGGCTTCTTCCCCATGGTATTTCTTATAATGCTTACCTCGTGGACGGAGGAACAGAGATTGCCCTCATAGATACTGTAGAAGCCGACTTCTTTGATGTTTTCCTGGAGAAAGTGCGTGCCGAACTGGGCGACCGCAAGATAGACTACCTTGTTATCAATCACATGGAGCCCGACCACAGCGGTTCTATAGCCTTGGTGCGAAAATATTTCCCCGGCATCCGTTTTGTCGGCAACAAGAAGACGTTCCAAATGGTTGAAGGGTTCTACGGCGTTTCCACTGCGGACGATGTGGAAGTGAAGGAGGGTGACGAACTCCGGGTGGGCGATATAACCTTGCGTTTCCACTTAGTTCCGATGCTCCACTGGCCCGAGACGATGGTCACTTACCTTGTGGATGAGGAGGCGCTTTTCTCTGGCGACGCTTTCGGCTGTTTCGGTGCGTTGAACGGCGCCGTAGTGGATACGCAGATGGATGTTGAACCTTATTTCCCCGAAATGGAGCGTTACTATGCCGCCATCCTCGGTAAGTATGCCAGTCCCGTGCAGCAGGCTTTGAAGAAGTTGGCTGCACAGCCCATGAAGGCTATCTGCAGCACGCATGGTCCCGTATGGACGGCGAATATTCCCCGCGTCATTGAAACCTACCGACGGCTTTCCGCAGGAGAGACGGAGGAAGGTGTAGTCGTATGCTACGGCTCAATGTACGGCAACTCCCAGCGTGTGGCCGAGGCAGTGGCGGAGGGAGTCGCCGAGGCGGGTGTGCGGAAAATAATTGTCCATAACCTGAGTGTTTCACAACCCTCGTTCGTGTTGCGCGATGTGTTCCGCTATCGTGGTCTTGCCGTAGGTGGTCCAACCTATAATGGCGGACTGTTCCCCGTTGTAGATGACCTGCTGAAGCGTCTTGCTGGGCGCGAAGTGTCAAAGCATAAGCTCGCCATTTTCGGCGGATACACGTGGGGCGGGCAAGCGGTGAAGCTCATACGCCAGTATAATGAAGCGATGAAGATGGATGAGGTCGCCTTCGGAGCAGACAACCTGTCCGCTTTGGAGTGGAAGCAGGGCGCATGTGCCGATGTTCTGGCGCAAGCGCGGGAGCTTGGCCGGGCACTCGGGCAAGCGGTAAAGGGCTGAGGAAGTTCGGAACATTCGGATAAAAACGCCGGAGAGGAAGGGGGCGCTCCCTTTTTCTCTCCGGCGTTTTGTTGATAACTTTGTGTGCGTTCCGCTTAGTACTTGTGGTCGTCCGTCGTTAGTTCCTCCTTCGTCAGTTTCTTCTTGTCGATGGCGCGCCATGCGAAGAAGATGTAGGCAAGGACGAAGGGGATGATAAGCGACACCCACGCCATCGTACGCAGTGTGAACTCGCTGGAGCAGCTGTTCTGGAGCGTCAGCGAGCTCTGCAAATCCGCCGTGGAGGGGTAATAGGCTGTGCCATTCCATGCGGCGAGCAGTAGCAATGCGGTCACGGTCAGCACCGTTCCGATGCCTGCCGGCCAGATGCCACCCACGTATGTTTTGGAGATAATTGTCCGTATGATGCCGTAAAGTACAAGTACAACGCCGAGCACGAACGCTGCGGCGACGTACCACATGTCGAGCAGGTTATGCAAGTACTTGTAGGGCTCCATGCTGACGGTTCCGTCAGCAGCGACTGCGAAACCTTCCTTTGTGAGCACGTGGAAAAGGAAGGCCAGAAAGAACAGCACGAACAGCCCGGCCGTGCCGATAAGACGGACACTGCCGCGCGAGCGCAGGTTATCCTCTTCCACGTTATTCATCACATACAATATGCCGAGGGTACGGGCGAGGAAGAATACGGCGAAACCCAGCACCCAGTTCCACGGGTTGGCCAAAGCGTCAAGGCCGTGCCAGGCATTTGCCCAGCGGCTGATGACAAGCCCTCCTCCCGCGTCACCAAGGCTTGCAGCTTCCACGCCGCCGATGGCACCTTTGGAAACAAGGAATGCAGCGCCCGTGTAGAACGTGGCGACGGCGGCTCCCACGAGGAACGGCCCGAAGAAGCCGTTAATGACGAGGAACCAGCGGTACGTGTCGCGTCCGAGCGTGTTGCCGGGCTTAGACTGGTATTCATAGGCCACGGCCTGTAGTACGAAGGATGCCAGGATGAGCATCCATACCCAGTAGGCTCCGCCGAAACTGGTGCTGTAAAAGAGCGGGAACGAGGCGAAGAACGCGCCGCCGAAAGTGACGAGCGTGGTGAACGTATATTCCCACTTACGTCCGGTGGAGTTGATGATGAGTTGCCGTTCGTCCTCGGTGCGGCCGAGGCTGAATATTAGGGAGTTCGCGCCTTGTACGAACATAAGGAACACGAGCAGGCCTGCCAGCAGGCAGACAAGGAAGCACCAATAGTGCTGGAGGAAGGTGTAGGTTATCATAAGGCTTCGTGGTTCTTAATGGCTTTGCACATAATTTTGATTTCCGCGATGAGGAGCGCGGTAAAGATGAGGAGGAAAAGGAAGAATGTGACGATGACATTCGAGGATGGCAGTTCGGATATGGCCGCATTGACGGGCATGAGGTCCTGGATAATCCATGGTTGGCGGCCCACCTCGGCTACTGCCCAACCAGCCTGTCCGGCGATATAGACGAGAGGGATGCTCCACAAGCCTGCGTGCAGCAGCCACTTGGGGAATTCTTCCTTCCGTTTCCATTCGAACCAAAGGAAGAGAAGCAGCACGAGAAGCAGTAGTCCGCCGGCTCCTACCATCACGCGGAACGCCCAGAACACGATGGGTACGGGCGGCACGAGCTGGTCGGCGTTTTCAATATGGCCGTAGCCGAAAAATTCTACGTTCTCTGCAAGTTTCTGCGCGTGTACGGCTGCGGCAGCGGAGTCCGTGTCCATCGTCTCGCGGAAGAGGCGGAAATCTTCCAGGGCCTGCCGCCCGCGCGCCATTTTCGCCTCGCCCTCGCGTTTTAGGTCATTGATGCCGGGTACGTAGCCGTTGAGGTCGTGCGTAGCCAGTATGGAGAGCACGCCCGGCACCTCTATGCCCGGAACGATGCTGAACGGGGCCTGCGTACCGCCGTCCATGAGCCCCTCGGCGGCGGCCAGCTTCATGGGTTGGTGTTTCGCAATCTCAACGCCCGAGCGGTCGCCCGTTCCCATGACGATGAAGGTGCTGGCAATGCCTACGATGACGGCGATGCGGAGCGAGCGGCGTGCCATTTCCTCATTACGCTTCCGTAGCAAGTACCAGCAGCATACGCCGACCACGAACACCGCCCCTGTCATCCAGGCGCTGGAGACGGTATGGAGGAACTTCGTGACCGCCATGCCCTGTAAGGCAACATCAGCGAAAGATACCATTTCGTTACGCACCGTGACGGGGTTGAAGGCCATCCCGACGGGGTGTTGCATCCATGCGTTGGCCACGAGTATCCACCAAGCGGATATGGTCGCGCCGAGCCCGCCGAGCCATGTGGCCGCCAAGTGCCACTTCGGCGAGAGTTTCTTCCACCCGAAGAACATGAGCGGAAGGAATGTCGCCTCAAGGAAGAAAGCTACGATACCCTCTATGGCGAGCGGAGCGCCGAAGATGTCACCGACGAACCAAGAGTAATTGCTCCAGTTCGTACCGAATTCGAACTCGAGAATGAGGCCTGTGGCAACACCGATGGCAAAGTTAATGCCGAATAGTTTCTGCCAGAATTTCGCCGTACCGCGCCAGAAGTCGTCCTTCTTCGTGACGTAGAGCGTCTCCATGATGCCCATAATGAGCGCGAGGCCCAGTGTGAGCGGTACGAAGAGCCAGTGGTAGGCGGCCGTCAAGGCGAACTGCGCCCGCGACCAGCCGATGAGGGATTCTAAGAGTACCATAGTTGAAAGGTTTTTTATTCGTTTCGGAAAATGTTTTCGCTCACGGTATTAGCTTTTTCCTCCGCGCTCATTCCGCCCATCGCGGGCTTGAAAAAGAAAACGCGCAGGATGGCAAACATGACGAAGAGCTTCAGGCAGACGATGGCTACCAGCCAGCTCCCCGTGGGGCGTTGGCGGAAAAACGCTCGGACGTGTCGGAAGAATGTTGCCATACGGGGCAAATATAAAGAAATGGCGGCGAAAATGGTGCGAAGATGGGCGTAAAAAGTTCCTTTCCTGGGTTATCTCGTTTGTTCCCAGCGACAAGCACGCCTTTCCAGACGGGAATTTCAGGAGGGCTTTAACCCTGAAAGGGAATTACCCCTAGGGTTGCGCGGAACTAACGCTATGGTTACGGTAAACTAACCCTGTGGTTACGGCGAACTAACCCTAGGGTTGCGATGCCTCGGCAGGAGGAGGGAAATGCCGCCCTTTAGGGCGGTTCGGAAGAAAAAGTGTATTAAATTTTCAAAATGCCTTCGGTACTCGCAAAAAAAGCCCTAATTTTGACCTCTCAAACGACAGATAGCAAAAATAGAGTTCCGATGAGCGACGAATTACGAGTGATTATCAGCGGCGGCGGTACGGGGGGGCATATCTTTCCCGCCGTGTCCATCGCCAATGCGTTGCGGGAGTTGCGCCCTGATGCCCGGATACTGTTCGTGGGCGCAGAGGGGCGGATGGAGATGCAGCGCGTTCCGGCCGCCGGCTACGAGATAAAAGGGCTTCCCATCGCGGGGTTTGACCGCAAGCGCATCTGGCGTAATGCCGCCGTGATGCTGAAGATATGGAAAAGTACGCGGCTGGCGAAAGACATTATCCACGAATTCCGGCCGCAAGTGGCTGTGGGCGTAGGCGGCTATGCGAGCGGTCCGACGCTGAAAGCCTGCCAGCAGCTGGGCATCCCGACGTTGTTGCAGGAACAGAACTCCTATGCCGGCGTGACAAATAAGCTTCTGGCGAAGCGCGCGGCTAGCATTTGCGTGGCTTATGACGGTATGGAGCGCTTCTTTCCCGCCGACCGCATCCGCCTGACGGGGAATCCCATCCGGCAGAACCTGCTTGATCAGACGCTCTCGCGCGTGGCGAGTGTCCAAAAGTTCGGTCTGGAGCTGGGCAAGCGTACCGTGCTGATTGTGGGAGGCTCGCTCGGTGCGAAAACCATTAACGACACCATGCTCGGCAACCTTCCCCTCCTGCGGCAACAGAAGGACATCCAGTTCATCTGGCAGACAGGTAAATACTACAGCAGTCAGATTCAGGAGGAACTTGGGCGGCGTCAGTGTCCCGATAACCTCAAGGTGTTCGACTTTATCGCTAACATGAACGAAGCTTACGCGGCTGCCGACCTCGTTATCAGCCGTGCCGGTGCGGGCAGCATTTCGGAATTTTGTCTTTTGGGCAAGCCCGTGATCCTCGTACCATCGCCCAACGTGGCCGAGGACCATCAGACGAAGAACGCCCTCGCCTTGGTGGAGAAAGACGCCGCGCTTTGTGTGAAGGACGCGGATGCCCGACGGACGCTTCTTCCCCTGGCCATCAACACCGTGGGCGATAAGGAACGCCTCCGGAAGCTCGGGGAGAACATCCGGAAATTGGCGCGGCCGAACGCGGCGCGCGACATAGCGGAAGAGGTAATCAGACTGGCAGAAAACGGTACACGGCAATGAAAGACATCCGTTCGGCATACTTCATCGGCGCAGGCGGCATCGGAATGAGCGCGCTTGAGCGTTATTTTCTCTCCCGGGGCGTGGTCGTGGGCGGTTACGACCGGGTTCCTTGCGAACTGACGGAGCGTCTTCGTGCCGAGGGCGCGCTTATCCACTACGATGAGGCTGTGGAACTTATCCCGGAGGCTTTCAAAAATCCTGCGCACACACTCGTTGTCTATACGCCAGCCGTACCAGCGGACCACAAAGAGCTGGTTTGGTTCCGCGAACAAGGCTTCGAGGTGCAGAAACGTGCAGAGGTACTCGGTACGCTGACACGCCAGATGAAAGGGCTCTGCGTGGCCGGTACGCACGGAAAGACGACTACGACCGCCATGACCGCCCACCTGCTGCACGAGAGTCGTGTGGGATGCAATGCCTTCCTCGGCGGTATTTCCAAGAATTACGGGACGAACTACCTCGTGGATGCGGAGAGCCCTTACGTGGTCATAGAGGCGGACGAGTTCGACCGCTCCTTCCACCACCTGCGGCCCTATGCCTCCGTGGTGACGTCCGCCGACGCGGACCATCTTGATATTTATGGCACGGAAGCGGCTTACCTCGCGAGTTTCCGCCATTACACGAGTCTCGTCCAACCCGGCGGCGCACTCATCGTTCATAAGGGGCTGCGCTTCGAGCCGGACCTTCAGCCGGGAGTCCGTATCTATGACTACGCGCGGACGGAAGGGGACTTCCACGCGGAGAATCTCCGCATCGGTGGCGGCCGTATCACCTTCGACTTCGTATCGCCCCTGGGTAACATCAGCGGCATTGAGCTGGGCGTTCCCGTCAGCATCAACGTGGACAACAGCATCGCGGCGATGGCGTTGGCACAGATCGCCGGGGTGGGAATTGATGAGATACGGGCTGCGATGGCCTCCTTCGGCGGTGTGGACCGCCGCTTCGACTTCAAACTGAAGACGGACCGCACCGTATTCCTTTCGGACTATGCACACCATCCCGAGGAACTCCGCCAAAGCATACTCTCAGTCCGCGAAGTGTTCAACGGACGGCGGCTGACAGGCATCTTCCAGCCGCACCTTTACACCCGGACGCGGGATTTCTACCGCGAATTTGCCGACAGTCTCTCGCTACTTGACGAGGTACTGCTCACGGACATATATCCCGCCCGCGAGGAACCCCTGCCCGGCGTGACCAGCCGCCTCATCCTTGACAACCTGAGGGCAGGCATGCCGAAGCGTCTGGTGCGCATGGAGGACCTGCCGGGCATCGTGCACGATGAAGACTTCGACGTGCTGATGGTTCTCGGCGCGGGCGACCTTGACAACTATGTACCCGAACTGACCGACATCCTGCGGGCTAAATTGGAACCAAACCTATGAGAGCGCTCCTGAAACTCCTGCTTTTGGCGGGCATCATCGTTTACTTGGCATTCGCTTTCACCCGCTTTACGCGAACGGGAGATAACTCCCAGTGCAGTGGGGTGGATATAGTAGTGTCTGACAGTTCCCACGCTGGCTTCATCACTTCCGCCGAGGCGGACAGAATTCTCCGTAGCACCGGTATCTACCCGACGGGGAAGGCAATGAAGGATATCAGTAGCCAGGAGATCGAGCAAGTGCTGAGGAAGAATCCTTTCATACAAGAGGCGGTCTGCTACAAAACGGCGGATAACCGTCTTAATGTGCTTATCTCGCAGCGTCTTCCCCTGTTGCGGGTGATGGCTGAGAGCGGGGAGGATTACTACATTGACGAGCGCGGGTTCGCCATGGAGCCTATGGGCTATGTCGCTGACCTCGCCGTTGCGACGGGGCATATCAGTAAGAATTTTGCCAAGACGCGGCTTGCGCAGCTCGGCAGGTATCTGCGGGACAACTCTTTCTGGAACGACCAGGTGGAGCAAATCAGCGTAACGAAGGATCAGAACGTGGATATTGTTCCGCGAGTCGGTGACCAGATCATCCACCTCGGTACTCCGGACAGCATACCGAAGAAGTTCCGAAATCTGATGGCCTTCTACCAGAAAGTCATGCCCGAGGTGGGGTGGAACAAGTATTCGGAGATAGATGTCCGACACGTCAATCAGATTGTCTGCACGAAGCGCAGCAAAAAATCCTGACGCGAGCCGGATTGTACTATATGGTATGAGAATTAAAACAAACACGACAGATATGGCAACAGAAGACAACTTTATTGTGGCGATAGAGTTAGGGTCATCAAAAGTGACCGGTATCGCCGGACGAAAGCAGCCCGACGGTGCGCTCCAGATCCTTGCACTTGTTCAGGAGCCATCCTCCGCTTTCATCCGAAAAGGGCGTATCAACAACATTGTTAAGATGCGCTCCTGCATCGGCTCGGTGAAGGAGAAATTAGAAAAGAGCCTTAAGAAAAGAATTGATAAAGCCTATGTGGGCATCGGCGGAATGGGGATGCACACCGTCGCACACACGGTACTGAAGAAATTTACCGAAAAGACGGTTGTTTCCAAGGAGATAGTTGAGGAAATCCAAAGCGACAACTACGCTTCCCAACCCGCAGACAAGGACATCCTTGAGGCGATAACGCAGGAGTACAAGCTCGGGGCTCAGACGCAGCTTGACCCGGTGGGTATTCCGGCGGAGAGCATCGAAGGGTATTTCCTGAACGTAGTGACAAAGCGCGAGGTCCGCGAGAATATCAACAACTGCGTGGCCGAGGCCGATTTGGAAATCGCGGGAATGCCCATCACCTTCCTTGCACTAGCGGACGAGATGGTGCCCGAGCCCGAACGGCACAGCGGATGCGTTTTCGTGGATATGGGTGCGGAGACCACTTCGGTAGCCGTCTTCAAGAATAACATCCTGCGCCATCTCGCCGTCATCCCTCTCGGTGGCAGGAATATTACCCGCGATATCACTTCGCTGTCCATAGAGGAGGGCGAAGCCGAGCGCCTGAAACTGGCCCATGGCAGTGCCTTCTATGATGTCCCGGACGACAAGCGGTTCGCTTCCGAACCCCTGAAGACGGAGCGCGGGCACAGCATCCCTTACGAGGAATTCTGCAACCTCGTGGAAGCGAGGCAGGAGGAAATCATCAAGAACGTTAAGCGGCAGATTGAGCTCTCTAAGTATGATAAGAACCAGCTGGTGGGTGGAATAATCGTTACCGGCGGTGCGGCGAACATGCCCAACATGGAAGCGGCGCTTAGGCTCTACTTGGGCTTTGACAAAATACAGTTCGTGAAATCCGTAACCACCGCCATACGCCCCAGCAACGGTGTGCAGAATTTCAACCGTGACGGCAGCTGCAACGCCGCAATCGCCTTGCTCGAGTCCGGAACCGTGAACTGCTGCGGCGGCGACCTCGGGACGGCGGAAGGTGACATCTTCACCAGTCGCGAGGAAATCCGCAGGAAGAAAGAGCAGGAGGAGGCTGAACGCAAGGCGAAGGCCGAGGCCGACAGGATTGCCCAGGAGGAAGAGGCGCGTCAGGCACAGGAAGAAGCAGAGCGGCAGGCCGCCGAGGAGGAGGCACGCATCCGTAAGGAAGAGCGGAGTCGTGTCAGGAAAGAGAAAGCGGGCCGTCTTTTCGGTCGCATCAGGCGGTGGGCGGAATCTATCGTCAGCGATGATCCGGAGAACGACTGAATCAGTAAAGAATAAGTACCGAAACATAACAGACTAAATACTGCACCTATGGACGAAGAAAAGGATTTATTGATAGATATGGGTACACCTACCAGCACGCCTTCCATCATCAAGGTGATCGGCGTAGGCGGGGGAGGCGGAAATGCCGTGAACCATATGTTCCGCGAAGGTATCCATGACGTGAATTTTGTGCTGTGTAATACCGACAGCAAGGCGCTTGAGGATTCCCCTGTCCCCAACTGCATACAACTGGGGAAGGAGGGGCTCGGAGCAGGCAATAAGCCCGAGCGTGCCCGTGAGGCTGCTGAGGAGAGCATAGAGCAGATACGCAAGATGCTCGACGACGGCACCAAGATGGTCTTCATCACCGCCGGAATGGGTGGCGGCACCGGCACCGGAGCAGCCCCCGTCATCGCCCGCGAAGCCAAGAATATGGGCATACTGACCGTCGGCATCGTCACCATTCCCTTCCGCTTCGAGGGGAACAAGAAGATAGACCAGGCACTTGACGGCGTTGAGGCCATGGAAAAACTCGTGGACGCCCTGCTCGTCATCAACAACGAGCGGCTCCGCGAAATCTACCCCGACCTCAATGTGCTCTCCGCCTTCGAGAAAGCCGACAATACCCTCTCCGTAGCCGCGCGCAGCATTGCCGAAATCATCACCATGCACGGTGTAATCAATCTTGACTTCCGCGATGTGTGCACCGTTCTCAAGGATGGCGGAGTCGCCATCATGTCCACCGGTTACGGCGAAGGTGAGGGACGCGTCCGGCGGGCCATTGACGACGCGCTCAACTCCCCCCTGCTCAACAATTCCGACATCTTCAAGTCCAAGCGCGTCCTGCTCTCCATCTCCTTCTGCAAGGACCAGGAGCACGAGAGCCTGATGATGGAGGAAATGAACGAGGTCCACGACTTCATGACCCGCTTCAGCGACGGCGTGGAGACCAAGTGGGGGCTCGCCACCGACGAGTCGCTCGGCAAGAAAGTCAAGATAACCATTCTCGCCACAGGATTCAGCATCCGCGAAGTGGCCGGCATGGACGAGCGTCTCGAGGCCGAGGCCCGCCTCGAGGCCGAGCAGGAAGAAGAGAAGAAGGACCGGCGCGGCATTTATTACCACGATGACGACACGCGAGCCGGACACAGGCGCACGCCGAAGGTGTATCTCTACACGCTGGATGACCTGGACAATGACGAGATTATCTCCATGGTGGAGCTCACCCCCACCCATAAGCGCACAAAGGAGACCCTCAAAGAGATAAAGGACAAGGCCTCCTCCTCCATGGTCATGGACATAGAGCTGCCCAGAGCCGATGCGGCGGATAACATCATATCTTTTAGTTAAACAAAACGCAGACAGTTATGCTTTTCGACCAAGTGAGCCGCGACATCATCGCTGCGATGAAAGCTAAGGACAAAGCCCGGCTTGAGGCTTTGCGCAATGTCAAGAAATACTTTCTTGAGGCTAAGACAGCCCCCGGCGCGGGCGATGAGTTGGGGGACGATGCGGCACTGAAAATTCTCGCCAAGTTGGCCAAGCAGGGACGCGATACCGCCGCGCTCTACCGGGAGCAGAACCGTCCCGATCTCGCCGAGGCGGAGGAGGCGCAGGTAGCTGTCATTGAGGAATACCTGCCCCGCGCGCTGACACCGGAGGAACTGGAAGCGGAAGTGCGCGCGCTCATCACTGAGACGGGTGCCGCCGGTCCGGCTGATATGGGACGCGTCATGGGGCTTGCCACCAAGCGGTTGGCAGGTCGTGCGGACGGGAAGGCACTCGCCTCCCTAGTCCGTCAGTTGCTCCCCGCCTGACGGGTGGCAGGCATCCCGCCGCACGCTGCAAGCGGGTGTGGCCGGATGGAAAAAACCTAACCGCAGCGTCAGTTTTTACTGACCCTGCGGTTACTGAAAACCAACCATAGGGTTATGCGCGACCAACCCTGCGGGTACGGCGGACTAACCCTACGGGTACGGAAAGCTATCCCTGCGGTTGGTCTTTTTCGTTATTGGGGGTGTGCGGCTCTTAGTGCGGGGGGGTCGGTGGTTCCGCCTGTTTCCGTTTATGGCAGGCGGTCAGTCCGGCTTATTTCAGCAACCTGTAGAGCCCGCCGGGCAGCCCTTTAAGGATGCCTTTCAGCTCCAGGCCAAGCAATAGCGCATTGGTTCGGTTGAACGGGAGACCCGCTTCAGTCACCAGTTGCGAGATTGTTTTTTTATCTGCCTCATGCAGGATGTCCACCAGACGGCGTTCCTCATCAGACAATTCGGGGAAGAACTCGCGTTGCACGGGAGCCCCCTTGGCGTCCTCCCGTTCCGTGATCCAGCCTTGAGCCAGCGCAAAGTCCTCGGCGGAGGTGATGAGGCCCGCTCCGTTAGTGCGTATCAGGGCGTTGCATCCGGCGGAGTAGGGGTCCGAGGTCCGGCCAGGGAAGGCATAGACGTCTCGGTTGTAGTCCAGTGCAAGGCTGGCCGTGATAAGCGCTCCTCCCTTCGCTGCGCTTTCCACGATGACGGTGGCCTCTGAAAGCCCAGCTATGATGCGGTTGCGGCGCACGAAGTTGCCCTTATCGGGAACGGTGCGGATGGGGTACTCTGTCAGTAGGCCGCCCTGGTGCGTCATCTGCGCTGCCGTTTCCCGGTGGTGTGCGGGATAGATGCGGTCGAAGCCGTGTGCCAGTACGCCGATGGTCTCCAGCCCCTGCTGGAGCGCGCCCCGGTGGGCGTGGATATCTACGCCGTAGGCCAGGCCGCTGACGATGATTGCGTCCGGCAGCAGGTGTGCTATGTCTTCCGTGAAATGGCGGCAGAGGTCGCGTCCGTATTCCGTGATATGACGTGTACCGACCACACTTACGAGGTGGTGCGCGTTCAGGTCGGCTGTGCCCCGGTAGAACAGGACGAGCGGGGCATCGGCACACTGGCGCAGGCGTTCGGGATAGTCCGGGTCGTTCATGCAGAGTACGCGGATTCGGTTCTCTTCGCAGAACGCCATTTCCTCCTCGGCCCAGCGGAGGGCCTCGGCGTGGTACGGGAGAGCGTCACGCAGCCGCTGCTCCGACGGGTTGCGGTCGGCGAAGACGGCTTCGGCACTGCCGTAATGTTCGTAACACCTCTGCGCATTGGCTTGGCTGAGGCCGTGCAGTCGCGTTAAGGCTAGGGCATAAACGGTTTCTTTCATGGAGTCGGATCATTATAGGAGTACGTCCAGTTCCTTGCATTCGCCCAACCGCCCATTCACGAGGCAGACGACGGTGGTCTGCGCTCGGACGCAGAGTTTCTCGTCAGGCTGGCGTACGATAATCTGGTCGAAGATGTACTTTAGCCCTTCCTTGCGGACGGCCAGTCGGCAGACGAAACGGTCGCCGGGATGCAGCGGGGCTTTGAACTGCATTTCAAGCCGTGCCACGACGGTATCTATGCCGCGCTGGTGAAATTCGTCTATGCCTCCGAGGCGTGAGCGCAGGAATTCGTTACGCGTATGCTCGGTGTAATGTTGGTATACCGCGTTGTTCACGATGCCTTGCAGGTCGCATTCGTAGTCGCGCACCTTCATTGGGAGTTCGAAAGAGTAGTCCATTAGTCGTACTTGTGTGTCGGGTCGTTTTTTTATCAGTGCTTTTTGAGGTATTCCGCACCGAAGCGGCAGCGCAGGCAGTCTTTGCGGTCGCAATAATTTTTCTTGAGGTGGATGAGTGCCTGGGAGTCGGCTGCGTTTTCAGCTTTTATACCGGCACTCGTCCATGAGCGTGTGATGAAATTGCGCTCTGCCCGCGTAGATTCCAGCAGCCCGAAGGCTCGTTCGCAGAGTCCCTCCTCCATCCGCTCGCGACCGTAGGCGAAGAGAACGGGGGCGACGGTGTTGATGAGGAGTAGGTCGAGGCTGCCCTCCTGCAACGTCTTGGGTGTGGCAGTGGCGAGCCTGCCGAAAGTGTAGTGCTCCTGCCAGTAAGGCGTGGCTGTAGCGCGCAGGAGTTCACGCAGTTGCTTGGGGCCTTCGGCCTCGATGATGCGGGAGAGGTTTACGCGCCCTTCGTGGTAGAGGTTTGCCAGCTGGGATAGGCGGACGTAGGGGAAGTTCTGTGGGCGGAGACGCAGGAAGCGCCAGCGTTTGGCGTTCAGTGGCTGGAGGTTGAACTTGTGCTGGAGGAAGCGGTACTCGCGTTGCAAGCGGCGGAAGTAGTCGTCCTGCAAGTCCGTGTCGGTAGCGTTGTCCTCCAGCAGTCCGGCCTGTCCGATAAAGAAGGCCTCTATCTGGAAAAGGTCATCGCGGTGTTTCCCGATGTCGGAGGGGCGGATGGTGAACGCCCACTCCTCGAAGGCGTCGGAATTTACGCTGAAGCCGAAGTTGCGAGCCAGTGCGATAAAGAAGGCCCACTCCCAGTCTCCGTCTGTCCGCCCAAGGTACTGCGTGATGCGCCCTGTCTTCTCTTCCAGCCTTTCGGCCGTCAGCGCGCTCATCCAGGCGTGCTGGGTCAGCAGGGACAGGGCGGGTATGATGCGGTAGCACGGCGGGTAGTTCTCCTCGGCCAGCAGTTCCTCGTAATTCTCCCGGATGCTGTCCGGTACGGCCACCTGCAACTGTGGGACAACCTCCCCGTGGAGCGTCCGTACCTCGGCATCAATGGTGGAGGCAACGTGCAGGATGGTGTTGTTGTAGGCCGCATCGCGTTCGTGTCCGTGACGGTACCAGTCTGAGGAACGCTCGTGGATTTCCACGTTGCCCGCCCAGAGCTTTCCGCCGATGCGTACTTTGGCGTTGAAGAAGTCCGGGCCTGCGTCCCGGTTGTGCAGGCCTGCGTCAATGACTTCTACCGTTTCTCCGCTGTCGGCCACGAGGGGGGTGGCGGGATAGAGGCGGTGTTTCCAGACGTAGTGGAGCAGTTGTTCCATAATAGTGCTCATGTCGGTTAAACGGGCGAAGGTAGGGATTTTTTTCCTAACCGGCAAGTGTTCCGTATTCTTCACCGCTTTTTTCTCCCGTTTCCGGCTCCCGGTGCTGCGGCACGGGCGGCTCTCTCTTGGGTATGTATGCGCTGAACGGGTCCGGACTTCCTGTGAATGGACTCCGGACCCGCTCCTGCGGGTGCTGCGGTACGGCGGGGCGCTTACCGTATGATGACTTTGCGCACTTCTCCGCCAGGCAGCCGGAGGATGTTGATGCCGGGTACGGGTGCGGCGAGGCGGCGCCCGTCGAGGCTGTAGCGGGCGGGGGGAGCGGGTGTGTGGCCCTGTATGCTGCCGATTCCCGTCAGCGGCTTCACTTCGGCCTCCTCTGCGTTGACCACTTCGCCCGTCTCGGTATTGAACAGCAGGGCGATGACTTTCAGCTTGCCGGGGTCCTGGCAGAGCGCGTTGCCGCCTACGCTGAACTGGTGGGTATAGGACTGGCGCTGGCCGGCCTGTATGGGGGCGGCGATGCTGCCCGCGATGCCGGCCGTTACCCCGGCACCGGCTATGGGGACATGGTTGAACGGGTCGCGCATATACTCGGGTTGCCGTATGATTGTCTGCAGGTCCGCGTCGTTCTGGTAGGCGGCGGTGCCTTGGTAGGCGGAGTAGTAGTTGTGCTGGAGCCAGCCGGTGCCTGTCCCGGTCAGGCCGTCGGCTACGAGGAGGAAGCCGAGGGCGTAGGGCGCGGCGGTGGCGTTGAACTGGAATATGGCGGTGGCGGTGGCGGTTACGCTCCTGTCCGTGCTGTCATAGAGCGGCGTTTCCAGCGTGATGCCCGCTTCGGTCAGCTTGGCGGACTCGGCTTCGATGATTTCTCCCAGTCCGTAGCCGGAGGACTTGTTGCCCATGTACGGGTCGATGGTGTAGGAGCGGTTGATGCTGGAGCTGGGGTAGCCCGAAACTCCGCTGAGGATGGAGGAAAATTCGCCTATCTCCATCGGGTCATTGCGGTGGACGGCGGTGAGTACGGCCTTGCCGGGATGCCGCTCCTCGGCAAGCCGCAGCCCGAGTGTGCCGCGCGGGCAGAAGCCGCACCACGTCCCGGTGTACTCTTCCACGTAGGTCTTGTGCAGCGGGGCTTCGGCCAGTGCGCGCAGCAGGCCGCTTGCGGTCTTCAGTCCGGGGGCTTCGTTGTCGTAACCGTTCACTTTTTCAATAGTGAGGCTTGTCGCGTAGTCCTTGACCGTGGCGGGAACCCGGACAGGCACGCCCACGGTGCGCTTGTTGCCGAAGGACAGTGCGGGCGACACCTCCACGTGGGCAGTGGCGGCGGGCAGGTCGTCCATCTGTACCGTGATGTCGAGCGCGCTGATGTCCTGCTTACCGTAATTTTCCACGACGATGGGGATTTCCGCCTGCTGCCCCGCCAGTGCAAGGAGTTTGGAGAAGTCGGCTGCGGTAGCCGATGTGCCCACAAATTCATCGGACACATTTACGGGTTGCTTTGCGGCGTTCACGATTTCGCCCGTCTCCGTGTTGAACAGCAGGGCGACAATGCTGAGTCGGTACAGGTTCTGCGCAAGTTTGTTGAAGCCCAGTTCCATTTCGTGGCTGTAGTTCTGCGTCTCGCCCATCCTGATAGGTGCTTTTATCGTGCCCGCAATGCCCTTTTCCACGCCTTCGGCGGCGATTGCCACGTTGTTATATTCAACGTTGCTTAGGACGGTGCCCTGTTTCGCCCAGTAATACAGGTCCGGGTCGTTGGTGTCGAAGATGGTAGTGCCCGTCCAGTTCGGGTAGGAGTTGGCCTGGTTCCACTCTGTGGCGTCCGACTTCAGCCCGTCGGCCAGCAGGACGAAGCCCAGTGCATAGGGCGCGTCGTCCCGGTCGTAGTGGAAGAGCACGTCGGTGCTGAATCGGATGTGCCCGTTCTTGTCCATCTGAGGTGCTGATAGGCTGATAGCGGCTTCGCTCACGGCCTTCTGGTCGGCTTCCACGTCCTTGTCGAGCCCGAAACCGTTGCGTGGCAGCTGCGAACCGTAATAGGGATCGGCGCGCAGGGTACGGTTCATAAGGCCCGAGGGGGCGAGGCCGATGCGGTTGAATACGCCTTGGTAGTCCGCGACGGCCATCGGGTCGGAGCCGCAGTGTACCGAAATCCAGATAGCGTCCTCCGGGTAGGCCGTGGCGAGCTTTTGCTGCCCCGTGAAGCCGCGCGGGCTGCCGCCGGACCATGTGGCCGTGAACTCTTCATATACGCTGCGGTGCGGTGCACTGGACTCCAGTGTGATGAGCGTGCCGCTGGCCACGTTGCGGCCAGCCGTGATAGTGTTACTTTCCCCGTTCACCTTTGTGACGGTAATCGTCTTCTGCTGACGTCCGTTCGTAGGGTCGGCGATGAAGGTCAGCAGGGTCTGTGCCGAGCAGGCGTACCCCTGTAGCGGCTTGTCCAGCGTGATGTGGCGCGTGAACTCGGCGGAGCCGTTCGTGCTTATCGTGTAGTCAAAGTCTGTAACGGCCTTTGTGCCGTAGTTGGTCAGGGTTACGGGCACCTGCACGGAGTCATTGGCGAGGGTGATGCCGTCGCCGAAGTCCGCTACGGCCAGGGAATGTGTCGGATAGTCGCCGTCCACAAGCACCTGGATGGCCATCCGGCCGTATCCCAGCCCCCCGAAGGTGGACCATGAGGGGAAGTTGCGGTTCGACTTCATGTAGAGCGAGCCCGTCACGTCGTCCTCGTGGTCCGTCGTCAGGATAGGGAAACCCTGTTCCATGGTGCCGATGTAGGTCTGTGTCAGGGTGTAGCCTACGTAAACCCCCTCAGCGCCTACCGTGTAAGGCTCGGGCAGGAGCACTTCCGTCGGCTTGCCGTCTTGCAGGTCGCCCGTGGCGACAGCGATACTGCACACGTTGGCGTCATCGGGCGTGTCGGGCAGTGCCGTCGATAGCCAGACTTTCACGTTCTGCATCGTTGATACACCACGCACCACGAAGCGCACGGCACGGATTTTGTGCCCGGTCAGTTGCGCGTTGTTGCGGCCCGTGTGGATGGCACAGTCGTAGCGCTCCACTTCGCCCGAACCGAAACCGAGCAGATTGTCCGTGTCATGGTAATAGCCCCACCAAATCTCGTTGTCGGCGGGCACTATCTGCGCCGCCGTGCGTGCGGGCGCGCCCCAGAGCCATGCCAGCAGCACGGCGGGGAGAAGCAGGTGTAGTTTCTGTTTCATATTGTATAATAGTTTTATATATGCTGTGTCACGAGGGCTTTGGGTGGCCTCTCGTGGGCAAAGGTATGCAATTTGTTCCAATCGGAAGTGCCTCGCGCGCGTATTTCTTATTATATATAGTTGTCCGGGAGTTCGTGCGGACGGCTGTGGCGGGACGGAAAAACGGGCCGGGCGCCCCGGTGGCTGTGCCGCACGGCCGCATCCGTTTTCCTATCAACGGGGATGCTTTTTCTTAACCCTGGGGTTCGCTTTTCTTACCCATAGGGTTACGGCGCACTAAGCCTAGGGGTAGTTCCGCTTAACCGTAGGGTTAGTACACAATGTCGTAGGGATTGCTTCTTGTTCGCTTTGTATCAGCGTGTTATCTGGCAGTTCCCACTGCCGCTTGTCCGTTCATAATTTCTCTTTCAGATAGGCTGCCGTATAGCCTTTTCCTGCGGCGGCGATTTCCTCCGGCGTACCTTCAGCCACGATGCAGCCTCCGCCCCGCCCGCCTTCCGGGCCGAGGTCGATGATGTGGTCGGCGCACTTTATGACTTCCAGGTTGTGCTCAATGATGAGTACCGTGTGGCCCCGTTCGATGAGGGCGTTGAGGCTCTTGAGCAGGCGGCTGATGTCGTGGAAATGGAGGCCCGTGGTAGGCTCGTCAAAGATGAAGAGTGTGGGTTCGGATTGCTCCTGCGCGAGGTAGTAAGCCAGTTTCACGCGCTGGTTTTCCCCGCCGGAGAGCGTGCTGCTGCTCTGTCCGAGCTTAATATAGCCCAGTCCGACGTCCTGTAGCGGGCGGAGACGCTTCACTATCTTGTCCTGCCTCGTTTCTGAGAAGAACTCAATGGCTTGGTTCACGGTCATATTGAGGATGTCATGTACGTTCTGTCCGTGGAATCTCACCTGTAGGGTGTCCGCCTTGAAGCGTTTCCCGTGACAGGCCTCGCATTCCAGAACCAGGTCGGCCATGAACTGCATCTCTACCTTTACGGTCCCTTCGCCCTTACACTCCTCGCAGCGGCCGCCATCCGCATTGAAACTGAAGAATGCAGGCGTGAAGTCCATCTGTTTGGCAAGGGGCTGTTCTGCCATCAGGCGGCGTATCTCATCGTAAGCCTTGACGTAAGTGACAGGGTTGCTCCGCGTGGACTTGCCTATGGGGTTCTGGTCGATGAACTCCACCGCCTTCACTGCGTCAAGACTGCCGGACAGTTCCGTGAATTCCCCGGGGCGGTCGGCCACTTGGTCCATACGCCGTTTGAGCGCGTTGTACAGGATGTCGCGCACGAGGGTACTCTTGCCCGATCCGCTCACACCCGTGACGACCGTCATCACGTTGAGCGGAAAACGCACATCAATACCTTTCAGGTTGTTGGCGCGTGCGCCGCGCACCTCTATGTAGTTATTCCATTGCCGTCGCCTCGTGGGAACAGCTATCCGCTCCTTCCCGGTGAGGTAGTCCAGCGTATGGGACGGGCGTTCCGTCTTCTTGGGCAGCCGTTTCGGGGGTACGCCGGAAAACATCACTTCGCCGCCAAGGCGTCCGGCCTCTGGGCCGATGTCGATGATATAGTCTGCAGCCCGCATGATTTCTTCGTCATGCTCAACGATGATGACCGTATTGCCCAAGTCGCGTAGTTCCTTAAGTACCTTGATGAGGCGTGCCGTGTCGCGGCTGTGCAAGCCGATACTGGGCTCGTCCAAAATGTAGAGTGAGCCGACAAGGCTGCTGCCGAGACTGGTCGCTAGGTTTATACGTTGGCTTTCGCCACCCGACAGGGAGTTGGACAGCCGGTCCAGGGTAAGGTAGCCTAACCCCACGTCCGTCAGGAATTGTAGCCGGTTGCGTATTTCCGTAATCAGGCGTCTGCCCACTTTCGCGTCCGCTTCGGGCAGTTCCAGCGCGTCAAAGAAGCGTTGGAGTTCCGCCACAGGCATCCGCACAACCTCGGAGATGCTCCGTCCGCCGACGCGCACATAGTCGGCCTGGGGCTTGAGGCGTGAGCCGTGGCAGGTGGGGCAGACGGTTTTGCCCCGGTAGCGGGCAAGCATGACGCGGTATTGTATTTTGTACTGGTTCTCGCGCAGCATTTCGAAGAAGGCGTCGATGCTGACGCGTTCGTGGGGAGGGCGCGCCATCTCCTCCGCGTCTCCGTGCCACAGGACGTCCTTCTCTTCCTGCGTCAGCTCGTAGTAAGGCTTGAAAATGGGGAAGTTTTTTGGACTTTGCCGGCGGATGAACTCCTCCTTCCACAGCCCCATCTTCTCGCCGCGCCAGCACATGACGGCACCATCGTAGAGCGAGAGTGAAGAATCCGGCACGACAAGTCGTTCGTCAATACCGATGATGCGACCGAAGCCCTCGCATTCGGGACACGCGCCCATCGGGGAATTGAACGAGAACATCTGCTCCGATGGCTCTTCAAACGTGAGTCCGTCGGCTTCGAAGCGCGTGGAGAAGCGGTGCAGTGCGCGGCTGGGATAGAAACGCAGCAGGCATTCGCCGCCCCCCTCGTAGAAGGCGGTTTCAATGGAGTCCCGGAAGCGGTTGAGCGAGTCCTTGGCTGTGCTGACGGCCAGGCGGTCAATCAGGAGGAACACCCGCCCCGCGTGCCACTCCTCTTCCAGTGCGGGAAGCGTATCGCCTTTTTCGAGCGCGTCATCTATCCGTTCCATGTTCCCGTCCACGTCAAGGCGTGAGATGCCTTGCTTCAGTAACATTTCCAGTTGCTCGCGGAAAGCTCTGCCGTCTGGACAGCGGAGAGGCGCCAACAGGGTGAAGCGTGTCCCTTCCGCATAGGTCTGTGACTGCCGCACGACATCCTCCACCGTGTGCTTGCACACTTCCTGCCCCGTGACGGGTGAGTACGTGTGTCCGGCGCGTGCGAAGAGCAGGCGCAGGTAGTCGTATATTTCCGTTGAAGTGCCCACCGTCGAGCGCGGGTTACGGGCGGAGACTTTCTGCTCTATCGCGATGGCGGGCGGAAGTCCGTGGATGTAGTCGCAGTCAGGCTTGTGCATACGGCCGAGGAACTGCCGCGCATAGGCCGACAGGCTCTCCACATAGCGGCGTTGTCCCTCGGCATATAGCGTGTCGAAGGCCAGGGATGATTTTCCGCTGCCAGATAGCCCCGTCACAACTACCAGCTTGCCCAGTGGTATTTCCAGGTCGATATTCTTCAGGTTATTGACCCGGGCACCTTTGATTAGGATATGTTCTTGCATAAAATAATCGGATTGTCGCGCAAAATTAACGCTTTTCTCCGTAATTTTGCACCTCGTTGTGAGCCGAACTGCGGCGGAGCGCAAAAAACAGGACACTAAGCAAGAAAGAAATATGAAGTTACTACATACTGCCGACTGGCATCTTGGCAATACGTTCCACGGATATAGCCGCGAGGAGGAGCACGCCCATTTCCTTGGATGGCTGCTTGGGGAACTGGTGCAACGGCAGCCGGACGTGCTGTTCGTGGCGGGCGATATTTTTGATTCGCCGAACCCCTCCGCCACGGCCGAGGGTATGTTCTTCAACTTCCTGCATGATGCGACGCAGGCAGTAGCGGGGTTGCAAATCGTTATCGTGGCGGGTAATCATGATTCCGGCGGCAGATTAGAGGCGCCGGAAGCACTGCTGAAAGCGCACAACGTGTACGTGAGGGGGACCGTCCGGCGGACCGAGACGGATGAACCGGACTATGATTACTATATACTCCCCCTTAGCCGCCGCGACACCACGGAGGCGGAAATCGTGACGTTTGCCGTGCCTTATCTCCGTTCGGGGGATTATCCGGCGGGAATGTCACAGGAAGAGGGACTTAAGCATTTTTTCGCACAACTATATAAGCGGCTGAAGAAAAGTGACTTTGCCGGGCTGCCCGTTTTTGTCTGCGCCCACTACTATGCTGACGGCGCGCAAATCAACACTGCGGAGCACAGTGAGCGGCTCGTAGTGGGCGGGCAGGACCGGGTGGATGACGCATCGTGGCGGAAGGGGGCGTCCTATGTTGCCCTCGGACATATCCACAAGGCGCAGCAGAGTGCCGCGAACGCGTATTATGCCGGAAGCGCCCTGCCGCTTTCCTTCTCGGAGAAGTCCTATAAGCATGGCGTTCGCTGGATAGAAACAGACGAGTCGGGGGCGATTACCTCCACATTCGTTGAATATACACCCTTGCGCGGCCTTATCTCCATCCCGGACAAGGGGGCTGCGCGTCCGGCGGATGTGCTCGGCGAGCTCAGCGATTTGCCTGAGCGGAAGCGGGATGACGACGGCCGCACGTGGCCCTATTTGGAAATCCGGGTGCGGGAGGAGCAGCCTGAACCGGAGTTGCTGCATGATGTGACAGCAGTTTTGCAGTCGCGGGCAGCGCATTTCTGCCGGATGGTGCGCGAGACGGACGAGAAAAACGGGCAGCAGGGAGTGACGGAAGCGGTGGAGACGCTCAACACTTTATCCCCGCAGGAAATGGCGGAGCGGGTGTTCCGCCAGCGTTTCGGTGAGAATATGCCCGATGAACTCAAGGGTAGGTTTGAACAGGCCGTAGAGGCTGTGATGAAGGACGCATGAAAATAGAAAAGATAACGCTGTGTAATCTTGCCTCTTTTGAGGGGGAACACGTCATTGATTTCGGCGTGGAGCCGCTCCGCTCGGCGGGCCTTTTTGCCATAACCGGTGATACGGGGGCGGGTAAGTCCACGTTGTTGGATGCCATCTGTCTGGCACTTTATAACCGGACGCCGCGTTTGGACGATGCGGAAAAGCTTGAGCGGAATGAACTGGATAATTCGGAGCGGAAGAAGCAGGCGATACAGGCTTCCGACCCGCGCAATATGATGCGCCGGGGGCAGAAAACAGCGTATAGCCGCGTAGAGTTCACGCTTTCCGATGGCTCACGCTACGAAGCTGGATGGCTGTGCCGGGTGAAGCGGACAGGCACTTATGATACAGTGAGTCGATCGTTGCGCCAGATTTCTCCCCGGAAGAAGGATATCGCCTCCGGTACGGACAAGGAAGTGCAGCCGCTGATAGACGAGATTGTAGGCTTGGATTATATGCAGTTCTCCCGTACCGTGATGCTCGCGCAGGGCAGTTTCGCCACCTTCTTGCAGGCGAAAAAACGTGATAAGTCCGCCTTGCTCGAAAAACTCACGGGGACGGAAATATACGGCCTCATATCTATGAAAATCTATGAGTTGTCCGGTCAAGCTGAGGCGAAGGCAAAGGAAATCGCTAGTCGGATAGAAGGAATCCTGCACCATCGCCTTACACCCGAACAACTAGACAGTATCCAAAGCGACATTCACCAGAAAACAACGCTTAGGGATAGCCTGCAGCAAGAATTGGAGGATGTGAAAAAGTCTCTCCGCTGGCTGGATGAATACGAGGTGGCCGCGAAGGATACAGCTCGGTTGGAGGCGGAGAATGTTGCTGCACGGAAAGCCCTTTCCGCAATGCGGGCGGAACAACTCCTACTGGAGCGTTACGACAGCGTGCAGCCCATGCAATCGCTTTTTGAAACGATACAAGTGCACCAGCAGGACATCGGAACGCTGAAGGGGCAGGTAGCGGTCATCTCAACGGCACTTACAGATGGTGAGAAACAACTGACGGAGGCGGAACAGACGTTGGCAACGTGTCGGGAACAGACGGCGGATGCAAACCGGCAGTTACAGCTCAGGCAGTCAGATTTACGGCAGGGTCATGCACTCACAGGTGAGATAAAAGCAGGCTTGCTGCAGTTATCTAATCTGAAAAACCAACTGCGGCAAGAGCAAAACTCCCTAGCCGGCAGGAGGCAGAAGTTGGCGGCGCGGCGAGAGGAACTGGTGGCCTTGCAGAAAGAGATACAGGGATTAAAACTGCACGAGCAGGCCTTAGCAGTCCATCAGGTCATGTTTGAAAAAATTGACCTCATCCGAGATAAACTTAACTCATTCCGTACGGAGTCAGAACAGAACGGTCAGGATCATAAAAAACTGGCCGAACTTCAGCGAGGGCAGGGGGAGTTGCAGGAAACCCTTATACGGGTGGAGCGTAAGCAACAGTCCGATTCGGAAAAACTCTCCACGTTGAAAAGCGAACTGCTTATCCACCGACAGAATAACCAAGGGCGGGACGGGACTAGCCTTGGGCAGGAAGTTTCGGAAATCCGCAACCGCTTGCTTGCCCTGCGCCACGCTTCACTCTTGTGGCAGCGCATTGCAGACAGTTACGAGGATATAGCTGAACGTAGGGCAAAGATAGCTCGCGATACAGCTAGCATGGAGCAGACGAAAAAGGACATTGAGCGTGCTCGCCACGAGGCGGAAGCCCAACGCGATGCTTACAGTCACCTCAGTGAGGCCTATATGCTCAGCAATAGCGAGAACATCCGGCGGCTCCGCCGCAGCCTCAAGGAAGGAACATCCTGCCCTGTCTGCGGCGCAACCCACCATCCTTACCATACGGAGACGGAGCGGGAATTGGGAGAGTTGATGGACAACCTGGAGAAAGACTATAATGAGGCACGGCTGGAGCTGGATCGGAAACAGCAGGCACTGGACTTCCTCGTCCGCAAACTGGCCGAGGATGAGGGCGGACTCCGTGCCGACAAACAGCATTTGCAGCAGTGCGAGAAAACACTCCGTGCCGATGAGAAAGAGTGGCAGGATTTTGCTTATCTTGACACCTCGTTTGCCGAATGTTCTCCCGCCGTGAACCGTCCTGCTCGACAGGCATTTATGGGGATGTTGCTGGATAATGCCAGAAAAGCGGAGCGGGAGAAAACAGAGGAACTGGAGACCTTTAATTATCATCAAGCGCAGATTAACCGCTTCACGGAGCAGGTGGAGCAACTTACTGCCCAGATGGCAGATGACAAGGGAAATTTGGATAAGTTGCGTACAACTCAGAAGATAAATCAGGCTCATGTAGAGACTATACAGCAGAGAGTCGCCCGTTCGGACCGCAGTTGCGAGCAACTCTATCGCGACCTCGATGGGATGATCACGCTTTCGGAGTGGTTCGCTGATTGGAAACGGAATCCTGACAATTTCCGTCTGCGGCTGACCAACCTCGCGCAGGATTGGCTAACAACCCGTGACGGCCTGAAAACATCCACAGCCCGCGAGGCTAATGCAGAGCAGGAGTTGCGGACGATGGAAGAGGCGCTGGCGGAAGCGGCACGCCGCTGCCAGCAGACGCAGGACGAACACGACGCGTTGTTGCACGCGGTGGAGGGTAAGCGCGAGGAGATCCGCCGTCTGTTCGGGGCGCTCACGCCGGAGCAGGAGGAGCAACGCTTACAGGATTATGTCGCGAAGATGCAGCAGGCACAGCAAGTGGCGCAGGATACTTATGACGAAACCAATAATCGCCTCCGACAATTGCAAGGGCAACATCAGAGTATCGAGGCGAGCCGTCAGGACAAACAGCGCGAATTGCGGGAGCAGATGTCGCGTCTTGACATACTTATTAATAACTACAACGCCAATAATCCGCCGCTACAATTTTCCGAACTGGCCGACCTCTTTGGCGGGAACCATGCTTGGGCGGAAATACGTGCCCGTCTTGATGCGTTGCGGGGCGATGTCTCGTTAGCGGCCCATCAGTTAGAAGAAGCTCGGAACAGGCTTGTGCGTTTGCAGTCGGATGGTAAAAGCCTTACTGCGGAGCAGGTAGCCGAAGAACGGCGGCAATTACAGGCGCGTCTCAGTGCCCTAAGTGCTCAGATAGAGCAGAATGCGGCGGCACTTCTTGGTCAGCAGACGTTGCTCCATGCACACGAACGCAGCACCAAACAGGCTGCCAAGCAACAGCAGGTACTGGACGATGCACGTCAGGACGCCCTTCAGTGGAAACGCCTTACTGACCTGTTTGGCAGTGCGGACGGGAAACGTTTCCGCCAACAGGCACAGAGCTACACATTCCGCTACCTCGTGGCTCATGCCAACC
The DNA here is from genome assembly GCA_017476545.1 of Alloprevotella sp. Lineage (GTDB taxonomy): Bacteria > Bacteroidota > Bacteroidia > Bacteroidales > Bacteroidaceae > Alloprevotella. The sequence continues at coordinate 66,320 of JAFUZP010000002.1, forward strand.
AGCACTTGCGGCAACTGTCACCGCGCTATCAGTTGCGCACGCCGCCAGGCACTCTTCTTCTGGAGATTATAGACCGTGACATGTTCGACCAGGCTCGTTATGTCACAAGCCTCAGCGGGGGAGAAACTTTCGTAGTGAGTCTGGCACTTGCCCTTGGACTGGCGAGCCTTTCTACGGGGGGGATTTCCATCGGAAGCCTCTTTATTGACGAGGGCTTCGGCAATCTTGACCAAGAAAGCCTAGACCTCGTGATGGATGCGCTGTCGAAACTTGAAAATTCGCAGGGGAGAAAAGTCGGAATTATCAGTCATACCGCGCAAATCCGCCAGCAGATAAGTCCGCAAATCCGTGTGCGGAAACAGCCTACTGGTGCGCGGAGCACGATTTCAGTCCTCTAACGTATTCCTTATCCTCCCTTATGGAGAAATATGTGGGGGGAAGGGACGGATACAGCTTGCGTCCGACATTGCCGACCTGACTGTGTGATGGGCAAAACACCGCTAGAATGTAAAATGTAGCGGGAGTCTTTGTTCCTGCGGGCACTTTACGCTATCTTTGCACGGTATTAAGCGCAACAGCGTACAGACTGAGCATGCAAGGATTGACGGATTTTTTTGCTTCAGCGGGTGCTGCCGGTGCGGTGGGGCTTATTAGCCTCGTCTGTGCTGTGGGCATTTGGCTTGGGAAATTGCGCGTTGGGGGTATCCGGCTGGGTGTCACCTTCGTCTTTTTTGCCGGTATTGTCGCAGGTGCCCTAGGGGTACGTATCGACCCGGCTATGCTTTCGTATGCAGAAAGTTTCGGGTTAATCATTTTTGTTTATGTACTTGGTCTTCATGTGGGCCCGGGTTTCGTCAGTGCTTTCCGTCATGGTGGAGCGATGATGGGGGCACTTGGACTGGTGCTTGTGGCACTTGGCACATTGCTTGCGCTCCTCCCGGTTTGGACGGGCCACATGGTTTTGGGGGAAGCTCTGGGCGTGCTATGCGGCGCGACCACCAATACGCCTGCGCTAGCCGCCGCCCAGCAAGAGTTTGCCTCATTGGGACGTCCAGAGGGAGGGCTGGAAGCTGCACTCGGATTGGCCGTTACTTATCCTGTCGGTCTAGTGGGCGTGATTGCTGCCCTGGCTGTGATGCGTGTCTTGTTCCGTGTGGGGAAATCCGCAGGTGGAGAGGTGTCAGAGGATGAGGCTTTCATCGCCTCTTTTGAAGTGACCAATCCCGAAATTTTTGGTAAGCTGATGCGCGATGTGGCAGTAGCCGGGCAGCGTTCTTTCGTGGCGAGCCGCGTGTGGCGCGCGGGGAAAGTTATTCTGCCGACCGGGGATACGCGTCTGCAGGCGGCGGATCGGTTGCTCGTTATTACACGGCCGGATTGTGTTGAGGCTCTGACCACGCTTTTCGGCGAGCGCGATACAACGGATTGGATGAAGGAAGACATTGATTGGAACGCACTGGATAGCAATCTTGTCAGTGAGCGGGTGCTTGTTACGCGTAAGGATATAAACGGGAAACACCTGGGGCAGTTGCATTTGCGTGAGCGTTTTGGTGTGAATGTCTGTCGCGTCAAACGTAGCGGCATACAGCTCGTAGCGACACCCAGCCTCGTGCTCCGTTTCGGCGACCGCCTGACCGTGGTTGGCGGACGCGAGAACTGCTCCCGTGTGGCCGCTGAGCTTGGTAATGCTATCAAGGCACTTGACGAGCCTAATATGATAACTATTTTCACAGGAATGGTGCTTGGCCTCGTGCTTGGCTATCTGCCTGTTGCAATTCCCGGTATGAGCGTTCCCCTTCGTCTGGGGCTTGCGGGTGGTCCGATGGTAATGGGAATCCTCATCGGAGCTTTGGGGCCGCGCCTCCACATGGTCACTTATGTGACAACGAGTGCTAACCGCCTCGTGTCTTCCTTGGGGCTTTCCACCTACTTGGCCTGCCTGGGGCTGGAAGCAGGACCGCATTTCTTGGAAACCGTCGTGAGACCGGCCGCGCTTGGCTGGATAGGTTATGGTGCCTTGCAGGCGGTTGTTCCCGTCTGTCTTGTTGCAGCAGTTTCCATGAGGCTGTTCCGACGGCCTTTCTCCGCTACGGCAGGAATGCTTTGCGGTGCGATGGCCAATCCCATCGCGCTGGAATATGTGAACGATACGCTGCCTGGTGATAAAGCCAGCGTAGCTTATGCTGCCGTTTACCCTATCTGCATGTTTGCCAGGGTGCTGTTGGCGCAGCTCATCGTAATGTTTTTTCTGACATGAACCACGGATAAGGACTTTCTGCTATGCCGCAACGACTAGAACAGATACAGCGGGAAGAGCAAGTACAGCAGCTCTCGACAGTGCAGGTGGCTATGGCCCATCTGTTGGAGCTTCCCTTGACGGGCTTGGAAGAACGCGTTCGTAATGAGATGGACGCGAACGAAGCCCTTGAGGAGGCTGACACGCCCGATCTTCCGGGTGATGCTGTGTTTGAAGGAGCGGGGGAGAGCGGCAACGGGCAGGAGGCTGGCGATGAAATGGCGGACTATCTGACACTGGACGATGTACCGGACTACCTCCTCCGACAGCAGGACGGTCGCGAAGAGGAGCGCGAGGTACAGATAATGGCCTCAGAGGGGAATTTTGATGATCTCTACCGTCAAATGGGCGAGCACGACCTGTCGGAGCGGGAACGGCGGGTGCTGGAGTATATTATTGGTAGCCTTGATGATGACGGCTACCTGCGCAAGGAGCTTTTTACGCTGGTCGATGAGATGGCCGTATATCAGGGAATTGATACCAACGAGGAGGAAATGGCGCGTATGCTCGCGTTGTTGCAAACTTTTGAGCCTCGGGGAATCGGTGCGCGCAGCCTTCAGGAATGCCTGCGCCTGCAAGTGGATAGCTTGGAGACGCAGTCGCCTCATAAGGAACTTGCGTTAGAACTTTTGGACCGTAGTTGGGAAGATTTCGCCGCACACCATTGGGACATTGTGAAGCGTAGGTTACGGATAAACCAAGCCCAATTGGAACAGGTTGTCGCCCTGCTGACCCACATGAACCCCAAACCAGGCAGTGCCCTCGGCGGGACGGCGGCAACGCAGGCTCCGACGGTTGTTCCGGACTTTTATGTCAGTGTGGACAGTAGCGGCATCCCTTCCGTTCAACTCAACAGTGGCGAGGTGCCGGATCTGCGCGTGAGCCGTGCTTTCCGTGATACGATGCGCGAGTATGGCGGCATAAAGGATAAGTCCTTGACCCCTAAGCAGCAGGATGAGCTCCTTTATGCGCGGAAGAAGGTTGCAGACGCGCAGCTTTTCATAGAGCTCGTGCGTCGCCGCCGCCGGACATTGCTTTCCGTGATGCATAGCATCGTGCAGATTCAGACGGACTTTTTCGTCAATGACGACGATGAAGAACTCCTTGTCCCCATGAAGTTGAAAGATGTGGCCGACCGTGCGGGTGTGGATGTCTCCACTGTGTCGCGCGTGGCAGGGGGTAAGTATGTACAAACCGCCTACGGCGTATATCCGCTCAAGCATTTCTTCTCTTTGCAGTTTACGGCTGAGACTGGCGAAGAGCTGTCTTCTCGTCATGTGAAAGCGGCCTTGCAGGACGTGGTGCGGGAGGAAGATAAACGCAAGCCCCTTAACGATGAGGCTATCGCGTTGGAACTGAAACGGCGGGGCTATCCCATTTCGCGTCGGACGGTGGTGAAATATCGCGACCAGCTCGGTATCCCGCCTTCGCGCCTTAGGAAAAAGTAACAGGCCGCCCATCGGATTTAACCAAGAGTATGGAGAATAAATACATCATCCTCACAGCGCAGGTCGTATCTATGCTGTTCTCGCCGTTCCACATGCCGGTGATGGCTTTTATTGTGCTGCTTTTCTTCAGCTACATGAGCCTGACACCGTTTCTTTATAAGGCGTTTGTTCTGGGCTTGGTCTATGTCTTTACCATCTTGGTCCCGCGTCTCTCCATTTTCATATACCGCAAGCTGAACGGCTGGTCGCGCTTCCATTTGGGCTACCGCGCCAACCGTTATGTCCCCTATGTACTGTCCATAACAAGTTATGCGAGTTTGCTTTATATTATGCATAGCATCAATATGCCCCGTTTCACGCTTGGTATTATCGCCGGTGCACTGTCTGTGCAGGTCGTCTGTGCAGTTCTGAATAATTGGGTCAAGGTTAGTACGCATGCCGCTGCGGGCGGCGGAGTTGTCGGGGCATTGGTGGCTTTTTCCTACATCTTCAATTTCAACCCTCTGGGCTGGCTTTGTATCGCAATCCTGCTGTGCGGCCTCGTCGGCACTGCCCGCCTCATCTTGCGGCAGCACCAGTTGCTGGATGTCGGCGTGGGCATTCTGGTCGGCATCCTTTGCGGTTTTTTCTCCATATTACTCGTATAAAAATAAATATGTGTCCAATCACGAAAAAACATAGCAGCATGACTCCACTTGTAAGTATCATCATGGGAAGTACCAGCGACCTCCCGGTAATGGAAAAGGCGGCACACCTGCTTGACGAAATGCAGGTACCGTTTGAAATGAATGCCCTCAGTGCCCACCGTACCCCACAGGAGGTGGAGCAGTTCGCCATGCGTGCGGAAAGCCGGGGCCTGCGGGTCATTATCGCCGCAGCAGGTATGGCGGCGGCACTTCCCGGCGTCATAGCGGCCAACACGGCGCTTCCGGTCATCGGCGTACCCGTGAAAGGACTGCTTGACGGGCTGGACGCTTTGCTCAGTATCGTGCAGATGCCGCCGGGCATCCCCGTGGCTACGGTCGGTGTGAACGCCGCCCAGAACGCCGCCCTGCTGGCCGTGCAGATTTTATCCCTTGCAGATGAAGAACTTGCGGCGCGTTTCAGGGAGTATAAGTCCTCGCTCAAAGAAAAAATAGTGCGTGCCAACGCGGAACTGGCCGGTTTGGATAATTTCAAATACAAGACAAACTAATGAGTCACGAAGTCCGTATCGGAACGCTTTCCCTCGGCGGTTCCAATCCCTTGCGTTTGCAGAGCATGACTACCGCAGCGACGACCGACACTGCCGCTTGCGTACGTCAGATCCGTGCTATCGTAGATGCCGGAGGCGACCTTGTACGCCTTACTACACAGGGGCTCCGCGAGGCTGAGAACTTACGCGGCATTAAGCGCGCGCTTGCGGGAACCCCTTATGCCTCAGTTCCCCTTGTAGCCGACGTCCACTTCAATCCCGCCGTCGCAGATGCCGCCGCAGCGATTGTTGAGAAGGTGCGCATCAATCCCGGCAACTACGTTGATCCGGCGCGCCGCTTCAGGCACGTGGAATACACCGAAGAGGAATATCGCGCCGAGCTTGTGCGGCTTGAAACCCGCTTCCTGCGCCTTCTCGCCATCTGCCGTGAACACGGTACTGCCTTGCGCATTGGTGTGAACCACGGTTCGCTGTCCGACCGCATCATGTCCCGCTATGGCGATACGCCCGCAGGGATAGTGGAAAGCTGTATGGAGTTCCTGCGGATTTGTATGCGGGAGCAGTTCCGCGATGTCGTTGTGAGCATCAAGGCTTCCAATACGGTTGTGATGGTGCAGAGCGTCCGTCTGCTCTCCCGGCGCATGGCCGAAGAGGGGATGAACTACCCGTTGCATCTCGGAGTGACGGAGGCCGGTGAAGGCGAGGACGGCCGCATTAAGAGTGCCTGCGGGATAGGGGCGTTACTGACAGAGGGGCTGGGCGATACCATCCGTGTCTCGCTCAGCGAAGACCCCGAATTTGAGATTCCTGTCGCCCGTCTGTTGGCTGATTCTGTGCAGGAGTGTACCCGTCTGCGTGCCGAGGCACTTGCTTCCATCGCGGACGACACGGTCACCCTCCGTATGGATGAGTCCGACTGGGATGTGCTGCAGATTAAAGCCGCGATGGCCGTCGGCGGCCTTTTCATCGACCGTAAGGCGCACAGGCTCGTACTGGAAAGCCCCCGTTTCCCCGCCTTGCGGCTAGCCGACCTTGCCGACCGCATCCTTCAGGCCACGCGGATAAAGTTCACCCGCACGGAGTACATTTCCTGTCCCGGTTGCGGGCGTACTTTGTACAACTTGCAGGAGACAATTGCCCGCATAAAGGCGGCTACGACCCACCTGAAAGGTTTGAAAATCGGCATAATGGGCTGTATCGTGAACGGCCCTGGTGAGATGGCCGACGCGGACTACGGCTATGTGGGAGCCGCTCGTGGCAATATATCCCTTTATCGGGGAAAAGAGTGCGTAGAGAAAAATATCCCCGAGGCCGAAGCCGTGGAGAAACTCCTTGCCCTGATTGAGCATGACGCTGCCGCTCGTGCGGAAAAGTAGGCGTGTTTTGGGAAAAATCGCGGGCGACGGCTTCTATATCCCCGATTTGCCGTATATTTGCAGGGAATTAAAAGGAAAGAACACCTTGATGAGAGTACTGTTGGTCAATACTTCGGAACGGGTGGGGGGGGCAGCCATTGCCACCCACCGCTTGATGCGCGCCCTTAATAATAATGGCGTGAAAGCGAAGATGCTGGTTCGCGACAAACAGACGGAGCATCCGTGTGTGATTAACCTGCCCGCCTCACTGCGCCTGCGGCTGAAGTTCGTGGCCGAGCGGGCGGAAATTTATGCCGCCAACCGCTTCAGCCGCGAGAACCTCTGGGCTATTGACACCGCTTCGCACGGGACAGACATTACAAACCTGCCGGAGTTTGAGGAAGCCGACCTCATTCATCTTAACTGGATTAATCAGGGAATGCTTTCTTTGGCCGACATACGGAAAGTTCTCGCTTCGGGTAAGCCCGTAGTATGGACGCTCCACGACATGTGGCCCTGTACGGGAATCTGTCACCACGCGGAGTATTGCCAAAGCTGGCTTACGGGTTGTGGTAACTGTCCCAAGCTGGTGCATCCTGCCGCCGGCGACCTCTCCGCCCGTACCTACCGCCGGAAGGCGGCGGCCTATGCAGCCGGGAAAGTGCGTTTCGTTGCCTGTTCCGACTGGTTGGCCGACATCGCCCGCCGTGCCCCCCTGTTGGGCGGGCATACCGTGGACAGCATTCCCAATGCCATAGACACCCGCTTCTACGAGCCGGGCAACAAACAGGCCGCGCGGCAGCAGCTCGGACTTCCGGCCGATAAAAAACTTTTGCTTTTCGTGGCCTACAAGGCAACGGACGTACAGAAGGGAATCAATTACCTCATTGAGGCCACGGAAATCATTGCCCGCCAGCATCCCGAGTGGCGGCAGCAGTTGGGTGTCATCCCTGTGGGTCGGGAGGCCGGGACGTTGCGTGACGCGTTCGCTTGCGAGGCTTACCCGCAAGAATACGTCACTGAACCGGAAAAGATGCGCTTGCTCTACCAAGCGGCCGACCTGCTTGTGATGCCTACCCTTATGGATAATCTGCCCAACACCATCGTCGAGGGAATGTCCTGCGGCCTTCCGTGTGTCGGCTTCAGCGTCGGTGGTCTTCCGCAGATGATACGCGAAGGTGTCAGCGGCTATCTGGCGCGTTACAAGGACGCACAGCATCTGGCCGAACTCACACTGGACACGCTTGTGAGCAGCCGTTACGAGCAACTTTGCCACAGTGCGCACGAAGCGGCCTTGGCGAATTATTCCGAGCAGGTCGTGGCTACGCGCTATATCCGCCTTTACGAAAAAGCCCTCTCCCGCGCATGAATCCCGACCCATCCGCCGGTACCGTCCGGCAGCCCCTGAAGTTCTCGGTCATCACCGTCACCTGTAATGCCGCGTCCCTCATCGGACGCACCATCCGCAGTGTGGAGGAACAGGATTATCCCGCCGTGGAGCACCTCATCATCGATGGTAACTCGTCGGACAATACGCTGGAACTTGTCCACCGCTATATGGAACGGAACAGTATCGCCCGCGTCAAGCACGAGGTGAACTGCCTTTCGGAACCCGACTCGGGCATCTATGACGCGATGAACAAGGGACTGCAGATGTGTACGGGGCGCTATGTCCTCTTCCTCAACGCGGGTGACAGCCTGCACGCTCCCGGCACGCTTTCCCGCCTCGCAGCTCTTGTGCAGGCAGAAGCCTCGCAGCCTGCCGTTATCTATGGCGATACGGACATCGTAGCTGCCGACGGGACATTCCTGCGGCATCGCCGGCTCGCGCCACCCGCCGATTTGAAGTCGGACGACTTCCGTCAGGGGATGCTCGTGTGCCACCAAGCGTTTCTTGCCCGTACGGACCTGGCTAAGGAGACCTCCTACGATATGCGTTACCGCTTCTCCTCGGACTACGACTGGGCTATCCGTGTCATGAAAACCGCCGAAGCACGCGGGCAACGCCTGCTTTACGCCGCAGTGGTCGTAGCCGACTACCTCAGCCAGGGTGCTACTACGCGCTACCACCGCCGCAGTCTTTTCGAGCGGCTCCGCATCATGGCGCGCCACTACGGGTGGGGTATCGCCCTGGGCGAGCACCTATGGTTTGTCCTCCGCATATTTATAAAGAAATGAACAAGCCTACCGTTGAAAAACTCCGCAGCTGGGCCGTGTCGCAGTGCACGCGCCGTGAGTGTTGCCCCTCGCAACTCGTTTCCAAACTCATAGAGAAAGGACTTCCTCCGGCAGGGGCGCGACGTCTTGTCGAAGACCTGAAGGCAGACGGCCTCGTGGATGAGGCTCGCTATGTCCGTGCCTTTGTACACGACAAGACGGAGTTGGAGCGATGGGGGCGTATTAAGACGCGGCAGGCACTGCTGTTGCGCGGGCTTCCTGCCGATGTGGTGGATGACGCCATTGCGGACATCAGCGAGGAGCTGTACCTGCGAAACCTCACCGAACTCCTCGCAGCAAAACGCCGCAGCCTCCCCGTCGATACGCCCGATCGTGCCCTGCGCGACAAGTTGCTGCGTTTCGCCGTAGCCCGGGGCTACGAACCCCATCTGGTCATTCCTCTGCTCGGATAGCGTTCCCCCAGCTTACCCGGACCGCTCCCTGCCTGTTGTTTCTTTATCCATAGGGTTACGGAGAACTATCCCTATGGTTACGATGCACTAAGCCTAGGGTTAGGAAACTCTGACCGCAGGGTTAAGAAAAGCGGGCGCGTGCGGCAGGGTCCTGTCCTGCTCGTCTTGGCGGGAAATATCCGCTGCGGGTGTTGTCCGTTCCTGCCGAAGACATTATTTTTGTGCGGGCTTAATTGACGCTAGGACAGGACTATCATGCATATAGAGCTGCGCCGGAGACTGTCGGCCTGGATGCTGCTTGCAGCGTTTGTGCCGATGCTGTTGCTTTCCTCCCTGCACCGCCATGCGGATTGGGGCGGGTCGGTTTGCGCTGAGTGCGTGCAACACCAGCCGCACACCGGCCATCTGACGCAGGCTCTGGGCGGTGTGGACGACTGCCTGCTCTGCCATTTCTTCTCTCTGTCCTACTTGCCTGTCGCGGTGTGCGCCCTCGTGCTTGCCGGAGTCCCCTTCGTGGTCTCTTTTCGCCGTCTTCGGGTACTCACACCGCAGTGTATTGTCGGACCGGTAACGCTTCGCGGCCCTCCTGTCTTGGCCTGAATCCTTTCTTACTGCCACACGAGTTCATGCTTCCGGGGCGGAGAGCGGTGCGCACAGCCTTACGGCCTTGCCCCTCGCTCAGCCTTCCCCGTCGCGTTCTGTGGTTTTAACAGACATTCACCCAAGCAAATAAAAACAATATGCAAGCAAGATACAAAATCCTGCTGCTCTTCGTGTGCACGGCCGCTGTGCTGTGCGCGCAGGAAGCGGCAGACTCAACAGATATGTTCTTCGGCCACGTCGCTCTTGGCGAGGCCACAGTTACTGGTGTCACGGGGCGTACGCGGCTCAAAGACAGTCCTGCGCCCGTCACCCTCGTGTCGGAGCGGGAACTCAGGCAGACTACCGCTTCCAATATCGTCGCTGCGCTGGCCAAACAGCCCGGCGTGGCCGCTATCACCACCGGGAACGGAATTGCCAAACCCCTCATCCGGGGGCTTGGCTATAACCGCATTGTCTGTCTGGCCGACGGTGTAAGGCAGGAAGGGCAGCAGTGGGGAGACGAACACGGGCTGGAACTCGACGGTTCCGCCGTCCGTAGCGTTGAAATCCTGAAAGGGCCGGCATCGCTGATGTACGGATCCGATGCCATGGCGGGTGTCGTCATTTTCCATCCCGCACCAGTCCGCCCGGAAGGGACGCTGGGGGGAGCGTTTTCTACGGAATACCAGACGAACAGCGGGCTCTTCGGCTATTCCCTGGACTTCGCAGGCAACCGCAGCGGTTTCGTATGGGATGCACGTTGGTCGCAACGCCTTGCGCACGCCTATAAGAACAAGTACGATGGCTACGTACCCGGTTCGCAGTTCCGCGAGCAAGCCTTTAGGACGCTTCTCGGCTTGGATAAGGGGTGGGGGCACTCGCATCTCACGTTAGGCTATTACCGTCTGACACCGGGTATCGTAGAGGGCGAGCGCGATGCGGACAGCGGTGTGTTGGAGGCGGACGAGGGGTGGCGCGGAATTTCCTACGGGCGGACGTTGCCATTTCAAGAGGTGTGTCACTACAAAGCCGTGCTGGACAATTCCTTGCGCCTCGGATCCGGTACGCTTACGGCCATTGTGGGCTACCAGCAGAACCGCCGGCAGGAGTTTGAGGACTCGCCTACGGACTACGAACTCTACTTCAAGCAGCACACACTGACCTACGACGCGCGCTTCATCACGGCAGAGCGTGCGGGCTGGAAGGTGGCGTGCGGACTGGGAGGTATGTACCAGCGCTCGCTAAATAAGGGGGAAGAAGTGCTGATTCCCGCTTACCATCTTTTTGATATAGGCGTGTTTGCCACGGGAAGCAAGCGTTTCGGCCGACTGAACCTGAGCGGCGGCGTGCGGTATGATGTGCGGCGTTTACACAGCGAGGCATTGGAGGAAGACGGACACCTGCGCTTCGGCGACTTCCGCCGCACCTTCAGCGGGATGACTGGTGGCCTCGGTGCGGTCTGGCAGGCCGGGCGTGACTTCAATGTACGCCTGAACGTAGCGCGTGGGTTCCGCGCCCCGAACTTGGCGGAGCTCGGTTCAAACGGCGTACACGAAGGGACGGCGCGTTACGAGTTAGGGAATAGCGGGCTGCGACCCGAGCGCAGCTGGCAGGCTGACCTGGGGGCAGATTACCTTAACCGCTACTTTTCCGTGCAGGTAGCCTTGTTTGTCAGCCGGATAGATAACTACATATATTTGCGGAGGGCTTCGGACGCGCTTTCCCCGTCCGTGGATGACGCCGGTGCGGCGGTATCCCCGCTTCCTGCCGATGGTTGGGACGGGGCTGTTTACCAGTATGCCTGCGGCGATGCGCGGCTCTACGGTTTTGAAGCAGGCCTAGACTTCCATCCCATCCACAGCCTGCACTTTCAAAATACCTTCTCCTATGTGAATGCCGTACAGCGGCATCAGTCCGTCTCCGCGAAATACCTGCCGATGACTCCCGCCCCGCGCTGGACGGCCGAACTGAAGTGGGAGATACTGCATCACCCGGCGGTCGTGACCCGACACCTCTCGCTCCGGGATGCCTTCCTCGCTGCCAGCGTGGAGTGCGACCTGCGGCAAAGCCACTTCTTGGCTGCTGACGGGACGGAGACACCCACACCCGCTTACACCCTGTTCGGCCTTTCCGCCGGTACGGACCTGGTGTGGAACGGTCGTAAGGTTGCGGAACTTTACATCTGCGCGGAGAACCTTGCCGACCGCGCCTACCAGCCGCACCTCTCCCGGTTGAAGTATATGGATGTAAATGCCGTCACAGGACGGCGTGGCGTATTCAATCCGGGGCGTAACTTCGCCTTGAAACTGACTGTGCCGTTCTGAGTGCCGCCGGCGTGCCGGATGCTTCGTCCGCTCGGGACATCCGGCACGGCGTTTGGGCATAATGGCTTTTTTCTTTGTCAAAATAGCGGAAAATTTCCCCGCATCGGAAAAAAACCTGTTCCTCGGGAGCGGTTGTCTTGCAGGAAACTCGTACTTTTGCCACCCGCAACTAACAAATAAATAACCATATGAAAAAACTGTTTTCATTGCTGCTTGTGTTGTCCGTCTTTATACTGACGGCGCAGGCTGTTCCGCCTCTCTATCGCCCCTATACGCTGCAGCAGAGCGACGGAACCACCATTACTGTCTATAAGAACGGGCACGATGGTTTGGCTTTCTACACCACGGAAGATGACCAAGTGGTGCTTCCTAACGCCAAAGGCGACCTCTGTTATGCCGTCATGCAGGCGGGGAGGCTCGTTCCCTCGGACGTAATCGCACACGATGCGGTGCGACGCACGGCAGAGGAGCGCGCCTTTATCGCTGCGAACCCCGTTTCGCCAGAGGCGCGTAGTGCTAAAGTACGTGCCACGCGGCGCAGTAATAAAGTTATAGCCGCCTCAACGGGTAACGGCCTCGGTAAATACGGCACACCGGGTATGGGTGCCGTGAACAGCATCGGTACGTACACGCTTCCTGTCATCATGGTGCAGTTCGCCGACAAAGAGTTCAAGAACACGACGACCATCGAGAAAATGAACCGTTTCTATAATGATGAGGGCTACTCAGAGGAGAGTGGCACCGTCGGTAGTGTGCGGGATTATTTCCGTGACCAGAGCCGGGGGATGTTCTCACCGTCGTTCGATGTAGTAGGTATCGTCACGTTGGACGGCGATGTGGCAGACTACGGCGGGAACGATGCCTACGGGTACGATTCCAACTTGGACGGAATGTTGGAAGAGGCCGTAGCGAAAGCGGTTGATGAACTCGGCGTGGATTTCTCCCAGTACGTGGTGACGACTACTAACGGGCAGGGTCGCTCAAATACAGGTGTACCCCTCGTGTGCTTGTTCTATGCGGGTTACGGCGAAGCTACCGGTGCGCCGGACGATACTGCCGCAGACACCCCGTGGCCTTGCGAGTGGGATTGCAACAAAACCATTAAAGGGACAAAGTTCAACAGCGTGTTCGTTGGCAATGAGCTGGACGCCAATGGCAACCTCATGGGTATGGGCGTGTTCGTGCATGAAACGGGCCATGCGCTCGGCTTGCCCGACTTCTATTGCACCGATGGCACCTATAGAGGAGATGATGCATGCAGCAACTGGAGCATCATGGATACCGGGCCGTACGTGAACAACGCTCGCGCCCCGATCGGCTACAACGCCTATGAGAAGAGCTACCTCGGGTGGTTGGACATTCCTGAGATATCGGAGCCGTCGAACATCAACCTCGGTAACTACGACACGGAGGGTGACACGCTTGCCGTTATCATACGCAACTCGACAACGGAATGCTTCATTCTGGAGAACCGGCAACCCGGGAAATGGTATCCGCAGAGTATGGGTAGCGGGATGCTGCTTATGCGCTTGGCTTACAACAGCTCTGCATGGAATGAGAACCGGGTGAACAATGATCAGAACGCGCAGCGGCTGAAAGTGCTCACGGCCAGCGGGGCTAAGATGTCCTACACAGGTGTGCCGTCACACTTGTACGGCAATGCGAAGAAGGAAGTTACCAGCCTGCCGCTATTGAACGGGAAGGAACTGACCACTGCGCCGATAACTGATATCAAGAAAACCGACGGTCATGTGACTTTTGCCTTTAAGGGCGGAACACCGGAGGACGACGAACCCGACCCCGCTGCGGGCGAGGGGAAGGAGACTTTCGACTTTACGAAAGACGAGGCCTACGGTATGACACTCCTTAGCGGTAACACAACCGCGTATGAAACGCCCGGCGTTGTCTGTGAGGAGGGGGCTGTGACGCTCACCTTCAGCGATGGGGAGAAAGACCTGCGCTGGTGGGCGGCTACGGACGGCAACCACCTGAGGATGTACGATAGTGCCTCGGCTACGTTCCGCGTACCCGATACGCTTGCCATCGTCAAGATAATCGCTTATGGCGCATCGCGCAGTAAGTACACATTCTCCTCCGAGCCTGAAGGGATTACCGTCAATGACGTAATTGCCACATGGGAGGGTAAGTCGCACAAGGTGACAATCTCGCACACGGGCACAGGGAACGCACAGGTTAAGTCCTTTGTGGTGCGCACTGTCCGTGTGGACGCTCCTTTGACTCCCGCTATGCCCGTCATCTCACCCGAAGCAGGAACGTATGAGGACCATGTACAGGTGAGCATTTCTGCCGCGCAGGACGCGACGATAGTCTATACGATAGACGGCAGCGAGCCTAGCTCTGGGGCTGACGGAAGCCAGGTCTATGCCGCACCGTTTGAGCTCACAGCGTCCGCTACCGTGAAGGCTGTGGCCTACGATGTGAACGGCAACAAGAGTGAGGTCGCAGCGGCGGCATACACCATCATACCTTCCGCTCCCGCCTTTGTCGTGACCTTCATGGGCGACACTATCCAGACGGGCGATACCATCGCGGTGAAGGTGTCGCATGACACCAGTGTGGAGGGATTTCCCGCCACCACGAATCCGGCACAGGATGCCGGCCTGTTCGTGCATAATGCGACGGATGACGCCATCTCCCTTACCTATGAGGCCGTTGTGGACAAGGCAACAGCCGCCAGTGACTATACTCTCACTGTAGCCGGCCAGGCTGCGGATGAGGACGGAAGCATCGTTGTGGCCGATGTCGCCCTTGGGGCGAAGGCCGACACTGCGCTCCCCTGCGTCGTGGACTTCCTCTCTGCTGACAATTATGGCGAGGTGTATGCCATTGTGTCCGTAGGTGACGGCAAGCATGACACGATGTTCTGCATCCTCTTCACGAATGCCGACGAAAGCAATCCGCTAGACATCAACGGTGACGGCTCGGTGGATGTGAGCGACGTGACGGCCCTTGTCGATGTCGTGCTCGGCGGTGGAAACGATCCGGGTATGGACTTGAACGGTGACGGCTCGGTGGATGTGAGCGACGTGACCTTCCTGGTAAGTAATATTCTCGGGCAGGAATAAAAGCCCGGGGCGGTAGCCGACATAGCGCGTCCCCTTTGCCAATTCCGGTGAATGGGGGCGCTGCTTTGTTCGGGTCGGAGGAAATGATTACCTTTGTGCCGCCTAAATATAAATATGTGTAACATAAAGATGCGATATAGTATGAAAAGAACGCTATTTTCCCTGTTCCTCCTTCTGGCCGTAGCGGCACAGGCTATCCCTCCGATGGATACTCCCATCGCCGTCCGCCAGAGCGACGGAACCACCATCATGGTACGTATTCACGGGCAACGCCGCACGGAGTTCTACACGACGGCAGACGGCAAGGTCGTGGTACGCAATGCCAAGAAAGACTTGTGCTACGCAGTCTTGCAGGGTGACCGCCTCGTAGCGACCGATGTCGTGGCGCATGAGCCCTCCGCACGCTCGGAGCGCGAACGTGCGTTCCTTGGTACGAACCAGCTGACGGCTGAGGTCGCTGCGCGCGCCGTGATGCGTGCGCCGCAAGCCCTGCGCGCCCCGGCACAGACAATCAATGCATCTACGGCAGACGGTCTCGGCCGTTACGGCCAGAGTGGCGTGGGCGCCGTTCCCAGCATCGGGGATGTGGTTATCCCGGTCATCCTAGTGGAGTTCTCCGACACGAAGTTGCAGCCCACCACGACCGTTGAGAAGATGACACGTTACTACAACGAGGAAGGTTACCATGACGAGGACGGCGCGGTAGGCAGTGCGCGCGACTACTTCATAGCGCAGAGCCGGGGGATGTTCCGCCCTACGTTTGACGTGGTAGGCCGGGTGTCGATAACCAACCGCACGGCGGCCTATTACGGCAGTAACGACAAGAGCGACGGTTTCATCGAGGTGGTGAAGGACGGTATGAGTAATGCCGTGCGTCAGCTTGGCGTGGACTGGAAGAAATATGTGCAGGGTGACGGCATTCCCCTCGTGGCGGTAATCTTTGCCGGTAACGGCGAGGCGACCGGCGGCGGCGAGGATGCGCTTTGGCCCTGCGAGTACGACTTGAACTCCACCCTCAGCGGCGTGAAGGTGCGCTCTATATTTATCGGCAACGAAGTCTATGCTGACGGGTCGCTCATGGGTATGGGCGTATTCTGCCATGAGTTCGGCCATGCGCTCGGCCTGCCCGACTTCTACTGCACCAACTACGGCCATTCGGAGGTGACGATGGGGCACTGGTCCATCATGTGCTCCGGCTGCTACCTCCCTGATGCCCACGCCCGCGCACCTATCGGTTATACTGCCTACGAGCGCAGTTACCTCGGTTGGGAGGATATCCCCGAACTGACGGAAGCCGATGCCGTGACGCTCTACCAGTGGGGGAGCCAATATGGCAGCAACTCCACCCTTGTGCGCAATCCGCGCGATGAGCGGGAGTATTTCATCTTCGAGCAACGCCAGCCCGGCACGTGGTATCCCGCCAGCTTCGGCACGGGTATGT
Source organism: Alloprevotella sp. (assembly GCA_017476545.1). Taxonomy (GTDB): domain Bacteria; phylum Bacteroidota; class Bacteroidia; order Bacteroidales; family Bacteroidaceae; genus Alloprevotella. Next base: position 82,677 of record JAFUZP010000002.1, read on the forward strand.
TCGTGACGCATGTCACCTACGACAGCAATGCCTGGTACTATAATAACCTTAACAACACGCAGGGGTCGCTCCGGATGACCTATCTGCCCGCGAACGGGACTAAGAACGGACGCAGTGCCGCCGAGTTGTTCCCCGGTTCGGGCGGCACACGGACGGAGCTCGGTCCCAATACGAATCCCGCAATGCGCCTCTTCAACGGCGCTACACTGGACAGACCGCTCTATAAAATAACGCGCAATGACGACTCCTCCGTATCCTTCAACTTCCTGGACCCTGACTTCGTAGGGCGCACGCCCGGCGATGTGGTCGAGGCGGACGGCCTCACGTACCGTTTCATCTCGAGGGCGCAGGTCGAAGTAAAGGCCAAGGAGAACGGCGGCGCCTATGGCGGCAGTGTCAATATCCCGGAAAGTTACATTGACGGTACGCATCACTACACGGTGGTCGGCATTGCCGACGGCGCGTTCGCGGACTGCCCCGCCCTTACCTCGGTGGATGTTCCCGCCACGGTGCGCACCATCTCGCCAACTGCCTTTACGGGTAGCCGCGCGGTGCAGCGCGTCAGCGTGGCCGAGGACAACATGGACTTCCTCAGCCTTGACGGCGTACTCTTCACTAACAGTGAGATGGTGACGAACCCGACCGAGATGGCCGCGCCACTGGAGACAGAGGACGTGTTCGACTTCGCGGGGAACCCGTGGAACTTCGACGTGGCCGACAATGCGCTGAAGCCGGAGAAGGGTAAGCTCAGTCTGGACATACGCGCGGGCAACGTGACCATCCTGCCCGAGGCCGAGGACGCCAGCGGCCGCACCATGGTATATTTATTCAAGAGTTCTTCGGGCATTGACATGCGCTTGCGCAAGGATGCCCGTATCACCATCACCGTCCCCGAGGGCGTGACGCTCAGCCGCCTTGAGTTCGCGGGGAGTGCCGTGAACCTTTCCGCGTCGGTGGGGGCGATGGAGGGTAACGTATGGACGGGCAGCGCGCAGGAAGTGACATTTACGGCCACGGCGGCTACGCGGCTCAGTACGCTGACCGCGAAGACCCTCTCCCGCCACCTGTACGCCGAGGCCGCCCTGTTGTACTATCCTGCCGCCCGCACGGGGGCCTACACGGTGCCTGTGGGCGTCAGCCGCATCGGCGCACACGCTTTTGACGGGGCTTCGGTGGCGGAGATTACGCTTTCCGACTCGCTCCTGACGGTAGGCGAGCGGTCGCTCGACGCTCCCGGATTGCGCACGCTGACGGCGCGCACCGCTGTGCCGGCCGCCGCTTCAGGTGATCCCTTCCCCTCTGTGGACAAGGCGCTCTGCACGCTCAACGTGCCGGCAGGGGCGGAGTCCGCTTACCGTTCGGCGGCATTCTGGCAGCAGTTCTACGGTATCGATGCCATCAGCCTGCCTACTGCGGGCGATACCGCCGCCGGCTTGCGCGGTGCCCCCGTCTATGACCTGCAGGGTCGCCGCGTGGCGCGTCCGGGTCGCGGACTGTACGTTGTCGGCGGGCGGAAAGTGCTCGTGAAGTAGGAGTTGCACGCTTCTTACCCGTAGGGGTAATCATTCTTAACCCTAGGGTTACGGTTCCGTGACCCTAGGGTTAGTTTTTCCTAACCGTCGGGTTAGGATTTCCCTGGGCTGATTATTTTTTCCTGGCCTTGGCCAGCAGGAGAATTTTCCCTACCTTTGCAGCGGAAATCAGGAACTTGATTATGCCTTACGCGTATATATATAATAACGGTATAGCCGCCTCCGCGTGTGCGGAGGCTGGTTCTGCCCGTATCTACGGGGCGGGAAGTGCTCGAATTACCCCCCCTCACGCTTTGGTTATCAAGTAGTTACAGATATACGAGTACGCATTGAGCGGCGCATCGCGCCCCCTTCGGTGGGGTGTGGTGCGCCGCTTGGCGTGTATGTACCAGCCCATGCCCCCGAAGCCCCTCCAGCCCCCCTCCCGTCCCCCCGAGAGGGGGAGGCTTGGGGATGGTGTGGGCGTTAATAAACAAATGCTATTATAAATAAATTAAAGTATTAAGTAATGGACAAAAGAATGAACGAGAACGCTGCGCTGCCCGCCGATATGCGGGCAGCGGAAACGGGCGCGGACACCGCACTGGGGCGGGAGAAGACGTACGTGAAGCCTGCGATGCAGGTATTCCCGCTGGGCTGCGGGCTGCTGGCGATGAGCGTCGTGTCCGGAGAGCCCGTTCAAGTCACCATCTCCGCAGGAATAGATATGTATTACTTTTACGATCATTTAGGTTGTATTCAGCACGTGCCGGATATTGCCTACGATGATTTCAAGAAAATTCCGTTCCTAAAGGATAAGCTTCCGATGGACGCGCTAGGTTATACCGAAGGTTCAGTTATTAAGTACTGCTTCCATAGCGATGGACTCTATGGACCGTCGGTCTCTTTCGAGGCTGGCGGCGGAGTTTGGGATGCGGACTTTCTTGCCGACCTAGAGCTTCCTAGTGGTATTGCGTTCCCCTCCGGCTCTTTTAATCTTTACGAGGATGACAAAATAATGGTTCCCGGTACGTATAGAGGAACCCCTGTTGTCGTCACTCTAGTACTTCGGTTTCGGCAAGTGGGCGGCTGAGGATGCGGTGGTACTCGGCTTCGTCGGCCAGTATGCCTAGGGCCGTCTCCAGCACCTTGTCGTCCCGCAGGGCGTACTCGGCCTCGCCGCGCTGGTAGTAGTAGGTGTTTACGATGCGGCTCTCCACGAGGCGGCGTATGTCGGCGGCCCAGTGGTCCAGGTCGTAGTCCAGGTTGTGCGCGAGCTTGCCCTCGAGTGCTTCGAGCTCCTCGCGGGTGACGTCGGCGTAGCCTTCGAAGCGGGCTATCTCGCGGAGGATGTCGAGTGCGGCCTTGGAGCGGTTGTCGTAGGTGAACTTGGCCTGCTTGAGGAATGCCTTGAAGTCGCTGAACTCCTCGTCGGTGAGGCTGAATTGGGCGGCGGGGAGGATGGTGGCGTGACGGTTGTGGTAGTCGGCCACGTAGTCGGCGAGGGCGTCGCTGGCCTCGAGGTAGCTGAGCAGGGTGGGCAGGCTGTCGGGCCGGGCGGTGACGTCGGGCTGTATGCCGCCCCCGTCGCGTACGCTGCGTCCGCCTGCCGTGCGGAATTCGCGGGCGAGGCTGTCGGGTAGGTGCTGCGGTACGCCGTTTTTGTAGCTATAGGCTTGTATGCACCGTCCGCTGGGTATGTAGTACTTGGCGGTGGTCATCTTGAGTGCCGTGTTGTAGGGAAGCTGTCGTGTCTGCTGCACGAGCCCCTTGCCGTAGGTGCGGGTTCCGACGATGACCGCGCGGTCGTAGTCCTGCAGCGCGCCGCTGTTGATTTCTGCGGAGGAGGCAGTCCCGCCGTCCACGAGCACAACGAGGGGCATGTCGGGGAGCATGGGCTCGTCCTGCGTCCTGTAGGTGCTTCCGTCCTCGCCGTGCTTTCCCTTCAGGCTGACAATCTCGCTGCCTTTCGGGAGGAAGAGGTTGGTCACGCCCACGGCCTGGTCGAGCAGCCCGCCGGGGTTGCCGCGCAGGTCGAGGACTAGGCGGCGCGCGCCCTGCTGCTTCAGGGCGGCGAGGGTTATGCGCACGTCCCGCGTGGCCTGCTCCTTGTAGCTGTCGAGCATGATGTAGCCTATGCTGTCGCGCAGTACGGTGGAGAATACGACGCTGGGGAGGGTGACGGTTCGGCGAGTCAGTCTCACGTCGAAGGGCTCCGGATGGCCGTAACGCCGCACGGTGAGCGTGAACGAGGTGCCCGGTTCACCGCGCAGCGATGCACTGACGCGGCTGCTGTACTCGGCCTCCTTCCCCTTTTCGGCCAGTCCGTAATCCTTGCCGTCCTGCGCCAGGATGATGTCCCCGGGCAGGAGTCCGGCCTCGGCTGCGGGCATCCCCTCATAGGGCTCGGCTACGATGCAGCGCCGCTCGGACTGGCGTACGGCGATGAGTGAGCCGATGCCCGCGTACTTCCCCGTTGTGAGTTCGCGCAGGCCGTCCGCGTCTTTCTCCGTGTAGTATTCCGTGTAAGGATCGAGCTGCCCCAGCATGTAGAGCAGGGCGTTGCTGACGTTCTTCTCGGCGTTGAGCGTATCGACGTAGTAGAGGTCGAGTTCTTTGTATAGGTTGTTAAATATCTCGAGGTTCTTAGCCACTTCGAAGTTGTGCGCCGACTCGTCGCTCTGTGCCGCACAGGGGATGGCCGCTACGGCCAGGGCCAGCAGGGTGAGGAGGTGTCTCATACGGATGTTACTCAAAGGATTTAAGCGGAGCCACCTCGTGGCGGATGGCATCCCATACGCGGTCGGAGAGCTTCGTCCCCACCACTTCTATGACATAGGCCGCCAGCACGGTAGCCTTACGCACGCACTCGGCCAGGTTATCACCCCGGCTGTGGCCGTAGAGGAAGCCGGCTGCGAAGAAGTCTCCCGCGCCGGTCGTGTCCACGACACGCTCCACAGGGCGTGCCGGCACCTGAACGATTTCGTCCCCGGCCTTGGCCATGGCGCCGGCCTTGCCCGTCTTGACGACTGCCACGCCGCAGATGTCGCCCAGCTCGTCCAGCGCTTCGCGCGGCGTCTTGCCGCTGAAGGCGCGCGCCTCCTCCTCGTTGGCGAACACGATGTCCACCTTTTCCAGCAGGTGGGCGAAGAAGTCGCGCTCTTCCTCCACGATATTGTAGCTCGCCATGTCCAGTCCGATGCGCATCCCCCGCTCGTGGGCGAAGTCCAGCGCGCGCTCCACGAGGCGGTGGTTCTGTACGAGGTAGCCCTCAATGTAGAGGTAGGCGTAGTTGTCGAACCATTCTGGGCGGATTTCCTCCGGCGTGAGCCGCGCCGCCGCGCCGAGGTAGGTGCCGAAAGTGCGCTGTCCGTCCGGCGTGATGAAGGTGGAGGCCACCCCTGTCGGGCGGGTATCGTGAATCAGGTGCGGTGTGATGCCGTGCTCCAGGCAGTTGTTCTCAAAGAAACGGCCGTGGCTGTCATCGCCTATCTTGCCGATTACACCGGGGCGTGCGCCGAGGTTGCCGAGTGCAAGTATCGTGTTGCACGCCGAGCCCCCTGTGGCCAGCTTGGTCGGCATGGCGTTGATGGTGCTGCTGATGCTCCCGAAACGTTTGTCACTCAGCAGTTGCATCGACCCTTTCGGCAGCTTCATGGCTTGCAGCACGTGCTCGCTCTCAACTTGGGCCAGCACGTCCACCAGCGCATTCCCTATTCCTAATATTCTCTCCATCGGAAAATTTTTCTGCAAAGATATGGCTATTTTGGAAAAAAGCTATAATTTTGCACCGCGTTTTGCGGCCTTGCGCTCAAAAAAACCGGCTTCAGTAGCTCAGTTGGTTAGAGCACCTGACTGTTAATCAGGGGGTCGTTGGTTCAAGCCCATCCTGAAGCGCAGACTTCGCGCAGGAAACCGCAAACGCAGTATTGCTTCAGTAGCTCAGTTGGTTAGAGCACCTGACTGTTAATCAGGGGGTCGTTGGTTCAAGCCCATCCTGAAGCGCCAGCATCACTGGGGCTTGCAGTGCGTCAGCCCGAAAAGGAAAAGCCCGTTGACGGGTAGGCACGAAGCACCAAGTGAAGCAAACGCAAATCCTCAACTTCGGTTGGGGATTTTTGTTTCCCGCATAGGCCCTTCTGACTGCCCGCCATCTCTTCCGCAATCCGTTCCGCTTGCGCCCGCTATGGCCGTTACGGCGAGGCTCCCCACGGCTTAATGGTGCATAAATAAACAACTGGAGAACCGGTATGCCGGGTCTCCAGTTCTTGTTTGGGTTATGTCTGGCGTGGTACTGTGTACCTGTGCGTAAGTGCGGGGAGGAAGAAGGGCGCGGACAGGGCTATGCCCGTTCGAACTCCTGCTGGATGCGGGAGGCGATTTGCAGCATTTCCTCGTGCGGGAGTTTGAGTTTCTTCTTGCCGAAGTCCATGTCTATTTCCGACTGCAGGGGGGCGAGGTGTACGTGGGCGTGGTTCACGTCGAGCCCCATGACGGCTACGCCGACCTTCTTGCAGGGGAAAGCTGCCTTTATGGCTGCGGCCACGCGCTTCGTAAAGGCCATCATGCGGGCGAGTTCCTCGTCGCTGAGGTCAAAGAAGTAGTCCACTTCGCGCTTCGGGATGACGAGCGTATGCCCTTTCGTCACGGGGTTGATGTCAAGGAATGCGTAGAACTCCTCGTTCTCGGCGCACTTGTAGGAGGGAATGTCCCCCCTTACTATTTTGCTGAAGATGGTCATAACTTCGTCTTAGATGGTGATTTTCAGTATTTCGAGGCTGATGATGCCTTGTGGTATCTTTACCTCCACGGTGTCGCCCTCCTTGTGTCCGAGCAGGCCTTGTGCAATGGGTGTTTGCGACGATATCTTCCCCTCGCGTAAGTTAGCCTCGCTCTCGCTGACGATAGTGTACTTCATGAGCATCCCCGTCTTCGTGTTGCGCATCTCGACCGTGGAGAGGATTTGCACTGTGTCGGCGGTGAGTTTGCTCGTATCGATGATCTTCGCTTCGGCGATGGCCGCCTTCAGGTTGTTAATCTTCAGCTCGAGCATTCCCTGCGCCTCTTTTGCGGCCTCGTATTCCGAGTTCTCGGACAAGTCCCCCTTGTCTCTCGCTTCAGCTATGGCGGCGGCAGCCGCAGCCCGGTCTTGTGTCTCCATTTTGCGGAGCTGGGCTACCATCCGGTCGTAGCCCTCTTGTGTCATGTATGCCATGATGATGTCTTTTTTAAATCGCAAAAAAACCGAAAGAACTCCTGCCTTCGTCGGGACGGGAATCCTCTCTAGTTGATTCGACTCTTGTATGTGTTATGTTTTACGGGAGCAAAAGTAGGCCTTATTTTCGGAAGGAGCAAATTTTTACCTCCTTTTTCCCGCGCGCCACAAAATGGTCCGAAAACTCGCACCCTTTTATAATTATGTGTATCTTTGTGCCGGAAAGCAGCCAACGTGCGATACTAAATAATAATATGTGCACTATAAAACAACTTCTCATCATGAACAGACGACTACTTCTGGCGCTGAGCATCTGCGCCGCAGGTACTCTGAGCGTCCATGCGCAGGGTACGGGTGAGTCCGCTACCAAGAGCGACAAGAATCTCTTTAACCATCTCGGTATCGGCGCTTCGGTCGGCCTGGACGGCATCGGCTTCGATGTGGCCGCACCCATCGGCCACTATGTCCAGGTGCGTGCGGGTTACAGTTTCCTGCCGAAGATTAAGCCCACCATTACCGTGGGATACGACTACGACAACAAACGGGATCCCCAGACGCACTGGGAGTCGAAGGGCCAGATTGCCATCACCAAGAACGACTTCAAGCTGCTTTTCGACGCTTATCCCTTCCGTTCGAGCTCCTTCCACGTGACGGCGGGAGCCTTCATCGGTAACGGCCAGCTCGCCACCATCCGCAATAAGGGGAAGCTGGAGGGCGTGCTCGAGGAGGACTACGGAACGGCCAAAATCGCGATAGGCGAGGGTGCGAGTTCGCAGATGTTCGGTACGGACCCCAACGGTAACGTGAAGGGCCGTGTCAAGGTAGGCGGTTTCAAACCCTACCTGGGTATCGGTTTCGGCCGTGTCGTGCCCAACAAACTCGTCAGCGTGAACTTCGACATCGGCGTGCAGTTCTGGGGCACGCCCCGCGTGGAGATCTACGACTACGACCCCCTGCCCGAGTTCTGCGGCTGGAAGCGGGTAGAGAAGGAGGACTTCGGGGAGGACGAAGATATGTACGACGTGATGAAGATCGTGAACAAGGTTACCGTCTATCCCAGCATCAACCTCCGCATCGGCTTCCGTGCCTTCTGATGTGAAACTTCCATAATTAATATTCATTTAATGCTTAACTAACATGAAGAAGAACCTCTTTTATCTCGCGGCACTGCTCATCGGTGCCGTCTCCCTCACCGCCTGCAGCAGCAGCGACGATGATGGCAGCGGGAAGTCCGGCTCCCTCAGCAAGCCCGTCAATGCCGACAATGCGCGGCGCATTGTCCTGACCGACAACGCCAGCGGCCTGCGCGAAGTGGACTTCGGTAGCGGCAGCGACGCCGTACTCACCCTTACGGGTCCCCTGACGGCTCCGGCAGCCTTCCCGGCAGCCCCGGCCGCACCGTCCGTACTGGACTACCTCATCGCGAAGTACGCCAAGGCGGGTAACACCTACACCATCGAGGGCTTCGGCACGGTAACCATCGTTTCGGAGAACGGCAACAGTCTGGTAGTCGAGGTGAAGCGTGACGGCGGGACAGCCGAGCAGGTGGAAGCCACGCAGCAGGCCGTCGCCGTTACCGACAGCAAGGCCATCGACTTCTGCCGCTCCTGGGAGGTAGTCACGACCGCCTTCACGTACACGGAGTACGATGCCGCCGGTAACAGCAAGCGGCCCGTAGGCGGAAATTTCAAAGGCTGCAACCTCACCGAGATAGGGCAGTGGCTCAAGAACACGCACGGCGTGGACATCATGGCCGAGCTTGCGGCGAAGGAGGCCGTGGAGCGCGTCGTGGTTACGACGGGCGGCACTTACGCTCTTAAGTTCAAGAACACGGAGAGCGTCGGCACGTGGCGCTGGACGGACGCTACGGCCGGCAAGCTCCGCTACACGTGGAACGATCCCGCAGGCATGAGCAACAACTTCGAGGCCGGCACGGCGACGTTCACCACCGAGAAGGGATACGGTGTCCTCCAGATGGCGGGCAGCCTGCAGGAGACGGCGGGCGGCACGCGCTACACCGTGGAGCTCACGTTCCGCCTGCAGCAGGCTTCCTGAGCGGAGCCCGCTCCAGACCATCCTGCGCGCACCCTTTGCCCGCAGGGGTGGCCGTTCTTAACCCTAGGGTCAGGGAAAACTGACCCTAGGGTTACTTTTTCCTAACTATAGGGTTAGTTGGTTCTACCCCCTCGGGTGTTTTTCCACCCCCCGCAAGTTCCCACTTCTCTGGCTTGGCCTGCCGGGAAGTTTTCCCTACCTTTGCCGCCGGAAACGGTAACTTGATTATGCCTTACGCGTATATATATAATAACGGTATAGCCGCCTCCGCGTGTGCGGAGGCCGGCTCTGACCGTATTTACGGGACGGGAAGTGCCCGAATTACCCCCCCGTACGCCTTGGCAATCAAGTAGTTACAGATATACGACTAAGCATTGAGCGGCGCACCGCGCCCCCTTTCGGAGGGGTGCGGTGCGCCGTTTTTGTGTGCGTATTTGCCGGTCGGAACACATTAACCAATCAAAACTTATAAACTTATGGGAGAGAACATGAAACTGATCCCCGACCATCGTGCGCGAAATAATCGGTGCACTAAAGATTGCACGATGAAGCGAACCCTCCTGCTGTGCCTGGCGCTGGCCTTTACCCCGTGCGTCATGGGGCAGACCGACACGTTGCAAATCGACCCGTCCCGCGAGGTAGCGGCCGATGAAACGCGCGTCTTTCGTCCCCAGCAGCTGGTGGCCCCCGCAGCGCTCATAGCCCTGGGCACATGGGGACTGGCCGACGGCAGTCCCATAGACAGGCTTGCCCAGACGGCGCGATACGACATGAACCCCCGGTACACGAAGATCAAGGCCGATGCGTATCTGCAATACGTCCCCACGGGCGTGCACCTCGTCCTCGGTTTCATCCCCGGCACCAAGCCGCGCCACAACTTCCGCGACCGTGTGCTGGCCTCCGCTACGGCCAACCTGTTGATGGCTGCCGTCACGAACACCGTCAAGTACACCGTCAGGGAGCGACGCCCCGACTCGTACGCACGCAACTCCTTCTTCTCGGGTCACACCGCTACGGCCTTTACGGGAGCCGAACTGGTGCGCATCGAATACGGGTGGGGCTATGGCAGTGCCGCCTACGCCGTGGCTACGACGACGGCCTTCCTGCGCGTATGGAACAAGCGCCACTGGGTGGGCGACGTGGTGGCCGGAGCCGGTGCCGGCATCCTGTGTGCACAGGCCGGATACTGGATGTTGCCCGTGTGGAAACGCTGGTTTGGCATAGACCGCCGTGACGCGCTCCGCCGCGCGAAGCGGGAAAACCGTCCCCTGGTGGTGGGCGCCCCCTTCTACCTGCCCGGCGAACGGGTCGCAGGAGTATCGTGCAGCATCATGCTGTAGCAAACCGAAAGGGCTGTGTCAGGCGAACCTGGAACAGCCCGAAAACTTGCGGCCTGTTATAATCATGCGTATCTTTTTGCCCGCATTCCTCGGCTTGAAAGTTCAAGCCGAGGTTTTCCTCTACCCGGGTAGAGGAAAATCTCGGACTGGGTGGGGGGGGCTCAAGCTGGGCAGAGTGCGCGCGCCTTACTGCATCTTGCTTATATACAGTCTGATACAGGGGTGGGGGGATTAGCCCGGAGAGGCTCCCGCACGGTGGCTTTTTTTGTGCGCTGTGGCGGGTGCTTTCCCGAGCATACGGAAACGCCTCCGCAGGGAGGGGCGGAGGCGCGTATGCAGTGCCGGGGCGGATGCCTCAGGCGTCGATGTTGGCGTAGGTGGCGTTCTTCTCGATGAACTCGCGGCGCGGACCAACGTCTTCGCCCATGAGCATGGAGAAGGTGTAGTCGGCATTCGTGGCGTTCTCGAGGGAAACCTGCTTGAGGAGGCGCTTCTCGGGATCCATCGTGGTTTCCCAGAGTTGCTCGGGGTTCATTTCACCCAGACCTTTGTAACGCGTCGTGGTGATGTTGTCCTCGGAACCGTCGCCGTATTCCTCGATGAAGCGCAGGCGGGCGTTCTCGTCGTAGCAGTATTCCTCGGTCTTGCCTTTCTTCGTGCGGCAGCGGTAGAGGGGCGGCATGGCGATGTAGAGGTATCCGTCCTCGATGAGCTGTGGCATGTAGCGGTAGAAGAGCGTCATGATGAGCGTGGCGATGTGCTGTCCGTCCACGTCGGCATCGGCCATGATGATAATCTTGTGGTAGCGGAGCTTCTCAAGGTTGGCTTCCTTGCTGTCCTCGCCCAGTCCGAAGCGTATGCCGAGTGCCTGGATGATGTTGTTCACCTCGTCGCTTTCGAAGGCTTTGTGCCACATGGCTTTCTCTACGTTCAGAATCTTACCGCGCAGGGGCAGGATGGCCTGCGTGCGGCGCGAACGTGCGCTCTTGGCGGAGCCGCCGGCGGAGTCACCCTCCACGAGGAAGAGTTCGCACTCGGCAGGGTCCTTGCTCGAGCAGTCGGCCAGTTTGCCGGGAAGTCCGCCACCGCTCATGGGACTCTTGCGTTGTACGCTTTCGCGTGCTTTGCGGGCTGCAATGCGTGCCGTGGCGGCAAGAATCACCTTGTCCACGATGAGCTTGGCCTCCTTCGGGTGCTCTTCGAGGTAGTTTGTCAGGGCTTCGCCAACGGCTTGGTTGACGGCACCTGTCACCTCGGAGTTGCCAAGCTTGGTCTTCGTCTGACCTTCAAACTGGGGCTCGGCCACTTTCACGCTGATGACGGCCGTGAGGCCTTCGCGGAAGTCTTCGCCGCTAATCTCTATCTTTGCCTTCTCAATCTGTTTCTGCGCCGTCTGCTCGGCATATTTTTTCAGCACGCGCGTGAGGGCCTGGCGGAAACCTACGAGGTGCGTGCCGCCCTCGATGGTGTTGATGTTGTTGACGTAGCTGTGTACGTTCTCGCTGTAGGACGTGTTGTACATGATGGCCACGTCGATGGGCAGTCCGTTCTTGTTTGTCGTGATTTGTATCACGTCGTCGAAGAGGTGGACGCGGCTGGAGTCGATGTAGCGCACGAACTCGGGCAGTCCCTGTTCGGAGAAGAACACTTCCTTGCGGGGCTTCCACTCTTCGCCTTCCTCGAGGACGACGCTTTCGTCGCGGCGCAGGTCCGTCAGCGTGATGGTGAGCCCGGCGTTTAGGAAGGCCAGCTCGCGCATACGGTTAGCCAGCGTGTCGTAGTTGTACTGCGTGACGGTGAAGATGCTGTCGTCCGGCCAGAACTGCTGGCGCGTACCACGGCGCTCCGTGTCGCCGACGACTTTTACGCTGTAGAGGGGTTTGCCCTTTTCGTATTCCTGCTGGTAAATTTTTCCGTCGCGGAAAACCTGCGATGTCATGTGCTTCGATAGTGCGTTCACGCAGGAAACGCCGACGCCGTGCAGACCGCCGCTGACCTTGTAGCTGCCCTTGTCGAACTTACCGCCGGCGTGCAGCACCGTCATGACGACTTCCAGAGCGGAGCGATGCTCCTTCGGATGTTCGTCCACAGGGATACCGCGGCCGTTGTCCTCCACGATGATGCTGTTGTCCTCGCAGACGGTCACTTCGATGTGCGTGCAGAAGCCTGCCAGCGCCTCGTCGATGGAGTTGTCCACAGTCTCGTAAACCAGGTGGTGCAAGCCTTTCTCACTGATGTCCCCGATGTACATGGCCGGGCGCTTACGCACGGCTTCCAAGCCTTCCAGCACTTGGATGTTACTGGCGGAATAGTCCGCGCCTTTCTTTTCTAGTTCTTCCATTTATGGCGTGATGTTTCAGTCGTTTCTTATTGGCACACAAAAGTACGAAAAGCGAGTGGAACCGTGAAATTTTCGCCCCCTTTTTTCGCGCGCGCGTGTATATAATATATGTGTGTGGTGGGTGTGGGTGTTCGTTGTGTGGGTGTGGGGGAGTAGTTGGTGGTTGTGTGGGCGAGATACAAAGAGGGCTGGAATTTCCCAACTCCAGCCTCTTTAAGGAACATAACAATTTAAATTTCTGCGGCCGTTGCGGTGGCCTTTCTTTCTGGGTGCAAAGGTAGAGGGAAACGCAAGGCTCCGCAATACCCTTTTGGCGGTAAAATACGCTTTTCGCAGGGTATTGCGGGGCCTCGGCGGGCGTTCCGCGCTTAGCAAACCTTTTCGAGGCGCTTCATGACAGCGAACATGAAGGCGGCGCTGAGGAGGCAGAGCACGATGAACACCGTCCATACCACCCAGAGCGGCAGGCTGCCCCAGAGGAAACCGCCCACGCTGACCAGGAAGTTGCCGAGGGCCGTGGCTACGAACCAGCCGCCCATCATCGTGCCTTTCAGCTTGGCAGGAGCCACCTTGGACACGAAGCTGATGCCCATCGGGCTCAGCAGGAGTTCGCCGAAGGTCAGCACCAGGTAGGTGCCGATGAGCAGGTTGGGACTTGCAAACGTCTTGTCGGCATCGGCGGCGGCAGCCTGTGCGTCGGGGCTGAGGAGGCCGATGGAACCGGCCACCATGATGAGGTAGGCGGCACCGGCCACGAGCATACCGTAGGCTATCTTGCGCGGGGCGCTGGGCTCCTTGCCCTTAGCGGCCAGCCAGCCGAAGATGGCGAGGCTCACGGGCGTCAGAGCTACAACGAACGAGGGGTTGAACTGCTGGAAGATGGGGGCGGCAAGGGCTACTTCCGTGCCCTGCGCTGCCGTGTACTGGTAGCCGAGTGCGCCGAGGCAGAGCAGGATGATGACACCTGCTATGCTCTTCGTCTTCACGGTCTTCCCCTGGAAAAGGGAGAAGAGCGCATAGACGATGATGATGCAGAGCACGAGGTTAAGCACATCGAAGGGCATGGAGGCGGCACCCGTGGCCGTGGGCGTCACGAACTCGTTGGCGAAGTAGGTGAGCGTAAGGCCGTTCTGGTGGAACGCCATCCAGAAGAAGATGACAACGGCGAAGACCAGGCAGAGGGCGATGACGCGCTCCTTCGTGTCCTTCGGGTCTTCCTTGGCCTCTTCCGCTGCGGTGGCAGCGGCAGCGTCCTTCTTCTTGTCGCTCTCCACGTGGCGGAAAGTGCTGCGGAAGCCGTAGTAGATGGCGATGGAAAGAATCAGCGATGCGCAGGCCACGGCAAAGGCGAAGTGGTAGGCATCGGCATGGCTGTAACCGAGGGAGGTCTCTGCCCACTCCATGATCTTCACGGCAGCGGTCGGGGCGAAGAGTGCGCCGATGTTGATGGCCATGTAGAAGATGGAGAAGCCGCTGTCGCGCGACGTGCTGAAGCGAGCTTCGTCGTAGAGGTTGCCCACCATCACCTGCAAGTTTCCTTTGAACAGTCCCGTGCCGAAGCTGATGAGCAGCAGGGCGGCAATCATGCCGACCATGGCAACGGTGTCGCCGCCGAGGGGGATGGAGAGAACGAGGTAACCGGCAAACATGATGAGGATGCCGATGGTCACCATCTTGCCGTAGCCGAACTTGTCGGCCATCATGCCGCCGAAGAGCGGGAGGAAGTAAACGAGTGCCAGGAAGGTGCTGTAGATGGCACCTGCCGTGCCGGGAGCAAGCCCGAAGTTCTCACGCAGAAAGAGCGCGAAGACGGCCAACATCGTGTAGTAGCCGAAGCGTTCGCCTGTGTTGGCGAGAGCAAGGGCGTAGAGCCCTTTAGGTTGGTTTTCAAACATACTATTTATTATTTATTGGTGAGTGTTTACTTTTTTAACCACAAAAGACATTTATTAAACCACAGATTTCTCAGATTTATTATACAAATTGCACAGATTTAGTTGATGAAACGCCGAAAGTGAAGGCTGTCCTCGCCGAAATTGATGAGCAAGCCCAGCTTCATGTTCGTCGCCCGTAAATAGTTTATCAACTGCGCTTCATGCTCTGGCGCAATAGAGTCTGTTGCCTTTAGTTCTACAATTATTCTGTCATAGCAGACGAAATCTGCGTAATACTTTTTGTTTAGTTTCGTACCACGATAATAGATATCCAGTTCCTTTTGCTGACAAAAGGGTATGCCAAGCGATGCGAACTCTAACGAAAGAGCTTCTTGGTAAACAGCTTCTAAAAATCCCCGTCCAAGTGCACCATGTACGGCCATTGCGACACCGATGATGCTGTAGCTCTCGTCCTTGTATGGATAGTATTCCACGTTTCTGTGAAAATTATTATAAATTAGTGTAATCTGTGGTTCATCGAATCTTCAGGAACTGCGCCGTGTATCCCTTCCCTTTCTTCGCCACCTGCTCCGGCGTACCCGTTGCGACGACGGTGCCGCCGCCGCGCCCGCCTTCAGGTCCCATGTCTATGAGCCAGTCGGCAGCACGTATGACGTCCAGGTTGTGTTCGATGACGATGACCGTGTTTCCCTTCTCCACCAGTCGGTTCAGCACGCCGAGGAGCACGCGGATGTCCTCGAAGTGGAGCCCCGTTGTCGGTTCGTCGAGGATATAGACCGTGCGTCCCGTGTCGCGCTTGGAGAGTTCCGTGGCCAACTTCACGCGCTGGCTCTCGCCGCCGCTGAGCGTCGTGCTGCTCTGCCCCAGTTTGATGTATCCGAGGCCCACGTCCTGAAGCACCTTTATCTTGTGCAGGATGTTCGGCACGTTCTCGAAGAACTCCACGGCATTGTTGATGGTCATGTCCAGCACGTCGGCAATGTTCTTTCCCTTGAAGCGCACCTCCAGCGTCTCGCGGTTGTAGCGCTTGCCGTGGCACTCCTCGCAGGGCACATATACGTCCGGCAGGAAGTTCATTTCGATGGTCTTGTACCCGTTGCCCTTGCACGTATCGCAGCGGCCACCCTTCACGTTGAAGGAGAAGCGCCCCGGCTTGTAACCGCGCATCTTCGCCTCCGGCAGGTTCACAAAGAGTTCGCGGATGTCGGAGAACACGCCCGTGTACGTGGCGGGATTCGAGCGCGGCGTGCGTCCGATGGGACTCTGGTCCACGGCCACGACCTTGTCCACCAGGTCCAAGCCTTCCAGGCGGTCATAGGCCAGCGGTTCGCGCAGCGAACGGTAGATGTGCCTGGAAAGGATGGGGAGCAGCGTCTCGTTGATGAGCGTGGACTTTCCGCTTCCGCTGACGCCCGTCACGCAGATGAGCTTCCCGAGAGGGAAGTCCACGGTGATGTTCTTCAGGTTGTTACCACGTGCCCCGATGAGGCGTAGCTTTTCGCCATTTCCCTTTCGCCTCGTCTCGGGTATTCCCACGCTCCGCTTGCCGTTCAGGTAGTCCGCTGTCAATGTGGAAGTCTTCAGCATTTCTGCGGGTGTCCCCTGATAGACCACCTCGCCGCCGAGGCGTCCGGCGTAGGGGCCGAGGTCCACGATGTAGTCCGCGGCGCGCATCATGTCCTCGTCGTGTTCCACGACAATCACCGTGTTCCCGATGTCGCGCAGTTCTTTCAGCGAACGTATGAGGCGCTGGTTGTCGCGTTGGTGGAGGCCTATGCTGGGCTCATCCAGGATGTACAGCACGTTCACCAGTTGCGACCCTATCTGTGTGGCCAGACGTATGCGCTGGCTTTCTCCACCCGAAAGCGTCATGGTGGCGCGGCTCAGGGAGAGGTAGTCCAGACCTACGTCGAGCAGGAATTTCAGTCGTGTGCGGAGCTCTTTCAGAATCTCGTGGGCAATGGCAGCCTGCTTGTTCTCAAGCCTTTCTTCCAGTCCTTCCAGCCACTCGTAGAGTTCGCCGATGTCCATCGCCGCCATTTCCGCGATGTTCTTTCCGTCAATGCGGTAGGACAGGGCCTCCTGGTTCAGGCGTTGCCCGTGGCAATGGGGGCACTCGGCTTCCTTCGAGAACTGTTCTGCCCAGCGTTGTGCTGCCGCCGTCATCTCCGCGTCCGCCATCTGGCGGATGTACTTCACGAGACCGTTGAATTCCACGTACTGATCCTCCGTCGTGTGCATGACGGCGGCGGGGATGCGCAGGCGGTCGGCCTTCCCGTTGAAGATGGTGTCAAGCGCCTCTTCCGGCAGTTCTTCCACGGGCATGTCTATGTCGCAACCGTACTCTGCCAAGATGGTTTCTATTTCCCAAAAGATGAGTCGGCTTTTATATTTACCTAAGGGTGCCAAAGCACCGTCGCGGATGGAAAGCTTGGGATTCGGAATGACTTTCTCCTTGTCCATGACGCTGACGATGCCCAGTCCCTTGCACTTCGGGCAGGCACCCTGCGTGGAGTTGAAAGAGAAGTTGTTCGGTGCAGGTTCGCGGTAGGAGATACCGCTGACAGGGTCCATCAGCAGTTTACTGTAGTAGCGCGCTTCATTCGTCTCTGCGTCCAGGACAAGCATCAGTCCCTCGCCGTGTGACAATGTCTGTGCAACGCTTTTCTTCAGCCGTTCCTCGTCCTTCTCCTGCACGCGCAGTTTATCCACCACCACTTCAATGTCGTGGTTCTTGTAGCGGTCCACCTTCATGCCCGGCTTCACCTCCTGCACCTCGCCGTCCACGCGCACCGTGAGGAAGCCCTTCTTGCGTATGCTGTCGAAGAGTTCCTTGTAGTGACCCTTTCGGGAGCGCACCAATGGGGCGAGGAGCATCACTTTGCGCCCCTCGTACCGGTCAAGGATAAGGCGCACCACCTTCTCCTCCGTGTATTTCACCATCCGTTCCCCGCTGATATAAGAATAGGCTTCGCCCGCCCGCGCGTAAAGAAGGCGCAGGAAGTCGTAAATCTCCGTCACTGTACCTACGGTAGAACGAGGATTCTTGTTCGTTGTCTTTTGTTCTATGGAAATAACAGGTGACAACCCCGTAATCTTGTCCACGTCGGGACGCTCCAGGTTGTCAAGGAAGTTGCGCGCGTATGCCGAGAACGTCTCGATGTAACGCCGCTGTCCCTCCGCATAGAGGGTGTCAAAAGCCAGGGAACTCTTCCCCGAGCCCGATAGGCCGGTGATGACGGTGAGGGAGTGGCGCGGAATTGTGCAGTCCACGTTCTTCAGGTTGTGGACGCGTGCGCCGGACACGGCGATTTTTCCGCTGTCAGTAGGAGCCATTGCCGCTTCAGTTGATTATGCCCGTGCTTTCCTGGTATCCCCGGAGCAGGTTGATGGTCTTTTTGATATGGTATCTGCGGCCGTCCGCTCCTTTCGCTTCTATGTGCAGGTAGTATGCCCCGCTCGGGCAGTCGTGTCCGCCCGCGCGGCCGTCCCATCCGCCCTCGATGTCCGTCCATTCGTAGAGCTTCTTCCCCCAGCGGCTGAAGACCGTCGCGCGGAACTCCACGATGCTGCGGTGTCCCGTCTTCACCTTGAAGATGTCGTTGATGCCGTCGCCGTTCGGCGTGAAAGCGTTCGGTGCCTCAAGGTACGATTCGCTGATGCTGATGGCGAAGGGGGTGTCCATCGTGTAGTCGATGGTGTCCCCTTCGAGTACGAAGCTGACGCGCAGTTCCACGTAGTAGGAGCCGCTCTGCGTGAAGTTGTAGTCCGTGCGCTCGTCGTAGCGCACGAGGAAGGGCTCCTCTTCGTTCTGCCGGCTGAACCGCCATTCGTAAAGCGGCGTGTAGTCGCCCGTGTTCTCGGGATTCGCCTCGAAAGTGGCGTACATCGGCGCGTTGCCGTCGTACTCGGTGGCTTCTTCGTCCACCATGTCGCCGCCCGTGCAGCGCATCGTGGGGCTGCACGTCGGGCCGTCCTGCGCTGCTGCCTGCAGGGGCAGGAGCAGGAGGGCGAGCAGGATAGTTGTCGGAGTCTTCATCGTTCTTTCGCGTTACGCGCCGGGCGCGGTCGGTTTATCCGTGCAAAGGTAGGGAATAAATGTGGAAGGAGGAAGTGCTCTCGTGCACTTTTTCGCGCTCGCCGTAGGGTTCGCGTTCCGCCTCCGGCAGGATTTCTGGGCGGCCGCCGCTCCCTGAGCCTCCGGCGCGTCCCGAGGGCACGCTTCTTACCCCTATGGGTAAGCATCCCTAACCCTACGGTCACGGCGCACTAACCCTACGGTCAGTTCTTCCTGACCCTGCGGTCAGGAGTTTTCCAAATGTGTGCATGATTTGCGTAAAAAGGCGTTAAAAAATGCCGGCTTTGGGGTACGAGAACTTGGTGGATTGGAAGTGAATGAGTAACTTTGCAAAACAAAGCCGCCAAAAAGGGTGCTATGCAATGCGCCAAGCAATAGGAATGACAAATATTCTGGTTATGTCAGGACTGATGATGGATAAAATAGAGTATCTCGTTCTGTTAGTGGCAGAGTTCGCTGCCCGCAGTAAGGTTTCGGAGTCAATGGCTTACCGATACCTCTGCCAGTATGGTGCTTTGGCGTTATGCGAGAAACACTATAATGTGATGCACACGCTGTCGGTTGACGAGAACATCCGGACCTTGCAGGAGTATTGCCAGAGGAGGGGCGGGAGCCTATGAAACTCTATCATGGTTCTACTATTGACATTCCAAGGATTGACCTGACAAAGTCCAAGCCTAACAAGGATTTCGGCAAGGCTTTCTACCTGTCTGATGACGAGCAGCAAGCTTTGGATATGGCACAGTTCAGGGCAGAGTTCGAGGATGCCGCTCCTGTTGTCAATGTATATGGTTTTGACGAAGCGCTATTTGATGAGTTCCGTGTCAAGCGGTTTGAGGAATACACCGATGAATAGGCGCACTTCGTCTATGACCATCGCACAGAGCCTGAAGGGCGGACGCTACATGATTATGACATTGTGTATGGCCCGATAGCCAACGACCGAATCGGTGCGCAGATAACCCGTTACAAGCAAGGGTATATCTCCTTTGATGAGTTCCTGAGGCGCATTCAATACATCAAGGGCATGACGTTCCAATACGCTTTCTGCACACAGAGAGCCATAGACAAATTGATAAAGCAGGCGAACGGATGAAAGTATCTCAGGCAGAATTCCAGAATATGAAGGAGGAAATAGTCAAGGATCTTATCTCCCGACTGATTGACGAGCGAGGTCTCTCTATGGAGCAGGCATTTGATGCTGTCTATACCTCTCGCCTGTTTGAGAAACTGACCGAGCCTGAGACAGGACTCTTCTTCCAGTCTTCCGGCTACGTGTACAGCTATCTGATAGAAGAACTGTATCCGGCATAATAATGCGAGGATATGAGTAAGGGCGTGCAGAACAACTAACGGCTCACTATCATTCAGGTATAATACGACAGCGCATTTGCGCGCGAGGCATCGTGGGCTTCTCCTGTTCCTGAGCAGGGGAAGCCCACGTGGCGTTCAGTGCTCCGATATGATTACTTATCTAACCAATCATGTTATTATCAGAACAAACTTCTATGAGAGCCGATTATCCCCTCCCGGGCTTGGCCGTGTGGGAATGTTTGCCTACCTTTGCTGCCGAAAACAAAGAACTTGATGATGCCTTACGCGCGTATATATAATATAGGTATGTCGGCTTGCGCCCGTGCGGATGCCGACTTAGCCCGTATTTACTGGGCGGGAAGTGCCCGAATTACCCCCCAATACGCTCTGGGAATCAAGTAGTTACAGGTACATACGCAAGCATTGAGCGGCGCACTGCGCCCCCTTCGGAGGGGTGTGGTGCGCCGTTTTGTGTGTATGCAAGCAGCAACCCGAACCCTCCAGCCCCCCTCCCGTCCCCCCGAGAGGGGGAGGCGAGGCGCTTACGCGCGGGGAGGCTTGGGGTCGGTGTGAGCGATAATAAACCAATTCCTATTATATACAAATTAAAACTACTAAGCAATGAACAATGACAAGCAATTTGGCGGTGCTTTGTGCGCCGGCGGAGGTACTGCGGATGTTGCGGTTGCCGCTCCCGCGGAGGGTAAGAAGAAGTACGTGAGTCCCACGATGCAGGTTATCCCGCTGGGCCCGCAGCGTATGCTGGCGACGAGCGGGGAGCCGCCCGTACATGTCTCCATCTTAGGGGTGGTCGATATGTATAGTTTTGGGTGTGAAACATACCTGCCCCCTGAGATTACCTGTGATGATTTTAGGGACGCTAAATTTATTTACCCACGCCTTCCCCAGAATCAGAAAATATATGCTTGCGACTGGGGAGGGAGGTATTGCTTTATTAGGGGGCATAAATATGTGAATTTTGGCCCCGGCGGCGAGGGCTGGGACCAGGCGGACTTCCTTGCTAACGTGCAGTTCCACGAAGGCTGTAGCTTCTCTGTTGACTGGAGCTTGCACGAGTGGGCCGTCGATTTCTACCCAGGGAACCGCTTCGCTGATAAAGGTTGGGCAGGGTTGGCTATGATTTCCGGGGAGTATAGAGGACGTGCCGTTGAAATAGAATTTATGCTGAGCACCAGCGAGGTCTGTTCAAACTGACGGATAACTTGCCGGATACCTGCGGAAGTCCGTCTCTTCCCGCCCGATAACGAGGGGGAGGGTTATGGTTTCCCCAGTGGGTATCCCGCGGATTGGGGCGGGGTGCGCGGTCGTCGTGGTGGCGGCTGCGCACGTGCTTTTTGTGCGCTCCGCGTAGGGGCCGGAATCGTCCCCGCATTGCCGCCCATTTCAGCAACGCGTTGACGGCACTCTCGTCTATGCGTTGACGGCATCCTCGTCTACGCGTTGCTGACTCCGGCACCCTTGCGTTGCGGATTTCCGGTGGCTCGCGGAGATACGACGAACGCCTCCGCACGGGGTGGGTGCGGAGGCGTTCGGGGGAGGGGGGGGAGCAGCCTGGCGGGGGCGCGGGGACTTACTCCACGCGGATGACGGCTCCGCCCGTGGTGCCGCAGAACTCGGGGGCGTACTGGCTCTGGAGGCTGGCCGTACCGAGCTGGTAGGTGCCGCTGCGGTCCAGGAAGCATTCCTCGGTGAAGCGGTGGGTGCCCTTGCGGAAGGTCTCGAAGAAGTACTCGCTGGAGGCGTCGCGCACGACGCGGTAGTAGCCCAGTCCGTCGCGCCACGTGTAGCCGCTCAGGGCTTCAACGGGTTCCATGCAGGCGGCGCGGCCGGCGCGGAGGGACACGAAGTCGTAGTCGCGGTCGGCGGTGAGGGTGAATACCTGCCGCAGGCGGTCGCCCTTGCGCAGGGTTGTGCCGTCCGTCAGGGGCTGCCACTGCCCGCCGCGCTTCACCTCGAGGGTACGCTCCACGGTGAGGCCGTTTCCACTGGCCCGCACGTCGCTGGCCCGCTGGGTGAACTGCGCATAGACGGCACCCCAGGCGAGGCCGTCGTCGGTCTTCTTGATGACGATGTTGTCGGCGCGGAGGGTGGCCTCGTCGTCGTAGTCCTGCCGATAGTAACCCACGGTCTTGGGACTGAGGGCCTGGCTGGCGGCGTTCGCAGCGAGTATGTCGCTGCCGCACTGCAAGGTATAGTAGAAGGGCTCGTGCTGACTCAGGCGTTTGACGCGTGTGCCGCTACTGCCATCGGCATCCTGTAGCAGGGCGTAGATGGCATCAGTGGTGGCGCGGAGCATCTCCCAGTCCTGCGTCCGCTTGGCCTGTATGAGCCAGAGGCGCATCTCGTCCACAGCGTCCCGCTGCTCCGGCGCGGCGGTGATGAGGGCCTCGATGGCGGCGGTCTGCGTGGGTATGCGGTAGGAACGCCAGCACCAGAGGGCGCGGTCGGTGTCGAAGTAGCGCCCCATGCCTGCCTGCCCCGTGACGGTGTGCTCCAGCAGGCTGCGGCAGTTCACGGCGGCCTGCTCCTGCATGCCGAAGCGGGCCTGCACGGTGGCGGTCAGTGCCTTGATGTACATGGAGCTCTTCTTGTAGGCGGCGAACTTCTTGAGCAGGTATTTCGCGTCGTTGTCGGCAGCCTTGCCGAGCAGGGCGCGGACGTAGAGGTACTTGAGCTGCATCTCGCTCCCGCTGAAGCTCGCCTTGTACTTCCGCTCCATGCGCTTCATCTCCTTCACCTGCCGCGCGATTTCCTTCTCCATCCAGCCGAATCCGGCTTCGAGGCTTGCGGCGGCCTCTTCGTTGCCCGTCATCGTCTGCTGCCGGGCGAGGAGGACGAGCACTTCGGCGGTAATCCATGGACTCTCCTTCATTCCCTTGAACCATGTCCAGCCGCCGCTGGGGAGCTGCAGGTCGCGCAGCCGGTCGAGGGCGGTGTACATCCGTGCGGCCGTGTGGTTGGCGTTGAAGAGGCGTGCCAGGGCGTCCACGCGCGCCGTCTCGTCGTCGGCCTCGGCGAGCCAGGGTGTCTCGGCCAGCAGGGTCTGCTTCAGGTCGGGATTGCGCTTGAGCAGGTCGGCCCAGGCGTGGAGGCTGTCCGGTGCTGCCGCCGCTTCGCGGATTTCGGGGTTCGCCTCGCCGATGTGTTTGGCCAGTGCGAGGGCGTAGTAGCGCGTGGCCCATGCCGTCGCGCTGTGGCATTCATAGTTGGCGATGATGGGGAGTTCTGCCACGGCATACCACGTCGGGTTGGAGGACAGCTCCACCACGAGCCGCTTGTCGCGCGCCGCTTCAGCCCCGGTCCATAGCGTGTCGATGCGGAGTTCCGCCTGTCCCGCTTTGTTCATGGAGAACGGTACGGTGCGCAGTACGCGCTCGCGGTCGGGGAGTACGGGCAGGTAACGCTCCTCCCCGTCGCTGAAGTTGCGCCCCTTGGCCGTGAGGCGGACAAGGAGGACGGCTGGTGTCGTCTCCGTGGCGGCGAAGGGGAAGGCTACGGTCGTCTCACCGTTCGCCGACAGGCTGAAGGGCTGCGTCCAGTCGCCGACAACGGTTTCCGTCTCGGCATCCAGCAGCTGGCAGCGCACCGTGCCGCTTTCGGGCTCCTCGGTGAGGTTGCGCAGCGTGGCGGGTATGACGGCCGCATCGCCCTCACGGACAAAGCGCGGCAGGTTGCCTTCCACCATAAAGTCCTTGCGGGCAATGACAACGGTGTCCAGCCTGCCGTAGCGCACGTCGCGGTCGTGTGCCAGCGTCCGTACGTTCCAGGATGTCAGGCTCTCCGGCAACGTGAACACCAAGGCTACTTCGCCGGTGGAGTCCGTGCGGAGCGCGGGGTGGAAGAAGGCGGTCTCGGAGAAGTTTTTCCTGGTCTCAACAATGTCGGTGCCCGCATCGCCCGCGCCGCTTCCTGCCTCTGTGGTCTTCTCAGGCTCGGCTGTGGAGCTGGCCAGCTTCGCAGCGGCAAAATCGGCGACTACCATATCCTCTTCTACCGCACCGGCATCCGCCTTCGGCATTTCTCGGAGGACCATCCTGACGGCAGAGCCGCTCTCCATTACCCGGTTCTTGAGGTGGAAACTACCGCCGTAGCGGTCGCTGAACCCGAAGAGGTCTTTGTCCCATTCCGTAAAAGAATAACTGGGTACGTCAAGGCGTTTCAGCTCGCCAGAGCTGGACAGTCCGAAACTCCGGGTGGACGGCATTGTCCAACTGGCACTCGGCAGGTTCCGGCTGAAGCCTAAGGCGAAGTACCACGGGTTGGCGGCCAGCTGGTCCAGCGATGCGTCGTAGAGGCAGGCCATCAGGGATGCGTCGGCGGGTGTGCCGTCGGCGTGCGTGATGCGTAGCCGCCATTCTTCCTGCTGCCCCGGTCGTAACAGACTGCGGAAGGTGCTCCATTGTAGCCGAAGCTGCTTGTCGGGTCGCGGCTTAATGACACTTACACTGTGGCGGTAGATTTGTCCGTCGCGTGCGAAGGCCAGGACGAGCTGTGCGCCGTCGCCGTATTCGGGGCGGTAGTCAAACTGGAAATGTAGCAGGCTGTCGCTTATGGTGTAGCGGCGGCTTTCCACGATGCCCTGGTCTGTGATGATGTCATAGAAGAGGGTAACGTCGCGCATCGGCGTACCGGCCATCACGAACGCCTTGCTCCCGTCTGCGCTGATGCGCTCGTAGTGGCATAGCTTGTCCGTGCCGAACGGACGTCTGTCGCGTTCGGAGATGATGGTAAACGTCGTCAGCGTGTCCGTCATGTCACCGCAAGTGACCCGCACACGGTAGATGCCTGAACCGATGCTCGCCAGTGCGGGCGGTGTGAAGCGGGTGCCGCTACTGAATGCACCTTCGGTGACGATTTCCTTGCCGCGCAGGATTTCATAGCGTCCCTCGGCGGGTATGGCCCGGTTGCCGGACGCGCGCTTCGTGATACGCACGGAGGGCAGGTTCTCGCGGCAGACGAAGTCGGGCCATTCCACCTCTAACCAAGAGTCAGTGCGGTTGGCATAGAGCGTCCTGGCTGCGGTCTGCGTCTCTCCGTTCTCTGCCGTGACATCGGCACTCAGGGTGTAGCGGTATGCGTTGTAGCGCCAATACCAGCTTTCCGAGTTAAGGCTGTCAAAGTCTTCCAGCAGCAAAGGGATGCTGAAACGGCCTTCCTCGTCCGTCTGTGTCTCGCCGTTCAGTTCCTTCGATGCATCCCCGTATATGCGGTGGCCGTTGATGTCGTAACGCACCGTGGCATTGCGGACGGGAACCCCCGTGTAGGTCTGCACCTTCCCGATGACCTTTATGGAGTCACCTAGTTTGTAAGCAATCTCGGGCTCAAGCAGCTCAGCGGTAAATGTGGGTCGCTTGTATTCTTCTACGCGGAAGTAGTGGCTTTCGGTGCGTCCCGCGTTCTGCCAGTACACTTCCAGTCGGAAACGGCCGGGAAGGCAGATTTCCGGGAGGTCAAAGTCGCCGCCCAGCGTCCCCATGCCGTCGCTTTCCAGGCTTTCGGTGACTTCCAATTTCCCGTTGGAATTGTAGAGTCTGACGCGGAACTTCTGGCTACCGGCCGCCCATACGCTGTCACCACGCTGGCTGTAGGCAATGACACCATAGTGTATTTTCTGCCCTGGCCGGTAGATGGCACGGTCGGAATAGACACTCATGCAGTAGTTGGTGTGCTGTTTGCCCCGCCACGACCCCGACTTGTTCATGTCAAACAGGGGGCAGGCCGTATCTTGTCCGAGGGTAAGCCAGAACTGGTTACTGTAGTTGAATTCCCCGTTTGCGAGGATATTGCCGTCTGCGTCAGCATCATAGGCTGCTTCTTGCGTGTAGGTCTTGGCGGTACGGTCGGCCTTGAGCTGAACGAGGTGTCCGCCGCGAAGCGGTTTCCCGCTCTTTGCATCCACTGGGGTCACACGGTTGCCATGACCCTCCTGTATATTGAGTACCATCGGGCGCAGTCGGGTGACCGTAAGGAGTGCCACGTCAGAACCGGCACGGTCGCTTTTCATTTCAACTACATATAGGCCGGATTCGTTAATAGCCAGCCTTATGGTATCCTTGAACGATACGTGTGCCGCCCGTTTGCCGAAGTCGCGGCTGATGGTGCGGTAGGGACTGCCGGACGCAGTCTGCTTGCGAAGCCAGTTGTCCGTCACATCGTACAGATCTTTTGCCGTAAGTGTGGTACGGTAGATGCGTACTTCCGCCTTTTCCACGTTGCGGCCTCTTATGTAAAGTTCTACCTCGTCGCCCGGATAGACGACTTCCGAGGAGGAGTGGAAGGAGAGGGAGGGCCGCTCCATCGCCGCGATGAAGTTGCGGAGTTCGTTACTGCGTTTCTCGCCACTGTAGAGGCGGAGTCCTTGCCGTGCATGGCTGAGGCGCACGCTGTCTATGTCTTCGTTTGCTACCTGTCGCCCGCTTAGTCCTTTAAGGGCGATGTAGGTCTCCACGTTCAGCGGAAGGTCGCGGTATTCCTGTGCCAGTGACAGTAGCTGTAGGTAGTCTTGGCGTTTCAGGAGGGGGGCGGAGGGGACGCGCATCTCGTCGATTCTTTCCAATTCGGAGAGGAGGGTGGCTTCGCGATTGCCCTGTCCTTTGTAATAATCCACCAGTTGCTGCCGCAGCGAGTCGGCTTCCGTCCTGCTGAATACGTCGCTTTTGCTGAGTGCGGTGGACAGGAGGACGCTCAGCAGGTCGTTTTTGTATATTTTGCTGTCCTTCCCCTTCGTAAAGAGGGGCAGGTAATCTGTGGCACGTGCCGTTCCCAGTAGGGGAAAGTCGGCTACGGAGGCGCGCAGCAGTTCGGCCCCCCGGCTCTGGGCGGCAGTATCAATTGGCATCCTCTCATGGCGGGACAGGTACCTTGGGGTCCTTTTAGCTAAATAGAACTGTCCGAGTGCCGACTGCCACAGGGCACGGATGACGGGATGCTTCTCCCGTGCGTAGGCAGCCTCCATCTGACTGACGACAACCCGCCCTGAGTCGGGTGCGATGTCCTCGTGTAGCTGGAAGCCGATGAGCATGGCGCGCAGCAGTTGTGCGTCGTTCTTCTCGCGCACGGCTTTGTTCTGAATATTTTTCAGCGCTTTTAGGGCCGATTTGGGCAGGTCTTTCTGCATTTCGGCATCCACTTTCTTCCAAAGCTCCTCGTAGGATTGTGCTGATGCGAGCGTTACAAAGAACAGCGCGAGTGTGGCAAGAAGGAAACGTTTCATAAGCGTCAGGTTATGTATTCTTGGTTCTACGCCACAAAGTAAGGCATTTATTCGCAAACAGCCTACGGTGTACGGCGCAAAAAAGCCCCGGAGGGGGAATCCTTCCGGGGCGTTGTGTCGCCGTAAGTGTAGCAGTTTGTTGTCGTCGTAACTTATTTGAAGACTTTTGCCGTCAGCTTCTCGTTTAGCACGCGCCAGTGACGCTGTTGCTGCTTGGCGGCCTCTTGCGCCTCCAGCTCGCGGCGGGTCCATTCGCTTGTAGCGTAGTAATTGCCCGTCTTGGGGTCGTAGAGCTTCAGTTCGAGGTTCATCTTTTCCGGCTCACGCAACATGTTCTCTTCCGTTGCGGGGCGCTCGCCCTCCTTCGGAACGACAGTCACTTCTACCTGCGCTACGCCGCGCCCCACAATACCGAGGTCGCGCGCCGCGCCGTATGAGAGATCCACGACCCGTCCCTTGCAGAAGGGACCGCGATCCGTCACGCGGACTTTCACTTCCTTACCGGTCTTGACATCGCGCACGTTAATCCATGTTCCGAAAGGGAGCGTGCGGTGGGCGCAAGTCATCGCGTACATGTTGAACCGTTCGCCGCTACTTGTTTTGCGGCCGTGGAGGGCTTTGCCGTAATAGCTGGCCATCCCTTTTTGCTGCGCGTGTGCCATACCCGTGAAGGTGATGCACAAGACGCAAAGGAGCACCTTGAAAATAGTATGCTTCATGTGTTGTTTTTTTCTGTTTCGCGCTGCAAAGGTACGGACTTCTGCCGGGACAGCCAAGCCTTTATAGGGTGAAACCGCCAAGTTTAACGTTTCAAAAAGTGCGGTTTCATCGGGGAATTTTCCCTATCCCTGCCGTATCTCGGCCTGTCTGGGAATAAGCGTGAGGTATCCCCTTTTAACATTTCATGCGGGGGTGTATTGGAACGAATTTGACGGGATTTGCTTATCTTTGCACCATAAAGAATAAAGAGATACGCATGGAGGTCGTGAAATTCGAGCGGCAGCTCCGCCTTATGGAGCAACTGACCCAGAACCGTTCTCTCAGCTTGAACGAGCTCGCAGCGGGTATGGGCGTAACGTGCCGCACGGTATATCGTTATCTGGAAACCTTTAAGCAGGCGGGTTTCGTTGTGCAGCGGGAGGGCGGTATGTACCGCCTTGACCCGAGTTCTCCCTTCTTCAAGCGTGTCTCGCGCGACATCCGCTTCTCCGAGGCGGAGGCGCGCACCATCGCACAGGTGCTTCATTCCGTGCGTGACAATACCTCGCAGATTCGTCGCCTACGGGAGAAACTGGCTTTCCTGACGGATCCGACCGCACTGGCCGGGCATGACGTGGATGAACGGGTGGCACAGCATATTGACCGACTCTTCCAAGCGATGCGCGAGGAGCGGATCTGCGTGCTCCGCAACTATTCCTCACCGAGCGGAAAGGATACGCGCGACCGCATTGTAGAGCCTTTCCAGTTCCTTTCGGGTAATAGTGAAGTGCGCTGCTATGAGCCGGCGAGCGGAACGAACAAGACGTTCAAGGTGGTTCGGGCTGCCGATGTGGAGCTTTTGGACTTGCTGTGGGCAAACAAAGCTAACCACCTGCCTGTACATACCGACCTCTTCCATTTTTCCGGGGAACGCCGTACGCGTGTCCGGCTGTTGCTCGGACAGCTCGCGGCCAGCCTCCTGCTGGAGGAATTCCCCCTTGCGGAGCGCGAAATGACCTGCCAGAAGGATGGCCGCTGGCTGCTGGATACGCGTGTGTGCAGTTATAAGGGCATCGGACGCTTCGTCCTGGGGCTCTTTGACGATGTGGAGGTGGTCGGTTCGCCAGTGTTCAGACGCTACCTGCGCGACTGTTGCAATACGCTCTCGGGCAAGTGGGGCGCACCGGGAGATGCTGTAGGGAAATAATTCTCTGTATTTTTAACAAAACATTTCGGCGGGTGACATGTTCTGTCACTCGCGTTGCCGTACTTTGCACCGTGAACCAATAAAAACGATTACGGTTATGGCAAAGAAATCATGCATGGTAAGCGGCAGTATCGCTCCCACCAGAAAACATTTCGGGCTTGGTCTGGGCCAGATGGAGGCGTGGGTACCCATCGTCCGCCTGTCGGAGAAGTATTCCGGCCTGCTCGGGGAAAAGATATCGCCCCGGCAAACCCTTCACCTGTTGAACGTGCAGTTGGCAGCTGTGGCCCTGCTGTCCGTTGAGGCTTCCGTGGCTTATTATCTGCTTGTGGCGGGCTGGTTCTGCCTCGCGCTGCACGGCTGTGTCCGGGCTTGGGGGCGGTGAAGCCCCTATAATAATATAGGTATGTCAGAATAATTGCGTAACTTTGCCGTCCGAAAAGGACTTAATAAAAAATGATACGACTATGGCAAAGAAAAAAGCACTTCTGATGATTCTGGACGGCTGGGGCATTGGCGACCACGGCAAGGGGGACGTCATCTTCCAGACCCCCACACCTTTCATGGACTCCCTGACGGCGAAGTACCCGCACAGCCAGTTGCTGGCCTGCGGTGAGAACGTGGGTTTGCCCGACGGTCAGATGGGTAACTCCGAAGTGGGGCACCTCAATATCGGTGCGGGGCGCATCGTTTATCAGGATCTGGTAAAGATTAACCGCGCCATTGCGGATAACAGCATTTTGCAAAACCCTGAAATTGTTTCCGCCTACAGCTATGCGAAAGAGAAGGGATGCGGCTTGCACATTATGGGGCTGACGAGCACCGGCGGCGTACACTCCTCGTTGGAGCACCTCTTCAAACTCGTGGATATCGCCCGCGAGTACGGCGTGGCGGACAAGACGTTTGTGCATTGCTTCATGGACGGCCGCGACACTGACCCCAAGAGCGGGGTGACCTACATCGAGGCACTCCAGAAGGAATGCGACCGGACGGGGGCGCACATCGCCAGCATCATCGGTCGCTTCTACGCCATGGACCGCGATAAGCGCTGGAACCGCGTGAAGGTGGCCTACGACCAACTCATCGAAGGCAAGGGACGGCAGGAAACGGACATGGTGCAGGCTGTTCTGGGGTGCTACGAGCGCGACACCGAAGACTTCAAGGACACCGACGAGTTCATGGAGCCACTTGTGAACGCCACCGTGGACGGTCGTATCAAACCCGGCGATGTCGTTATCTTCTTCAACTACCGCAACGACCGCGCCAAGGAACTCACCACCGTTCTGACGCAGCAGGATATGCCTGATGAGGGGATGCGCACCATTCCCGGCCTGCAATATTACTGCATGACTCCCTATGATGCCAGCTTCACCGGCGTACACATCCTCTTCCCCAAGGAGAACGTCACCAACACCCTCGGCGAATACCTCAGCGCACAAGGGCTCAAACAGCTCCATACGGCAGAGACGGAGAAATATGCCCACGTGACCTTCTTCTTCAATGGGGGCCGCGAGCAACCCTTTGAGGGGGAGGACCGCATCCTGGTGCCGAGTCCGAAGGTGGCCACCTACGACCTGAAGCCTGAGATGTCCGCCTTTGAGGTAAAGGACAAGCTCGTGGAGGCCATCCGCAAGGACGCGTACGACTTCATCGTCGTGAACTTCGCGAATGGTGACATGGTGGGACACACGGGGGTATATGGGGCTGTAGAGAAGGCTGTCGCCGCTGTTGATCAGTGTGTCCGCGAGGTAGTCACCGCCGCCAATGAGGTAGGCTACGAAACCATTATCATTGCTGACCACGGTAATGCCGATAATGAAATCAACCCCGACGGAACGCCGAACACGGCGCACTCGCTGAACCCCGGTCCCTTCATCTATGTGACGGAGAATGCCGCCGCAAAGGTGGCGGACGGCGTGCTGGCTGATGTTGCCCCGAGCCTGCTCCACATCCTCGGCCTGCCGCAGCCCGCCGAGATGACGGGGCGCGACCTCATCACGGACTGATGTGCCGCTCCGGCTTGCCGGATACGGTAAAAAGAAATCCCGCCGCGTGAGAATGCGGCGGGATTTTCGTATTTTTGCGACCGCAATGACAGTCCTTTCCTTTACGCTCATCCTGCTTCTGGGCGCGTACTGCGCCGGACTGCTCGGCTCGCTGACGGGGCTGGGCGGCGGAGTGGTCGTCATACCCCTGCTGACCCTGCTCTTCGGCGTGGACTTCCACTATGCCGTGGGAGCCGCGCTCGTTTCTTCCATCGCGACGAGTAGCGGGTCGGGGAGTGCATACGTAAGGGAAGGTATCACGAACGTCAGGCTCGGCATGTTCTTGGAGATAGCGACGACTATCGGCGCGGTGACGGGGGCTTTCGTTGCCGTCTGGCTCAACAGTTCCGTCATCGCCGTGCTTTTCGGCCTCGTCCTGCTGCTGACCGCCGCGATGCAGCAGCGCAGGAAGTCCGACCACGACGGCGTGGTGGGCAGTGAGACGGCACGCCGTCTCCGCCTCTTCGGGACGTGGCCGCAGCGGGACGGCACGCTGAAACCCTACGAGTTGCGTAACGTTGGCGGGGGCTTCGGCGTGATGTATGTGGCGGGCATCCTGAGCGGCATCCTCGGGATCGGGAGCGGTGTCCTCAAGGTCATCGCGATGGACGGCCTGATGAAGGTGCCCTTCAAGGTGAGTACGACGACGAGCAACTTTATGATGGGCGTGACGGCCTGCGCCTCTGCCGTGGTCTATGTGCAGCGCGGAAACATCGAACCCGGCATCGCCTGCCCCGTGCTCATCGGCGTGCTCTTCGGCGCGCTGACGGGAGCGCGGTTGCTGAAGCGGCTCGACGTGCGTCTGCTGCGGCAGGTGTTCTGCGTGGTCATCGTACTCGTGGCGATTAACATGATATATAATGGCATTAAAGGTAACTTCTGACCCGATGCAGCTGCGCATCGCCCGCACGCTCCGCTGGGGCGTGGGCATCGCCTGCGCCCTTGCCGCCGTGGGCGGGTGCATCTACCTCGTGCAGCACGGGGCGGAACCGATGAAGGACTACAGCCACTTCTCCTACGGCGCACTGCCTGAGGGTTTTGAGAACTATACTACCCTGCGCGGCATCCTGCGCGGCGTGTCCGGCTTTACCGCCTACGGCTGGATACAGCTCGGCGTTCTGGCCCTGCTGCTCACGCCCGTCCTGCGCGTTCTGCTCTCCCTTGTCGATTTCCTCCGCCAGCGCGACTGGCTCTATGCGGCTATCACCGCTGCCGTCCTTGCCGTCATTATCCTGAATTCCGTCGCTCCGTAGGTACTGCCTCCGCCTTCCCCCCTTTCCTACCGCGCTGTAACTTGGATTTTGACTTGGTGCCAGCGGCTGTCCCGTGCGCTTGGGATTTTTTCCAGGCGCACGGGATTTTTCTCCCAAGCGAATGGGAAAATTTTCCCACGCGCCTGGAGCAATCCGAAACGTACGTATCATTGTGTTTGGAGTCCCGCTCGGCTGGTGCCGTAGTGGCAGCGCTTTCGGCTTATCCCGTGGGCTAGTTCGTGTAATGCCGGTCTATGGGTTTGTTTGCGGGGAAGAAAAAGATAGGCCGGCACCCTTGGGAGTGCCGGCCTATGCCTATAGTGGTTGCGCTACCGCTCAGAAGAGTCTGGGCAGAGGAGCATCCTTCTTCTTGAGGATGAGGTTAGGGGCTACCGTCTTACCGCCCTTTGCGCGGGTACGGAATAGGCGCTTGCGCACTGCCCCCTCTTCCGGAGCGTCACCCGTCACCTCAAAGGTCTCGTCGCCGAGGTCAAAGTAACCGAGTTCAATGAAGTAGATAACATTGAAGTGGAACGTTGCGGTGTTTGCATCGTAGTAGCAGGGGTAGTTCGCATAGGAGTAGCGCGAATTCCAGGACGGAATATCGGATACGTAAACCGGGTAGTCCACTCCTTCGTGGGTGTAGGTTTCTCCTACTTCCTGCATGGGTACGGTAATGGCGTTGTCCACCATGTTCCATGCGAAGCGGAAGGTCACGTCTGCGCCCCAGTGTTCTATCTGGAATACGGAGGCCTCCGGGTCGTCAATGCTTACGGGAACAAGACGCAGGTCGGGATCCGGTCCGCTGAACCATGCACCGCAGTAGGTGTAGTCACCGATAAGCGGATGGTCGAACGTGTACTCGGGAACAACGGCCTCGCTGGTAATCGGGTCTAGTACGACCTCTTGGCCGCCTACTTTACCCACCAGTTGGTACTCGCTGTTGAAGTAGAGCTCAACAGACTCCCCTTCGTGCTCAGAACCTTCGGCTGCGGTGACGATGACGGTATTGCCGTTTTGCGTGTAGATGACATCGTCTGCGTCGGAGTCCATATCAAAGAGCGCGATACCCTTACCGACACCATCCGCGTCAAGCGGGTAGAGCCAGCATACGAAGTAGGCATCTGCGTCCTCTTCGGACTGCCACATGCCGACAACGGTCTGCTCCGTGGCGGGTTTGAATACCATCGTATTCGTCTTACCGCTGGCGATGATTTGCGCTGTCAGCCGCTGTTGGTCGCGCTGGTAGGCTAGGTAAACCGTTGCGGGGGCGTCATCGCCATAAGCGGAAACTTCAGCCGTAGCCGTATATACGCCTGCGCTATCGTCGTAGGCGATGGCATCGGAGATAAGCAGCGTCTGCACGAGGCCGCTGTCGCGGCTTTCGGGCTTGCCAGTGCGGATGACGTAGAGGATGGTGTCGCCTGCAGCCGACTTCGTGATGACGGCGTTGTACTCGTAGTTGCCAGGAGTGTATTCCGTCTTGAAGGTGCCGAGGGACAGTTCCGCCGGGTAGGAGATGTGCTCCGGGTCGAAGCGGGAATCGTCCAGGCAGGAACTCAGGCCGAGGCCGGCCATGAGTGCCAGTACGGTGAACTTGATATACTGTTTCATATTCTTGCGTATTAAGTGATACACGTTAGTTGCCCCAGTTGGGTACGAGGTTCGGGTTGGCAAGCAGGTCTTGCGAGGGGATTTCCCAGATGAAGCGCTGGTCGTCCGCGCTGACGCTAAGGTTGATGTTGCGCTCGGGGTCAGACTGAACGATGATATTGCCGGCCTGCATCCGTCCGTCGCGCGTAAATCCTTGGTGCCAACGCTTCAGGCAGTCAAGGCGCTGTCCCTCGCCGATGAACTCGCGGAACCATTCATCCTGGATGTCGCTGAAGAGGCGGTCGCCGATACTGGTGGCTGCCTCAAGACCGCGTGCGGTGCGCAGCCCGCTGAGGTACTTCTGGGCGTTGACCACATCGTTCAGACGGTAAGCGGCCTCGGCGGCGATGAGGTACATCTCCGCGATGCGGAAGGGCTTGGCTGCTTGGTAGTAGGTGTGGTCAGGGTCGTTAGAGGACGAGAGCAAGTCCGGATTGCCCGGGAACTTATTGAGCAAGTATATGCCGGTTGCGGACTCACTCATCTGCTTCACTTTCTCAACCTGCTCAAAGAAGGCCGCGCGACGGATGTCGTTGGCGGCAAACGCGTCTATCGTTCCCTGTGAGGGCAGGAAGTAGGGAGAGTAGGCCTCCTCGGTAGTGCTCCAGGAATGGTAGGTACCGTAGTTCATAACGCCCTCTGAGTTGCTTGCGAAGAATACGTAGATGAACTCGGGACCGAAGTCCGTGCGGAACTGCTCGAAGAGGTTCGCGGCGGTGGTGGCCAGTTCGTAGTTGCTGTCCTCAATGAGGCTGTTGGCCAACTGGATGGCCTCGGTATAGTTCTCCATGTAGAGGTCTATACGGGCTTCAAGGGCATCGAGTACGCGCCCATGGACTCCGTTCAGGAAGTAGCTGTCATCGTTCACGGAAGTTGTGGGGTCAGTCCGCTGGATGAGGCTGCGGCTCATGGCGATGTCGTCCTTGATAAACTTGAACGTCGCGGCGAGGCTGGCGCGCGCGGGCTTT
The DNA here is from genome assembly GCA_017476545.1 of Alloprevotella sp. Classification (GTDB taxonomy): domain Bacteria; phylum Bacteroidota; class Bacteroidia; order Bacteroidales; family Bacteroidaceae; genus Alloprevotella. Next base: position 117,485 of record JAFUZP010000002.1, read on the forward strand.
TCGTTGATGTCCATGGCCGTCACGAGGGGCAGGCCAAGCTGCTGGTCGGCGCGTGCGGGGTCGTAGTCTTCGCAGTAGCGCGTCACGAGGTTGGCGTAGGCATAGGCGCGGAGGAAGTAGGCCTCGGCCTTGTACTGGCTCATTGCCGTCTCTTCGGCTTTCGTCTCGGCTTCAATTTGCTCACAGTTGTTGATAAAGTTGTTCGCCTGGCCGATAGCAGCGTACATATTTGACCACAGACCGCCGTTCTCGCTGGAGGTAAACGACCAGTTATAGGTCAGTCCGCCGTTGTTACCATAGCCTAGTCCCGGCTGGTAGTAGTCGGCCTGCAGGTCCATCGTGTACCAGCCGTAACAGGAGATGCTGCGGGTGTAGGCTCGGATACCGATGTTGAAGCGGCGGGCGTCAGCGATGGACCGCCACGACTCTTCATTCGGTATGCTCGTAGTGGGGTACTGGTCGAACTCGCAGGCAGTGAGTGCCGGAAGGGCGAGCACTGCGAGCAGGGCTGCTTTGATGATATTCTGTTTCATAGTGCTGTGTCGTTTCATTTAGAAGGTCAGTTCGATGCCCAAGGTGAACTCACGCGTGTTGGGGAAGTGACCTTTGGTCACGTTACTGTCGGTTTCGGGGTCTGCACCCTTCCACTTCGTGATGGTGAGCAGGTTACGTGCTGCCGCAGTGAAGCGGACGTTGCGGATAAATCCCGTGGCGTCCATCCACTTGCCCGGCAGGTCATAAGAGAGGGAGAGGTTCTTCATGCGGCAGAAGGACGCGTTGTGAAGAAGGCTCGTGTCAAATTGGTTCGTGTAACCGAAGCGCGGGATGTTCGTGATGTCGCCGGGCTGCTTCCATTGGTTGAGCAGGGCGCGGTCTTGGTTATAGCCGGATGTGCCGGCACCGCCACCTCCCATGGTGAAGTATTCTACGTTATCCTGCATCCACTTGCCGAGTACGAAGGCGAAGTCGGCGTTCAGCGTCAGGCCTTTCCATGCGGCATTGATGCCGAAGCCGCCCGTGACGGGAGCCCATAGTTTCTTACCGGTATCTACCTGAAGGGATGTTTCGTCGTAGGTCTCGGTTGTTTCGTTGGTCAGCTTGCCGTTCTCATCGGGCACGTACCACATCGGATTACCGTTCTCGGGGTTCACCCCGGCGCGGGCGGCCATGTAGTAGTTCACGGAGCGGCCCACGAAGTAAGCGTAGCCCGTGTTCTGCACTACCCACTTGTCGCGGCCCTGGAACAGTTCGGTAATCTTATTCGCGTTGTAGGATATGTTTCCGTAAACGTTCACGTTCAGGCCGTGCCAGTTACGTACAGCATCCACGTCGAATTGCAGCTCAACACCTTGGTTTATCATGCTGGCAACGTTGAGCGGTTGCGAGGAGAAACCAGTCGTGTAGGGGACGGGAACGGCCATCAGCATGTCCTTCGTCTTGCGGTGGTAGTAGGTCAGTTCGACGTTGGCGCGGCCATAGATGCGGGCGCTCAGGCCGATGTTCTTCTGAATCTGTGTCTCCCAGCCGAGGTCCTCGTTGGCGGGCGTGCTGAGGTATAGACCATCAGTGCCGGCATAGCTGGCGATACCCGTCAGGCCCAGTGAGCTGTAGGAGCCGATACCGCTGGAGTTACCCGTCGATCCGACGCTGAGTTTCACTTTCAGGTCGTCCAGCCACCATACGGGCTTCATGAATTCTTCCATCTTGGCATCCCACATGATACCGCCCGAGGCGAAGGTCGCGCTGCGGTTGTTCTTACCGAACTTGGAACTGCGGTCGTTACGGACGGTCACGTTAGCGAAGTATTTGTTACGGAAGCCGTAGTCGGCGCGACCGAAGAAGGAGAGGAACTCCACCTTGACATGTCCGCTCCTGTCAATTGAGGGCAGTGCATCCGCATTGATGTCTGCGAGGCCGAGCTCCATGAGGCGGTCGTCCGTATAGTTGATTTGCTGCACGCCGAAAGCGAAGCTCGTCTGCTTGATGCCTTCCTGGCCGAGCAGGAAGGTCAAGTCATGGTCTTCCTTAATCTTGAACTTGTACTCGGCGGTGTTGGTGATAGTCCAGTGCTCACCGCGTCCAAAAGATTCGTACACCCAGCCGGCGTGGTCGTTGGAAGCCCATGGCCTGCTCGGGTAGGACTTCTGCGTATCGCGCGTGTCGCTGAGGTCGGCACCGAGCTGCGAGCGGAGGGTAAGTCCCTTCAGCGGGGTGAGCTCAATAAACGCGCTCCCCGTCAGACGGGCTTCACCGATGTTGCGCGGGTTGTACCTGTTCATCGTCTCCAGCGTATATGCTCCCATCGGCTCGAAGTAGTCCAGTTTGTTGCCCTTCTCGTCGTACGGTTGGTAGTAAGGCTGCATCATGAGGCTACCGAACACGGGGTTGTTCCAAATATAGATGTCGGTCGCACCGCTCGCATAGGTATCTACGTTGCGCTCATCGTAGTTCAAACCGAGGTTAAGGCCATACTTGAACCAGTCAAGCGCCTGCGATTCCACATTCGTACGTACCGTGTAACGCTTGAAGCGGGAATAGGGCGTGAGACCGTCCTTCTTGAACATGGAGGCCGAGGTGTAATAGACCGTGCGGTCGCTACCGCCCTGTACACTGAATGTCGTATTGTATATGGGGGCACTGTCCTTGTAGAAATATTTCATCCAGTCCGTGTTGTAGCCCTCTTTCTTGTATTGTGCGTACTGTGCGCCGGTGATGACGCCGTTCAGCAGCTGGTAGTCAAGCAGCTCGTTGGCGTTCATCGGATTGCCCGTGCGGCGGGCGAGCTGTGTCCATCCGATGCTCTGACCGACTTTTATGATGGCTTTTTCGTTGCGGCGACCTTTCTTTGTCGTGATGTAAATGACACCATTGGCGGCGCGGGCACCATAGATGGAAGTGGCGGACGCGTCGCGAAGGACGGTGAAGCTCTCAATGTCGTTCTGGTTCATCATGTAGAAAACGGAGGAACTTACCGGGGAACCGTCAATCACATACAGCGGTTCGTTCGCACCATCCACGATAGAGCCGGTACCACGTACTGTGGCGGAAGTCCATCCAACCTGTCCCACGTCACCGGAACTGGACAGAATCTGCACACCGGCCACTTTTCCCTGCAAAGCGTCCAGGGCGGTTGTGACGGGCTTATTCTCGATTTTCTCCGAGCCGACACGTGTCACCGTTCCGACTATCGTGCCGACTTTCTTTGCCGTACCATAGGCGAGGACGACCGCTTCGCCGAGATCCGTGTCCTGTTCCTTGAGGACAACGTTCACCGTGGCGGCAATGCCTACCTGCTGCGTCTCGTAGCCGAGGTGGGAAACGGTGAGTTTCTTGGCATCGTTGGGCACGGCGGTGAATGTAAAGTTACCGTTCGCATCGGTGTAGGTAACGGTCTTTGTGCCGTCAATGCGCACCGCCGCACTCGTGAGCGGGTGGCCGTTCGCATCGACGATGCGTCCCGTTACGCGCTTCTGCGCTGTCATTGTGCCTACCGCAAGCAGGCACGCCAACAAAAGCACTAACTTTCTTTTCATAATATAACCATTAAATTAAACATATTTATACGCTTAGTCGTAAGTCCCGTGTGGGGGATTCTTGTGTTTCCTGACGGGGGAAAACCTATTCCCCCCAGAAAGCAATTTTTGCAAAGAAAGCGATTTTTCTTTGCCTGGCAAAGATATTTTTTAACTTTTTGCCCGCTTTTAACAATTCGGGCGGTGCGCGTTCACTTTTTGCTACGCCGAGTGTAAAAAAGCGGCCAAAAGTTTTGCGTTTCTGTCGTTTTGCAAGCAAAAAGTCCGTTTTTGACGAGTTTTTTTTCGCGTGTTGTATGGTCGTCGGCCCCGATGGTTGAAAAAATGTCGGCGGGACGGTTGGTGGGAACGCGCTGTAAGTGCCCTTTGCCTGCCCTGTCGTAAGTAAGTTGGATTTCGTGACTTAAAACTGGGGCTGTACTTGGCCGTTAGGGCGGCGCACTGGCAGGAAGTCCTGGCTCTGGTAGGTGTAAGTCCTTTTGGGATGTGCCGACGGGAGTACTGCGCGAGGCGATGCGGCTTGGGGTGCAAGGCTGCCGTCCTCGCGCGCAGCACATAGCTACCCACGTGCAACGCGCCTCCTTTCCCTTTAATTCCTTTTGCCCTGTCGCCCCTTATATATAAATATATGTGTACTGACGGTTTCCCTGTCTCCTCGTATGCCGTATCCCCTCGTCCTCATATAGGAAAAGGGGCGCGTAGCGTTGGCTCGCGTCCCTTTCCGTCGTGCGTGTCTTTTAGGGCGGGTAGTGTCCGCTTCCTCTCCGTGCGTTTATACGCCCAGTCGCTTGGCGAGTTTCTCAAGCATGTCCCGCGTCATGCTGTCTAGGTCGTACTTCGGGCTCCAGTCCCATTCTGCGCGTGCGCAGGTGTCGTCAATGCTGTTCGGCCAGCTGTCGGCGTTTGCCTGTTTCAGCGGGTCAACGTCGAAATCCATCTGGAACTCGGGCTTGTACTTGCGGATGGCCTCAAAAATTTGTGTCGGTTCAAAGCTCATTGCCGCGATGTTAAAGCCGTTGTAGTGCTTCAGGCGGCTGTGGTCGGCCTCCATCAGTTGCACGCAGGCGTGCAGTGCGTCGGGCATATACATCATGTCCATGAATGTTCCCGCCGCGATGGGGCAGGTGAACTTCTCGCCGCGCACGGCACTGTAGTAGATGTCGCAGGCATAGTCCGTCGTGCCGCCGCCCGGTGGCGTTACGTAGGAGATGAGGCCGGGGAAGCGTACCGATCGCGTGTCCGTACCGTACTTGCGGTGGTAGTAGTCGGAAAGGAGTTCCGTCGTGACCTTTGACACGCCGTAGATGGTGCGGGGGTGCTGGATGGTGTCCTGCGGTGTGCCGTCGGCCGGCGTTTCCGGGCCGAAAGACCCGATGCTGCTGGGCGTGAACACCATGCAGTTGTGCTGGCGGGCCACTTCAAGAACTTTCATCAGGCCGTCAATGCCGATGTGCCAGGCCAGCAGCGGCTTGTGCTCGGCCACAACGCTGAGCAGCGCGGCAAGGTTGTAGATGGCGTCAATGCCGTACTTCGTCACGATGCGCTCGATGGCTTCGCCGTCCGTCACGTCGCATACTTCTGCCGGACCGCTCTCCAGCAATTCGCCCTTGGGCTCTGCGCCGACAATATATCCGGCTACAACGTTCGCGTTGCCGTATATACTGCGCAGTTTCATGGTCAGTTCGGAGCCGATCTGCCCCGTTGCTCCGATAACGAGGATGTTCTTCATTGTCGTTAGTCAATGGTTCGGCGCCTCGCGCCTTTGGTTGATGGTTCGCGGGTGCCGCCCGCTTTGGTTTATGTTTATAGGTTTTGGTATGCAAAGGAATAGTTTTTTTTGAGAAAGACGCACGTTTGTGTTTGTTATTTTACAAAAAAAGTGTTCCTTTGCGGTAGGATAATCTTCCGGATGCCATGGCCTAGGCGGGACGCAAAGGCAGGAAGTGCCTACAAACTGATCATCAAAGCGCCACAGGCGCGAACCATAACCAAAGGCGCAGCGCGCCGAACCAACAACAAATACTATGTACGGTAAATTCCAACAGCATCTGCAGCAGGAGCTGCAGGAGATTAAGGATGCCGGCCTCTACAAGCAGGAGCGCTTCATTGAGGGCCAGCAGCAAGCCGCCATCCAAGTGGCAGGTAAGGAAGTCCTGAACTTCTGCGCCAACAACTACCTCGGCCTCTCCAACCACCCGCGCCTCATCCAGGCCGCTAAGGACATGATGGACCGGCGCGGCTACGGTATGTCCAGCGTGCGCTTCATCTGTGGCACGCAGGACGTGCATAAGGAGCTCGAAGCCGCCATCAGCGACTATTTCCACACCGAGGACACCATCCTCTACGCAGCCTGTTTCGACGCTAACGGCGGGCTTTTCGAACCGTTGCTCACGAAGGACGACGCCATTATCAGCGACGCCCTGAACCATGCCTCTATCATCGACGGTGTCCGCCTCTGCAAGGCTGTGCGCTATCGCTACAATAACGCCGACATGGCCGACCTCGAACGCTGCCTCCAGGAAGCGCAGGCGCAACGCTTCCGCATCATCTGCACGGATGGCGTGTTCTCCATGGACGGTAATGTGGCCCCGATGGACAAAATTTGCGACCTCGCAGAGAAGTATGACGCCCTCGTCATGGTGGACGAGAGCCACAGCGCGGGTGTCGTAGGCAGGACCGGGCACGGCGTGAGCGAGTTCTTCGGCACCTACGACCGTGTGGATATTTACACGGGTACGCTGGGTAAGGCCTTCGGCGGGGCTATGGGCGGCTTCACGACGGGTAAGAAGGAAATCATTGACCTCCTGCGCCAACGCAGCCGTCCCTATCTCTTCTCCAACAGCGTAGCCCCCGCCATTGTCGGCGCAGCCCTCGAGACGTTCAAGATTCTCAAGGAGAGCAACGAACTGCACGACCGCCTCGTGGAGAACGTGGAGTACTTCCGCGACAAGATGATGGCCGCAGGCTTCGACATCAAGCCCACGCAGAGTGCCATCTGTGCCGTCATGCTCTACGATGCGCCCCTGTCCCAGCAGTATGCCGCAGCCCTGCAAGAGGAAGGCATCTACGTAACCGGTTTCTACTACCCCGTGGTTCCGAAGGGCCAGGCCCGCATCCGCGTGCAGCTCTCCGCCGGTCACACGCGCGAACAGCTCGACAAGTGTATCGCCGCCTTCATCAAGGTGGGCAAAGACCTCGGCGTGCTGAAATAAGTTCGCGCGCGCGGGCGTATATAAAATAGGTATGGGACGCCGCAGCTCATGCGGTGCGTCCGACACTTTGTAGCATCGCCGTCCGGGAAGTGTGCCGGGCGGCGATGTTTTTTTCCGTTTGCGCCGGACTGTTTCTTGGTACGGTCTGCCGGAAGCGGATGTCCCGCCCGCCCGCGCGCCGCATTGTGGATAACTTTCGCTGTTTCACGGTCGATAATCTTGACATCGGCAGCTTCCTTTTCCGGCGTGCCGAATTCTTCTCTCCGGGTAAAATCCCAGCGCTCCGCTGCGTTATTTCTTCTTACCCCATGGGGTAACTTCTCCTAACCGCAGGGATAAGGCGCGTTGATGCGGCGGTTGCGGCCTGCGCCCCGCCGCCTTAGATGCCCCTCTCTGTGGGTAAAATCGGACTTTTCGGACATTTACGGTTTCTTTTTCGGCCTTATCGAACACTTTTCGGGAGTGGAATGCGTGGCTTGTAGCCGACACGGGGATTTTTCATCGGGAATGCGCCACGCATTTGCCGTGGGTGACCGTGAAACACTCTCCTTTTTGGGGAGAAATTTCGGGCCTGCCGGCTTCCGCACGTCTGGGGGGACAGGCATCCCACCGAGCTTTTAACCCGCCTTATATCCCCACTTTTTTGTATTTTTATTATGCATTGCAAATCAGTTGAATATGGGATGGCGGAAAATAAATTTTGCGTTTTTTGAAATTTTTTCTTGGCAAAGGTGGGGAAATGTGGGGAAAAGTCCGTACTTTTGCTCACTGCGATTTGGCTTACTGCCTTTTATCGCGAAAAAGATGCAGTTTACGGGTAAAATACAGGCGCGTATGGACGCGAAAGGGCGTGTGTTCTTTCCGGCTGATTTCCGCAAGGAGATGGGCGCGGGTGAGTTGCGCTTTGTCCTAAGGCGCGATGTGTATCAGCCTTGCCTGGTGATTTACCCCTATGTGACGTGGGCGGCGGAAGTGGAGGAACTGCGGCAGCGGCTGAACCGCTGGGTGCCGGCGGAGGCGATGGTGCTGCGCCAGTTCCTGTCCGATGCGGAGGTGTTCACGCTGGATGCCAACGGGCGTTTCATCGTCCCGCGCCGCTTCCAAGAAACTTGCGGCCTGACGAAAAGCGTCGCTTTCATCGGGCTTGACGACCGCATAGAGCTTTGGTCTGCCACCCGTGCGGACGAGCCCTTCCTCGGGGCGGAGGATTTCAGCGACGCATTGCAACGACTGATGCGGAACGACTGACGGGAAGGGGTAACCCGCCCCGCGCGTTTCCGGCGATACCGAATATTTAGAAGCGGATGTGCCATGGACCGACAGCAGCAAACTGGAGGTGAACTGCCGTATCACGTCCCCGTGATGCTGCAGGCGAGCGTGGACGGGCTTGCAGTCCGTCCGGGCGGTGTCTATGCGGACGTCACCTTCGGCGGCGGCGGACATAGCCGTGAAATCCTCTCCCGCCTCGGTGGTGACGGGCACCTCTATGCATTTGACCAGGATGCAGACGCAGAGGGGAATATAGGCCGCAGTGACGAGCGCTTTACGTTCGTGCGGAGCAATTTCCGTTACCTGTCCAACTGGATGCGCTATTACGGTGAGCCTTTCCTGGACGGCCTGCTGGCCGACTTGGGCGTGTCAAGCCATCACTTTGACGACGAGGCGCGTGGTTTTTCCTTCCGCTTCGATGCGCCGTTGGACATGCGGATGAACGGGCGTGGGGGGATGACTGCCGCCGATGTGCTGAACCGTTACGACGAAGAAACGCTGGCCTGCATCTTCCGCCTCTATGGCGAAGTGAAGAGTGCCCGGCGGTTGGCGGGGGAAATAGTGCGGAGAAGGACTGAAAAACCCGTTGAAACCGTGGAAAATTTCCTTGCCGTCGTGCAACCTTTCCTCCATCCTTCTCGCGAGAAAAAGGAGTTGGCGAAGGTGTTCCAGGCCTTACGCATTGAGGTAAACCACGAGTTGGACGCCTTGCAGGAGATGCTGGCCGCTGCGGAGCGGTTGCTGCGGCCGGGCGGGCGGCTGGTGGTGCTGACTTACCACTCCGTGGAGGACAGGATGGTGAAGAACTTCATGCGGGCAGGTAACGTGGAAGGGCGGGTTGAGTCGGACTTTTACGGCAACAGGCTTGCGTCGCTGCGTCCGTTGGGGAAGGCCGTGACCCCCTCAGCGGCGGAGCAGGCCGCTAACCCGCGCAGCCGTAGCGCGAAACTGCGCATTGCCGAAAAGATTAAAGAGGAATGAAAACGTCTGAGAAGAATAAAAAGCAGCAAGAGCCGGTGGAAACGCTGGCGGACATCGTGCGTGAGGACCTCGCCGAGGCCATCCGCGACGAAAAAGCAGACAAAAAAGCCGGACAGACGTCGGATGAGAAAGCCGCGAAAGCGTTTAAGGAACTCGTGAGCGAGGATGACAACGCCCGGCCGAACATTTCCTTGCGCACACTCCTCGGTGGCGATATCCTGGCCGGGCCTTGGTTCTGGAAACAGTTCTGGTTTCTTGTGATGATTGTGGCGATGATGATTGTTTACGTCAGCAACCGTTACTATTGTCAGCAGGAGATGATTGAGGGAACGCGGCTTGCGGACACCCTCCTGGACCGCCGTTACAAAGCACTCACCCTGTCGAGCCAGCTCAAAGAGCTCACGCGGCGGAGTGTCGTGGAGAAACATCTGACGGACACGGCGCTGAAGACATCAACAGACCCGATATTCACGTTGCCGGTGGATGAGCGGGACACGATTAGCAGGAACTAACAAAAGAATAAGCAGACGATGGATTTTCCCGGAAAGAAAATAATGCCGCGTTTCTTCGTGATTGCCGTGGGGCTTATCCTACTCGGCGTGCTCATCGTGGGTAAGTCCGTCTATATAATGACGATGCAGAAAGACTTCTGGACGGAGGTTGGCAGCCGTTACCAGAAGTATGATGTCGAAGTACCGCCCACACGCGGTGATATTCTTTCCGATAACGGCGAAGTGCTGGCCGCCTCCATTCCTGAATACAAGATGTTCATGGATTTCCGTTCGGGGGAGCGGGATACGGCCCGCGTGGCCAAGGACCAGGGACGGCGGGACTGGCTGCTGTTGCTTAAGATGGACAGTATCTGCAACGGCCTTCACGAGATATTTCCCGATATTGACCCCGCCGAAATGCGCAGGCATCTGCTTGAGGGACGCGCGAAGCGGAGTATGCACTGGCCGCTCTACGGGAAACGCATCTCCTACATCCAGTATAAGCGGGTGAAGCAGGTGCCGTATTTGTCCATGAGCCAGAATCGCGGGGGCTTTCATGTGGAGAAGTTTGAGACGCGCCGAAATCCCTACGGCAAGCTGGCTGCGCGCACCATAGGCGACCTGTATGCGGGTAAGGACTCTGCCCGTAGCGGCATTGAACTGGGGATGGATTCCGTGTTGCGCGGCAAACCGGGTACCAGCCACCGGCAGAAAGTGAAGAGCAGCTACCTGACCATCATCGACCAGCCCGCAGAAGATGGCTGCGACGTGCAGACTACACTCAATATCACCATGCAGGATATTTGTGAGAAAGCCCTTGGCGACCAACTGCGCGAGTTGCAGGCGCAGGGCAGTGGTGACGTGGAGTTCGGGGTCTGCATCCTGATGGAGGTGGCAACCGGCGACGTGAAAGCCATTACGAGCCTGTCGAAGATGAAGGACGGTTCCTTCCAGGAAATCCAGAACAAGGCCATTTCCAATTTGATGGAGCCTGGCTCCGTATTCAAGCCGATGTCGTTCCTCGTGGCCTTCAATGACGGCTACATCGGTATGGACGACCCCGTGAACGTGGGGAGCGGCGTGGTGGAAATGCACGGGCGGAAGATGAAAGACCACAACTGGCGAACAGGCGGATACGGTACCATAACCGTGCGACAGTGCATACAGAAGTCCTCTAATGTCGGCGTGAGCCATTTCATCGACCGCAACTACGCGAAGAACCCGCAGAAGTTTGTGGACGGTATCTATGCGACCGGTGTTGCGGACGACCTGCATATCCCCATTCCCGGCTATGCGAAGCCGAGAATTAAGTCCCCCCAATCTTCATCGTGGGCCAAGACTGATTTGCCATGGATGAGCATAGGCTATGTCACGCAGATACCCCCTATCAGCACGCTGGCCTTCTATAACGGCATTGCCAACGGGGGCAAAATGATGCGGCCCCGCTTCGTGAAGGCCGTTTTGCAGAACGGGGAGGTCGTGAAAGAGCTGCCTCCCGTTGTCCTCCGCGACCACATGGCGAGCGATGAGGCGGTACGGAATATTCAGACTTGTCTGCGTGAGGTCGTCACGCTGGGTGTCGGGAAAAAAGCCGGCTCAAAGTTGGTTCATACCGCCGGTAAGACGGGAACGGCCCAGGTGTGGTCCGCTGCCGGACGGACGGCGGGTTACCTGGTTTCGTTCGCAGGGTTCTTCCCGTATGAGGCCCCGAAATATTCCTGTATAGTCTGCATCAACAAGACCGGGACGGCTTCCGGCAACCTGCATTGCGGTCCCGTTTTCCGCCGGGTGGCAGAGACGGTGATGGCGCAGGAGCTCCATTCGGACTATAGGCGTGCGAAAGACTCCCTCAGCGTGGCGCATCCCTTCGTGAATAGCGGGAACGTCATGGCGGCAGAGCGTGTCCTTGGCTATTTGGGCGTGAAGTATGCGGACAACTTCAAGGACGAAACGGGTACGTTCGCTTGGGGTGTAGCCAGCAGTAGCACCGATGGTGTCTTCCTGAGCAAGACGAAACTGGAAGAAGGCCTCGTCCCGGACGTGAAAGGGTACGGCTTGCGTGACGCGGTGTATTGTCTGGAACGGTTAGGGTTGAAGGTGAAAATGATTGGCTCCGGGCGTGTGACCGGACAGAGTCTGCTGCCGGGACGTAAAGTGCAGGGGGGTGAACAGATCTTCCTGACGTTGGGGAACGGAAAAACCGAGCATGAGATGCCCGACAGCATAAAGGAACTCTTGCATAAGGCTGTAGAGGCGGAAAAGGAACTTGCGGATTCAACGGCCCGTACCGACCTTCCGGATACCGGGAGGCAGGGGGCGCACAGGCAGCATCCGGCTTCCGTTCCGCTTTCCGGGCCTCAGCAGCGGGACGGGGAACGGCCTGGTTCCGTCGCTCCCTCCTTGGGCGATGCGTTGATAGACCCCCGTTCCGCTATAGGGTGGGGTACACGGATCGTGAACCGTGCGCCGTCTGTGTGACAAAAGTGCGGTTTCATCGGTAGATTTGGACGTAAATTTAATAGAAAAGTATAGTTATGAAATTATCCGAGGTGTTGGAGCAGATCCGTCCGGTAGCGGTTTGCGGAACTACGGACGTGGAAATTACGGGCGTAGAGATAGACTCGCGTCAAGTGAAGCCCGGGAACTTGTTCGTTGCGGTCAAAGGAACACAGACAGACGGGCATACTTTTATTCCGAAGGCTGTTGCCGCTGGTGCGGTGGCCGTGTTGCAAACGGACGAGATTCCCGATGAAACCGAACCAAACGTAACTTATGTGCGCGTGACCGATACGGAAGAGGCCGTAGGGGTTGCGGCAACGCAGTTCTATGGTAACCCGACGGCGAAGCTGCGCCTTGTCGGTGTGACAGGTACCAACGGGAAAACGACTATCGCGACCGTCCTGTATAATCTGTTCCGTGGGTTGGGTTATAAGGTCGGGCTGTGCTCGACCGTCTGCAACTACGTGGACGATGAAGCCGTTCCGACAGAGCATACCACGCCCGATGCGGTGACGCTCAACAAACTTCTGGCACGGATGGCTGATGCTGGGTGTGAATACGCCTTTATGGAGTGCAGTTCGCACGCCGTTGTGCAGAAGCGCATTGCCGGCTTGCGCTTTGCGGGCGGCATTTTCACCAATCTGACGCGCGACCACCTCGACTACCACAAAACTTTCGAGAACTACCGGGATGCCAAGAAGGCGTTCTTTGACGCTTTGGGGGCAGACGCTTTTGCCATAACCAATGCCGACGATAAGAACGGTGGCGTGATGGTGCAGAATACGAAGGCTACGGTCAAGACTTATTCCACGCGTACAGCCGCTGACTTCAAGGGACGTATCCTCGAGGAGTCGCTGGAAGGGATGCTCTTGGATATGGACGGACAAGAGGTGAGCGTGCATTTCGTGGGCCGCTTTAACGTGTCAAACCTGCTTGCCGTATATGGTGCCGCCGTCCAGCTGGGCGAGCCTGCGTCCGAGGTGCTCCGCGTCCTGTCCTCCCTCCGCCCCGTGAACGGTCGCTTCGAGGCCATCCGTTCGCCGAAAGGTGTGAGCGCGATTGTGGACTATGCCCATACGCCGGACGCACTGGCCAATGTCTTGGTGGCAATAGGCGAGATTGTACGCGGCCGCGGGCAAGTGATTACGGTCTGCGGTGCCGGGGGAAACCGCGATAAGGGCAAGCGTCCCTTGATGGCCCAAGAGGCGGCAAACCGTAGCGACCGCGTCATTATTACGAGCGACAACCCCCGTTTTGAAGAACCACAAGCCATCATCGACGATATGCTGGCGGGGCTGGATGCCGGGCAGATGCAGAAGACTATCGCCATCGCCGACCGCCGTGAGGCAATCCGTGCTGCCGTGATGATGGCACGCCCCGGGGATGTAATCCTTGTCGCAGGAAAAGGGCATGAACCCTACCAGGAAATAAAAGGCGTGAAGCATCACTTCGATGACCACGAGGAGATACGCGCCGCATTCGGTGTCTGAGTTATGTTGTACTATCTGTTCCGTTTCCTTGAAGACTTCGGTGTGCCGGGCTCGGCCATGTGGGGCTTCATTTCTTTCCGCTCCCTGCTGGCGTTGATGCTGGCTCTCGTTATCTCGGCGTGGTTCGGGGAGTATTTTATCAAGTGGATGAAGCGTCACCATATCAGTGAGGTGCAGCGCGATGTGTCTATTGACCCGTTCGGTGTCAATAAGGTCGGCGTGCCTTCAATGGGGGGCATCATTATCATTGTTTCGGTGCTTGTCCCGGTATTGCTCCTCGGCCGTTTGCGCAACATCTATATGATACTGATGATTGCCACGACCGTGTGGTTCGGATTGCTCGGCTTTGCGGACGACTATATCAAGATATTCAGGCGCAACAAAGAGGGGCTGGCCGGGCGTTACAAAATCTTGGGGCAAGTTATTGCGGGACTTGCTGTCGGTCTGACGCTCTATCTCAGTCCCGATGTCCGGATTCGGGAGAACGTGGAGACGCAGAGCGTAAACAATACGACGATGGTCGTGCATAAGAGCGACCCGGTCAAGTCCACGAAGACGACCATCCCCTTTGTGAAGAACAATAACTTGGACTACGCGGAGCTTATGTCCTTCGCAGGTAAACATAAGCAGGCTGCGGGCTGGATACTCTTCGTGATAGTCACAATTTTCGTGATAACCGCTGTTTCCAATGGGGCCAATCTCCACGATGGCATGGACGGCATGGCCGCCGGTAACTCCGCCATCATCTGTTTTGCCCTCGGCGTTTTGGCTTATGTGTCCAGCCATATCCAATGGGCAGGCTACCTGAACATCATGTTCATCCCCGGTTCGCAGGAACTTGTCGTATTCATTTGCGCGCTGATAGGGGCGTTGGTGGGTTTCCTCTGGTATAATGCTTTTCCCGCACAGGTATTCATGGGCGATACCGGCTCGCTGACAATCGGCGGTATCATCGGGGTACTGGCCATTATCATCCACAAGGAGCTCCTGCTTCCCATCCTCTGCTTCATTTTCTTTGTAGAGAGCCTGAGCGTTATCCTACAGACCAGTTACTTCAAGCTCGGTAAGCGGAAGGGACGCAAGCAGCGCGTGTTCAAACGCACGCCCATCCATGACAATTTCCGTGTCCTGCCCAGCCAGCTCGACCCTGAATGCCGATATATCTTCGGCTCCTGGCCGAGGGGCGCTTGGCACGAGTCTAAGATAACGGTGCGCTTCTGGATTACAACCATCCTGCTGGCCGCAGCAACAATCATCACCCTGAAGATACGATGAACCCCAAGAGATTAGTAGTGTTAGGCGCTGCGGAGAGCGGCATCGGTGCGGCCGTGTTGGCGCAGCGGCAGGGGTTTGATGTCTTTGTGTCCGACCGGGGGCGTATCAAGGACAGCTATAAGCGGCAACTGACCTCGCGCGGGCTTTCTTGGGAGGAGGGTCGGCATACCCCCGAGCTTATCCTCAATGCGGATGAAGTCGTGAAAAGCCCCGGTATCCCCGACACGGCACCGATTGTCGCCCAGTTGCATGAGCGCCATATCCCCGTCATCAGCGAGATAGAGTTCGCCGGGCGGTATTCCAACGCGAAGATGCTGTGCATTACGGGCAGCAACGGGAAGACGACCACGACCTCCCTCATCTACCATATACTGAAAAAGGGCGGTTTCAACGTAGGTTTGGCCGGCAATATCGGGCGGAGCCTTGCGCTGCAAGTTGCCGAAGGGGACGCTTACGACTGGTATGTGCTGGAGATATCCTCCTTCCAGCTGGACGGCATGTTTGCATTCCGGGCCGATATCGCTGTGTTGCTGAACATCACCCCTGACCATCTCGACCGTTACGGCTTCGAGATGCAGAACTATGTGGACTCCAAGATGCGCCTCCTCCGCAACCAGCGGGCCGAAGACAGCTTTATTTATTGGGCGCAGGACGAGTATATCCCCGCCGAGCTCGTGCGCCTCGCCCCTGCCTCCCGGCTATTGCCTTTCTCCGACGCGCCGCAGGAGGGTGCTGCCGCCTTTGTGCAGGACGGTATCCTCACGTCATCAGCCCCTGCCGCCCCCTTCTCCGTGCCCGTCGGGGAGTTGTCGCTCCGCGGACGCCACAACCTGCGTAACTGTATGGCCGCAGTCTTGGCCGCGCAGCGTGCAGGAGTTCCTGCTGAAGCCATACGTGCCGCCCTCTCGGATTTCCCCGGCGTGGAGCATAGGCTGGAGTTTGCCGGCAGTGTCGGCGGCGTAACCTATATCAACGACTCGAAGGCGACGAACGTGGATGCCTGCTATTGTGCGCTCGACAGCGTGGATACGCCGGTCGTCCTCATCCTTGGCGGACTCGATAAAGGCAACGACTATTCCGCTATAGCCCCCCTGGTGCGTGCCAAGTGCCGTGCGCTCGTCTTCCTCGGTGCGGACAATGCGAAGCTGCACAGTTTCTTCGATGGTTTCGGGCTGCCAGTGCGCGACACGTCCGCTATGGCGGACTGCGTGGCGGCATGCGCCGAGCTGGCCCGCCCTGGCGACACCGTGCTGCTCAGCCCCTGCTGTGCCAGCTTTGACCTCTTCGCGAACATGGGCGACCGGGGGAGGCAGTTCAAGGACTGCGTCCGCAACCTGCAATAACCAAAAGATAAGGCGATGAAGATACGTAACTTGTTCAAAGGCGACCTCGTTATCTGGGTTATCTACTTCTTCCTGTGCATGGTTTCCCTCGTAGAGGTATTCAGCGCGGCCAGCACCCTGACCTACAAGTCCGGGAGCTTCTGGGATCCGCTCATCAAGCAGGCCATTTTCCTTGGCGTGGGGACGGTCATCGTGATAGTCATACACAATATTCCCTGCCGCTTCTTCAAGATTCTCCCCCTGCTGCTCATTCCGATTTCTATCTTCCTGCTGTTGTGGGTACTCCTATTCGGGGGAAGCATCAACGGGGCGGAGCGTTGGATCAGTTGGGGCTTCCTGCAGTTCCAGCCCTCCGAGATAGCCAAGGGGGCTGTCGTCGTAGCCGTCGCCCTCATCCTGGCCCGGATGCAGCGCGAGGAGGGTGCCGACCGCCAGGCCTTTAAGAACATCCTCCTCGTAGCGGGGGTTATCTGCCTGCTCATCGCCTCGCAGAATCTCTCCACCGCCCTGCTGCTCGCCGGTGTGGTGTATCTGATGATGATTATCGGCCGTGTGCCGGGCGTACTCATGGCGAAGCTCACCGGCCTGGCCGCCGTGATTATCGTAGCCCTCTCGTCCCTGATACTGCTCTCCCCCAACGACAGCTTCGTCTTCAGGCAGCCCGGCATGGGGCGCGCCCTGACCTGGAAGAACCGCCTGCTGAACCACGGGAACGAGGGCGAGCGCAACGCGAAGGACTACGAGGTGACGGACAAGAACGCGCAGCGCGACCATGCCAACATAGCCATCGCCACGAGCAACATCATCGGCCGCGGGCCGGGAAATTCCGTGCAGCGCGACTTCCTCAGCCAGGCCTACAGCGACTTCATCTATGCCATCATCATCGAGGAGATGGGCCTGCCCGGAGCCGTGGCGGTGCTGCTGCTCTACATCGTCCTGCTCGTGCGGGCCGGGCGCATCGCGAGCCGCTGCGAGCGCAACTTCCCGGCCTTCCTCGTGATGGGGCTCGCGTTGCTGCTCGTCACGCAGGCCCTGCTGAACATGATGGTGGCTACGGGCCTCTTCCCCGTGACCGGGCAGCCGCTGCCCCTCATCAGCCGCGGCGGCACGAGCACCATCATCACCTGCGTCTATGTGGGGATGATACTCTCCGTGAGCCGCTACGCCCGCCGCGCCAAGGTGGCGAGCGACCCCTTCGCCCCCGGGCGTAAGGGGAGGGCGGCCGTGCAGCAGGTGCAGGCCGAGCCCGACCGGCTCGGACCCCTCGTCTGAGGCTCCCGGCGGGGGGCTATATGTACCCGGGACAGGAAGCTTAACTTCCTAGCGTAGGAAGTTAAGCTTCCTCGGCGAGGAAGTTAAGCTTCCTGTTTGGAGGTGGCGCGGCGCTTATCCCTGCGGTCAGTCATTCTTAACCCTCGGGTTACTTTTTCCTGACCGCAGGGTTAGGAAGAACTGACCCTGCGGTTAGGATTACCTCTGCCCGCAGATAATCCCCGCCCGGCCTTGGCCGTTTGGGAATGTTTCCCTACCTTTGCAGCCGTAACCAGTAACTTGAAGATGCCTTACGCGTATATATATAATATAGGTATAGTGGCTTCCGCTCAGGCGGATGCCGACTTAGCCCGTATTTACTGGGCGGGAAGAGCCCGAATTACCCCCCCGTACGCTCTGGGAATCAAGTAGTTACAGACATATACGCATGCATTGAGCGGCGCACTGCGCCCCCTTCGGAGGGGTGTGGTGCGCCGTTTTGTGTGTATCAGCCTAAGTCCAACAGCCCCCAAAGCCCCCCTCCCGTCCCCCCCGGGAAGGGGCGGCTTGGGATGGTGTGAGCGGTAAGAAACCAATTCCTATTATATACAAATTAAAAGAACAAAGCAATGAAGAACGAAACGAAACTTGACGGCGCGCTGTGCGCCGGTGTAGGTACTGCGGATGCCGCGCAGGCGGCTCCCGCGAGCGGTAAGAAGAAGTACGTGAGTCCGACGATGCAGGTCATCCCGCTGGGCCCGCAGCGGATGCTGGCGACGAGCGGGGTGTCCGGGCCGCCCGTGCAGGTTACCCTTACGCCGATGGGGTTTGACTACTATATCCCGTTATTTCATTGTGTAGACGGAAACTCCGTAGCCTCTTATGACGGCGATGGATATGATTGCTCAAGTGCTGTAAACATTGGTGCACATGGCTGGGATTTCAAGTGCGGTGACCTCGGGAGCTCTTTCATGAGCAAGTATGCGACCTCGGTGACAGCCCTGCGCAACTATGCGGACAGCAGGACCGACTGCTCGCTCATCACCGTCTACTGGACCCCCGCTGATTTCAGGTTGCTCTGCGGCCCCGGGAGGTTAGAAGTACCGAGCCCCATACCGGTTGTCAGCTTCGGCGATGGGGTGGACTGGACTGCGTCGGACTTCTTCGCCAATGCGCAGTTCGACGCTTGCTCCGGCGACGGGAGAACTTTCAGCGGTACGTACGACGGGCGCAGGTTCGAGGGCACGATAGAGTATATGGACTACGTCGGGGGAGGCAATAGCAAAGGGATTCAGACCATCGAATTGTTCTAATAAATAATTAATGTCAAACCAAGTAATTAAACGAGAGAAACTATGAGCTATCCCTATGTTACGCGGGCCATCAAGAACCCGCAGACGAAAGAGCTGGGCTACTACGTGCAGGCCGCGCCGCAGCGCTCCGTGGATCTGGACACGCTGGCGAACCGCGTCGAGAAGCGCTCCACGGTGAGCCTGCCGGACGTGAAGGCGGTGCTGGCCGCACTGGAGTTCGAGATAATCGAGGCGCTGAAGGACGGCCGCACGGTGCGGCTGGGCGACCTGGGCTCGTTCTACACGCGGCTGAAGAGCGACCGTGCCGCCACGCAGGAGGAGTGCTGGGAGCTGGGCGCGAGCCTGGTGAAGCACGTGACGATGTGCTTCCAGCGCTCGCGGAAGATAAGCGACGAGCTCCGCCCCGCCCGCCTCGGGCTGTACGCGAGCGACGCGGAGGAGGAGCGCAAGGTGGCCGCCGGCTTCAAGAAGGGCTGACCGCCGCCCCGACAGCCTCTCTGTATATCCCCCCAGGAGGAAGCTTAACTTCCTCGCCTAGGAAGTTAAGCTTCCTGCGCGAGGAAGTTAAGCTTCCTGTCTGGAGGTGGCGGGCTGCCTCCCCCGGGGGGCTCCGTGGCGCTCGGGTGCGGGGAGGCTCCCGGGGGGAAAGAAATTCGGGCGGTATGTGCGCCTCATTCGGAAAAAATGCCTACCTTTGGCAGGTATAATTCCGCAGGAGGGGGGCTACGGCACGTTCCTCCCGGCGGCCTAAACACGCAGACGACCATGTTAAACAATGCACACCTCTCCGTCCTGGTCCACGAACAGGCCCGTAAGTACGGGGAGAAGACAGTACTGAGCTACCGCGACGATGCCAGCGGCGCGTGGCTTCCCTGGAGTTGGAACCGGCTGGCGCAGACAGTGACGGACGTGTCCCGCGCGCTGCTCTCGCTGGGGGTGGCGGAGCAGGAGCGCATCGCGGTGTTCTCGCAGAACAAGCCGGAGTGCTACGCCGTGGCCTTCGGCGGCTATGCGGTGAAGGCGGTGACGGTGCCGTTCTACCCGACGAGCAGCGGCGCGCAGGTGACGTATATGATGAACGACGGCGAGGTGCGCTTCGTCTTCGTCGGGGAGCAGGCCCAGTACGACACGATGTTCCAGGTGCTCTCACTCTGCCATACGCTTGAGCGCGTCGTCATCTTCGACCGCTCGGTCGTGCGCCGCGAGGAGGACCGCTTCTCGATGTACCTGGACGAATTCCTCACCCTCGGCGGCGAGGAACAGGATGCGGAGATAGCGCGGCGGCAGGCCGCGGCGAGTTTCGATGACATGGCGGACATCCTCTACACGAGCGGGACGACGGGTAACTCGAAGGGGGTCATCATGACCTACCGCATGTACCACGCGGCCCTGGAGGGGAACGACGCCACGTTGCCGGTGACCGAGGAGGATGTCATCCTGAACTTCCTGCCGCTGACGCACGTCTTTGAGCGGGCCTGGTCGTACCTGTGCCTGGCCGAGGGCTGCCATCTGGCGGTGAACCTGCGGCCGCAGGACGTGCAGCGCTCGCTGCAAGAGGTGCGGCCCACGTGCATGGCTTCCGTGCCACGCTTCTGGGAGAAAGTCTATCAGGGCGTGCAGGAGAAGATCGCCACCGCCTCCCCCGTGCAGCGCCGCCTCATGCAGAGCGCACTGGCTACGGGCATCCGCTACTGGACGGAGTATGCCTCGAAGCAGCTGCCCGCCCCGCCCGCGCTGCGCCTGAAGTACCGCCTCTATGATCGGACGGTCTATAAACTCCTGCGCCGTACGCTGGGTCTGGACCGCGGCAATTTCTTCCCGACGGCGGGGGCTGCGGTGTCCCCGGAGGTAGAGAAGTTCGTCCATGCCGTGGGCATCTACATGATGGTGGGCTACGGCTTGACGGAGTCCACGGCTACGGTGACGAACGACAATATGGACAAGCCCAATACGCTGGGCTCCATCGGGCGGCCGTTGCCCGGCTTGGAAATAAAGATAGGGGAGAACGACGAAATCCTCCTGCGCGGCGACACCATCATGCCCGGCTACTTCCGCAAGGAGACCTCCACGAAGGCGGTCATCGATGCGGACGGCTGGTTCCACACGGGCGACGCGGGATACTTCAAGAACGGTGAGCTCTATCTGAAGGAACGCATCAAGGACCTCTTCAAGACCTCCAACGGGAAGTACGTGGCCCCACAGATGATAGAGTCCAAGCTGACCATAGACCGCTACATAGAGCAGTGTGTCATCGTGGCGGACAAGCGGAAGTTCGTCAGCGCCCTCATCGTGCCAAACTACCAACTGCTGGAGGACTTCGCCAAGGCGGAGGGCTTCGCGGCGGAAGTGACCACCCGCGAGCAGCTATGCGCCCACCCCCGCATACACCGCCTGGTGGCCGAGCGCATCGACACGCTGCAGCAGGACCTTGCGCACTATGAGCAGGTGAAGCACTTCCTGCTCCTCGCCGAGCCCTTTACCATGGAGGGCGGTGAGCTGACCAATACGCTGAAGGTGAAGCGCGGCGTCGTCTGCGAACGCTATGCGGCGCGCATTGACCAACTCTACGAGGAGGCCGAGCGGAGCTTCAAGGCCTGAGGCCAATCTCACCCCGCTCTATGCCGCCTTATCCCCCGGAATTTTGTACATTTGCACCGCTATGATTACGACAGACCAACTGAAAGAAGCCAAGGGGCGCGTGGAGGCTCTCCACCGCTACCTCAACATAGACGCCCGTAAGGTGGAACTGGAGGAGGAGCAGCTGCGCACGCAGGCTCCCGACTTCTGGGACGATGCCAAGCGGGCCGAGGAGCAGATGCGCAAAGTCAAGTCCATAGAGAAGTGGATTACCGGCTATAACGAAGTGTGCGGGCTTGTGGGCGAGCTGGAGCTTGCCTTGGAGTTCCACAGGGACGGCATGGTGACGGAGGAGGAGGTGGACGAGGCGTACGCCAAGACCCTTGAGGCCCTGGAAGCCTTGGAACTCAAGAATATGCTCCGGCAGGAAGAGGACGTGATGGACTGCGTGCTGAAGATTAACTCCGGGGCAGGCGGCACTGAGAGCCAGGACTGGGCGCAGATGCTTATGAGAATGTACCTCCGCTACGCCGAGGCGCACGGCTACCGCACACGCATCAGTAACTTGCAGGATGGTGACGAGGCCGGAATCAAGACTTGCACGGTGGAGATTGAGGGCGAGTTCGCCTACGGATACCTCAAGAGCGAGAGCGGCGTCCACCGCCTCGTCCGCGTGAGCCCCTACAACGCGCAGGGGAAGCGCATGACGAGCTTCGCATCGGTCTTCGTCACGCCGTTGGTGGACGATAAGATTGAAGTGTACGTGGACCCCTCGAAAATCAGCTGGGACACATTCCGCAGTTCAGGAGCTGGCGGGCAGAACGTGAACAAGGTGGAAACCGGCGTGCGCCTGCGCTATATGTACACCGACCCCGATACGGGCGAGACGGAGGAGATACTCATCGAGAACACCGAGAGCCGCAAGCAGCTTGAGAACCGCGAGAACGCGATGCGCCTGCTGCGTTCGCAGCTCTACGACCGCGCCTTGCAGAAACGGCGGGCCGAGCAGGCGAAGATTGAGGCCGGGAAAAAGAAGATAGAGTGGGGCAGCCAGATACGCAGCTACGTATTCGATGACCGCCGCGTGAAGGACCACCGCACCGGCTACCAGACAAGCGACGTCGGCGGCGTGATGGACGGGAAACTGGACGGCTTCATCAAGGCCTACCTGATGGAGTTCGCCGGAGATACGGAAGCGGAATAACCGAAAATCAAAATACCGATTAGTTATGAGTCAAAAGGCAAAACTTAAGAAGCAAGCCCGCGAGGCACGCCAGGAACGGCAGGCCAAGCGGGTCGTTCTGGGCATCTGCATCGCACTGGTCGTGCTGGCAGTGCTCTTCCTCGGCCTGGCCGCCATGATGTAATCCGCGCCCATGCCGCTTGAGATTGAGAGGAAATTCCTGGTAGCGGGAGACTATAAGTCCCTCGCCACCTCGCACAGCCGTATCTTGCAGGGCTACATCTGTAGCGGGCGCGGCCGGACGGTGCGCGTGCGCCTGCGGGGCGACTGCGGTTACCTGACCATCAAAGGCCCCTCCGCCGACGGTGGCCTTTCCCGCTACGAGTTCGAGAAGGAAATCACGGTGGACGAAGCCCTCTCGCTGATGGCACTCTGTGAGCCGGGCATCATCGACAAGGAGCGTTGGCTCGTACCGTTCGGCGGGCATGTCTTTGAGGTGGATGAGTTCCACGGCACGAACGAAGGACTCGTTGTGGCCGAGGTAGAACTAGGAAGTCCAGATGAGGCCGTGGAGCTTCCGCCCTTCATCGCACAGGAAGTGACTGGCGACCGGCGCTACTACAACGCTTCGCTCCGGGTATATCCCTATCGCGATTGGGGCTGATGCCCGTCCGGTCTGCCGGACGCTCGGTGGCGGCGTATTCCTGCGGCTTTCCCTTCATAAAACCTCGTGGACCATGAAAACCAAACGTCTCTTAGTTTCCGTTCTCGCACTCTTGCTGCTCGGTTGCTCCCATGGCCCGCTCGGCAGCCTCGTCGGTGCCGACCGCGATGAGCATGGCTGCCTGGGCAGTGCGGGCTACGTCTGGAGCGGCGCCCTCCATCAGTGCGTCCGCCTTTGGGAAGCGGCAGAGCGCATTGAGTCAGGGAAGAAAGCTGTTTACCTCCTATTCAGCATAGATTCCACCTATGCCGAGGTGTTTACGCCCGACAGTGCGGTGCTGTGCCGGCGGGATAAGGGCGCGTCTGCCACGTGGCGTGCGCGGAAGTCCCCGGAGTGCGTCACCGTGACGGACGGCATGGTGATGGTCAGGGCGTGCGATACGACCTTCACGAAACTCGTCCGATAGGCGCCACCGTCCCGGCAAGGGCGTGTAAGGGTGGACTGCCAGGCGCAGTTCCGCCGGCATGAAGTATCTTTCCCCGTACCAGCTCCGCCGGTGCGGGGAATAAACGTAACTGTTTGCACGGCCTGAAAAAATGCCCGAGGCGGCAGGGCATTGCATGGGGCAGCTATGGCAGCTTGGGGTACGGCGGCAGGGTGTCCTATGGGCGGGCGGACGGGAACCGCACGAGGGCATCCGCAGTTTACCCTTAGAGCCAGACTTCCCTATCCCTAGGCTTAGTTTTTCCTACCGCTGGGGTTAGTCTTTCTTAGCCATAGGGTTACTGCGCGCTAACCCTATGGTTAAGACAGACTCGGGCTCCACAAATCTTTTTCCGGCCTTACCTCACACTTCCCCCAACGCATGTCCGGCATCCCGTTTCAGTGGCTTCGCGGCGTTCCTTCCCCTTCCTGCCATGTATTATGATACCGTTTCCGGATATTTAGCTGCTGCCTCCGCGATACCGCCACGCTTTGCCGCCCCTTTACCCTCACCCATGACATCATAGGATTCCTCCTGTAACTCTCATTTTCCCTCCACTCGCGCGCGCCCGCGTGCATATATATAAATAGGTATACCCACTACGGGAAGAGGTCAGCGGCAGCCTTGAAACAAAAAAACGCACTTTTTTTGAAAAAAAAGCGGGAAATATTTTGTCGGTAAAAAAACTCGCCGTACTTTTGCACTCGCTTTCGCGCTAAAAACGCGGGGGCATCCCAAAACGATCTATGAAATGTTTCCATATTAAAGAGGAAGTACAACGAGCAACTGCCCGCTTACGCGGGTGAGTGTTCGGGTAGAAATGTAATCCGTCAATACGAATTCCATCTTTAGGGATGGGACGAGATTGAGTAACTACTTTCCTAAACAATACAGATTCGGCATCCAGAGCAAACAGAGAAAACGATACTATTATTTATATTTACAATGGAGAGTTTGATCCTGGCTCAGGATGAACGCTAGCTACAGGCTTAACACATGCAAGTCGCGGGGCAGCGGGAGTGAAGCTTGCTTCATTTGCCGGCGACCGGCGCACGGGTGCGTAACGCGTACCGAACCTGCCCCAGTCAGGGGGACAGCCCTCTGAAAGGAGGATTAATACCCCATGGTCCCGTTTTGCCGCATGGCATATTGGGTAAAGGAGTGATTCGGACTGGGATGGCGGTGCGTAGGATTAGCTGGTAGGCGGGGTAACGGCCCACCTAGGCTACGATCCTTAGGGGTTCTGAGAGGAAGGTCCCCCACACTGGTACT
>JAFUZP010000022.1 GCA_017476545.1 Alloprevotella sp.
AAGTACGTGAAGCCTGCGATGAAGGTATTCAAGCTGGACTGCCAGATGCTGGCGGCGAGCGGGCCTGTGCGTGTCACGGTCTACGGAGGAATCTCTATGTATCATCTGATTACAGCTGACGAAGAATACCACGCTCCCAACCCTTCGCAGGTAGAAATCGGAGGTACTTACGACACATACACTTGCTTCCCTCATGTGCCTGATATTTCCTGCAGTGATTTCCTGAACTACTTCGGCGGCATCTCTTTTCCGAAAGTAGTAGCTCTCAGCGGCAACTTGCATGAATATAACTGCTTCCCCGTCGAACCCGCTAGTGTCGACGGAGTATCCTTCCCAGACAATATAGGCTGGAGTGCGGCGGGTTTTCTTGCCGGCGTCCAGCTTGACGGTGATTGCGAATTTGCCACGCATGATGGCGAGAGGCAATCGCGTGTGGTTACGGGGAGCTATATGGGTACGCCGGTTGTTGTGGAGTTCGTCCTAGGGTATAGCACCCCGTAAGCGTATTACTAGGATCTCTTTTTGCCGCCCCCCGGGGAGCTCTGAAGCTCTCCGGGGGGCGGTTGTGTATCCCTGGGTCGGCGCGCGGAGAAGGGGAGGGGCGGGCCGCGACGCAGTCGCGGCATACAGGACCATGAGGGCGGGGAAGCGGCCGGAGGAGCGGGGCGCGGCCTGCCCCGATGGACGGGGACTTGTGCCTACCCCTGCGGTTATGCCTCACTGCCCCTGCGGTTACGCCTCACTGCCCCTGCGGTTACGATGCACTACCCCTGCGGTTACGATGCACTGCCCCTGCGGTTACGGCGAACTCCCCCTGCGGTCACGGCGAACTGCCCATAGGGCTTGGAAAAGCTGCCCATAGGGGTAGGGCGTGGGTTCATTCGGATGGGGCTTCCCTGTCCGTGCGGGCTATGCGTTCGTGAGGTAGGGAAGGGTGTGTGTTCATTAACATTCGGAAACACTAAAGTCTTAAAGATTGAAAACGGGCGCGGGGGTGCGGTGCGCGCGGGAGTGTGGCTACAGGCAGTGGATAGTTGGCGGGCGGCGTGCTGCGGTGGCGTGCGCGCGTTGGTACAGGCAATTCTAAATAAATGTGAACGGCGTGTGCCGGGTGCGGAAATTTTAGTAATTTCGCGCTGTCTTTGATGGGCGATGTGTCCATCGGGACTTGTTCGGAAGGCGATGGCGCGTTTGTTGCCCCCTCCGGACTGTAACGACAAAATTTCATCAGACGTGATTTTCAAGAAGACTACTGCGGTGTTTGCCGCAGCCCTTTTCGTTGTTTGCTCCGCAGCGGGTGCGCCCGTGGCCGACCCCGTCGGCGATACGGAGACACCCGAGGCGTCGGTTTCCACCAAGGGCACGAGCGACCGCATCATCGACAACGCGCTCCGCTACCTGGGCACGCGTTACCGCCGGGGTACGGCGGGGCCGAAGACTTTCGACTGTTCGGGCTTCACGAGCTTCCTGTTCAAGAAGGAGAACATCAGCCTGTCGCGCTGCTCGCGCGACCAGTACCGGCAGGGCGAGGCCGTCCGCGGCATCAGCAACCTGCGGCGGGGCGACTTGGTCTTCTTCGGCGGTTCGCGGGCCACGCGCAGTGTGGGGCACGTGGGCATCGTGATGGACGTGGCCGAGGACGGCCGCAGCTTCACCTTCGTCCATGCCGCCTGCTCCGGGGTGAAGGTGGACAAGAGCACTTCTTCTTATTACAGCCGCCGCTACATCGGCGCGCGGCGCATACTGCAAAACGACTGACGCGTGAGAAAGTATCTGGGAATCCTGCTCGGCCTGGCGGCGTGCGCCGCTTGCGGCCGTGCGACGGAACGGAAGCCTGCCTCCGAGGGGGAGCAGGCTTTCGGCGTGGAAGTGCAGGAGGGCCGGGAGCGCATAGACTCCGGCCGGGTGATAACCGTCGCCGTCGTGGGCGACATCATGATGGGTACGACCTACCCCTCCGTGCAGCTGCCCGCGAACGGCGGGCGCGACCTGTTCCGCGACGCCGCCCCGGTGTTGCAGCGTGCCGACGTGGCGTGCGGCAACCTGGAGGGCGCGATGGCCGACGGCGGCGCGAGCACGAAGCGCGGCGGGGCGAACAGCTACTCCTTCCGCATGCCGACGAGCTACGCGCCGCTGCTGACGGAAGCGGGCTTCGACTTCCTGAGCCTGGCCAACAATCATGCCAACGACTTCGGCCCGGCGGGCATAGCATCTACGGAACGCTGCCTACAGGAGCAGGGCATCGGCTTCGCAGGAATCAAGGGGCATCCCGAGACGAGCGTGAAGGAGATTGGCGGCGTGCGCTATGGCTTCTGCGCCTTCGGGCACAACCGCTACACGCTCCGCACGCAGGAGACGGCCGAGGTGCAGCGCATCGTACGCGGGCTGCGCAGTCAGTGCGACATCCTCATCGTATCCTTCCACGGCGGCGCGGAGGGCGCGCGCTTCAAGCACCTGCCCAACGGGACGGAGACCTTCCTGGGTGAAGACCGTGGCGACCTGCGCCGCTTCGCCCGCACGTGCATCGATGCCGGAGCCGACCTCGTTTACGGCCACGGGCCGCACGTGGTGCGCGCCATCGACCTCTACAAGGGGAAGTTCATCGCCTACAGCCTGGGCAACTTCTGCACGCCCTACGGCATCTCCGTCAATGGCGTGAACGCTTACTCGCCCATAATCGAGGTGAAGATAGACGGGCGCGGCAATTTCCTTGAGGGGCAGATACACTCCCTCGTGCAGACGCGCGGCATCGGGCCGCGCACGGACGCCGGTAACGGCCCTGCGCGTGAGATCAAGGCACTGACCGAGGCCGACGTGCCGCAGGCCGCGCTGAGCATCGGCGCGGACGGGCGCATCGCCCGGAAATGAGAACCGCCGGTTTTTCCCGAATACCACTATAATTCCGACCAAACGCACGCGTATGAACCTCCTTGCAGCCGCCCTCCCGGAACTGGAACCGACGCAGATAGACCGGCTCCTGCAGCAGCTGACCGACATGGGCGTCAGCGCGGGGAAGCATATCCTCGCCGCAGTCGCACTGTTCGTCGTGGGGCGCTTCGTCGTCCGCCTGCTCAACAGGCTCGTGGCGCGGATGCTCGCCCGCACGCAGGTGGACAAGAGCGTGCAGACCTTCCTGCGCAGCCTCGTGAATATCCTGCTGACGGTGCTGCTGGTCATCTCCATCATCGGCGCGCTGGGCGTCAGCACGACCTCGTTCGCCGCCCTGCTGGCCTCGGCCGGCGTGGCCGTCGGCATGGCGCTGTCCGGCAACTTGCAGAACTTCGCCGGCGGCCTGGTCATCCTGCTTTTCAAGCCCTACAAGGTGGGCGACTGGGTCGAGGCGCAGGGGTACCAGGGGCAGGTGCGGGAGATACAGATATTCCACACCATCATCATGACGTCCGACCTGCGCCTCGTCTATATCCCGAACGGGGCGATGTCCACCGCTGTCGTCGTCAATTACAACCAGTACGGCATCCGCCGGGAAATATGGACCGTGAGCATAGAGTACGGTAACGACGTGGAGCGCGCCCGCCGCCTGCTGACGGACTGCATGAAGGCCGAGCCGCTCATCCTCGCCGAGCCGAAAGACAAGAGCGGAGCGGCCCTTGAGCCCTACTTCGTGAAGCTCAACGGGCTGAACAGCAGCAGCGTGGACCTCTCCGTGCGCGCCTATGTGAAGGCGGAGGACTACTGGCCCGTCCACCACAAGATGCTCGAAGTGTTCTATGCGGCCATCGATGCCGACCCGGAACTCAACATACCGTTCAACACACAGACGCTGCGCATCCTGCGCGACGATGCCGGCGGCAAGAAAAAGGAAGGAGGGGAAGAAAATGTCGGGCAAAGTTTGCCGCAAATGAAATAATTGTATAATTTTGCAGCCCGCTACATCGTCGCGAAACAAGTAATAACGAAACATAAAAAGGACACAACATGATTATTGTACCCGTTAAAGAGGGCGAGAACATAGAGCGCGCCCTCAAGAAATTTAAGCGTAAGTCCGAGCGGACGGGCATCGTAAAGGAGCTCCGCCGCCGCCAGCAGTTTGACAAGCCCTCCGTGCTGAAGCGCCTCCAGAAGGAGCACGCTGCCTACGTGCGGGAGCTGCGCCGCCTTGAGGCGGAGTGATTGCCGGCGGGCCAAGACCGCTTACCGCGCTTCCTTCGGGAGGCGCGGCTTTTTTGTGCGCTTCTCCGGGGCTTTGCCCCCGGGGTAGCCGTTCTTAACCCTATGGTCACGGCGAACTGACCCTATGGTTACTTTTTCCTGACCGCAGGGTTAGGAAGAACTGACCCTGCGGTCAGGATGTAGCCGAAGTTGATTATTTCTTCCCGGCCTTTGCCTGATAGAAATATTTCCCTACTTTTGCAGCCGTAAACGATAACTTGATGATGCCTTACGCGCGTATATATAATATAGGTATGTCGGCTTCCGCCTGCGCGGATGCCGACTATGCCCGTATTTACCGGGCGGGTAGTGCCCGAATTACCCCCCCGTACGCTCTGGGAATCAGGTAGTTACAGGTACATACGCAAGCGTTGAGCGGCGTACTGCGCCCCCTTCGGAGGGGTGCGGTGCGCCGTTTTTGTGTGCTTGGGGGCGCGTTGAGTTTGTTGCGATTGAATCGCAACAGACCGGACGCGCGGCCGGGAAGTGCCGGGACTGGTCTGCGGACGATTAATTAACGAATCATAAATCCATTAAAACAACTAAGCAATGAACGACGAAAAGACACTTGGCGGCGCGCTGTGCGCCGCTGAAGGGAATCCAACTGCTGCGGGCGCCGCTTCCGCCGCGGGTAAGAAGGAGTACGTCCCGCCCCGGATGGAGGTTATCCCGCTGGGCCCGCAGCGGCTGCTGGCGACGAGCGGGCCGGCGTTGGGCGTGAGACTTGTGCTCCCCGTTCTTGACTATTATCTTAGTAACGCGTGTGACCCTCCTCAAGAGGTGTATAGGACGGTGAATTTCCCATTATGTACGGCTATTGAGGCGGGCTCTTTGGAGGCCGCCAGGAGTGCTGCAGCTGATGACGTAGCTGCCTGGAATGAAAATTGGTTCAGCAACGTACGCAATTGTGGTGGTTACAGAGTGTATGTGGGGAATGCGCCTTATTTTATTCGTAACACAACAACGTATCCCGCTTTCGTTGGTGTGGATTGGGACGCGGCGGACTTCTTCGCGCGCGCGTCCTTTGACAATGGTTGCGACGCCCCCTATACCGGGACGTATAACGGGCAGCGCTTCGATCTTGATATAGGATACTACCACTATCACCTCAACATTCCCTGACGAGGGCGGCCACTGCGACAAGATGGTCCCGGATTGATGTACTCGTAGTACAGTGGTACTGTACTACGAGTACACTAGGCACTCAACTGGCAGTACAGTGGTACTGTACTATGAGTACACTAGGCACTCAACTTTGGGCTGAGTCGCGGCGTGCTTGCAACGCGCTTGCGCCCAGCGCGTTACAGGGGTGCGGCGAAGTGCCGCGAAAGGCCCGCTCCGGCGGGCCTTTTTCCGTGCCCCGGGCGGACGGCTTTTCCGTATCCGGCGGGCGGCTTCCCGTGCCTTCAAGGGAGTGGGGCCGGGGGCTGTGTGGCGGGGGGGGGCGCCGTCTTTTCGGCGGGGGCGTGTTGCGCATTCGGATATTCTTTCGTACATTTGCGGGTGCGAAACCATTCTAATATCAACTACGCAATGAAAAAGACGCTTTTACTTGCAGCCGCCGCGCTGCTTGCCCTCGCGGCAGGCGCGCAGCGCACGCCGACGCACCCGCTGGACATCCAGGACGTGGGCGCGGCGCTCGTGGATTACCTCGACACGTGGGAGGCCGGGACGCAGCCTCCGGGCGTGAGCCTGATGGACGACCAGTTCTACATCAGTCGCGTGCGGCCGCTGCCGCGCATCACGGACGGCGACTACCAGGTGCGGGCGGGCGTGGACCGCGACCGCAAGATGTGCCTCTGGGTGCCGCTGGACGACCCCTCGACCAGCTGGAAGTCGCTGCCGCGCTACTGCTTCGAGGGCGACAACTTCAGCCTCTGGTCGTACGTGGATATCCACGGCAACTGGACGGCGCCCTGGTTCCGCTCCACGGCGGGCATCACCGACGTGGCGCACAAGAACGGGGTGAAGGTGGGCTGCGTATGGTCCATCCCCTGGAACGACCGCCTCTACACGACGGGGGCGTACGCCAGCAGCGACAACAGCAAGAAGATGATGAAGGTCATCGAGAAGAACGCGGACGGGAGCTTCAAGCACTCGCTGCAGCTCGTCAAGCTGATGAAGTATTACGGCATAGACGGCATCGGCGTGAACTCGGAGTTTTACACGAATATGATGCCGGACTTCCGCGAGTTCATCAAGGACTGCCACGCCAAGGCCAAGGAAATCGGCTGGGAGTTCCAGCTGCACTGGTACGACGGTACGAACAACACGGGCAGCATCTCCTTCGACCGCGGCTTGGGCTCGCACAACAACCTGAACTTCGGCGACAAGGACAACATCGTGTCGGACATGCTCTTCTTCAACTACAACTGGAGCGGCGAGATGCTGCGCAATTCCGTGCAGCAGGCCGAGGCGCTGGGACGCAGCAGCTACGACCTCTACGCGGGCTTCGACATACAGGGGAACGCCTACAAGGAGAAGAACTCCTACACCACGTGGCAGTCGCTGCTGGATAACAAGATATCCATCGGTTTCTGGGGCGCCCATGCGCAGAGCCTCATCCACCAGAGCGCGACGGACGACGGCTCCTCCGACATCGCCATCCAGCAGGCTTACCTCCTCAAGCAGGAGCTGACGTTCAGCGGCGGCAACCGCAACCCCGCCCTGCTCCCGCCCCTGCGCACAGACGCCTCCCTCTCCAATTCCGACCTGCGGACGTTCCACGGCCTGGCCACGTACCTCTCCGCCAAGTCCACCATCCAGCAAATCCCCTTCGTGACGCGCTTCAACCTCGGCAACGGCCTGCGCTTCTACAACGCCGGCAAGGTGGCGTTCAACCACAAGTGGTATAACCTGAACACGCAGGACTTCATGCCGACGTGGCGCTGGTGGATAACGGACCGCAGCGACGCCGTGACGGAAGGCAGCCTCGCCGGGCTGATCAACGCCAACCTGACGTTCGACGACGCCTACTTCGGCGGTTCCTGCCTCCGCATCAGCGGTGCGACGGACTTCTCCCGCGTGAAACTCTTCAAGACGCTGCTGACCTACCTCCCCGGCGCGAACATCTCCCTGACCTACAAGATGCCTAACGCCGAGGCCACCCACGCCAAGCTCTTCATCGCCCTGCGCAACGCGCTGACAGACTATAAGGAAGTGGAAATCCCCGCCTCCGCCCGGCCCGGCGAGTGGGTGACGTTCACCGCCCCGCTGGCCGACCTGGGTGTGACCTTCGGGCAGCAGATTTCCATGATAGGCCTCACCTTCGACGGCACGCCCGCCGGCTACGAAATGCTCGTGGGCGAGCTGGCCGTGCGCAACGAGGAGCAGAGCTTCCGTACCGCCACCCCCGCCATCAAGGAGGTGGAGATTCTCCGTGGCCGCTACAACGCCTTGGACTTCAAGATGCGCTATGCCAGCCGCGAGGAGACCGGCGCGCAGAAGACCTACAACGACGAGGTGGATACCTGGTACTATGAGATCTATTTCCAGCAGGAGGGACAGCCCGAGTACTTGCTGACCGCCACCACCTCCTGGGCCGCCTATGTAATCGACGCCCCCCTTGTGCCCGGCACTGAGGGCCGCCGCGGTCGCTTCGGCGTACGCGCCGTCGCCCCGGACGGTCTGGGCGGCAGCAGCATCGTCTGGACGGACTATCAGGATATCCCCTACAACGAGTCGCTCACCGCTGTCGTTATCGACAAGCCCGTCGTGAAGCCCGGCGAGGAGTTCACCATCGGCTTTGAGGACACCATGGCCGAGCCCGCACGCGAATGGCGCGTCGTAGATCCCGTCAGCGGTGCTACGGTAGGTTCCGCCACCAACAGTGTCAATCTTACCCTGAGCCTCGCCAACGAAGGCCTCTACGACCTCTACTTCACCGACAGCGAGGGCCAGCAGATCATCACGCGCGGCTTCGTGCAGGTTACCCCCGAGAGCACCGGTGCCGTTCCCGTCGTCAATACCCTTGAGGCCGACAAGAGCGAGGCCGAGACCGGCGAGGCCGTGAACCTCACCTACACCTCGCGCGACGGCGAAGGCCGCGTGTCGCGCTCCCTGCGCATCTCCGACCCCAAAATGTTCCTGATTCCCGGCGACGTGCAGCAGGGCAAGACCTACTCCTACGCCCTCTGGTTCAAGGCCGACCAGTTCGCACACGACCGCGACGGTACCAACCTCATTAACAAACTCTCCATCTACGACTCCTGGCCCCACAACAACTGGGGCGACCTCTGGGTAGTCTTCCGCGTAGCCCTCGCGAAAGGGTTCAATAACGGCGGGGAGGCCATCGGGACAGCCACCGTGGACCATCCCGCCAACGAGGTGGCCTTCAATACCTTCGGCTGGACCGCCCACGGCGACCCCTACGAGAAGATGATGTCCACCGGCTACCAAGTCACTCCCGGCGTGTGGAACCACCTCGTCGTCACCCAGCAGGGCGACCTCCAGAAGATGTACTTCAACGGTAAGAAAGTCGCCGAAGCCACCGCGCCCAGCGGGAAGAACGGCCGCCGCGACGACCGCGCCAACACCCCCTGGCCCACCGACAGCCGCATCCGTGCCGACCTTGAGAAGGACGCCCCCATCACCATCGGCGGCGGCGGTGTCTATAAAGCAGGCTTCGACGGCTGGATTGACGAGGTGCAGATATGGGACAAAGCCCTCACCGATGCCGAGGTACTCGAAGCCATGCGCGGCTACGAGGCCGGCAGCGTGCCCGCCGGGCTACAGGCCTACTACACCTTCGAGCAGGCCGATGCCGACGGCACCTTCCCCAACCTCGGCCATGCCGGAGTCAAGCCCGGCCGCATGGTCATCCGTTCCGGTAGCGGCGGCGAGGATACCTCTTCCGCAGCCTATGAGGACGTGGAGGCCGACAACGACCACCTCGGCTATCCCGGCATCCCCGGCTCCCTCGACATCACCACCTCCGCCGCGTGGAACCTCCCCGGTGCCACGGTGACGGACAACGGCGACAAGAGCGCGACGGCCGTCTATGTCTCCGCAGGCAAGTACGACGCCGCAGTCACCCTCACTAACCGCTGGGGCGAGAGCGTCATGGAGCTGCCCGAGTACGTGGAAATCACCCGGACGGACGCCATCAACCTCGTGGAGGCCGCCGCCGCCTCGGGCGAGGTGCGCGCCTTCGACCTTGAGGGCCGCCGCCTGCCCGCCGACGCGCTCCGGCAGCCCGGCGTCTATGTCCTCCAGGTCGTGCAGGACGGCGCAGTGGTCAAGACTGTGAAAGTGCGTGTGCGCTGACCCACGCGTCCCGCAGTAAGCCAAGGGCGGCGCTCCATGCCGGAGTGCCGCCCTTTTAGGCAGGGTAGGGGGAGCCTCCTTCAGGCCATGAAGCCGTTGATAACGTAGAGGTACACCTCGTCGCCCCTGCGTTCCAGTGCTTTCACTGTCGCTTCCAGCGCTGCCAGACATTCTTTCGAGCCCGTCAGCTCCCCTTTACGGGAGTTTATCCCGACGAGGACGCATCCCGCCGAGTCCTTCGCCGTCCTTCCGCCGTGCATCAGGATGCCGATGAAGTGCGGCACGTCCAGCAAGGCCAGCATCTTCCGTCCGAATTTCGGCGATTGGCGGAATGTCAGGCGGTAGCGTCCTGCCGGGACGGCCGTCTGTGCATACACCTTCCCCGCGCACCCGCAGGCACGTCCTTGTGGCGTGTCG
Source organism: Alloprevotella sp. (assembly GCA_017476545.1). Lineage (GTDB taxonomy): Bacteria > Bacteroidota > Bacteroidia > Bacteroidales > Bacteroidaceae > Alloprevotella. The sequence continues at coordinate 9,853 of JAFUZP010000022.1, forward strand.
GGGCAGGTGGGCGGCAGCTCGCGCACTTCGTCCTCCAGCGTGTCGCACAGCCGCTGGCTGCCGCAGTACAAGTGCCCGATGGTATAGCCGCTTCCCCGGAAGGTGCGTATCATCACCAGGTTACGCTCCATCCTCTCCGTCCCTTTCTCCTTTCCGTCCCTCGTAGAAGCGGCGTATCAGCTCCGCGTGGAACGTCGCAATCGAGAAGATACCGCCGGCGTACAGCAGGCACTGCGAGAAGTACCACAGCACGCTGTCCGGTACCTCCCCCGCCTCGTTGCGGAAGTACGCCACGAAACTCAGCAGGATGCCGCTGGCCAGTGTTATCAGTGCAGACAGTTTCCTCATGTCTTACCTCCTTTCTTGATTTGTTCCCTCAGCGTCGGGCGGCGGCAGGTCCCGGGTATCCTGCCGCCGCCCGCTTCGGTCGGTTAGCCCTCGTTGCCGCTCTCCTCCTCGCCGTCTGCGGCATCCTTCTCCTTCTGGAGGCTGAACGTCACGTTGGGGTTCGCGGTGGAGAGGTTGTAGAGGAACTTCGCGCTCGGGCGGAAGCGCACGCGCACCTTCTTAATGTTCTTCACGGTGAAGTCTTCCGGCTGCTCCGCTCCCGTGGAGTTGAGCGTGATGTGGAACGACCCCAGGTCGCCCAGGCGCACGCTGCGCCCCTCGCGCAGGTTGTTCCACAGGTGGCGTTGCATGGCCGAAAGGACAGCCTTCACGTCGTGCTCCGTCACGGTGCTCTCCGCCTCGATCTGCTCAAAGAACTGGTCGCGGTTCACGGGACGCTGCTCCACGGGGCAGGCGTAGTACTTGACGAGTTTCGTCTTCGGGTTCTTGCTCGCGTAGGTTTTGTACTTAATCATACTTCTTTGTTTTTTTGTTGAACGAATAATTTGTTAGTTCGCATGGTGTCCGGACACGGTGCAAAAGTACAACGCCCCGCAACCGCGCTGACCGCCAACTGACCGCCAACGCCCCTCTCTCCCGCACTTTTTTGCCCTTTGGCGCCGACGCGCTCCCTCCCGTCCCTACGGGTATCCCGCGCGTCCCGCCAAAAAAAATGTACCAAAATTTGCCCCTCTCGGAAATGTTCCCTATTTTCGCATACGGAAGCAGGGACTGATGATGGACTTAGTGGCCGAATTTCTCGAATACCTCACCGCCGAGCGGGGCTACTCCCCCCGCACGGTGCGTACCTACGGCGACGACCTGCGCGCTTTCGGCGCGTTTTTCGCCGCGTTGGACGAGGGGCTGGACTGGCCGTCCGTTGATGCCGATGTGGTGCGCCGCTGGATGGTAGCGCGCATGGAGGCGGGAACGGCGGCGCGCACCGTGCGCCGCGCGCTGAGTTCGCTGCGCGCCTTCTACCGCTACCTGCTCCTGCGCGGCCTCGTCACGGCGGACCCGCTGCGCCGCGTAGCCAATCCGAAGGTAGGTAAGCCCCTGCCGGCCTTCGTCAGGCAGGGGGACATGGACCGCCTGCTGGACGACATCCCCTTCGGGACAGGCTTTGTGGCGGCGCGCGACCGGCTCATCCTCCTCACGCTCTACACGACGGGCATCCGTGTCTCGGAACTCATCGGGCTCCAGGCACCGGACATCGACCTCGGGCGCGGCGAGCTGAAGGTGACCGGCAAGCGCAACAAGCAGCGCATCGTCCCCTTCGGGCGCGAACTGTGCGAGGAGATGCGCCGCTTCCTGGAGGACTACCCGCCGCCCGCAGGGGTGGTCTTCACCACAGAGCGGGGGCGCAGGCTCAGTGCGGCGCAGGTGTGGCACATCGTGCGCGACCGCCTCGCCGCCGTCACCGCGCAGGAGAAGCGCGGTCCCCACGTGCTGCGCCACACCTTCGCCACCGTCATGCTCAACAACGGTGCCGATCTCGGTGCCGTCAAAGAACTGCTCGGACACGAAAGCGTGGCCACGACGGAAGTCTATACACACGTCAGTTTCGCTGACCTCAAAAAACAATACGAAAAAGCCCACCCCAGGGCGTGAACTAACCAAAACAAAAGGAGGTTAATCATGGACATCAAGATTCAATCCATCCACTTCAACGCGACAGACAAGTTGCAGGAATTCATCGAGAAGAAGCTCGCGAAAGTAGCAAAAGGCAACGACTTCATCACGACCGCCGAGGTGACGCTCAAGGTCGTCAAGCCCGAAACGGCCAACAACAAGGAAGTGGCCATCAACCTCGTCGTACCCGGCAGCGACGTGCGCGCCGAGAAAGTGTGCGACACCTTCGAGGAAGGCGTGGACCTGTGCATCGACGTCCTCCGCCGCCAGCTTGAGAAAGTGAAGGACAAGCAGCGCGGCAGGTAGGCCGGGGTGGGAACGGCAGCGGAGGTATATAGCCCCCCCGTCCCGTCTTACCGCGCATTTCCTGACCGCAGGGTTACGAAAAACTGACCCTGCGGTTGCGGCACATTACCCCTAGGGTTACGGAACGCTAACCCTAGGGGTGTGGCGTATCCGGGTCGGTTAATAGGGGCTTGGGAATTAAGTGGAGGAGTAAAAAAGAGCGCAAAGTAAAGTTAAGCGGGGAGTTAGCCCGGTGCGTCGGCAGGGAGTTCTTGCTCTGGCAGGCGGCAGTCCTTTGTGGCGTGCGGGCGGAGGCGCTGTGTGCCTGCCGATGTGGCGGCGGGCGCGGGAGTGCCGTCCTGTGCGCGCATAACTTCTACAACGCGAGCGGGCTTGTTCCCTCTTTTAATAGCCTTCTTTACTCCTTTCCCCCGATTATTTACCCGCAGTCGCTTGGTTGTCTGCGATTTTCTTCATAATTTTGCAGCGTGACAGCCCTCGTTGTATCCATACACGGGGGGGGTAAAATGTTGATAGATAACAATTTAGGCGCATTTACGCCCTACAGATTAATGGTTATGAAAAGACTGAAAATTTCTTGCCGCTGCATGCTTCTTTGTGTGGCGTTGGTGGCTGCGTCGTGTTCCGGCGATGATCCGCTTGTGAACCGGACGGGCGAGGGCGGGAAACCGGGGTCAGGAACAGGCACCCTCTTCTCCACCGTTCCGCCTGCGGCGAGCGCACCCGGCGCACCCACCGCGAAGACCTCCCTGGATCATGAGGGGCACTTCTACTGGACGGCGACTGACAACATCTTCATTGACCTCGGCACCGGGAGCTATGGCAGTGCAGGTGTCTTCGGCCTGGCGGACGAGGCGGACGACCCGAGCGACAGGAAGCGCGAGGCCGACTTCTGGTACGACAAAGCCATCCTCATGGCGGCTTCCTATCCGGTGCGCTATACGGGGACGGACAGCACGGACCCGAACTCCGTCACCATCGCCGCCGTACAGGAGCAGACCTGGCCCAACTACGCCAACCACTTCGGCAGATCCGGCGACTGCGGCACGGCCACGGCCCATCGCGTGAGCAGCGCAGAGCGCGCCAATCATTACCAGTTCAGACTTGACCACAAGGCCGCTTACCTCTGCTTCCTGCCGCGCGTGGACGATAATGTGCTGCCGTTCGACACCAACGGCCACAGGCTCTATTCGGTCCTTGTGGAGGACATGGACGGCAAGCCCCTCTCCGGCACGTACGACTTCACCTCAGGCGAGCTTGACACCGATCCCGCCAACGTCACCAATCCCTCTTCCTCCATCACGCTCTTCTGCGGCGGGGACGACGGTTTCGCCGTAGGACAGGAAACCGATGCAGAGAGCAATGCGGCGTTCATGGTCATCAGCCCCGGCAGGCACCGCCTGCGCATCAGTTACTGCTTTGCCAACTACACGGAGCAGATAAACATACCGGGCAGTGTCTGGAGCTTTGAGTATCGTCCGCGCCCCCTTGCCAGCGCGGTAACGTCAATCGATGTGGAATATGATTATAGACCCGGGCATCTGTATCAAGTAAGTCAGGAGTTGGTGCCCGAACAGCCTACCGACCTTGTCACTTTGGATATAAACGACTTGTGGTACCAGTGGGACGCAGAGCAGACCTATTGGGACTGGAGCGGGGACTACTCCTACCAGAAGTGGTGGCGGCAGCCCGAGGATCAGACCTATGATCCGACCCAAGGACTGAAAAAGCCGAGGTATAGCGAAACGCTCACAGAGCGGGAGTTCCCCCACCGCAACAATGAGCATTATATGATTTGGCGTTCCTGGACACCGGAGAAAACCTACCATCGCGGTCATTATAACTGGTATAGTGTAAGAACCTATGTGGACATTTCCCTTGTCGGAAGAACCTCGGCGAGTCCTGAGGATCACCGCTATTTCTACGGCCATAACGGCGGTGGGTCCTTTGATTGGGGTAATACCGTGAGTATCCGGTCTGGATACTCCCTGGTAGAAGGAATGTATTCTACGGCGGAAATGCCTAATGCTAACGAGCTGGCATGGTATGTGATACACGGACAGCCCCACTATGACACGGAGACGCTCTGGCACATGAAGGGTTACAACGATGGCAAAACCCTCTGCCGTGGGGGCGTATGGCTGCTGAAGAGCGACTATATTACCGGCTTCACGGGCGAGAAAACGCCTAACGATGTGATGAAGAACAGCAAACACGCGAACGAATGGGCCCAGATAACGAATCCTGAACCCGCCTTTGACCTGCGGTTGGCAGTTCCCATTGAGAATATCCGCGGAAACTATTATAAGAAGGGGCGGCCCGATGATACGGAGATTGACAAGTACTTCTTCCTGCCCTTTGCAGGCTACATCCAGAGTGATTGGAGCTACTCGGACTGGGATATGCGGCAGCTGAAACTTGTCGGTGTGCGTGGCGCTTACTGGTCGTCCACCCCGTTGCCGCTCAATAGATATAGTGGCGGTAAGTACTACCTCAACCGCGTGACTGTCGGTGACCAACTACCGACAGTCAGTACCGGCGAGGCCTACGACAACGCCGCATACTACCTGAACTGTACGGAGAACTATATCAGTGTCTCCTGGGAACAGCAGAATGTATGCCGCTGGGGCATGGTGGCCGGCTCCCGGCCGAACGGTTCCCCTTGGTTCGAATAAACCTTTTCTGTGGGTACAATGCATTACGAACAAACAACGAAAAGATATGAGCAGCGAAAATAACAAGAGCAAGAGGCGGTATGTGGCACCGGCGATGAAGGTCATCCCCCTTGAGCTGGAGAGCCTGGTGCTGAAGACCTCCTTCCAGGGTCAGCACCAGCAGGCCAATACCGACGACCAGGGCGAGACGACCTTCGGCAACGGTCATACGGACGCGACCGTGGTGGATATCTTCTCGGACCTCGGCAGCTCCGGTACATCGGGCAGTAACAGTAGCGCTCCGGCAGCGAGTACCTCGTCCGCACGCTCCTCGCGTAGCAGTCGTTCCCCCCTGGCCCTCCTCATCTACGGCACGGCGCTGCCGGGTTTGGAGGCCGGTGGCTCCATCGGGCACTCCGCCGATGAAAGTTCGAACTATTACGGCATCGCGACTGACAGCCTTCAGACCGGTGACGACATCATGTCAGATCCCTTAACAGACTTACTGCAAACGCCATGAACATAACCCGCTATAACTGTGCGGCCTTGCTGCTCTCAGCCGCGGCCGCCCTCTTCGCCGCCTGCACGGGCGACGACCCCCTTGTGCTTTCCCAGGGCGAATCGCCCTTTGACCCGGAGACGGGGCTCACGAGTTTTGCCACCGGCTTTGACCTGCCCCCCGAGACGGAGGCCCGTCTGGCCGCCGCCGAGGAAGTGGCGAACGACACCATAGGCCTGCTCCGCCGCCCTACGCCCGCCGAGACGGCGGCTCAGGCGGGTGCGCGCACCTTCACCGCAAAGACTTACATGAATAGCGATGGAACCTTCTGGTGGACCATGGACACGTCTGAGAAGTTTAGCGGTGTCGTTGACAACATCTACGTCAATGTGACAACCGTGGCCGACGCGGAGGCGGGGAACATCGGCGAGATGGTCATGCCCGTCTGGAGCAGCATCGCGACAAAGCAGGACTTTGCCAAGTTCAAGGTGGACCGCAAGCTGGAGGAGTCCAAATATCAGGTGTACTACACCGGTAAGCGCGGCATGAAGCTGGGCGTGGATGGTGGAGGCTATGCCGAGGTGCTTGTCGCTAAGAACCAGACCCAGAACCGCCCCAACGACGCGCAGCATCTGGAAGACGACGGCGACTGCGGTACAGCATGGGCTAACGAACAGCCTGAGTACTATCACTTCCAACTGCAGCACAAGGCCGTTTACCTGCTCTTCACCCCCTATACCCACCGCGCGCCGCAGATGGACCGCTGCCGCCTCATCCGCATTGACGTGGAGGATATCAGCTCCACGCCGAATCAGATAGCCGGTCTCTACGACTTCAACTTTGACGGCCTCGCGGCATCGCCACGGGAGGATGCCAATGCCAGCAGGAAGGTGACGCTCACGCTGGACGACTTCGGCGACGGCATGAAGGGGTGGCCTCTTGACGAGAAGATAGACACGATGCTCACCGTGAACGGGCGCGCCGAAGCGGGGCTGGCGGGAGATCCGACAGACGGTGCCTACATGGTCATCGCGCCGGGTTCCACAGACCTGCGCATAACCTACTACGTGCAGTACTTCACCCTGCAGTCGCCGTGGTATGAGAACTTCGGCGACGATACGACCGAGGGTTCCTGGCGCTACCAGTACGATTGGAACTGGAAGCGGCAGGAGGCGAAGTCGTGGTACATCAAGGATACGGGCTGCCTGCCCGTGAAAAAGACTTACTCCCAGTATCCGTGGGAGCTGCCTGACGCCAATTCGGAATATATCGGTACACTTGACGATGGTATCAGCGACTTCGGCGAGGAGACGGGCTTCTATACCTTTACGCGCGAGATGCACTTTGATGAAGGTCTCCAGCCCAATGATTACAAGCGTATAGCCCACAGGTTGCCCATCATCGAGGCGGACAGCGTTTACGACTTCTGCCAGTCCTACTATGAGTGGGACGCGGAAGAGTGGTTCTGGGAAGGCTGGAACTGGAGCGCGACCGCAACGGGTATCGGCATTCCGGGGACGAATGCGGATATCCCGAGGACGAACGACGAGGCAATCCTGACCGATATTGGCGAACTGATAGGGACTCCCGCATATCAGAATGTGGGCAATGCGATTGATGACTATTATATAGGGCGTCTGGACATGCGCTCCATGCCGGAGGGTTCCCGCTCGACGGCGGATATGCCCACGGCGGACCAGATGAGCTGGATTATCGACTACGCGAAGCCGCACTACGACCCCGATACGAAGTGGTACATGAAGAAGTTCCACGACGGCTATACCCTCTGCCGTGGCGGCGTTTGGTTGCTGAAGACGGAGCTGATGCGCGACTACAACGGACAGCCCATCACCAGCAATCCGGACTACATCGCCGGTCTGGCGAACCCCCGTTACGACAAGACCCTGCTACGCGCTAATAGCACTTTTGCCGGGCAGTCAGCGGAAAACACCCGCCTGCCTTATACCCCTGGCACTGAGCAGAGAGAAACACAGACCGATGACGCCTTTTATCGCTACACGGCTGAACGGTATCTGACTTTGCTCTATCAGGACAACGAGAACCACTCCTTATATCCTTATCCGGGCAATTATACTGACTCGTATGGCAATACGGAATATCAGGATGAGTTAGAGTATTACGTTCTCAAGGGCAGTATGAGTGGCTATACACTACACTCGCCTGAAGCCGAAGCGGAAATACAAAACGCGCTCGGGACTTCTGCCGAAGACGGCTACTTCAAAGCATATTCCTCTTACTTGGATCTGGACGACGGATCGCCGATGGACAACCTGCGGCGTTACTACAAACGCGACTACCTGAACCCCTCCAAGAATGCAGAGTCGCTGCGAGACCGGAACCTTTCCGATGATTGGGGCTATGACGCTACGAAGAGGCCGCCCTTGGTTGAGAGGGGTAACTATTACTTCATCCCGTTCTTCGGTTACTATGAAACCTTGGCACCTACGGAGACCGCTACGAAACCTTGGGAGGAGGACCACCTCTGGATGAAGCTGAAGCTCGTTGGCGTGCGCGCCCACCTGTGGTCGAAGACACCCTGGCGCAGGCGGCACTTCTGGGCGAAGCACAACGGATGGGAAGGCCTTCTAACTAGTGCACTCAATAAGCATTTCGCCGCGCCTAAACTTTCTAAGTGGATGACGAACAACGCTTTCTACTTCTACGCCAACGAGGAGTATGTCGCCGTCAGCTGGTACGGCCTTGATGCCGACAACCAGAACCGCTGGGGCCACCTGGCCGGCCGACGGGCGGACGGATCGAAGTGGTTCAAGTAGCGCGGGCAGTACATACCGATAGTAGGCGGCGGGGGCGTAGCAACGTCCCCGCCGCGCCGTCCCCGCACCCTGGTCGTCCCGAAAATGGCCGCCTACTCATTATTATATATACACGCGCGCGAGGCATCCGCACCATACCCCCTCGTTCCTGCACCTTGCAGGCGCGCTTCAAACTGAGCAGTGCAAGAAAAAAGCGGGAAAATGTTTTGCGGATAAAATATTATCGCTAACTTTGCAGCCGATTTGGGCGTGTACCCTTGCGGAAGCACGGGCGGATACGCCTGAATAACGGCAAACGGGCGAATACCAGAGTGGCCAAATGGGGCAGACTGTAAATCTGCTGGTTTATACCTTCGGTGGTTCGAATCCATCTTCGCCCACACATTTTCGCGGCGGGTGCAGGCCTCGTGAAATGCGGGAATAGCTCAGTTGATAGAGCATCAGCCTTCCAAGCTGAGGGTCGCGGGTTTGAGCCCCGTTTCCCGCTCAACCGAAAGGAGTTTGCTGTTATAGCTCAGTGGTAGAGCACTTCCTTGGTAAGGAAGAGGTCACGAGTTCAAATCTCGTTAACAGCTCAACGCGCACAGCGCAGAGAGGAACACTTCTCACAATAATTATAATTATTTTAAGCTATGGCTAAAGAAAAATTTGAAAGAACCAAACCGCACGTTAACATCGGTACTATCGGTCACGTGGACCATGGTAAGACGACGTTGACGGCAGCCATCACTACGGTGCTGGCAAAGGCAGGTCTCTCCGAGGTGAAGTCCTTCGACCAGATTGACAACGCACCCGAAGAGAAAGAGCGTGGTATCACGATTAACACTGCCCACGTTGAGTACGAAACTTCCAAGCGCCACTACGCGCACGTGGACTGCCCGGGACACGCCGACTATGTGAAGAACATGGTAACGGGTGCTGCCCAGATGGACGGTGCCATCATCGTTGTAGCCGCTACCGACGGTCCGATGCCTCAGACCCGTGAGCACATCCTGCTCGCCCGTCAGGTGAACGTGCCCCGTCTGGTCGTGTTCTTGAACAAGTGCGACATGGTTGAGGACGAGGAAATGCTCGAACTCGTAGAGATGGAAATGCAGGAGCTCCTCGGCGAGTATGACTTCGAGGCTGAGACTCCCATCATCCGTGGTTCCGCACTCGGCGCGCTGAACGGCGTTGCTAAGTGGGAAGAGAGCGTGATGAAGCTGATGGATGCTTGTGACGAGTGGATCCAGGAGCCCGTCCGCGACACGGAGAAGCCCTTCCTGATGCCTGTTGAGGACGTGTTCTCCATCACGGGTCGTGGTACTGTAGCTACGGGTCGTATAGAAACCGGTATCGTGAAGGTCGGCGACGAAGTGCAGATCCTCGGTCTCGGTGAGGACAAGAAGTCCGTTGTTACCGGTGTGGAAATGTTCCGCAAGCTCCTCGATCAGGGTGAGGCTGGTGATAACGTAGGTCTGCTCCTCCGTGGTATTGACAAGAACGAGGTTAAGCGTGGTATGGTTATCACTCACCCGGGTGTTATCAAGCCCCTGAAGCGCTTCAAGGCTTCCATCTACGTCCTGAAGAAGGAGGAGGGTGGCCGTCACACTCCGTTCGGTAACAAGTATCGTCCCCAGTTCTACCTCCGCACCATGGACTGCACGGGTGAAATCCACCTCCCCGAGGGTACTGAAATGGTGATGCCCGGTGACAACGTGGAGATCACGGTAGATCTTATCTATGCCGTTGCCCTCAACGTAGGTCTGCGTTTCGCTATCCGCGAAGGTGGCCGCACGGTAGGTTCCGGCCAGATTACGGAGGTTTACGAGGACTAATCGCCGTAAATTCCAATTCAACGCGCAATAGGCTCTCTGTAAGGGAGAGCCTATTCCTACGGGAATAGCTCAGTTGGTAGAGCACTGGTCTCCAAAACCAGGTGTCGGGAGTTCGAGCCTCTCTTCCCGTGCAAACACAAAACGTTATGTTCAAGAGTATTGTCACATACTGCAAAGATTCTTACGAAGAATTAGCTCATAAAACCACGTGGCCCACGCGGCAGGAGCTCACCCATACGGCAATCGTCGTACTGATTGCTTCCATCGTGATTGCGTTGGTGGTCTTCTGCATGGACACGGTTTTTGACTCTCTGATGAAGTTCGTTTACTCCGCTTAAACTCTACAGCAATGGCAGAAGGAATGTCTTGGTACGTCTTGCGCGCTATCAGCGGGAAGGAAGGAAAGGTGAAAGAGTACATTGATGCCGAGATAAAGAACGGCACGTTGAATGGCTGTGTAGCCCAAGTCCTCATCCCGACCGAAAAGGTGGTGCAGCAACGCAACGGCAAGCGCGTCGTGAAAGAGAAGAGCTATCTGCCGGGGTACGTATTGGTTGAGGCGAAATTGGTAGGCGAAATCGCTCACGTATTGCGCAATACGCCGAACGTGTTAGGCTTCTTGCCGGACACGAGTAAGCCCATGGCGCTGCGGGAGGCAGAGGTGAACCGTATCTTAGGAAAAGTCGATGAGTTGGAAGAGGAGGTGTTGTCAGATACTGCAGCTCCTTACATCGTTGGCGATGTCGTGAAGGTTACGGAAGGGCCGTTCAGCGGGTTCTCTGGTGCCATCGAAAAGGTGGATAACGAAAAGAAGAAGGTGACGGTTACAGTGAAGGTCTTTGGCCGCAGTACGGGCTTGGACCTCGGTTTTATGCAGGTTGAGAAGGAATAGGCGGTGTTACGCGTCCGTTCCGCTCATTGGACACATTAATTAATAATAAAAGAAATGGCTAAAGAAGTTGCTGGATTAATCAAACTCCAGATTAAAGGCGGCGCGGCTAACCCCTCGCCTCCCGTTGGGCCTGCATTGGGCTCGAAGGGTATAAATATCATGGACTTCTGCAAGCAGTTCAACGCCAGGACACAGGATAAGGCGGGTAAGGTATTGCCCGTTGTCATTACTTACTACAATGACAAGTCCTTCTCGTTTATCGTGAAGACACCGCCTGTGGCCATCCAACTGCTTGAAGCAACCAAAAAGAAGAGCGGATCCGCGCAGCCGAACCGCCAGAAGATAGCATCGGTTACTTGGGAACAAGTAAAGGCAATCGCCGAAGACAAGATGCCGGACCTGAACTGCTTCACGGTGGAGTCCGCTATGCGTCTCGTTGCCGGAACGGCTCGTAGTATGGGTATCACAGTTAAGGGTGACTTCCCTGGGTAATTAACACTTCAATTTGAGACAACAATGAGTAAGCTGACAAAGAATCAGAAATCAGTCGCTGGTAAAGTTGAAGCAGGGAAGGCCTATACGCTGACGGAAGCCGTCGCCCTCGTGAAGGAAATAACCACCACGAAGTTTGACGCTTCTCTGGATATAGACGTGCGTCTAGGCGTAGATCCTCGTAAGGCGAACCAGATGGTTCGTGGCGTGGTATCCCTCCCGAACGGAACCGGTAAGACGGTTCGCGTGCTTTGCCTCTGTACTCCCGACAAGGAAGATGCGGCAAAGGCTGCCGGCGCGGATTACGTAGGTCTCGATGAGTATATCGAGAAGATTAAGGGCGGATGGACGGACATAGACGTGATTATTACGATGCCCGCCATTATGGGTAAGATAGGCGCGTTGGGCCGTGTGCTCGGTCCTCGCGGCCTGATGCCGAACCCGAAGAGCGGCACCGTTACGATGGACGTTGAGAAAGCTGTCCGCGAGGTGAAGCAAGGTAAAATTGACTTCAAAGTAGATAAGGCTGGTATCGTCCACGCTTCTATCGGAAAGGTGTCCTTCACCCCCGAGCAGATGGTGGGCAATGCGAAGGAGTTCATCGGGACTATCGTGAAGCTGAAGCCTGCTGCGGCGAAGGGTACGTATATTAAGAGTATTTATCTTTCTTCGACCATGAGTCAGGGAGTCAAGGTTGACCCCAAATCGGTTGATGAAGCATAAAAAGGTAATGGAATCATGAGAAAGGAAGATAAAGCCGTTATCATCGAGAAACTCGGTGAGCAACTGAAAGAATATGCACACTTCTACCTAGTGGACGTGTCGGGGCTTGATGCCGCAGCGACGAGTGCACTGCGCCGGAAGTGCTTCGGATCCGCCATCAAGATGGTGGTGGTGAAGAATACGCTCCTCCATAAGGCGTTTGAGGCAGCAGACATAGACTACTCCCCCCTCTATCCCGTGCTGAAAGGGACTACCGCAGTGTTCTTCTGCAACACGGCGAACGTACCGGCTAAGCTGATTAAGGAAGAGGGAAAGAGTGGGATACCAGCCCTCAAGGCCGCTTATGCGGAAGAAGGCTTCTACGTAGGAGCAGAGCATCTTGACGCACTCTGTGCCATCAAGAGCAAGAACGAAGTTATTGCCGAGGTTGTGGCTCTGCTGCAGTCGCCCGCCAAGAACGTCGTTTCCGCCCTCCAGTCCAGCAGCCAGACTATCCATGGCGTGTTGAAGACATTGGGAGAGCGTCCCGAGTGATTCGGAAAAAAACAAACCAAATACTAACAAATAAACAAAAAAGAAATGGCAGACATTAAAGCTATTGCTGAAGAGTTGGTAAACTTGACAGTGAAAGAAGTGAATGAGTTGGCTCAGGTCCTGAAGGACGAGTATGGTATCGAACCCGCTGCTGCAGCTGTTGCAGTTGCTGCTGGCCCCGCCGTTGCTGCTGGTCCCGCCGCTGAGGAGAAGAGCTCCTTTGACGTGGTTCTGAAGAACGCCGGTGCTAACAAGCTCCAGGTGGTGAAAGCCGTGAAGGAATCCTGCGGTCTCGGTCTGAAGGAGGCTAAGGATCTCGTGGACGGTGCTCCCAGCAAGCTGAAGGAAGGCGTTGCTAAGGAGGAAGCTGAAGCACTGAAGAAGGCCTTGGAAGAGGTTGGTGCAGAGGTAGAACTCGCTTAAAACGACTCATTCCCCAAAGGGAAATGGTTAAGGATCCTCTGGTAGAGGGTTCTTAACCTTTTTGCGTCTAAAAATTTGGCCCCATTAAACGAAACTTATAGACCTATAGACAAGATGTCCAAAGTACAAAACGAGCGTATAAACTTTGCGTCAGTGCATAATCCGATGCCTTATCCGGATTTCCTTGACGTGCAGCTAAAGTCCTTCCGCGAGTTCCTCCAGCTGGATACTCCTGCGGAACAGCGCCGTCAAGACGGCTTGTATAAAGTTTTCGCGGAGAATTTTCCCATTGCTGATACCCGTAATAACTTCGTTCTGGAATTCCTTGATTATTATATTGACGCTCCGCGATACACCATAGAGGAGTGCTTGGAGCGTGGGCTGACGTACAGTGTCCCCCTGAAGGCCAAGCTGAAGCTTTATTGTACGGATCCCGACCACGAAGACTTTGATACTGTCGTTCAGGACGTATTCCTCGGTCCGATACCCTATATGACGGATAACGGTACGTTTATTATTAATGGTGCTGAGCGTGTTGTCGTGTCCCAGTTGCACCGTTCGCCAGGTGTATTCTTCGGGAGTAGCGTTCATGCCAACGGTACCCAGTTGTACAGTGCCCGTATCATTCCCTTCAAAGGGTCTTGGATAGAGTTCGCTACGGACATCAATAACGTGATGTACGCCTACATCGACCGTAAGAAGAAGCTGCCCGTGACGACACTGCTCCGTGCGATCGGCTTCGAGACGGATAAGGACATCCTTCAGATATTCGACTTGGCTGAAGAGGTCAAGGTGACGAAAACGAACTTGAAGAAGGTCGTAGGTCGCAAACTGGCCGCCCGCGTTCTCAAGACCTGGGTGGAGGACTTCGTCGATGAGGATACGGGCGAAGTCGTGTCCATAGACCGTAGCGACATCATCCTGGATCGTGAGCACGAACTTACCGCCGACGATATAAATATTATCTTGGAAAGCGGTGCGTCCACGATTGAGGTGCATCGCGAGGAGGCCGCCGGGGCTGACTATGACATTATATTCAAGACGCTCCAGAAAGACCCGAGCAACTCGGAAAAGGAGGCCGTCAATTACATCTATCGTCAGTTGCGCACCGCAGACCCGGCGGATGACGCAAGTGCCCGCGAGGTTATCAATAATCTGTTCTTCTCGGAGAAACGCTATGACCTCGGTGAAGTGGGCCGCTATCGGATGAACCGCAAACTTGGCCTGACGACAGAGACGGACATCCGCGTCTTGACCCGTGAGGACATTATAGAAATTATTAAATATCTCGTTGAACTCATCAACTCAAAGGCTACGGTTGATGATATTGACCACTTGAGCAATCGTCGTGTCCGTACCGTCGGTGAGCAGTTGGCTAACCAGTTCTCGATTGGTCTGGCACGTATGAGCCGTACTATCCGGGAACGTATGAATGTCCGCGACAACGAGGTGTTCACGCCGATGGACTTGATAAACGCGAAGACCATATCCTCCGTTATCAATTCCTTCTTCGGGACGAACGCCCTGTCTCAGTTCATGGACCAGACCAACCCGCTGGCGGAGGTGACCCACAAGCGCCGTCTGTCTGCGCTTGGTCCCGGTGGTCTTTCCCGTGAGCGCGCAGGCTTTGAGGTGCGCGACGTTCACTATACGCATTACGGCCGTCTCTGCCCGATTGAGTCGCCGGAAGGACCGAACATCGGCCTGATATCTTCTCTTTGTGTTTATGCGAAGATTAACAGCCTAGGCTTTATTGAGACGCCGTACCGTAAGGTGGCTGACTCTCAGGTAGATTTGAACAACGAAAACGTTGTTTATCTGAGCGCAGAGGAGGAGGAAGGTAAGATTATCGGTCAGGGTAATGCACCGCTGAACCCGGACGGAACCTTTATCCTGAATAAGGTAAAATGTCGTCAGGATGCAGATTATCCTGTCGTACCGCCGGCTGATGTCGTCTTGATGGACGTAGCTCCGCAGCAGATTGCCTCGATCGCAGCCTCCCTTATCCCCTTCCTGGAGCATGACGATGCCCACCGCGCGCTCATGGGTTCGAACATGATGCGCCAAGCCGTCCCCCTTATCCGTTCCGAAGCGCCGATAGTTGGTACGGGTATCGAGAAGCAAGTCTGCATAGATTCCCGCACGATGGTTACTGCCGAGGGCGATGGTGTCGTTGAATACGTAGATGCCACCACCATAAGGATTAAGTACGACCGCACGGAGGATGAGGAATTCGTAAGCTTTGAGCCTGCAACGAAGGAATACGAGATACCTAAGTTCCGCCGGACGAACCAGAACATGGTGTTTGACCTCCGTCCCATCTGCGAGAAAGGGCAGAAGGTGAAGAAAGGGGATATCCTTACGGAAGGTTACGCCACGGAGAACGGCGAATTGGCCTTGGGCCGCAACCTGCTCGTGGCCTATATGCCTTGGAAAGGCTATAACTACGAGGATGCCATCGTCCTTAACGAGCGCGTTGTCCGCGACGATATCCTGACTTCCGTCCACGTTGATGAGTTCTCCCTTGAAGTGCGCGAGACCAAGCGCGGTATGGAGGAGCTCACCAATGATATCCCGAATGTGAGCGAGGATGCTACGAAGGATTTGGACGAGAATGGTATTATCCGCATAGGTGCCCGTGTTGTTCCCGGGGACATCATGATCGGTAAGATTACCCCGAAGGGCGAGAGCGACCCCACGCCGGAAGAGAAGCTGCTCCGTGCCATCTTTGGCGACAAGGCTGGCGACGTGAAGGATGCCTCTCTGAAGGCGAATCCTTCCCTGAACGGCGTTGTGATCGACCGCAAGCTCTTCTCAAAGGCACAGAAGACGCGTACCTCTAAAGCTACGGACAAGGTATTGCTTCAGAACCTTGACGACGAGTTCGAGAAGAAGAGCAAGGAGTTGCGCGAACTGATGGTCGGCAAGTTGGTCAAGCTGACGAAAGACAAGGCCTGTCAAGGCGTAAAGGACACGATTGGTACGGAAGTGATTGCCAAAGGCGCGAAGTTCACGAAGTCCGTCCTCATGCCGTTGGACTATACGTCCTTGCAACTTTGTAATTGGACGACGGATGAACACACCAACGAGCTGATCTGTGCGCTGGTGATTAACTACCTGAAGAAGTACAACCAGATGGATGCTACGCTGAAGCGCAAGAAGTTCGCCATCACTATCGGCGACGAACTTCCCTCCGGTATCATCCAAATGGCGAAAGTCTATATCGCGAAGAAGCGCAAGATCGGTGTCGGCGACAAAATGGCCGGCCGTCACGGCAACAAGGGTATCGTGTCAAAGGTGGTCCGTCAGGAGGATATGCCGTTCTTGGAGGACGGTCGTCCAGTGGACATCGTACTGAACCCCCTCGGCGTGCCTTCCCGTATGAATCTCGGACAGATATTCGAGGCCGTTCTCGGAGCCGCTGGCCAGAAACTCGGCGTCAAGTTTGCCACGCCCATCTTTGATGGTGCCAAGCTTGAGGACCTGTGCGAGTGGACGGACAAGGCCGGGTTGCCGCGTTACTGTTCTACGCAGCTTTACGACGGTGGTACCGGTGAGCCTTTCGACCAGAAGGCGACAGTCGGCATTACCTATATGTTGAAGCTCGGCCACATGGTAGAGGACAAGATGCATGCACGCTCCATTGGCCCGTACTCTCTCATTACGCAGCAGCCGCTTGGCGGTAAGGCGCAGTTCGGTGGTCAGCGTTTCGGTGAGATGGAGGTGTGGGCTATCGAAGCCTTCGGCGCGTCCCATGTTCTTCAGGAAATCCTCACCATCAAGTCTGACGACGTTAACGGCCGTGCCAAGGCCTATGAGGCGATTGTCAAGGGCGAGATGATGCCTGCTCCGGGCATACCCGAGTCCCTTAACGTCCTGCTTCATGAGCTTCGCGGTCTGGGTCTGAGCGTCACGCTTGACTAACCGACAGGACTCTTTACACACTATTTATTATATAACGATATGGCATTTAAGAGAGACAATAAGATAAAGAGTAACTTCACCAAGATTACCATCGGCCTCGCCTCCCCTGAGGAGATCCTGTCCAACTCCTATGGTGAAGTCCTGAAGCCTGAGACAATCAACTACCGCACGTATAAGCCCGAGCGCGACGGCCTCTTCTGCGAGCGCATCTTCGGTCCGACAAAGGACTACGAGTGCCATTGTGGTAAGTACAAGCGCATCCGTTATAAGGGCATCGTCTGCGACCGTTGCGGCGTGGAGGTGACGGAGAAGAAGGTACGCCGCGAGCGTGCCGGCCACATCTCCCTTGTCGTGCCCGTGGCCCACATCTGGTACTTCCGTTCCCTTCCGAACAAGATGGGCTACCTGCTCGGTCTGCCGACAAAGAAGCTGGACTCCATCATCTACTATGAGCGCTATGTTGTCATCCAGCCGGGTGCCTTGGCAGAGGAAGTGGAGAAGGACCAGCTCCTGACGGAGGAGGAATACTTGGAACTCCTCAAGAAATTGCCGAAGGAGAACCAGTACCTTGAGGATACCGACCCCAATAAATTCATCGCCAAGATGGGTGCCGAGGCCGTCTATGACCTGTTGTGCCGTCTTGACCTGGATAAGCTGAGCTATGAACTCCGCGATAAGGCCAATTCCGACTCCTCTGTTCAGCGCAAGAACGAGGCTTTGAAGCGCCTGCAAGTGGTGGAGTCCTTCCGCCTGAGCCAGGAGCGCAACCGTCCCGAGTGGATGATTATGAAGATTGTGCCGGTCATCCCGCCCGACCTTCGTCCCCTTGTTCCCCTGGATGGCGGCCGTTTCGCCACTTCCGACCTCAACGACCTCTATCGTCGCGTTCTCATCCGCAACAACCGTCTGAAGCGTCTGCTTGACATTAAGGCGCCGGAAGTCATCCTCCGCAACGAGAAGCGTATGCTTCAGGAAGCGGTGGACAGCCTCTTCGACAACAGCCGCAAGAGCAGTGCCGTCAAGAGCGACAGCAACCGCCCCCTGAAATCCCTTTCCGACTCGCTGAAAGGTAAACAGGGACGCTTCCGCCAGAACCTCCTCGGTAAGCGTGTGGACTACTCCGCCCGCTCCGTTATCGTGGTCGGTCCCGAGCTGAAGATGGGCGAGTGCGGCCTGCCGAAGCTCATGGCCGCCGAGCTCTACAAGCCCTTCATCATCCGTAAGCTGATAGAGCGCGGTATCGTGAAGACGGTGAAGAGCGCGAAGAAGATAGTGGATCGCCGCGAGTCCATCGTGTGGGACATCCTGGAATATGTGATGAAAGGGCATCCCGTGTTGCTCAACCGTGCACCGACCCTCCACCGTCTGGGTATCCAGGCTTTCCAGCCCAAGCTCATTGAGGGCAAGGCCATCCAGCTCCATCCGCTGGCATGTACCGCCTTCAACGCCGACTTCGACGGTGACCAGATGGCCGTACACCTTCCCCTGAGCAATGAGGCTATCATGGAGGCACAGATCCTCATGTTGCAGAGCCATAACATCCTGAACCCTGCCAATGGCGCCCCGATAACGGTTCCTTCGCAGGACATGGTACTCGGTCTCTACTATATCACCAAGCTCCGCAAGGGGGCTAAGGGCGAGGGGCTCACCTTCTACGGCCCGGAGGAAGCGATTATCGCTTTCAATGAGCATAAGGTAGATGTCCATGCTCCGGTGAAAGTGCTCGTTGATGACTTCGATGATGACGGCAACCTCGTGAAGAAGATGGTCGAGACCTCTGTCGGCCGCGTCATCGTCAATGAGATAATCCCGCGCGAGGTAGGCTATTTCAACGAGGAGATATCCAAGAAGACGCTCCGCGACGTCATCACCCGCGTCATTAAGACGGTGGGTATGGCCCGCGCATGCGAGTTCCTCGATGGAATTAAGAACCTCGGATACATCAAGGCCTATGAGGGTGGCCTGTCCTTCAACCTCGACGATATCATCATTCCCGCAGAGAAAGAAGATATCGTGCAGAAGGGTAACGAGGAAATCGACCAGATTACGATGAACTACAACATGGGCTTCATCACGGACAACGAGCGTTACAATCAGGTTATCGATACCTGGACGCACGCCAACACGGACTTGAAGAAGACCCTCATGAAGCAGATGACCGAGGCCGACCAGGGCTTCAACGCCGTCTTCATGATGCTTGATTCCGGTGCCCGTGGCTCTGCCGACCAGATTGCCCAGCTCGCCGGCATGCGTGGCCTGATGGCCAAGCCCCAGAAGGCTGGTGCTGAGGGCGCGCAGATCATCGAGAACCCGATCCTTTCGAACTTCAAGGAGGGCATGTCCGTGCTGGAGTACTTCATTTCCACGCACGGTGCCCGTAAGGGTCTGGCCGATACCGCTCTGAAGACGGCCGATGCCGGTTACTTGACCCGCCGTCTTGTCGATGTGAGCCACGATGTCATTATCACTGAGGAGGACTGCGGCACGCTCCGTGGCCTTGTCTGCACCGCCTTGAAGGACGGCGATGAGGTCATTTCCTCCCTCGGCGAGCGCATCTTGGGCCGCGTCTCCGTCCACGACATCGTGGATCCCTCTTCCGGCAAGCTCATAGTAGCGGCCGGTGAGGAGATAACGGAGCCCATCGTAGCCGAGATTGAGGCCTCTCCCATTGAGAGCGTAGAAATACGTTCCGTCCTCACTTGCGAGAGCAAGCACGGCGTCTGCATGAAGTGCTACGGACGCAACCTCGCCACGGCGCGTATGGTGCAGAAAGGCGAGGCGGTCGGCGTGATTGCCGCACAGTCCATCGGCGAGCCCGGTACGCAGCTGACGCTCCGTACTTTCCATGCCGGTGGTATCGCCTCCAACGCCGCTGCTAATGCCAGCATTGTCGCTAAGCAGGACTGCCGCGTGGAGTTCGATGAGCTCCGCACCGTGGACGTGGTACGCGAGGACGGTTCCGCCGGCCAGGTCGTTATAGGCCGACTGGCTGAGGCCCGCTTCATTGACGAGCACACGGGCATCATCCTTTCCGCAGTCAATGTCCCCTACGGTGCGCAGCTGTATGTGAAGCACGGCGACACCGTGGAGCGCGGTACGCTCATCGCGCGCTGGGATCCCTTTAACGCTGTCATTGTTACGGAGAATGCCGGTAAGATCCGCTTCAAGGACGTAGTGGAAGGTGTCACCTTCCGCGTGGAAGAGGACGAGGCCACCGGCCTGCGCGAGCGCATCGTCATCGAGTCGAAGGTGCGCAACCGCGTGCCGACAGCCGACATCCTCGATTCCAAGGGCAATGTCATCCGCAGCTACAACTTCCCCATCAACGGTCACATCTCCGTGGAGGACGGCCAGAAACTCAAGGCCGGTGACATCCTCGTCAAAATCCCGCGTGCCGTCGGCAAGGCCGGCGACATCACCGGCGGTCTGCCCCGCGTGACGGAACTCTTTGAGGCCCGCAACCCGAGTAACCCCGCTGTGGTAAGCGAGATTGACGGTGAGGTAACGATGGGCACCGTGAAGCGCGGTAACCGCGAAATCATCATCACGTCGCGCCTCGGCGAGGTGAAGAAGTACCTAGTCCCCCTCTCCAAGCAGATACTGGTGCAGGAGAACGACTATGTGCGCGCCGGCGAACCCCTCTCCGACGGCTCCATCACGCCCGCTGACATCCTGGCTATCCAGGGACCGACGGCGGTGCAGGAGTACATCGTGAACGAGGTGCAGGACGTTTACCGCCTGCAAGGTGTGAAGATCAACGACAAGCACTTTGAAGTAATCGTCCGCCAGATGATGCGTAAGGTGCAGATTGACGATCCCGGCGATACGCACTTCCTCGAGCAACAGGTGGTTGATAAACTCGACTTCGCCGAGGAGAACGACCACATCTGGGGTAAGAAGGTTGTCATTGACGCCGGCGACAGCGAGACCATGCAGAAGGGTATGATTGTCACCGCCCGCCGTCTCCGCGACGAGAACTCCCTGCTCAAGCGCCGCGACCTCAAACAGGTACAGGTGCGCGATGCCATGCCCGCTACCTCCACGCAGATACTGCAGGGTATCACGCGTGCGGCACTCCAGACGAAGAGCTTCATGTCCGCCGCCTCCTTCCAGGAAACGACGAAGGTGCTCAACGAGGCCGCTATCAGCGGCAAGACGGACGTGCTTGAGGGCATGAAGGAGAACGTCATCTGCGGTCACCTCATCCCGGCCGGCACAGGCCTGCGCGAGTTCAACCACCTCATCGTGGGCGATGCCGAGGAGTACGCCCGCCTGCAGGAGGCTAAGGAGCGCGAACAGGAGGAAGTTCCCGCCTGACGTGCCGCTACATACTGATTTGAGCCGGCCCCGGACAGCGTTGTCCGGGGCCGGCTTGGTTCTGTCGCAGGGAGTTGGTTGGTGGCAGTTTGGGGGGAAGTTGGGCAGGCGAAGTCGGGAGGTGTTTTCCGTGCGCCTTTTCCAGAGACTGGTGCCTGCTGAATGCTGCCGTAGGCTCCAACCGTGCTTAACCCCCGTCGCGCGAAGCGCATCGTGGAGTACGGAAGTCGGCAGCGGTGCGTCTGCGTAGCAGTCGCACACTTAGCGGTCACGATGAACTAACCCTATAGTTACGCTGGACTAACCCTACGGTCACGGAGTGCTGTCCCTACGGTTACGGCGCGCTGTGCCTCAGTATGCCGTGCGCCATGCGCACAAACTCATTCCCGCCTGTGCGGCCATCTCTGTCGGGCGCGATATTTTCTCTGCGGTTTTCCCCTGATTTTTTTGCAGTTGTCATAATTTATTCTTTCCTTTGCCCCGGTGTATATCCTGCTTTCCCTGAAATAGGGGGGGGGCTAATTGCTTGTGTACAAGAGTGTTACGCTCGTTCTTTGTAAGAATTTCCTACGCTAGACTAGTTATGCACCCTATATAAAAGAAGGATTATGAATGCTGAAAAAACAAATCAACAGCCTCTCGGGCCGGACGGACACCGTATCTACGTCCCGCCCCGTATGAAGGTGTTTCGTCTGGGGTGTAGCCTGTTGGGTGGTTCCCGCCTGAACGGCGGACACAATCCTACCAATTTGGAAGATATCCTGGATATGGGCTTCGGCGGCGGCGGCGGTACCACCACGGGCGGCTCTGCCAGTGGCAGCGGCCATGCAGATGCCGCTACGGACGACTTCTACGAGGGAGCCCCCGCCAGTACGAGTTCCGCTTCCAGCGCGTCCGCCAGTGCGCCTGCCGGTATGCCCGCCAGCGCATCCACTTCCAGTTCCCGCCGACGTGTGGCAGTGTCGCCACTGGCCAACTTGATTTATGGTACGGCAATTGTCAATACCGGCATCGGAGTGGGCGCAACTGCCGCCGATGACTTTGGCAGTGGTTACGAAGCGACTCCGTCCGACAGCCTGCTCACCGATCCCCTCACCTCTTTACTCGATACCCCATGAACCGCATATCTCTTCAGCGCATATTCCTGCCGCTACTCCTGGCTACGGCCTTCTTTTCCGCCTGCTCGGGCGATGAGCCTCTCGTGAATTCCACCAGCTGGACCGAAGCACCCTCCGACAGCGTGGCGCGCACCCTTTTCTCCGCAGGACCCGAGGTAGGCGCGCCCGGCGCACCGGCCCGGCGTTCGATGATCAACAGTGACGGCTCGTTCTACTGGACGATGGACGACAATATCTTTATCTTCTCGGAGGATGGCACGAAGCGGTATGTCCCTTTTGCCACCAATATTTCCCATCGCAAGCAAGCGCGCACGGACTTCTACGTGAGTGAGCTCTTGGAGGACAGCCGCTATAAAGTGTACTATACGGGTTCGGGCAGTGCCGACCATGACAAGGTCTCGATTCAGTCTATTCAGTACCAGGAGTGGCCTAACGACTCCGAACACTTTGCCTACGACGGCGACTGTGGCTTAGCAATAGCAGAGAAGACTACCCTTGGCAGTCAGAATTGGGACTATCACTATCCCTTCGACCTCGAGCATAAGGCCGCTTACCTGCTCCTCCTGCCGAGAACGAAGACCCCTCTGGCCTGGGATGCTCCTGTCAAGCTGGAATATATTGTCGTGGAGGACATTGACGGGAACACGCTCGCGGGGGATAATTTCTCCTTTACGGATGCAGGGCTGGACGTGTCGAGCGGTGAAAACCACTCTAACATCATAGAGCTCTATTGCGGCGACGGTGAGGGCAACAAGTTTAGCCTGCGTGAGCAGGTTGATACAGCCATGAACGGCAGCTACATCGTACTTGCCCCCGGTTCGCACCGGCTGAGCATCACCTACTACCTCTCCGCTGGCGCCTTCTCTTTGCAGCACGTAACGGGTGCTGGCACGGCATTGTCGCATTACACTTTTGACGACCCCGTTACGGAAGTCGTGAAAACGTTTGACGAGCCCTACGACTACGCGCCGAATAAGTTGCGCCGCATCTCTCACGAGCTTGACGTTCCCACCACGGAGTTCGTGTTCGAGATGCGTAGCGCCTACGCCATGTGGGACGCGCAAGTCCCCCTGTGGCTGCCACAGAAGAGCAACGGGTGGGACTGGACGAACCTGTATCTGAGCGACTCGTCCTTTGAGTTTGAGAACATGCACCCATCGAAGACCCGTTCCGGCACATACACTTTCGAGCATCCCGAGTTCCCGCACCGGGTTGGCGACTATTACTATATCAACCGTGGGCGCGCCGCTTACAAGAACGCGCTTCACAACGAGGGCTATGACCCCGCCGAATATACGGCGGCCGACATGCCCAGCGCCAACCGCGTCGCTTACTACCTCAAGTACGGCGAGCCCCGGCGTGACGACACCACCTACTGGTGGCTTAAGGACTACAACGACGGGCATACCCTCTGCCAGGGCGGCGTGTGGGTTAAGAAGTGGGAGACGTTCGCGGACCAGATAACTGAGACCGACCCCGATGCACAGCTTCCGGGCGGTATCTCGATGAACGGTACGACCGACCTGTCCGCGAAGTATCCGTGGGGTAATACGGGCACCAGCACAGGTTTCTGCCTGACGGTGCCGTACGCCAATGCCAGCGCGGCGGTGAAGCAGCGTCCCTCTCTGGACGGGCTGGACGAGGACGAATACTTCTTTCTGCCCGCTCTCGGCGAGTACTTCGACCAACCGATTACACCGACCCAATCAAACCGCTGGAGACAGTACGACAAGAAGACGCTGCGCTATGTCGGCGTGAACGGTTACTACTGGACGAGCACCCCGCTCCCAATCGATGGTGCAGGTTCGACGAAGCGTACGAATTCCGCCTACTATCTGCAAATCTACGCAAATACAATCGGACTCAACTGGACGGGTGACGGACGCTCTGAAGGCCTGCGCCGCGATGGCAAGGTCAGCGGCACGCGTCCCGACGGCACGTCTTGGTTCCAGTAAATCCCGCCCCCTTACGACACTACCATCAACCGAAATGACAATGACAAGTAAGATACGGATGACACGCAATACACTGCTCCTGCCGCTGCTTGCGGTTGCAACACTCTTCGCCGCCTGCTCGGGCGATGAGCCCCTCGTACGCACAAACGGCGAAAGCCCCGAAGGGACGAAACAGCCTCTGGCTCATCTCGCCTCGGGGCCCGCGCCAACAGTAGAAAGCGGCCTGCCCAGCCTGCCCGGATTCCCTGCTATGCCCGGACTGCCCGGCCTGAAAACTTACCTCCACAGCGAGGGAAACTTCTGCTGGAATACGGGTGACAACGTCTTCGTAAACGTGGACGGCACTTTCATAGCGCCTTACAAGAACACCATCGCAGGGCGGCAGGACCGTGCGGACTTCTATATGGACCGTTACCTGACAGGGAATCAGTACCAGGTGGTCTATACCGGCAACGGTAACGGGAGTCCCAATGAGGTGACCATACCTGCCTCCCAGCCTTTCACGGGCTTTAATAACTCCGAGTCCGTGCAATGGCGCGGCGACTGCGGCTCGGCTTGGGCCGTACTCAATGCGGCCGACAACTGCTACTACTTCGACATCGACCATAAAGCGTCCTACCTTTTCCTCGTCCCCACGACAATGGAGGAGCCTGTTACCGACCTGGAAGACTGTGTGCTGGAGAAAATTGTCATTAAGAGCAACAACACCCTCACCGGTACGTTCCCTTTCTCCTTTGATGGCGGCCTTGATGTGGCTGGCGGAACGGCTACGGGGACGGAAGTGACCGTTGATTGCCACTTCCCCCTTGACGAAAAGATTGACACGCTGCTTACGGCATACGGCGGCAACCCCAAGGACGGCGTTTATGTGGTCATCGCCCCGGGTAACCACAACCTGACGATAGAGTACTACGTGCGCTATTTCGCCCTACAGTCCCAGTGGTGGAACCCGAGTATCCTCATGTGGGAGTATGCCTACGACACGGGAGATGATTGGCTCCTGCCTGAGGGGGAGTATATCGGCGAAGGGATGTACAAATTCACGCGAACCGTCGAGCGCAACTTTGCGCCGAACGACCACAAGCGCATCAACCACAAGCTGAGCCTCGTCCGCCCGGACTTCGTCTATAACTTCCAGAACTACTACCAGTGGGATGCCGCGACGGAATTCTGGACAGGCTGGGATTGGCATGAGACGCTTGACGCGGGTACCGTTACGGACTTTCCGCGCCAGAACCAGGACAGCATTCTGGTTCGGTTTGATGACGCGTTCGGTACCTCTGCCTTCCATAACTGGGTGAACCGGGACGGTACATATCCCTCCTACGGTAAGATGGAAACGACTATGGACATGAGTAATGCCGCCGATGCCTCCCGCACCGCCGCGACCATGCCCAACGCCAACGAAATCACATGGTGGATGCAGTATGGCAAGCCGCACCGCGACAATGCCACGGTTTGGTGGATGCGCGACTACCGCGCCATGCCTACACTGTGCAAGAGCGGTGTGTGGTTCCTGAAGCGTAGCAAGATGGTGGATAATAATGGCAATCCCGTCACGCCCGACCCGACCCGCGCCGCGCCGATGTTCGAGCAATGCTTCAACGCCCTTGATGCGGACTTGAAGTATGACCTGCGCCAAGGCTCGCCAAGCTCTAACCTGCGCCGCTACTACGCGCAGTCCTATAATCACGGCGGCCTCTATCCGCGTACGGATCCCAGTCTCTCCGACGAGTGGGGGTACGACGCGATGCGCAAGCCGGACGATACGGAGGACTACTTCTTCCTGCCGTCCTTCGGCTATTACACGTTGCGCGACCCGCTGGGTGAAGATGTCTATGCTCCCTCGGAGTCACCGTACAATACGAGTGCCGAAGGCTCCCCGAGCTATGAATTCCCGACGGATTACCTCAACGCGCAGTTGAAGCTCGTCGGCGTGCGTGGGCACTACTGGTCGAGTACGCCTTGGCGCCGCCTGATGCCCAACGCGGCACTGGAGGTGGACTACCGGGGCTACCACCCCCCGTTCTACGTGAATTGCGCTTACTACCTCTACTGTAACGAGGACTACGTGGCTCTCAGCTGGTACGGAACGGGCCGCCCGAACGAGCGGCGGTCGGGCTACATGGCCAATAAGCGAGAGGACGGTACCTCCTGGTTTGTGGAGTAAGGCGGGCGGATAATATAAAGGGCAGGGGTGTCACAGCGCCGATGGCGGCGTGACACCCCTGCTTGCTTTGCGGCCGCAACGAACTACGACCCGGAACTCACCAAGGCGGTGGGTTCCGGGTCGTAGCTGTCAGAGCGTCTGTACAGCCTGCCCCGTGGGTTCAGGCGTTGCCTTCGGGCATTCCGAACGGCGTGGCGGTACGCCCGCCGGCCTGCCGGTGCTCGGGAAGTTCTATCGTGCCGTACTGCTTTTCGTACTTCATCACGTTGTCCTGCAAAGCGAAGAGCAGGCGTTTGGCGTGCTCCGGGGCGAGGATGAGGCGCGAAACGACAGGTGCTTTCGGAATACCGGGCATCACGCGCGCGAAATCGGCGATGAATTCGGCGTGGGAGTGGGACAGGATGGCCAGGTTGGCATAGGTACCATTGGCTATCTCCGGGGAAAGTTCAAGTTGGAGCTGGTTCTCTTTTGGCATGTTGTTGTCCATATTGCTTACTATAATATTGTATAATGTGAATTGCAACGGATGGTTTTGCAAGGCAAAGGTAGGATTTTGCCCCGGCATGGGCAAGGAAATGCCGCATTTCTTGCCCTAAATGGCCGCTAAGCGAAAAAAAAGAGGGAAAAGTTGTGGGTTAAATGAGATTTGTTGTACATTTGCCGCGAAAAATAGCATAAGCTAAAACTGAACAAACCACTTTAACTAATTAACATTATGCGTAAAATCTTTACTCTTATCGCCGTAGCTGCAATGGCAGTCGGCGTAAATGCACAGGGTTACGAAGGCAACAAGTTCTTCGATAACTGGTCGTTCGGTGTCAACGGCGGTACGCTTGGCCCCGTTACCCACGTACACGGCTTCTGGAAGCACCAGCGCGGCAACTTCGGCGTTGAGCTCACGAAGCAGCTCACTCCGGTTGTAGGTCTGGCCTTCGAGGGCGAGACGAACGTGAACACCACGCCCAGCTGGACTGCCCTTGACCAGGTGAACGTAAGCCTGCTCGGTAAGATCAACTTCTCCAACCTGCTCGCAGGTTATGCCGGTAAGCCCCGCGTATTCGAACTCGAGGGTGTAGTCGGCATGGGTATCGCTAACGACTTCGTTCCCTCTTCAATCGGTGACGACTATGCTTACCTGACGAGCAAGTTCGGCCTGAACTTCCTCTTCAACCTCGGTAAGAGCAAGGCTTGGACCTTCGCCCTGAAGCCCGCCATCGTGTACAATCTCGACGGACAGTTCTTCCCCGGCGAACCGACCAACCCCCACGGCGCGCACTGGAATGTGAACCATGCCGCTCTCCAGCTCCGTGCTGGTCTGACCTACCACTTCAAGAGCAGCAACGGCGAGCACTACTTCACGAAGGTTCGTCCCTACGACCAGGCTGAAGTTGATGGTCTGAACGCACGCATCAACGCCCTCCGTGGCGAAATCGCTGACCGCGACGGCCGCATCAACGACCTGCTCAACGAGCTCAACGACCTGCGCAACCGCAAGCCCGAGGTTATCGAGAAGGTTGTCGAGAAGGTTGTCGAGAAGGACGGCAAGAACACCAACACGCTCGAGACGAACGTTTACTTCCAGATTGGTAAGAGCGTAGTTCCCGCCAGCCAGGTGCCCAGCGTTGAGCGCGTCGCTTCCTACCTGAAGAGCCACAAGAACAGCAAGGTCGTTATCCGTGGTTACGCTTCCAAGGACGGCCCCGAGGATCTCAACATCCGCCTTGCTAACAACCGCGCAGCTGCTGTTAAGAACATGCTCGTCAAGAAGTACGGCATCGCAGAGAGCCGCATCGACGCTGCCGGTAACGGCATCTCCGACATGTTCGCTGAGGCTGAGTGGAACCGCGTGAGCATCTGCACGCTCGGTGAGTAATACACACCGTCCATTAAGGGCTGGATAGCCCTCTTTCCATAACTTTATACTTTAATTGGAACCCCGGATGGCGCGAGCCGTCCGGGGTTTTTTTGTGTGCCTTGCCGCCGCCTTTTACCGTGTTCCGCCCCTCGGGGTGGATGCAGGTGGGTGCGGCGGGGAGGGGGCTGGGGGGAAGAGTCGGTGTTCCCTATTCCCCCGGCCAGGGGCAGGGCCGTCCGTCTGTTTTCCGCATCGGCCGCTGTGCGCCGTATGCCTTGAGTGAGTCCGTCAGTTCCGCTGCGAGCGTTGCAGTCAGGGCGGGCTGTTCGCCGGCGAGGTCGTAGCGTTCGCCGATGTCCTCACGCACGTTGTAGAGGCGCAGTTCACCCGTCTCCCAGAAATAGATGAGGTGGTGGTCACCCTTCATGATGGCCGAGTAGCAGCCGTAGCCCTCGTCCGTGGTGACATCCGCCGCCCAGAGGTTGGGGTAGTGCCAGATATTCACGCGGTCGCGCCGCAATTTCGGTTTGCGGAGCAGGTCGGCGAAACTGCGCCCGTCCACGTGCTGCACCGTCCTGTAGCGTTTCACGCCCGCCATGTCGAGCAGGGTGGGGAAGAAGTCCTCAATCATGACGCGGTTCGCGTTCTCCGTTCCGCCGCGCGTCACGCCCGGCCAGTAAACGATCATCGGTTCGTGGACGCCTCCCTCGTAGGCCGAGCCTTTCCCCGCGCGCGCCGGGAAGTTCTGGTCGAAGTTCTCGCGTCCCTGGCGCACGTGTACGCCCTGTCCGCCGTTGTCCGACATGAAGATGACGATGGTGTTGCGCGCCACGTCGGGCTGGCCCTGTATGAAGTCGAGCAGGTCGCCGAGGCTCTTGTCCATCCCCTCGATGAGTGCCGCGTGGTTAATCTCTTCGCGGTTCAGCGGCGCCTGCAGCTGTTCGTCGAAGACCCCCGTCCCGTCCGCGTCCATGTAGTTCACGGTGAAGCGCGAGTCCGGGTTGTAGGGCGTGTGTATGGCGTAGTGCGACATGTAGAGGTAGAAGGGCCGTCCCTCCGCGATGGGCTTCCGTAACGCCTTCAGGGCCTCCAGTGTGAGAGCCTCCGTGAGGAACGTCCCCTTGGCGTAGTATTCCTCCAGTCCGCGCACGTGGTACGCGCCCGTACCGTAGTTATCCTGTGCCAGATAGCTTGCCGGGCAGCCGTTCGCCCCTCCGCCGATGTTCACGTCGAAGCCGAAGTTCAGCGGTTCCTCTCCCGCCGTCCCCACCGCGCCGAAGTGCGCCTTTCCGCAGTGGATGGTGTAGTATCCGTTATCGTGCAGGATCTGCGGCAGGGAGGTTATGGGAGTGGCCTGGTAGCTGTCGTGCTGCGTGATGCCCGCTGCGGGCTGTATGCCGTTGTAGTTCCATTCCGGCAGGGTGAGGCTTCCGCCTTTCGCGTCCGTCCTTTCGTTGTAGTACATCGTCCAGTTCGTCACGCGGTGGCGTGCGGCGTTCATGCCCGACATGAGGCTGCAGCGCGACGGCGAGGAGATGGCGCAAGCGTAGGCCTGCGTGAACTTCACGCCCATCCGTGCCAGGCGTTCCATGTTCGGCGTGCGGTAGCGCGCGTTCAGCGGCGTGGCCTCGCGCCAAAAGGGTACGGACGTTTCCTGCCACCCCATGTCGTCCACGAGGAAGAGGATGATGTTGGGGCGTTTGGCCGCCGCCGCGCCGTCCGCCACCGCCAGTCCGGCGGCCACGGCGCACAGTAGTTTCAGTCTGTTGTTCATTGTTTGGTAGGTATTAGTCCGGGGTGTCGGCACCGCAGGGTGCCGTCCCGCCGCCGTGTGCCGCCGCGCCTTGTCCCGTGCGGGAGGGCTTCGGGGCGTAGCTATGGGCAAAGTTAGCGCATGGCGGGCGAAGGGCAAAGCCTGCGCAAGGATTTTTGGCACGCCCCCTCCCCCCTCAGGGAGGAGACTCCCGCGCGCGTTATCCTACCCCTGCGGTTACGGTGAACTACCCCTGCGGTTGCTGAGCACCAACCATAGGGTTACGGGGAGCTACCCCTGCGGGGCGTTTTCCCGTCCCTGCGGTTGCGGGGCTTCCCGCTCCGGGGATGCCGCCCCTCCGGATGCGGCGGACGGCGGTTCCCGGAGCCGCTTTTCGCTTCCCCGTCACATTTTAATTCCCTAAGAGCCTTGCCTGTTCCATTTGTTTTGTGTAATTTTGCACCCGCTAAGGCGTATTGTGCGCTGACGCGAACACTGGAAACAAATAAAACAATATACAATAACAAATTAAAAAACAAACAAATGCCTACTATTCAACAATTAGTAAGAAAAGGCAGAACGGTGACGACCGAAAAGAGTAAGTCACCCGCGCTGGACAGCTGTCCGCAGCGTCGCGGCGTATGCGTGCGCGTTTACACGACCACGCCTAAGAAGCCGAATTCTGCCATGCGTAAGGTAGCCCGCGTCCGCCTGACGAACGCGAAGGAAGTGAACTCGTACATCCCCGGTGAGGGCCACAACCTGCAGGAGCACAGCATCGTGCTGGTGCGCGGCGGCCGTGTGAAGGACCTCCCCGGTGTGCGTTACCACATTGTGCGCGGCACGCTCGACACTGCCGGTGTGGCCAACCGCACACAGCGCCGCTCCAAGTACGGCGCAAAGCGGCCCAAAGCAAAGAAATAAGCAACATCCGGTTTGCACGAAAGGTTGAGTAAACGCTTCCGGAGGGAAGCGTTGAAGAACTTAGAAGCAGCCTAAAACAGCAAAACACAATGAGAAAAGCAAAACCTAAGAAACGGTTGATCCTGCCGGATCCCGTCTATGGGGACCAGAAAGTCTCCAAGTTCGTGAACCACCTCATGTACGACGGTAAGAAGAACCTCTCCTACGAGATCTTCTACAAGAGCCTTGAAATCGTCGGCGAGAAGATGAAGGACAACGAGAAGTCCCCGCTGGAAATCTGGAAAGCCGCCTTGGACAAGATTACCCCGCAGGTGGAGGTGAAGAGCCGCCGTATCGGTGGCGCCACTTTCCAGGTACCTACGGAAATCCGTCCCGACCGTAAGGAGTCCGTTTCGATGAAGAACATGATCGGTTACGCCCGTAAGCGCGGCGGCAAGACCATGGCCGACAAGCTCGCAGCCGAGATTATGGACGCTTACAACGAGCAGGGCGGAGCCTTCAAGCGTAAGGAGGACATGCACCGCATGGCCGAAGCTAACCGTGCGTTCGCACACTTCAGGTTCTAAGTAAGCAGGTAGGGGCAGGCAAGTAGGCAAGCTCTCCGGCCGCGCAGGCGGCCACCGAAACGCTCGTCTGCTTGTCTTCCCGTAACTTGTCCACCAAAAAAGACACATAATAATAGTTATGGCAAAACACGACTTGCAACTGACGCGCAATATCGGCATCATGGCCCACATCGATGCCGGTAAGACCACTACTTCCGAGCGCATCCTTTTCTATACGGGTAAGACCCACAAAATCGGTGAGGTGCATGAAGGCGCCGCAACGATGGACTGGATGGCGCAGGAACAGGAGCGCGGCATCACCATCACTTCCGCCGCCACCACCTGCTACTGGAAGTGGAACGATAAGACCTATAAGTTCAACCTCATTGACACCCCGGGGCACGTGGACTTCACGGCAGAGGTGGAGCGCTCCCTGCGTGTGCTCGACGGCGCAGTGGCCACATACTGCGCGGTAGGTGGTGTGCAGCCCCAGTCCGAGACCGTATGGCGCCAGGCCGACAAGTACAACGTCCCCCGTATCGCCTACGTGAACAAGATGGACCGCAGCGGCGCCGACTTCTTCGAAGTTGTTCGCCAGATGAAGGACATCCTCGGCGCCAATCCCTGCGTCGTGGCTATCCCCATCGGCGCGGAGGAGAAGTTCAAAGGTATCGTGGACCTCATCCAGATGAAGGCCATCTATTGGCACGACGAGACGATGGGTGCGGACTACAGCGTGGAGGAGATTCCCGCCGAGCTCCGGGCCGAGGCCGAAGAGTGGCGCGGCAAGATGCTCGAAACCGCCGCCGAGTGCGACGAGACGCTCATGGAGAAGTATTTTGAGGACCCCGAAAGCCTTACCAACGAGGAAATCGTTGCCGGCATCCGCAAGGGGACGCTCTCCATGGACATCGTGCCCATGACCTGCGGCTCCTCGTTTAAGAACAAGGGCGTGCAGTACCTGCTCGACTATGTCTGCATGTTCCTGCCCAGCCCCCTCGACACGCCCGCCGTTATCGGCACGAACCCCGACACGGGCGAGGAGGACAGCCGCAAGCCCAGCGTGGAGGAGAAGACCAGCGCACTGGCCTTCAAGATCGCTACCGACCCCTATGTGGGCCGTCTCACCTTCTTCCGCGTCTATAGCGGTAAGATTGAGGCAGGTTCCTATATCTACAACACCCGTAGCGGTAAGAAGGAGCGCGTGAGCCGCCTCTTCCAGATGCACTCCAACCACCAGAACCCCGAGGAAGTCATCGAGGCCGGCGACATCGGCGCAGGTGTGGGCTTCAAGGACATCCGTACCGGCGACACGCTCTGCGACGAGGACGCT
This sequence comes from Alloprevotella sp., assembly GCA_017476545.1. Taxonomy (GTDB): domain Bacteria; phylum Bacteroidota; class Bacteroidia; order Bacteroidales; family Bacteroidaceae; genus Alloprevotella. The sequence goes on from JAFUZP010000022.1 coordinate 42,901, forward strand.
CCCATCGTACTCGAGTCCATGGACTTCCCCGACACGGTTATCTCCATCGCCGTAGAGCCCAAGACGCAGAAGGATATGGACAAGCTCTCCGTCGGCCTTGCGAAGCTGGCCGAGGAAGACCCCACCTTCACGGTGCGCACCGACGAGCAGAGCGGACAGACCGTCATCAGCGGTATGGGCGAGCTACACCTCGACATCATCATCGACCGCCTGAAGCGCGAGTTCAAGGTAGAGTGTAACCAGGGCAAGCCCCAGGTGAACTACAAGGAGGCTATCACCGAGACCGTCAACCTCCGCGAGGTTTACAAAAAGCAGACTGGTGGTCGCGGTAAGTTCGCCGACATCATCGTGAATGTAGGCCCCGTTGATGAGGACTTCAAGGAGGGCGGTCTGCAGTTCGTCAATTCCGTGACGGGCGGTAACATCCCCAAGGAGTTTATCCCCAGCGTGCAGAAGGGCTTCGAGAACGCCATGAAGAGCGGTGTGCTCGGCGGTTATCCCCTCGACAGCCTGAAGGTAGAACTCGTGGACGGGTCGTTCCACCCCGTGGACTCCGACCAGCTCTCGTTCGAGGTGGCCGCACTCGGCGCTTACCGCAACGCCTGCGCAAAGGCACACCCCGTACTCCTTGAGCCCATCATGGCCCTGGAGGTCGTGACACCCGAGGAGAACATGGGCGATGTCATCGGCGACCTGAACAAGCGCCGCGGCCAGGTGGAAGGCATGGAAAGCGGACGCTCCGGCGGACGCATCGTGAAGGCAAAGGTGCCCCTCGCAGAGATGTTCGGTTACGTGACCGCACTGCGTACCATCACCTCCGGCCGTGCTACGAGCTCCATGCAGTACGACCACCACGCACCCCTCTCCGCATCGCTGGCCAAGGCCGTGTTGGAGGAGAGCAACGGGCGTGTGGACCTCGTGAAGTAACAGCAAACAACCAATTCCGGACGGAGGGCGGCGGTTTAGCGAATGACTCTTAGACCGCCGGCCCCGCCCAATAACTTAACAAAACAACCATTATGAGTCAGAAAATCCGTATCAAGCTGAAAAGCTACGACCACACGCTGGTGGAGAAGTCCGCCGAGAAGATTGTGAAGAACGTCAAGGCAACGGGTGCCATCGTGAGCGGCCCGATTCCCCTTCCCACGCGTAAGCGCATCATCACGGTGAACCGATCGACCTTCGTGAACAAGAAGAGCCGCGAACAGTTCCAGGTGAGCACCTACAAGCGCCTCATCGACATCTACAGCAGCACGGCCAAGACCGTTGATGCCCTGATGAAGCTTGAGCTGCCCTGCGGCGTGGAAGTGGAGATCAAGGTGTAGGACTCCGTCCCTTCCGCCTGATGCGATAAGGAATCCCCCGCTACCGGGAACGGTGGCGGGGGATTGTTGTTGGTTGAAGCCGCTTATGGTGCCTTAGCAGAAGTAGTTGTTTTCACCAATGGCTTGCTGCAAAGTAAATATGTCTGTTTTGAAGAATTGGTTCAATACATCATATCTGCATGTGGGAGTACCAGCAGAATGCTGCGCCCACCACCAAAATTGTGCCTCTTCGCTATTATTGTGCGCTTCGCAAAAAACTTCCGGCCAAGTTATGCCGTAGAATGTCCCACCAGGACTACATCCAGTGCATTCTTTAGGCTCATAGCTAAAACCTTTGCAAAAGTATTGAGCCGCAGCAGACGTATATCCCTGGCATGCGAATCCCGAGCAGTAGCGTTTTATCGTATCATAGTCCTGATTGCACATGGCTTCGAACTTGTCCGCAACGGGTTTCGAACCATACCCAATACGCCCAAGATTAAGTTTATCGCGGGAGCTTGCGGTGAATAACACGCCGTCGTTGTCGTAGCTGATGAGTTTTGCTTTCAGGGGCACGTAGGCCTGCTTCGTCTCTGTCATGTTTATCTGTGGTTTTTGTTCTGCCGTCCCTCTTGAGTAGGGCTGGGGGATACGTTTGCGCTGCAAATGTATGAATAAATTCCGGGACTTGCAAGCCCTGCGCACGAAAATGTGGTAGTCAGGCTGCTTGCCGTCAGCAGCTGTAGCCGGTGGCAGTGTGCTGGAAGTCTGTGCCTCCGAAGAATCTGTTCAGATTTGCTTTGTCATCAAACCGTGCGAGGTGCTCCCACCATCTTGCTTCGGCTTCGTACTGTTGCGGCCTGCTGTAGCCCGAACAGAACATGTAGCACCCGTTCGTCTGGCAGTCACTGTAGCAGCTCGAGTCTATCCCGCAGAAGCCCGGCAAGTAACCGCCGTCGGGGTAGAGGGCCTCGGCCTCTGCTATGGAGAAGCCGTTGCAGCCGAAGCTGCCACAGTTGGCTTTGATGAGGTCATAATTCGTGGAACTCCCCTGTATTTCTAGGGAATCGTACTTGTCGTTCCTTCTGTTCCCGTCCCGGTCTAACGAGCTTGCGGTGAACAACACGCCGTCGGATTCATAACTGATGAGCTTTGCCCGCAGGGGGACGTAGGCTTTCTTTTCTAAAATCATGGTCTGTCGGTTGGTGGCCGCCCCGTACGCGGCAGGGCGCCTTTTTCGAACGCGAAAGTAGCCAAAGTTTTTCGGACGGGCAAACCTGGCTGGGCTTATTTCCGGAGGTAGGGTAGGGGGGGCGGACTGGGGTAGGATGCAGGGGGAGCGGCCCGCTCCGCAGGAGATATCCGGGCCGCTCCTCATGGGGAGGTGTTCTCCTCCCGTGGCGTAAGTGTGGTGCTGTAGGGGGCGCTTCCGCCTGTCAGGAGGCCGCTGCGCCGCCGTTGCCTTGCAGGTACCAGCGGTAGAGGCGCCTCACGCCTTCGTCTATCTCTACGCTGTGGTGCCAGCCTAAGCTGTGTAGCTTCGTGGGGTCGGTGAGCTTGCGCGGTGTCCCGTCGGGTTTCGTGGTGTCCCACAGGATGTCGCCACGGAAGCCGACGGCTTCGCACACCTTCCCTGCGAGCTCGCGGATGGTGAGTTCCTTCCCCGTCCCGATGTTGATGTGGCAGTTGCGCACTTCCCTCGTGCCGGGTTCGTAGGTGTCCTTGAAGTCCACGTTGAGGAGTACGTGTACGCTGGCATCGGCCATGTCCTCGCTCCAGAGGAACTCGCGCATCGGGCTTCCCGTGCCCCATAGCGTGACGCTTCCGGGGCGTATGCCGAATGTCGCAAGTTTTGCCAAGATGTCCTCCTGTGCCGCCGTGCCGTCAGTGCCGCCCACGGGCCGCAGGCTGAGGTCGGTCCGCACGGCGTCCCAGTCGCCGGCGCCTAAGCGGTCGGCGAGGTGTACCTTGCGGAGCATGGCGGGCAGTACGTGGCTGTTCTCCAAGTGGAAGTTGTCGTTGGGGCCGTAGAGGTTGGTGGGCATCACGGCGATGTAGTTGCAGCCGTACTGCAGGGAGAAGCTCTCGCAGAGCTTCAGCCCCGCAATCTTGGCGATGGCGTAGGGCTCGTTGGTGTACTCCAGGGGGGAGGTGAGCAGAGCGTCCTCGCGCATGGGCTGCGGGGCTTCGCGGGGGTAGATGCAGGTTGAGCCGAGGAAGAGTAGCTTCTGCACGCCATGGCGGAAACTCTCGCCGATGACGTTCTGCTGTATCTGCAGGTTCTCGTAGATGAAGTCGGCGCGGTATTGCGAGTTGGCCATGATACCGCCCACGTGGGCGGCAGCCAGCACAACGGCATCGGGCCGCTCTGCGTCGAAGAATTCGCGGACGGCTCGTGCGTCCAGCAGGTCGAGCTCGGCGTGCGTGCGCCCCACGAGGTTCGTGAAGCCGCGCCCTTGGAGGTTGTTCCAGATGGCGGAGCCCACGAGGCCCCGGTGGCCTGCCACGTATATCTTTGCGCTATTCGTCAGCATCGTCTTCGTCTATTTTTGCGCGCAGGTAGAGCTTGCGCACCTTCTTCATATCGTGCCTTACCATGATGCGTATGAGCTCGCGGAAGCTGGTCTTCTGCGGGTTCCAGCCGAGGAGGGTCTTTGCCTTGGTGGGGTCGCCCAGGAGCTGGTCCACCTCGGCCGGGCGGAAGTACTTGGGATCGACCTCCACGAGCACCTTGCCCGTGGCCTTGTCGATGCCCTTCTCCTCTACGCCTTCGCCTTGCCACTCCAGTTTGATGCCCAGTTCGGCGAAGGTGAGCGTGGTGAACTCGCGCACGGTGTGGTACTCGCCGGTGGCGATGACGAAGTCCTCCGGCGTTTCGTGCTGCAGCATGAGCCACATGCACTCCACGTAGTCGCGGGCATAGCCCCAGTCGCGCAGCGAGTTGAGGTTACCGAGGTAGAGCTTGTTCTGAAATCCCTGCTTGATGCGTGCTGCGGCAAGGGTAATCTTGCGCGTCACGAAGGTCTCGCCGCGCCGCTCGCTCTCGTGGTTGAAGAGGATGCCGTTCACGGCGAACATGCCGTAGCTCTCGCGGTAGTTCTTCACAATCCAGAAGCCGTACTGCTTGGCCACGCCGTAGGGCGAACGGGGGTAGAAGGGCGTCGTCTCCTTCTGCGGCACTTCCTGCACGAGTCCGAAGAGCTCGGAGGTGGAGGCTTGGTAGATGCGGGTGCGCTTCTCCATGCCGAGTATGCGGACGGCCTCCAGTAGGCGCAGTACGCCCACGGCGTCGGTCTCGGCGGTGTACTCGGGCACGTCGAAGGAAACCTTCACGTGGCTCTGCGCGGCGAGGTTGTAGATTTCGTCGGGCTGCACCTTCTGCAAGATGCGGACGATGGAGGAGGTGTCCGTCAGGTCGCCCCAGTGGAGCTTCACGCGGCGGTCGCGCTTCATGTCGCGCACCCACTCGTCCAGGTAGAGGTGCTCTATGCGGCCCGTATTGAAAGAGGAACTGCGGCGCATCAGGCCGTGTACTTCGTAGCCCTTCTCCAGAAGGAACTCGGCAAGGAACGAGCCGTCCTGTCCCGTGATGCCGGTGATGATTGCTTTCTTCATATTATATATAATAATGTGTGTAGTGTCAGTGCTCCAGCCTGTCGCTGCCCAGTCGCTCCAGTGGCTCTGCCGGGATGTCCCGCCACGCCACTTTGGGCTTCGCGCCTTGCTTGAAGGCGTTCGTCTTCGTCAGCTTGCACTTATGCGTCAGGTAGTTGTAGCTCTCGTTGTCGGCCTCTCCCGTAGCTCTCGACATCGTGTCGATGTCTTTCCCGATGAGGAAGAAGTCACCGTCCTGGTACCTGAAGGTGTAGCTCGTGGCTCCGGTGTCCCAGCCCCCCGCACTCGCGAAGGTGGAGGTGCTGATGCGCAACGTGCCACGGTCGGTGATGCTGAGTCCGTTGTCCACCCATAGGTGCTCGTCCGTCTGGTACGCCAGGGCGTGCTCGTATTGCCGCCATAGGCCGAAGCTGCCGTCGGACCGACCGAAGTAGATGGCCAGTACAGGCTCGTTGAAGTTATAGACGTAGCCGTCGTCGCGCGTCTTCATGTTCTCGGGGAAGTCCGGCGTTGCTATGACGGCGAGGTCATCGCGTCCGTCCTTGTTCAGGTCGCCCCGGGCGGAAACCGTCGTCCACCCTGCGGGCACCAGCTCCTGTACGGAGCGGCCGCTCTGCTTGAGGGACTGCGCCGAAGCGAGGGCGGGGAGGAAGGATAGGAAAAGGAAGAAACGTCGCATGGTGTAATGGGGATTATGGCGTTGGATAGCCCTATCGGTAACTGGCCGCGCAAGGAGATGCGCCCCGCCCGAAGTGCGGGACGCTTCCCTGGGCTTCAAGCCCGATGGTCTTTAATAATCGTTACTCGTCAGCCTATCGGCGAGCCAGCCTGCAAGAGAGCTTCGCCCTCCCAGGGCTGACGTACGCCTGCTGAGTCGTGAGATTTCTTCAAAGCCCGATGGTCTTGAAGAAGTCATTTCCTTTATCGTCCACGAGGATGAAGGCGGGGAAGTCCTCGACCTCAATCTTCCAGACGGCTTCCATGCCGAGTTCGGGATACTCCACGCACTCGATGCTCTTGATGCTCTGGAAGGAGAGTACGGCTGCGGGACCGCCGATGCTGCCGAGGTAGAAGCCGCCGTACTTCTTGCAGGCATCCGTCACCTGCTGCGTGCGGTTGCCCTTCGCAATCATGAGCAGCGAGCCGCCTTTGGACTGGAAGAGGTCCACGTAGGGGTCCATGCGGTTTGCCGTCGTGGGACCCATGGAGCCACAGGGCATGCCTGCGGGCGTCTTGGCGGGACCGGCGTAGAGCACGGGGTGGTCCTTGAGATACTGCGGGATGTCCTCGCCGCGGTCCAGGCGTTCCTTAATCTTCGCATGGGCGATGTCGCGCGCCACGATGATGGTGCCGTTCAGGGAGAGGCGCGTCGAGACGGGATACTGCGTGAGCTGTGCCAGCACTTCCTTCATCGGGCGGTTCAGGTCCACCTTCACGCCGCCGCCTTCGCCTGCCTGGCGCAGGGCTTCGGGGATGAGTTCCGTGGGGCGGTCGTCCAGCTTTTCAATCCAAATGCCGTCCCGGTTGATCTTACACTTGATGTTGCGGTCGGCAGAGCAGCTGACGCCCAGGCCTACGGGACACGAGGCGCCGTGGCGCGGCAGGCGGACGACGCGGATGTCGTGGGCGAAGTACTTTCCGCCGAACTGTGCGCCGAGGCCTATCTTGCAAGCCTCCTCGTAGAGACGCTCCTCCAGCGCGACGTCGCGGAAGGCGCGGCCTGTCTCGTCGCCCGTCGTGGGCAGGGAGTCGTAGTACTTCGTGGAGGCGAGCTTCACGGTGAGGAGGTTCTTCTCCGCGCTCGTGCCGCCGATGACGAAGGCGATGTGGTAGGGCGGGCAGGCCGCCGTGCCAAGGCTCTTCATCTTGCTGACGAGGAAGGGCACGAGCGTCTGCGGGTTCAGGATGGCCTTCGTCTCCTGGTAGAGATACGTCTTGTTGGCCGAGCCGCCGCCCTTGATGACGCAGAGGAACTTGTACTCCATGCCCTCCGTAGCCTCGATGTCAATCTGCGCGGGCAGGTTGCAGCGCGTGTTCACCTCCTTGTACATGTCCAGCGGAGCGTTCTGCGAATAGCGCAGGTTCTCCTCCGTATAGGTTTCATAGACACCGCGCGAGATGGCCTCCTCGTCGCAGTGGTAGCCCTTGTCGTCGGGTGCCGTCCACACCTGCTGCCCTTTCTCACCGTGGACGATGGCCGTGCCCGTGTCCTGACAGAAGGGGAGCTGCCCCTTCGCAGCCACCTCCGCGTTGCGCAGGAAGGTCAGGGCCACGTACTTGTCGTTCTCCGAAGCCTCGGGGTCGGAGAGGATTTTCGCCACCTGCTCGTTGTGGGCGCGCCGCAGCAGGAACGCCACGTCGCGGAAGGCCTGGCGCGTCATCTTCTTCAGACCCTCGCGCTCCACCTTCAGGATGGGGTGACCTTCGAACTCGCCGAGGGAGACGTGCTCCTTCGTCAGCAGATAATACTCCGTAGTGTCCGGGCCGAGCTGGAACATCGGCGCGTACTTGAATTCAGGATTTTGTGCCATGATGCGTGTATGATATGTTTGTTATGTGCGGCAAAGATAGTCATTTATTTCTGTAAGACGGCTGGAAGGCTTGGCTGAGTGAAATATTTCTTTAATGTGAATAACGGTCTGGGTACTTATGGAGAAGCCTTCGGCTATAGTCCCTGCCGGGGAAAAACGACCAAGGCTGCCTAGGAGGAGAAGCTGGCAAATCTAAAGGCTGAATTTGATTACTTTGCAAGTCCTCCCGTCCTCCTCCCGCCCCGCAGGGGAGGGGGGGAGGGCAGGCGTGATAGTACCAGACCCTGCGGTTAGGAAAAACTGACCGCAGGGTTATTTCTCCGTAACCATAGGGTTGCGGTGGACTAACCCTAGGGCTGGAACTCCGGCTCTGGCATCACGCGGCGGCATTGAATTCCTGTCCCTCCGTTTGTCCCACCCGAAAAGTTTTCGTATCTTAGCCGCCGAAATTTATAAATTCTTACCCAGACATGAGAAAGATTGCTACTTTCCTCTTCGTCCTGCTCAGTGCCCTCGGGGCTTCCCGCATGGCGGGGCAGACGTTGCCGAAGTTCTCCACGGCGGACAACCCCGTTTACTATTACGTCCAGTTCAAGGCCGGTGGTGCCTACCTTGCCGACATGGGGCAGGGCGCTAACCTGAGGACGGCGAACAAGACCAATACCGATGCGCAGAAGTGGGCCTTCATCGGTACGAAGGACGACTTCCGGCTGCTGTGCAAGACCGGTCGCTATGCCGGCTTCAGCGGCTCTTTCTTCACCGCCACGGCGGCAGGGGCCAGCCTGAAGCTCGTTGCTTCCACGAACGCCTCCGCTTCGGGGTATTGGGAGATACAGCGCAAGACTTCCTCCCAGAGCATGAACCAGTACCAAGGAACCGGCGCCGGCCGCCAGCTTGGCGAATGGGAGGCAGGCGACGCGAACAACCCCGTCAGCTTCACGCCCGCTTCGGCCATCCTCCCGGACTTTTCCGACGAGGATACGGAGCAATACTACTTCCTGCAGTTCTGTATCTCCGGCCAGACGCTGGAGGACCGAGGCGCAGGCCGCAGCGTCACGTTCGGCGATGCCGACCCCACGGACGGGCAGCTATGGAAACTCGTGGGCACGCCACAGAACTTCCAACTGGTGAGCAAGGCGGGACGCTACGCCTACATTGACGGCGCGTCGGCTTCCGCCTCAAGTGCCAGCGACAATGCACGCCTGAAGACCCGCACCACGCCGGACGACAAGGGCTTCAGCCTCAAGGAAACGGGTAACTCCTCATACTTGACCAACTGGGAAATACAGTGGAACGGCTCCAACGGCAGCCGCACCAGCTTTAACCGTTGGGGCGGCGGTGAGCTGCCCGCCTCGGAAATCGGCCTGTGGAGCGCTAACGACGCGAACAATCCCATCCGCTTCATCATCCCGGACGACATGACCTACGCCGACTACCAAGTGGAAGGTGCGGCAGGCTACACGCCCGAACACCTACAGACGCTCTGGTACACGCAGCCCGCCACGCTCACTTCGTCCGCGAACAAGTGGATGGAGTACTCCCTGCCCCTCGGTAACGGCCAGCTGGGTGCAAGCCTCTTCGGCGGTGTGTATCGGGACGAGATTCTCTTCAACGAGAAGACCATCTGGACCGGGCGTAACGCGCTCAGCTCCTACGGCGGCGGCGGTTACGGCAGCTACCAGTACTTCGGCTCAATCTTCGCCGAGGATCTCAGCGGCACATTCAGTTTCGGCAGCGCACGCCCTGTGAAGGAGTATGTACGGCAGCTTGACCTGTCCAATGCCACGGGCGCGGTAATGTTCGCCGATGCTGATGGCGTGCGCTATAAGCGGGAATACATCTCCAGCTATCCCGCGCAGGCTATCGTTGTCCGTTACTCCGCTTCCGAAGCCGGTAAGCTAAGTATGCGCTTCACCTTGCAGAGCGGCGTGGACGGCAGGCCTGCCACCACCTACGCGGACGGTGAAGCCTCCTTCCACAAGAAGCTGGACCTCGTCACCTGCGATGCAAGGCTAAAGGTCATCCCCACAGGCGGAACAATGGAGACAGCCGGCGGCGGCATAGAAGTGCGCGGTGCGGACGAGATACTCCTCGTCCTCTGCGGCGGTAGCGACTACGACCTCTCATCCGCCAGCTATGTCTCCGGCACGGCACAGCTCGCCAGCAAGATAAAGGATGCCGTTACGGCCGCAGCCGCTAAGGGGTGGGAGAGCCTCTACGCGGAGCACGTGGCAGACTACCAGCACCTCTTTGACCGGGTGGACCTCCAGTTCGATGGGGCGCAGAACACGCTTCCGACAGACCAACTCGTGGATGCCTATGGGCGCACGGGGTCGTCCACTTCGTCCGCAACAACGCTTATGCTCGAAAAGCTCTACTTCGACTACGGACGCTACCTCGAGATAGCTTCCAGCCGGGGCGTGGATGTGCCGAGCAACCTGCAAGGCATCTGGAACAACTCCCCCACGCCGCCTTGGAACGCGGACATACATGCCAATATCAATGTGCAGATGAACTACTGGCCCGCTGAGCCTACCAACCTCAGCGAGACCCATCTGCCTTTCCTTAACCACATCATCAGTCTCGCCACCGAGCACAAAGAGTGGCAGGACTATGCCAAGCGCAGCGGGCAGACCGTGGGCTGGACCTTCTACACGGAGAACAACATCTTCGGGGGCGGTTCTCCCTGGAGCGACAACTACACCATTGCGAACGCATGGTACGTCACCCACCTCTGGCAGCACTACCGCTACACGCTTGACCGCGACTTCCTGAAGCGTGCCTTCCCCGCTATGTGGACGTGCTCGAAGTACTGGATGGAGCGTATGGTGAAAGCCGCGGACGGCACCTATGAGTGCCCCAACGAGTACTCCCCCGAACACGGGCCGCAGAGCCAGAACGCTACCGCGCACTCGCAGCAGCTCGTCATCGAACTCTTCCAGAACACGAAGGATGCGGCAGATATCCTCGGCGATGAGGCAGGGCTGCGACCGGCTGAACTGACACGCCTCACGGACTACCTCGAGCATTCCGACAAGGGACTCGCCATAGAGCAGTACACCGGGGCGTGGGGTAATCCGCAGAACGGCGTTCGCTCCGGGACGGACATCCTGCGCGAGTGGAAGTACTCCGCCTACAACGTTGGTGAGAACAACCACCGCCACCAGTCCCACCTGATGTGCCTTTATCCTTTCGCGCAGGTGACGCCTTCCAGCCCCTACTTCCAGGCCGCTGTGAACTCCCTAAAGCTCCGCTCGGATAACAGTACGGGTTGGTCGATGGGCTGGCGCATCAACCTCTGGGCCCGTGCCCAGGACGGCGACCACGCACATGTCCTGCTGCACTCCGCCCTGAAGCACAGTACGAGCTATGGCACCAACCAGAACGCCGGAGGCATTTACTACAACCTCTACGACTCCCATTCTCCTTTCCAGATAGACGGGAACTTCGGTGCCTGCGCCGGTATCGCCGAGATGCTTATGCAGAGTGCCACGGATACCATCCAGCTCCTGCCCGCCCTACCCAAGGTGTGGAAAACGGGTAGCGTCAAGGGGCTGAAAGCCGTGGGCGGCTTCGTCGTCAGCATTGAATGGAGTAAGAACAAGCCTGTCCGCGCCGTCATAGAGAATCCCCTCGGCACAGAGGCTCCCGCTGTCTATGGGAAATACCTCATCCCCGTCAATTCCGAGAAGGGTAGCACTACCGTTATTGACTTTGATGAGAACGGCGTGCCCATCACGGGGGTCAGTAGTGTCCAGGCCGACCTCCGCCAAGAGATAGCTGTCAGCGGGAATACCGTCACGGTGAGAAGTGCCGATATGGAATGCGTCAGCGTCTATGACCTGCAGGGCCGCCTGCTGATGGAGACGACGAAGCGTTCCTTCAGCCTGCCCGCAGCAGCCGGAACCCTCCTGCTTGCCGTGCGCGCCACGGACGGCACTGTGCAGAGCCACAAGCTCGCACGCTGAGCGCGCACATATTTATTATATATAGTAACCGCCCCTCGGCACGGGGAAGAGGGCGGCAGCAAATTTTTCGTGAGTAACTCATGGCTTGTCTGTACATGTGTGCAGGGTAGCGGGGGATTACTCACGAATTGTTTTTTATAGTGCCTTACGCGCAATCTGTCTGCAAATAGCCCGGCCCTTCTGCCGGGTGGGTTGCGGGGTGCTTTGCAGGGCCTTTGGCGTGGCGGCTGGAGCAGATACACCTCTGTCGGGGTAGGCTGGGCGTTCAGAAAGGCGGCTGTGGGCTTTGTTGTATGGTTAATTTTATTAACTTTGCAGCATCTTTTCCTTCCCGCCTCCGTTTTTCCGGGCAGGCGGCCGGGGTTTATTTCTTCGTAATAGTATATGGAATCAAGTTACACATTCCTTCTGCTGAAAGTGCTGGGCTCACTCGCCCTGCTGATGTTCGGTATGAAGTCTATGAGCGAGGCCTTGCAGAAGATGGCGGGTCCGCAGTTGCGCCACGTGCTCGGCGCGATGACCACCAACCGCTTTACGGGTGTGCTGACGGGAGTCTTCGTGACGGCAGCGGTGCAGTCCAGTACGGCCACCACGTTGATGACCATCTCCTTCGTATCGGCAGGTCTGCTGACGCTGGTGCAGGCTATTTCGGTCATCATGGGAGCCAATATCGGAACGACGGTCACGGCCTGGATTATGTCGCTGGGCTTCTCGTTCAATATCTCCGACTTCGTCTATCCCGCCTTCTTCATCGGTATCATCTTGATATACATGAAGCGCCGCCGCATTATCGGCGACTTCCTCTTCGGCGTGGCTTTCCTCTTCCTGGGGCTGAGCACGCTGAAGGAGACGGGCTTCAGCATTGTGCAGGACCCGGAGGCCAGCCAGGCTATCACGGCGTTCTTCGCCCGCTTCAATGACCCCAATTTCTTCAATTCCGCCCTCTTCCTCTTCATCGGTACGGTGCTGACGCTGTGTGTCCAGTCCTCCGCAGCGATTATGGCTATCACGATGATACTCTGTTCCACGGGTGTCCTGAGCATAGACCAGGGCGTGATGCTCGTGCTGGGTGAGAATGTCGGGACTACCATTACGGCCAATATCGTGGCACTCGGCGCCAATACGGCGGCACGGCGTGCTGCGCTGGCACACTTCTCCATCAATATCTTCGGCGTCGTCTGGGTGCTTCTTCTGCTGCATCCCGTTGTCAATACGTTATGCAACTTTATCGGTTTCGAGCGTGGTATGCTCCCCGGCGACCCCGGCTATGCAACTAATCTTGCCCGCATATCTGTCGTGCTGGCCTCCTTCCACTCGGCTTTCAATATCACGAACGTCGCGGTTCTTATCTGGTTCCTGCCCGCGCTTGAACGCTTCGTGTCCTGGCTCATCAAGCCGCAAAAGGTGGACGAGGAGGAGGACTCCCGCCTTCATTTCATCACGAGTGGCATTATGAAAACGCCGGAAATCTCCGTCCTTGAGGCACAGAAGGAGATACGCTCCTTTGCCGAGCGCATGGTGCGGATGTACGGCATGGTGCGCGACCTCGTGGAGGAAAAGGATGACGACAAATTCAAAAAACTCTTTGAGCGCATAGAAAAGTACGAGCAGATAAGCGATAATATGGAGTACGAGATAGGCAAGTATCTCGAGCAGGTGAGTGATGCGCATCTCTCCGACGAGACGAAGGCCAAGATACGCTCCATGCTCCGCCAGATAAGTGAGCTGGAGAGTATCGGCGACAGCTGCTACAACCTCGCCCGCACGTTGAGCCGCTATCACGGCGGTAAGGAGCATTTCACCGATGAGCAGGCACAGAGCCTCGGCGACCTCATGGCACTTGTCGGGCGTAGCCTGGAACTGATGAAAGGTCTGCTTGATGGCCGCAAGGAGGAGCTTGATGCAGGGCCGAGCTTCGTCCTTGAAGGCGAAATTAACCAGCTGCGCAATCAACTCAAGACGCAGAACATCGCCGCCATCAATGACCAGAAATACTCCTACGCCGTCGCCACGATGTACATTGACCTTATCAATGAATGCGAGAAACTCGCCGACTACGTTATCAACGTTGTGGAGGCGCGCATCGGTAAGGCGCAGCCCGGCTCGGCGGACTGATGCCCGCCCTTCCTGTTATAAAACCTGAAATTCCCCGGTGGAACTATTCCGTCGGGGGCTTCTGTGCGCATACCTCAACATGAGGTGGGCGCACAACTCAATGCGGGGAGTGTGCTTACCTTTATCCGAGCAGTCCGCACGACGCAGAACAGATTTCCGGGGAGTTTACAATACCCCCCGAAAGTCTTAATATCGGTGTCAGTAGTTCTATGTGTGTGAAGTGTGCGCGTTTTCTTGGACTATTTCCTTGCTGTCCTATATATAGAGGCCGCGTGCCGGTGCGGGAAATTCAGTCGGGGAGATACTGCACTTCCTTGAAGGCGTAGGTACTGAGGGTGCTGTCCGTGCGGCGGAGTTGCAGTCGGCCGTCGGGAAGCACGCCTGCTATCTCGGCACGGAAGTCTCCTTGTGCGTCGCGGTAGGGATGGAGCCCCGTGCGGCGGTAGAGGCGGGCGTGGTAATCGGCGGCGAGGCCGGGGGCATCGGTCGCGGCATCGGTCAGGCGGCGGTCCAGATGGTGCAGGAATGCTTCAAGAAGGAGGAAGCGGTTGTGTTCATGCCCCGTGATGGCACTGATTGATACGGGGTTGGGTGCATCGCTTTGGAAGGTGGCTTGGTTCACGTTGAGGCCGATACCGATGACGGTGCGGGCAATGTGCGTACCTTGCAGGTCGTGCTCAATGAGCATCCCAGCGAGTTTGTGGTCGCCGTGGTAGAGGTCGTTGGGCCATTTGAGGGCGAGTCTTTCGGCACTGTCGCCATAGCAGGCGGTACTGACGGCATCCAGAAGGGCGAGAGCCGTGGCTTGGGCGAGGAGGAATTGACGGTTGGCGGGGAATGCCACGGGGTTGAGGAGCAGGCTGAAGAGGAGATTCTTGCCGTTTCCGCTCTCCCAGTGCGTTCCACGCTGTCCCCGTCCGGCGCGTTGGAGGTCGGTGGAGAGGAGGAGGGGGGCGGACTGCGCCAAGTACCCGGCAGGCAGAAAGGTCGGTGTCGCGGGGTGAGAGCCTGTCGCAGCGGTATAGGCATAGTCTGCCTCAAGAGCGCGGATCTGTAGTTGTGTGGAGTCGCAGACGTTGAGGTGGCGGTAAGTGAGGGTGGGGGGGAGGCCTTCGGCAAAGAACGCGACCTGCGCCTTCTTCGGGAGTCCGTGGAGGGTGATGGCGTAGGCGTGGCGGACGAGGTGGAGCATCAGGGGTGCGGGCATGTCGGATGGGAAGCGGACTTCGTTCCAATGGGTCTTGTTGAAATGGTAGGCTCCCTGTATGCCCGCGTATCGGCTGCGGAGTTCTTTCGCAAAGGCGGGTGCGCATTTCAGCACGATGCGGTCGGGCTTATCAAGGGGCAGGACGGCGAACATCTTGCCCAAGACTTTGAATGCGAGGGTCTCCGCATTGAAAGGGAAACCTTCGGTGACACCCCGGAGTGCGAGGAGTTGGCTGCGGAGAAGTTCTATGTCCATAGCTGCAGGAACGTATGTCAGAAGCGCGTCCGGCGGCGGACGCTACGGGCTGTGTAAGCGTTCTGGTAGTGCGTGATGTTGAAGGGAGGCTGTTCACCTACAACGGTAATGATGTCGAACCGGAAGGGAGCGTCAATGGCATGACGGGCGAGGTAGGTGTGCGCGGCTTCTATGAGGTGGCGTTTCTTGGTTGCGTCCACCGCACCGAGGGCGGTGAACTCCTCCGTCTCGTGGCGGCGTGCCTTGACTTCTACGAAGACAATCTCTCCGTAATGGTCGGCGATGATGTCCACCTCCAGATGTCCCGCGCGCCAGTTGCGCTCAAGCAATCGGTAGTCAAGGTGGGCGAGGTACCGGCAGGCAGTCTCCTCACCGAGTGCGCCGAAGTCGTTGTGCTGGGCCATAGGGACGGCTAACGCCGTTGCTTGAAGAATTCCTTGAGTAGCGTGGCGCAGTCGTCAGCGAGTATTCCCCCGCATACTTCCGTCTTTGGGTGGAGGGCATCGGGGGCATAGACAGAGTAACCGCGCTTAGGGTCGGACGCGCCATAAACGAGGCGCCCGAGCTGGGCCCAACCGAGAGCCCCTGCACACATGGTGCAGGGTTCAAGCGTGACGTAGAGTGTGCAGACATCAAGGTACTTGCCGCCGAGGTGGTCGGCGGCGGCAGTGACGGCCTGCATTTCGGCGTGTGCGGTAACGTCGTGGAGGGTCTCCGTGAGATTGTGTGCCCGCGCTATGATGCGGTCCTGGCAGACAACGATGGCCCCGACAGGAATCTCCCCCTCCGCTGCGGCTTGCTTGGCTTCGGCCAAGGCCCGCTTCATGTAGTCTTCGTCGGTCATGGCTCCATCGGGAATAGGCCGAAGAGCTTCGCGTCAATCATGTCCGTGACGCTCTGGAAGGCCTGCGGGTCGCTTTCGAAGTGGGTGGTGTCGCCATCTACGATGATAAGCTGTCCGTCGTAAGTCTCAATCCACTTCTCGTAACGCTCGTTCAAATTCTTCAGGTACTCTAGGCTCATGGTCTGCTCGAACTCCCTCCCGCGTTTCTGGATGTGGGCAACGAGGTTCGGGATGGTCGAGCGGATGTATATCATGAGGTCGGGTAGTTTGACGAGGGACATCATGAGGTCGAACAGCTCCGTGTAGTTGTCGAAGTCGCGCTGGCTCATCATGCCCATGTCATGCAGGTTGGTGGCGAAGATACGTGCGTCCTCAAAAATGGTCCGGTCTTGGATGATGACTTCGTTACTCTTGGAGATTTCTACCACTTCCTTGAAGCGCTTGTTGAGGAAGTACACCTGAAGGTTAAAGCTCCAGCGCGCCATGTCGGCGTAGAAGTCTTCAAGATAGGCGTTATGCTCCACGGGTTCGTAACGGGGTGTCCAGCCGTAGTGCTTTGCGAGCATCCTGGTCAGCGTTGTCTTGCCGCTGCCGATGTTTCCTGCGATTGCGATGTGCATGGTATGTCTGTTTTGTGGGTTACTTACTGGGCGAAAAGGCCGAAGAACTCTGCGTCAATGCGGTCCACGATACCTTTGAAGTCGGCGGGATTGTGGAGGTAGTCCAACTCGTCCACCTCAATGACGAGTAGCCGGCCCTTGTAGCGGTTGTAGATGAAGTCCTCGTAACGCTGGTTAAGGTTCGTGAGATATTCGAGGGAGAGCCCTTGCTCGTAGTCGCGTCCGCGCTTCTGGATGTTCTTGACGAGGTGGGGGACAGAAGCGCGTAGGTAGATCATCAGATCCGGCAGCTTGGCTACCATCATCATAGACTCGAAGAGTTCCATGTACGTCTCGAAGTCACGGTCGGAGAGCTGCCCCATAGCCTTGTTGGTGGCCGCGAAAACGTAAACCCCCTCAAAGATAGAGCGGTCTTGGATGATGGTGCCTTCTGCCTGGGCGATGGCGAGCAGGTCCTTAAAGCGTTCTTTAAGGAAATACACCTCTAGGTTGAACGCCCAGCGGGGGATGTCTTTGTAATAATCGGAGAGGTAGGGATTGTAGTCCACCGCCTCGAAGCGCGGTGTCCAGCCGTAGTGGTCGGAGAGCAGGTTCGTCAGCGTAGTCTTTCCGCTGCCCATGTTTCCGGATATGGCAATATACATAGTCGCGTATTATTTGACCACAAAGGTACTATAAAGCGCGGACATAGCACCGGGCGCGGGGCGGAAACTTTCTTCCGACACCCCACACCGCTACAGGTACTTGGCCAGGAAGGCTTCCATCGCGCGGTAGAAGTCAAAGCGGTTCTCCTGGTTGCCGAAGCCGTGCCCCTCGTTATCCTTCACCATGTATTCCACCTCGATGCCGCGCTCCCGCAGTGCGGCCACCATCTGGTCGCTTTCGGCCTTGTTCACGCGCGGGTCATTTGCCCCTTGCGCGATGAAGAGCGGCACGCGGATGCGGTCGGCATGCAGGGCAGGGGAGGCGGCTGCCAGTAAGTCATGGTCTTTCACAGGGTCGCCTACCTGCTCGTACATCATTTCCAACAGCGGCTTCCAATAAGGCGGTATGGTCTGCATGAACGTGAAGAGGTTAGAGACGCCGCAGTAGTCCACCCCGCAGCGGTAGAGCTCGGGCGTGAAGCAGAGACCTGCGAGCGTGGCGTACCCGCCGTAGCTGCCGCCGTAGATGGCGATGCGTGCGGGGTCGGCAACGCCCGTGCTGATGAGGTGTTGCACGCCGTCCGTGATGTCGTCCTGCATCTTGCGGCCCCATTCCTTGTAAGAGGCTTCGAGAAAACTGCGGCCATAGCCGGTAGAGCCCCGGAAGTTCATCTGGAGGACAGCGTAGCCTCTGTTGCAGAGAAACTGCACTTCGGCATCGTAGCCCCAGCGGTCGCGCGCCCAGGGCCCGCCGTGGGGAAGGACGACGAGCGGAACTGTTCCTTCGTGGCCGGCAGGTTTGGATAGGTAAGCCTCTATCTCTAACCCGTCGCGGGTCGCGTAGGTGAAAGGCTCCATCGGTACAAGGTTGTCTTCATGGAGCCATGGCGCAAGTTCTGCGACGAGATGCGGATGGTCCTCCCGTGTGTTGTAGAAATAGTATGCGCCGCGCGTGCGGTCTCCACCCACGAAGTATAGGTAGTTCTCTTCGGCCTTGTCCGCGTCCGCCATACCGAACTGTTTCCCAGGGAAGTGCGCTTCGAGACGCTGGCGCAGTGCGGCCTCTTCCGCATCGAAGTAGTGGCGCACGGTTTCCTTATGCCCGGAGCAGAATACACCGAGGAGTTTCTTGCGCTTGCGGGAGTAGGAAATGCTCGTGATGTCGTACTTCGGGTGCTCATAGAGTAGCTCGATTTCTTCGCAGGTGGCAGGGTTCATTAGGACGAGCGCGGACTTGTCGCGCCCGAGGTTCGTTGCCGCCCATACCAGGCGGTTGTCCGGCGTGAATTCCAGGAAGTCTACGCTCTCGCGGAAGTTCGTTGTCAGAACCGGACGGAAGGGTTCGTCTTCGCTGTCGCGGTAGAGAATTTGCGTGTTTACGCCGTCCACGATGGCCGTTACGCTGCGCAAGCGCCCCTCGTGGTCGGTCATCCAGCCTTGCCAGTTGCCCGGATTCTCGGCCAGCTGTGTCAGTTCGCCGGTTCGTAGGTTGAGGCGGAACGGGTCAAACACCTCGGGATTGCGTCGGTTCATACCGATAAGGATTTCGTCCTCTACCTCCTCAAGGTCGTCAATGATGCTTGTGCGAACGCCGGGGAATGCTGTATAGGCGCGCATGTCGGAGCCGTCAAGGTTCACGCCGTAGAGTTGGTAATTCTCATCGCCGTCCGTGTCCTTGGCGAAAACGAGGCGGCGGTTGTCGGCCCAGAAGTAACCGGCAATGCTCCGCCCCGTCTCGAAGGTGAGTTGTGTGGGCGGGGTGTCCGTGGCGGGAGTTCCGTCGCAGATAGGCCGCACGAAGATGTTCATACGGTCGTGGTAAGGCGCGAGGAAGGAGATGTGGAGCCCGTCCGGTGAGAGCTGGAAAGCGGCCTGCGGGCTGTTGCGGAAGAAATCCTCAAGGGGTATGCGGTTCGTCATAAGCGTGATAGTTGGCGTGTTGTGCTGGCCGTTCTGCTTGTCGCGGCAGGTCGCGACTTTCTATGCGTTCGGCTTGTGGAACGATGTGGGGAGGGTAAATGGACTGCAAAAGTAACAAAATCTGCGCTAAACGCAGGCCGTTTCGCAAATTCATCGTACTTTTGCAGGAACTAAATACGGAACCATGCTGATAGCTCCCTCCCTTCTTTCCGCCGACTTCGCCAATCTGCAACGTGACGTGGAAATGTTAAATCAAAGTGCCTGCGACTGGCTGCATCTTGACGTGATGGACGGTGTCTTCGTACCCAACATTTCTTTCGGCTTTCCCGTCATGGAAGCAATGGCGCGCTATGCCCGCAAGCCGCTTGATGTCCACCTGATGGTTGTGCAGCCCGAGAAGTTTGTGGAGCGCGTGGCGGCACTCGGCGCGAAGGTGATGAACGTCCACGCGGAAGCCTGTACCCATCTGCACCGTGTTATCCAGCAAATCAAGGCGGCGGGAATGCAGGCTGGTGTGACGCTTAACCCCCATACGCCCCTTTGTACCGTAGAGGAAGTTGTGGAGGACCTTGACGTGGTGATGTTGATGGGCGTGAATCCCGGCTTCGGAGGGCAGCGGTTCATTGTGAATACCCTTGATAAGACGCGGCGTTTGCGCGAACTGCTTGCCAAAAAGAACAGCCGCGCCCTGATAGAGATTGATGGCGGCGTGAACCGCGAGACGGCACCGCTGTTGCGCGATGCCGGCGCCGATGTGCTGGTGGCCGGCAGTGCGGTGTTCGGCGCGGCATGTCCGGAAGACGAAATAGCGTACTTGAAAAATCTGTAAGCAGTGAAAGATATATTGACACCCCAGGAGTTGCTGGAGTTGATGCGGGTGCTGCAAGGCGCACGCAAGGTGGTGGTTTGCGGGCATCGCGGTCCGGACGGCGACGCCATGGGGTCCGCATTAGGTTGGGCGGAGTACCTGAAAGGCCTCGGTAAGTCTGTGGCTATCATTATGCCGACACCCTGTCCCGACTTCCTGCAATGGTTGCCCGACAGCAGTACCGTCATTTACTACGACCACAAACCGAAGCTCGCGCAGAGCCTTTTTGAGAGCGCGGACCTCGTCTGCTGCCTGGACTTCAATGCCCTTCCCCGTTTGCAGGATATGGCACCTGCCGTGGAGCGTTCCAAGGCTCCGAGGCTGATGATAGACCACCACCTCGACCCCGACCCCGCAATGGCCGGGTTCGTCATCTCGCATCCGGAAATGTCCTCCACCTGCGAAATCGTCTTCCGCCTGCTTTATCAGTTCGGCGGCTACGAGGCGATGACGGCGAACGGCGCGGCGGCGCTCTATTGTGGTATGATGACGGATACGGGCGGCTTCACCTATGCGTCTTCCAACCCGGAGATATATCTTATTATCAGCCTGTTGCTTCAAAAAGGGATAGATAAAGACAAGATTTACCGCAACGTCTATAACAACTACAGCCCGTCCCGCCTGAAGCTGCAAGGCTACATCCTCTACGAAAAGCTCGCCTTCTTTGCCGATAACCGCGCCAGCCTCTTTACGCTTACGCGCGAGGAGCTGAAGCGTTTCCGCTTTATCCGGGGCGATGCCGAGGGACTTGTGAATATTCCGCTGCAAGTCAAGGGAATGCGACTGAGCATTTCTCTGCGCGAGGATACGGAGCGCGACCTTATCCGCGTATCACTGCGTTCTGTTGATGACTTCCCCTGCAACAAAATGGCTGAAGAGTTCTTCAATGGCGGCGGCCACCTGAACGCCAGCGGCGGGACGCTTCCCTTCCCGATGGCGGAAGCCGTGAAGACAGCTGAACGTGCTATAGAAGCCTATAAAGACCTCCTTTGACACCGTCATCCTACGGCTTGTGCCTGTCGTCTGTCCGCATGGCGTCCCTTCCCCGCCGAGGCTGGACATACCACCCGTAGCACCGGCAATTCCGGCTCTGCGGGCGGTATTATCGTATCCCTAGGGATAGCCGTTCTTACCCCTATGGTTAATAGTTCCTATCCATAGGGTTAATTGATGCTATCCCTATGGTTAATTGATGCTATCCCTATGGTTAATTCACCCTATCCCTCGGGTCTGGAATTCAAGCCTCCAAGGTTGAGGGACAATATCCCGCCCCATCCGGAATTCCGTCCCTCCGGAAACGCTCTTCTGGCTGCCTGGAGGACTCTGCCGAAGGCTGCACCCGGTAGGGGCGGATGCCGGGTCTGAACGCCTTCCGGCTTTGGTATGCCGACCTTCCTCTCGCGCGCACGCGCGTATATATTATATAGGTGTGTCCGGGTGCGCGCGCCTTCTTTCCGTGCCCCCTGCTCCGTTCCGCCTAATTTAACATTTAGAAGCCAGCAAAACCTTAAAGAAAGTTAATAAAGCGGAGTTATTGCATTTTTACACTGCTTAAATCATAAATAACCATTATTTTTGCTACCTGCATATACCATGTGCCGACGAAAAGAGACAAATATAAATTAAATAATCAATTACTTAAATGGTATGAAAGACCGTTTCTACAGAATGGGATTCACGCTGCTCGGCGCAGTGTGCCTACTGTTGGCTGGTTGGACTGCCTCCTCCTGTTCTGACGACTTTGAGTTAGACAAGACGAAGCCCTCGTTCCTGAAGGAGAGCATCTACGACGAGCTGAAAGCGAATGGCTCATTCAATTACGAAGTTCGTCTGATAGACGACCTGAACTATGCGGATGTGCTTTCCAAGACAGGTAGTAAGACGCTGTTTGTGGCCAATGACGATGCCTTCGAACACTTCTTTCGGACGACTACCTGGAAGGATGGCACGGGTGCGCCGGTGCGTAGTTACGAACAACTGTCCTATGCCCAGAAAAGTCTGCTGCTGCGCGGCTCAATGCTGGACAACGCTTATGTGATGGAGATGCTCGCTAATACGAGCGGAGGCGGGAAGAATTTGTGCCTACGCCAGGGGACAAGTTCGGCGGCCATTGACTCCATTCCTTTCTGGTACTGGTACGAGCTACCCGAGTTCAAGTATGAGCCCGACGTGGACGAGTCCTCCGACTCGCCCAACCTCATCAACCTCTGGGAATACTACCGGGGCAGTAAGCGCCCGCTAGGCATCTACATGGCAGTGGACAGGACTTCCCCCATGATGACCCACTTCCTGGAAGGACAGATGAACGAGAAGAAGATACTCCACTCCGACGTGGCCTTTGTACTTGGTCTGCCTGAAGGTGAATGGAAGGAAAGCTCCGAAAACGGCGAGAACCGCAGTTACATTTACAACCGCCGCGTGGTGGAACCGGATGTCACCTGCCTGAATGGTTATTACCACGTGCTTGACTCCGTGCTGCTCACCCCCCCCAGCATGGCGGAGGTAATCCGTACGAACGGCTCCACGAACCTTTTCAGCGAGATGATAGACCGCTTCAGCGCCCCTTACTTTGACGCACTGCTGACCAGCCAGCTCGGTACGGGCGACTCCGTATTCACGAAGCGCTATATATCTAACAACTCCATGATAGATTCCCGCTACTCCCCCAGCGGGCAGATAACGCTTGACCCCAAAGGACGTTCCCTCCGCGATTTCCCCACGCTGTCCTACGACCCGGCGTGGAATGAGTACGCGGTGTCCTCCAGTACGGTCAAGGAGAACGATATGGCCGCGATGTTCGTGCCTGACGATGCTTCTATCACGGAGTACTTCCTCCATGGCGGTGGCGTGACGCTGATGGAGCGTTATGCCAAGAGGCCGAATACGGAAGAGAACCTCTCTTATAATTTGGCGCAGATTCCCCTTGACGTGGTGCAGAAGCTGATAAACAATCTCATGAAGAACTCCTTCAACGAGACTGTCCCCAGCAAATACCTCACTATCATGAACGATGCGCAGGACCAGATGTTCCCCGCCGACACCTATGCCGACGAGGCGGCCTACCGCAACCTGTTTGAAAAAGTGTTGCTGGCTAGCAACGGTGTGGTTTACGTCATGAACCGCGTCATCGCTCCTGCCGACTTCAGCTCGGTCATCGCTCCCGTCTTGCTGAACCGCAACACGCGCGTGGTGAACTCCGTGCTGCGTGCCGATGATGACTTCATACAGGGCACGACCTATGACAACGCCCCCTTGAAGCAATACTTCAGCACTTACCTCAAAGCCATGCAGAGCCGCTTCTCCTTCTTCGTCCCGACGGATGACGGTTTGGCTAAGTACGGCTATGTGGACCCCATCTCAATCGCTAACGGCAACCCGAACAATTACCGCTACTGGAAGCTTAACTATAGCGAGCAGGGTGTTTCGAAGGGTTCGAGGCAGCTCAAGATTGACGCTGTGGCCTATAAGTACGATCCGACGGTCGGCCCGCAGGACAGCGACAATCCTTCCGGTAATAATGTCCGCTCGCGTGCTAACCAGTCGCTCGTGGAAGGCTACGGCACGGCGAAGCGCGAACTGATGATTGAGATGCTGAACCAGCACATCCTCATCCATGATAATGACGACACACAGGGTGTCTTCACCAACCAGAAGTATTTCACCTCCCGTGGCGGCGCACCGATTATCGTGACCAAGCGCACGGACGCTTCCGCCAAGGGTGTCGGTATGCAAATTGCCGGCGGCTATCAGGACGATCTGAGCAAGGACGAGTATCCCGCAAACGACCATGTGGCCACCGTGACGGACAGTTACGACATGACACGTGAGCAGAACGGATATGGTAACGGTATGACCTATTTCATCGACCGGCCTATCCAGCCTACGATGAAGTCCGTTTACAGCGTGCTCCGCTCCCGCGACGAGTTCTCCGACTTCTTCCGGCTTTGTGATCCCGACGCTTTCTCTGAAGCGATGCTAAAGGAAGCAGGATTTGCCGACAGCATTGAAGGTAAGAAGAACTATTCCGAATTGTGGGCTATGGAGCAGAACAAGTTCCGTATATTTACCAGACTCGCGCCTTACTATCCGGGTCGGAACGACTACTTGGTGCGTTTCTTCAATAACTACCGCTACACGATTTACATTCCGACGAACGATGCGGTGCAGAAGGCGATAGCCGCCGGACTGCCTACGTGGGCATCTATTTCCGAGTTCATCAGCAACAATAAAGTGGACGGTAAGCTCACCGATGACGGCAAGGCTAAGGCACAGGCAATGATAACCTACCTTATCAATTTCCTGAAATACCACTTCCAGGATGGTGCCTATTACGTGGATAACGTGTCTAATACCCTAAAGGGACAGACCTCCTGTATCCATCATGACGAACACCTGGGAACGGATGCCTATCTGTATATTGATATGGAGCAGACGCCGAATGCCATCTCCCTGACTGACGAGGCCGGTGGAAAACACGCCGTCATAGCACCCTACAACATCCTCGTCCGCGACATGAGTTTCAACGTGGATCCTGCTACGAACTGGGTGAACGCGCGCTATGTCCGTTCTTCCTCCTACGCCACCATCCACCAGATTGACGGAGTGCTCAACTTCTCTACACTGGAAGGCGGGAAGTATGGCGCAGAGTGGAGTTCCGCAGCACGTGCAAAACGCTTTACCGCAAAGTACAGACTTAGAAACTAATTCAAAACGACATGGATAAGAGAAAGTATCTACTGACACTGGTACTAGGGGCGTGGTGCGCGTTGGCAATGGCGCAGACACGAATCACTGGTCACGTAGCCAGTGCTTCGGAAGGCCCTATCGTGATGGCCAACGTCGTAGAGAAGGATGCCAACAACCGTAACGTATCGGCTACGCAGACCGATGCGAACGGTAACTTCTCCCTGACGATTAAGAGTACGGCCAACAGCCTGCAGATTTCATATATCGGCTATACGACGGAAACCATTAAGCCTATTGGCGAGCGGCGCACGTTTGATATCGAACTGAAGGACAAGAACACGTTTGACGCGGCTACGGTCGTGGCTGTCCGGAAGACGCAGTCTAACGGTCTGGCTATCCCCGAACGTGAAATATCCGTCGCTAAGCAGACTCTCAACATGGACGATATGCAAGGCCTGTCCTTTGAAACGGCGGGCGAAGCCTTGCAGGGACAAATCGCAGGTCTGGACATCGTGATGAACTCCGGTAACCTCGGTGCCGGTACCTCAATGCGCCTCCGTGGTGTGTCTTCCATCAATGGCAGCCAGGAGCCGCTAATTGTGGTGAACGGATATATACTTGAGGACTATGACCGCTCGGAGCTTGACCTCAACAACATGGAGAACGAAGAGCAATTCGCGACCTTGTTGCAGGTGAACCCCGAGGACATACAGAGTATCAACGTCCTGAAGGACGCTGCTGCAACGGCTATTTGGGGTGCGCGCGGTTCTAACGGTGTTATTGAGATTACCACCCGTCGTGGTGCGAGGGGTAAGACGCGTGTGAACTTCAGTTATCGTTTCTCAGGCTCATGGCAGCCTGAAGGCATGAAGATGCTGAACGGTGACGGATATACCATGATGTTGAAAGAGGCCTACTTTAATCCCCGGCAGAGCGACATCGCTTCGGGTATAGTTGAGCTCATGTATGATCCTTATGCCTACGCCTATTACGAGAACTTCAATAAGAATACCAACTGGATTAAGGAAGTAACGCAGTTCGGCCAGACGCACAACTTCGGCGTGGCCATATCCGGTGGTGGCGAAAAGGCTACGTTCCGCGTTTCCGGCTCTTATGACCATGAGACGGGTACGATTATCAAGCAGCGGCTAGACCGCTTCACCACACGCCTGGCACTAGACTACTGGGTGAGTGACCGCATCAAATTCTCTTCGGACTTTGGTCTGACCTATACGAAGAATAACAAGAACTATGTGGACAACTTGCTGAACAATGCCTATCAGGCAATGCCGAACATGTCGGTATATCGTTATGAATACGATCACGATGCTAGAATGTATAACAACACGGGCGAATACTTCATCATGCCTCCCCGTGCTGATGCGCCGGGCTATTCCAATGCAGTGGATAGGGGACGGAGTTCCTATTATCTGGAGGATATGGTGAATAACGGCAATCCTGTCGCAACGGCTATGTACGCATGGCGTAAGTGGTCAACCTATACCATCACTCCGCAGTTCTCCCTGGAGTACAAACTGCTGGGTAAGGAAGAGGGAGAAACGCAGCTCAATTATACAGGCGAAGTATATATGAACGCTTATACCGACTCCCGCGACTCCTATTATCCGCATCAGCTGACTTCCAAATCGTGGGCGGATGGTGTGGACCTAACTTCCAACTCAGAGTTCAAGAGCCTTGCGTTCCGCACGAAGCACCAATTGGTGTTCAAGCCGGTATTTAGCAATGAAGACCACGCGCTGCAAGTTCTTGCCCGTTTTGAGATGGGTACGGATAACAGTACGAGCCAGAATCATTCTTCCTCCGGTATTAACGGCGGTATTACGGATCCAACGGTTCCCGGTTATCTGACTTCTTACTCTTCAGGAACGGGTAAGGGGCATACCATGAGTGGTACAGGATCGATGCACTACTCTTTCGGTTCTAAGTACTCCTTCGACTTCACAATTCGTGCCGATGGTAGTACGAAGTTCGGATCGGGTAGTAAATGGGGCTTCTTCCCTGGTATTTCCGGCCGTTGGAACATCAGTGACGAGAAGTTCTTTGAGCCTTTGCACAAGGTGGTGACGATGCTCGCAGTCCGTCCGGGATGGGGTATAACGGGTAACCAGCCGTGGCAGGAGGGACTCGCCTTCAATAAATATACGGAGAGCGGTACATACAACGGCGTTTCCGCTATGATACCTTCCAATCTGCGTATGTCACAACTGAAGTGGGAGAAGACGAAATCTTGGAACTTAGGCTTTAATCTGAGTCTCTTCGACTTGATAGACTTTGACCTTAACATCTATAATAAGAAGACTAGCGACCTGTTGAACGCAAGTGTCCGCATACCTTCTTCCACGGGTTACTCTTACCTTGATTGGGCCAATGTCGGTACGATGAAGAACGAAGGTTGGGAGCTGTATGTGAACACCCGCGACCTCTTCAAGATTGGCAAGGGCGAAGATAAGTTCAGTATGCGTGTACGCCTGAACTTCGCCCAAAATATCAACACCATTATAGATATGGATGAGTCCGTGCTGAATAGTCAGAACAAGGACTTCGACTATGCGAACGAATCCATCCTGCGCCGAGTTCAGATCGGTAATGCACTTGGTGGTATTTATGGCTTCCGCAACAAGGGTATTTACGCTTTTGACTATGACCACAACGGGTACTTCCTTAATGACAATAAGAACCAGTACTACGATGCCGATGGTAATCAGAATACTGCCCGTGCAAAGGGAATGACGGCTCCGATTGCTCATGACGCGAATGGTAACGTTATCTATGACAAGAACGGCAACCCGCTTCCCATGATGTTCAATTATGG
The DNA here is from genome assembly GCA_017476545.1 of Alloprevotella sp. Taxonomy (GTDB): domain Bacteria; phylum Bacteroidota; class Bacteroidia; order Bacteroidales; family Bacteroidaceae; genus Alloprevotella. The sequence goes on from JAFUZP010000022.1 coordinate 70,311, forward strand.
TGGAACAAACTATCAGTTCCAGGGTGGTGATGTCATTTACGAGGACATTAATCACGACGGGCAGATAGACGAACTTGATATCGTGTACCTTGGCGGATCGAACCCAAAGATTAACGGTGGCTTCGGTATTGATTTTATCTTCGGTAATTGGCAGTTGAAAACGCAGTTCAACTACCGCTTTGGTAATAAGATATTGAATTTGGCTCGTATGTATGCGGAAGATATGCGGACGAACCGTAATCAAGCTGCCTCTGTGAACCATAGATGGAGAAAGAACGGTCAGCTTACGGAGATACCCCGTGCCATGAATAGTTCGGCTGGTGAGTCTTATAACGCGTTGGTGAATGACCGTTACGTGGAAAAAGGAGACTTCCTCCGCTTCCAATATGTACAGTTGTCCTATCGCGTACCTGCGAAGAAGTTAAAGAAGTACGGACTTAGCTCAATGAGCATCTCTGCTTCGGGGAATAACCTGATATTCTGGACGAAGTACACGGGTACCGACCCGGAGCACTCCGCATACGGTTTCAATCCGTGTACGGACACATCTTCCACTCCGCGCTCCCGCTACTTTACGCTTAGTGTGAACCTCGGATTCTAATCAATGACCGCTATGAAACGAATGATATTCTATAAGAAAACGACACTGACTGCGGTTGTCGCCGTCGCGATGTCCTGCTTGGCTTTGCAGTCCTGTGAGGACTTCTTGACCGTGTACCCGACGGACGCTATAACGGAGGGGCAGTTCTGGCAAGACAAGAACGACCTTAACTTCGTCCGCGCTGCAGCCTACAAGAAACTGACGGACCACGACAGATATACGCCTATAGATATATATGAGGGGCCGCTGTCGAAATTGATGTGTTGGGGAGAGTTCCGCACAGACAATATGGTGTTGAATACGCGCGATGCAACAGACATTATCAGATTGCAGGATGCTGTGCTCATGCCTACGGCCTCAATGTTTAACTGGTCCGAGTTCTATCAGGGCATCAACTATTGTAATATGGTTTTGGTGCGTGGGCAACGGATGCTTGAGAACAATGTGGACCCTAGTTTTGCCGAGGGCGAATGGCGGCCAATCAAGGCTGAAATGCATGCTTTGCGGGCCCTTTACTACTTCTATCTCGTCCGTGCATTCCGCGATGTGCCTTACGTTTCTATTCCCGTGGAGACGGATGAGGAGGCGCTTAATGCGCGGATAGGGGCAACCCCCGGTGTTGCCATCATCGGCGACCTGATAGATTCGTTGGAAGTGGTGCAGAATTATGCTGCTGTTAACTTCGGCTCTAGGCTTGACAATAAGGGGCGTTTCACGAAGTTGGGCGTTCGCACACTGCTCGCCGACCTCTACCTCTGGCGCGGCTGCATGCTCCAGAACTACCTCAGCAAGATGCGTGAGGGGGTAGACTCTATAGTAAATCTCTCAGACGTAATGGAAGACGGCGTATTGAAGACAGCCGATGGGACGGTGATAAACGCGTCTTATCTGTCGCAGGAAAGCCAGCGTTGTTTCCAACAGTGCATTAGTTATTGTGACATGGCGCTGGACTATATGAAGAGTGAGTATCAGAAAGAGCTTGATAAGATGGCTAATCCTTCTCCTTTGCTCCGCAACCAGCCCTATCCTCTGACGCGGTTTGAGCTGCCTTCAGTCGTTGATGCGGCTGTTGATTTCGTGTATGCCGATCTGTTTAGCCGTAAGAACTCTGACGAAAGTATCTTTGAAGTCCAGTTTGATGGTAGTTCCAACGTGAATGGAATTCTCGGAAACTATTTGTCTTCTTATAGCTCAAGAACTCTTACCGCTCAGAAACTTTCGGTAAATCCGGCGTTGGCAGCTGTTTCGGCTGTGGAGCTTGAATCTGGCTTCGGGCGTGGCTTCGGCAAGACGGATGTACGGTTACTTGAGACGATGGACTATGAGCAAGGAAACTCAACGGTATATCCTTATGTGAAGAATGTCGCCGAGCAAGTTACGATTATGAACGTGCGCGATATGTCCGAGGGTGCATCATATTCATACCGTTCCGCTAGCAGTCAGAATGCGAATTGGCCGATTTATCGCTTGAGCGACCTGATGCTCATTAAGGCTGAGGCTATCGCTCGGACGGCTAATGCGTCCTCCACTGCCTTGAACGAAGGCTTTGACATGCTGAACAGTCTGTTTGCCCGTTATAATCCTGGCGCTACTGTTGAGGACGGCGAGTGGAAAAGCGTCCGTCTCGGTGGCTATGACTTGGTGAATGGAACGTTCGATCGTTCTTCTGCGGCTTATTTCGGAACGAACAAGGATGCCACACAACTCCTCCTACTCGTTTATCGCGAACGGCAACGTGAGTTTGTTGGTGAAGGTAAGTTCTGGTTTGATATTGTGCGCGAGGCCGAAGCGACGAATGACCCCGCTTTTGCGATATCCAGTTATATCAGCATACGTTCCGAGGTGAAGGCGCGTCTTCGCAATATCTATTCCCTTTATTGCCCGATTTACACGGAGGAAATGAAGGTGAATGGTGTGAAGTTCGGAGGTAAGCTTGTGCAGAACCCCGTGTGGGATAGATATAGTTCAAACTAAAATAAACGACTATGTATAAGATAATGAAATTCCGTATAGAGGGGTTGCTCAGCCTGTTCCTGCTCTTGGGTATGGCCGTGTCTTTTGTCGGCTGTACTGAAGATATAGATGAGTCTAACTACAAGACGAAAGTGAAGGACACGCTGATAGATATGATTGAGAAAGACCCAGAACTTTCAGATATCAAAATGATATTTGACCGCGTCCGGTTGGGTAATTCCGGCAATGCGTCTTCTATAAGTGCTGTTCTCTCGGCTCGTGGGAACTACACGGTATTTGCCCCGACCAACGCTGCTGTCCGTGCCTATGTGGACTCGCTCGTGGGTGGACAAGACCTGAACAGTCTGTCTTACGAGCAACTTCAACTGATTGCATACAACTGCATCATTGACAACGGTACGGATGCTGCGTACGAAACCCCGGATTTCCCGGAGCGTGGCGCTTTCTCGCAGCCGAACCTGAGTGACCGTCAGCTCACGAGCTCGCAAGAGGTGGCAGAGGGCAGCCAGCGTCAAGTTTATTTGATTAATGGCTCTTCCAAGCTTGTCACAACGGAAGTAAATAATAAGGAAGATGGTGATGCTACTAACGGCGTGCTTCACGTTGTTGATAAGGTTATCTCCCTCTCTACTGATCCCGTATCAGATATGATAATCAATGCGGATAACATGAAGATTATGGGTACTCTCATCCAGCGGACAGGGTGGGTGGACTCCCTTCAAGTAGATCGTGACGTTGATTATGAGAATACCGAGCATCCCGAAACGATGTCGAAGACGCTTCTAGCCGTGTACTTTGACTTCGTGGTTCCCCAAAAGCGCTATTTGGGTTTCACCGCCTTTATTGAGAAGGATGAGGTCTTCCAGCGTGACTGGGGCGTTCCCGCAGTAGAACTTGATGCAGCGGGAAACGTGACGAACTGGGATGCCATATATTCTGTTATGCGTGACAAAGTGGAGGCAGTTTACGGCACGACAGACCGTGACAACCTCGCGAGTCCCGAGAATGCGTTCAATCGCTTCGTGGCTTATCACTTGGTTGCTGGTAAGATGCCCTTCAATAAGCTGGTGACCCACTTTAACGAGTATGGTTACAAGTATGGTAATATGCGCAATCCGCAATCTGTCAGCTACTCGGTAGATGTGTGGGACTACTACACGACGATGGGTAAATACCCGGACTTGTTGAAGATAACGCAAGTGCCCGATCTTACCGATGTGGATCACCCGTTGTATTTGAACCGCGTTTCGCAATACAATGACGGCTTTGATGGCGACTATTCTGAGGTTAGCACGATTGCCTTCACGCCTGGTGTGGGACTGAACATCCGCATTGATGACGTGAACGAAGGGAATGATAACAATGCCTTGAACGGTTTCTATTATCCGATTGATGGTATTCTCATCAAGACGGATGAGGTGACCGATGCTTTGGGCAGCGAGCGCATCCGTTTCGACCTTACTAGCGTGCTGACGGAGATACAGTCCAATTCAATGAAGAACGTAAACTATTACTACTTCCCGAAGGGTTACTTCAGCAATATCTCCAACGAGTCGTCCGGTACGCTGATGACGTACCTGACTCCAGCTGTTTCTGACAGTTATAACAACTGGACGGACTATCAGGGGGACGAGTTCTTGTTCGGCGGTCTCTTCGACTTTGTTCTCAAGATGCCCCCCGTCCCGAAAACGGGAACGTATGAGATTCGTGCCGGCATCTCGCAGAACAATATGCGTGGTATGGCGCAGCTGTACATTGGCACAGACCCGTATCATCTCTCACCGATAGGTCTGCCCCTTGATTTGCGTCAGAGCGTGAATCCTTCTCCCGATAAGAATCCTCAGTTGAGCTGGCCTGATCCCGCGAGTGAGAGCGGAATGGATTCCGAGATGCGGATAGAGAATGACAAGAACCTCCGCAACCAAGGATACATGAAGGCTCCGCTTTATTTCGGCAAGACGGATGGCACCGGCACGAGCCAGTCCCGCTATCTGCCTAACGGTTATGATTCGCCTTGTGTGCGCCGTATTGTCGGAATCCAATATATGGAAGCGAACAAGTCTTACTACATCCGTTTCAAGTCGGCTTTGGAGAAGACGGACGCCCAGTTCTTCTTGGATTACTTTGAATACTGCCCTGCCATTGTTTACAATGGTGCTAAGGCGGAGAATCCCTGGTAAAGGTCAAACTCTAATACACATTGTAAAATGAAAAGAATATATCGTAATTCAATAAGTGGCGGACTCATTGCCGCGTTCCTGCTTCTGGCAGGGACGGCCTGTTCGGATGACCATTTTGATGTGGTAGCAGGCTCGGCTTCCGAATCCAATACGTTGTGGCAGAATATCCGTGACAACGGCCAGACGGACTCTCTAGCCCTCATTCTGCGCCGCACGATTGTCATGAAGTCGCAGACGGATAAAACGGGTAAGACAGCCCAAGGGCTTTATACCTACGATCAGCTACTGGATGCGTCCCAGTCCTTCACGGTATGGGCTCCGCTGGACGGGCTATACAATGCCAAACATTATCTTGATCTGCTGGACGAGCGTGACGCACTCTTCAGTGAAGATCCACAGAGCCAAGAGGCTTGGGATAAGAATTATGAAGTTGCCAACCAGTTCGTGCTGAACCACATGGCGCGCTTCAACTACGAGTCGTCTCCAGAGCGGCAGAAAGTCCACCTGCTCAACAACAAGGTCGCTTACTACGAGACCTCACGTCTTTTTAACGAGGTCGTTGTGGATGGGCAGTCCGCTCCGCTTCATTCCGCAAATGGTGCGTTGCACTTCCTTAGCGGCATTTCCCCTTTCGCATATAATATATATGACTATATTGCTGCGCACGACTGCTTCTCCCAGATCTGGGGGATTGTCAGCGACCCCGCCATTGATCGGCAGGAATTCTTTGAAGGTGCCAGCACGCCCGGTGCGATGAATGAGGATGGTGAGGTCGTGTATGTGGACTCGGTGTTCGCCAACACCAACGAGATTCTTGACCTTAGCGGAGCCCAGTTGCGCAATGAGGACTCACTTTATGTAGCCCTTCTTCCTACGGACGCTTGTTGGGATGCAGCCTATGCTAAGGTGGAAAAACTCTTCAACTATGGTGACAAGTACCGTTATGACTGGGACATGAAGGAGAACGGTGGTACAGGCGGCTTCCTGAATACGTTGAATTTGGACGCTGACTCTCTGAAAGAGTTCAATACGAAAGCCTCACTCATCCGTGGTGCTTATTTCACTGTATCCAACTTCCCCACTCCGGCACAGGCCGATTCCGCTTCCATCAACCATTACGCTCAGACTGCGGACTCGTTGATATCCACGAATGGAATCATCTACTACAACCCCAACCCCGGTGGCATCAACCCCAATTTCGGTGGACAGCCGCCTGTGAAGGCCTCCAACGGCTATATCTATGCAGTGGAGCAATATGACGTGGATCCCGCCTATACTTGGATTACGAAAACCATCCTTGATATGCGGTTTGAAGCCTATGTGGCCGCAGTATCCAGTAGCGAGGTAACCTCCCTGAACAAGGGTGGTACTGGCCAGGGGACATTGATTACGCTTTATGAAGGCGGTCGTAACAAGGAAGTCAAGGGCGAATTGGAGTACGACCAGTATCGCCGCTTTGAGTCCGATGGAGCGACGATGACCGTGGACATTATGCTCCCCAATGTTTACAGCGGCAAGTATAAGATCTCGGCCATCATGGTGCCGAACCGTACGAACATAGACCTTATCCAGTATAACGATAAGGATGAAGAAGTGGAGGAACATACGACTTTTGCTTGCCAGGTCTTCGATGATGCCGGCACGCAGATAGCCAACCGTGCACAGCGCGATGGTGTCGTTGTAGATCCCGACACTATCCAGTCCTATGTGCTGTTTGAGTCTGTAGAGTTCACCAAGTGTTATGCAGGCCTGCCCGCAGGCTACATCTCATTCCCTCGACTGCGCTTCACCCTGTCGGGTAATTCCCGTCAGAACGGTAACAGTAAGTCGCTGAACATTGAGAAGATTATCCTTGAGCCTGTACGGGAATAACGCAGTCTAACCTTTAATATCTTGACAGTGATGAACAACAAGAATAGCATCAATGTGATACGGGGAGCTTTCCGGGCGGCACTCTGCCTTCTCCTCCTTTCCGGCGCGAGCAGCCTCATGGCGCAAGATGCCGCAGGTGGGACGCAGGCACCCGCAAAGGCGAAGAAATCCGCTCCCGTGTATGAAATGAAGGAGGTCTCGGGTCATATATATGACGCTGGTACGCACCTCCCGATTGCCGGTGTGAGCGTCCGTGCGCTGAACAACTCCCTTTATGCGGCCATGACCGATGAACGGGGTGCCTACACCATCAAGGTACCTGTGTTCGTGACCAGCCTGTACGTATCCTCTCCCGACTATAACGCGACGCAAATAGCCCTTAAGGGTGAAACGGAACAGGATGCCCGCCTGTATTCCGGCATAGTGCGTCCCCTCTATACCGATGGCACCCAGCTTTTCGACGTTCATTCCATGAGCGTTGATAATACGAGCGCGCTGACGGTAGAGAACGACATCGAGAACGTACTCAACTCATCGGTCCGTACAATTAACCGAGGCGGGCTGCCGGCACAGGGCGCGGTGATGTTTATCAACGGCCTGAACTCCCTTAACGCCAATGCCCAGCCACTGATCGTGATAGATGGCGTGATGCAGGATATGCAGTACGACCGCTCTTCCATCCATGAAGGCTTCATCAACAACGTCTTCAATATCGTTGATCCCGAAGATATAGAGAACGTTGAGGTCCTCAAGACGGGAACAGCCCTCTACGGGGCGCGTGGCGCAAATGGTGTGATTCGCATCACTACGCGCCGTGGCAAGAGTATGGTCACTCGCATTAAAATCCGCGCTTTCGGCGGTTTTGAGACAATTCCTGAGCGGACGCGCGTAATGAATGCGAGCCAATATCGCAATTATGTGACGGAATTTTTGGGGACAACGCGTAATGCCGAGTTCCTTAGCAGCACTGCCAGTGCTCCGTTCATGAGCGAAAACAAGGACGGCTACCTGTTCTACGATCTCTACCACAACGAGACGGACTGGCAGAAGGACTTGTACCGTACGGCTTTCACCCAGAATTACCGCGTTGGCGTAGAGGGCGGTGACGATGTGGCCATGTACAACCTCTCCCTCGGCTACTCGCAGGGAAATGCTACTGCCCGTAAGAACGACTTCAACCGCCTAAATATCCGCTTCAACACGGATATCATGATGTTCCGCAACTTCACTACGGAGCTGGACATTGCCTATGCCCGTGGCGCTTACAATATATTGGATAACGGATGGGCACCGGATTACTCTCGGCAGAATGTGTCTTCCCCCAATGTGCTCGGGTTGATACAGGCTCCATTCATAGACCCCTATTCCTATTTCGTCAGCTTTAGGGACCAGCAGCTCTACCTCGGACATACGGACAATGTGTATGCCGGTAAGAATTATAATGAGGCTAACAATCCCTTTGCCTTTGCTACCGCTTTCGGATTTGAAGGCCTGGCCAATCCTTACTGGATTTTGCTGAACGGTAATGGTAGCAATAAGAACTATCAGGAGCAGACGCAGTTCAATCTGAACATAGCACCGAAGTATCAGATAAACCGCTATCTGACGGTACAGGACCGCTTCAGTTACATCCTTAACCGCAGTAACGAGAAGTTCTATCTGCCCCATGATGGAACTCCGACAAAGGAAGTCGAGGGACTGGGTGGCGTGCAGAGTGTGAACCGCTCGCAGTTCGGTAAGGAAACTACCCTCTTCAATGACCTGATGGTGAACTGGAAACGGAATTTTGCGGCTCATCACATCAACCTCCTTGCAGGATTCCGCTTCGCTTCCTATTCCTATACGGATAGCCGCCTCGTTGGTTACAATAATACCAACGATAAGATGCCGAACATCTCCTACAGCCTCCAGTACAGAGGTTATGGTGGTACGCACGACAGTTGGACGAACCTTGCTTATTACTTTGACGCCGCCTATAATTACCAGAACAAGTACTTCCTCAACGTGGCCACCACGATGGAAGCATCTTCCCGTTTCGGTAAGGAAGCCAAGGAGGGTATCAAACTCGCTGGCGTGAAGTGGGGTATTTTCCCGTCTGTGCAGGCCGGTTGGCTAATCTCCTCGGAGAAATGGTTCAATGTCCCGTCCATCAACTATCTGAAACTGACGGCAGGTTACGAAGAGGCCGGTAACGACAATGTGGACTACTATGCCACGCGTACCTACTTTGAGAACCTTATGTTCCTTGAAAAGGCCACCTCGCTCGTGTTGGCCAACATCGAGAATCCCAAGATTCAGTGGGAGACGACGCGTAAGTTCAACATCGGCCTTAACCTGAACATGCTTCACAACCGCCTTGCGCTGGGCATAAACTACTTCCAGAGCAAGACATCCAATCTGCTCACCCGCAAGTCTGTCAGCGACATCGCCGGTGTTGGTTTCATGTGGGGCAACGATGGCGCATTGAAGAACCGTGGCGTTGAGTTCAACACTAACGCAGTTCTCCTTGCATCCAAGGACTGGAAGTGGCAGGCAGGCTTTAGCATCGGTCACTACCAGAATAAGATCACCGCCCTCCCGTCGTCCGACCTGAACAAGATTGTCACTTACGGGCTCAACCCCGACGGTACGCGCGATGAAGCTTCGCGCAAGGAGATTCACGGCTACCTGAGTTCCATCTATGGCGTGGACAATGTCCTGACGGCTGTGGGTCGCCCTGTCGGCGTGTTTTACGGTTATAAGACGGCAGGCGTGTTCTCTACGGACGCAGAAGCCCGCATGGCCGGAAATGGTGCCGTGACGGGTCACGATTACCTGCTCTATCCCACGGGGATCTCCGCACAGCCTTATCGCTACTTCCAGGCCGGTGATGTCCACTTCGTCGATCAGAACGGCGACGGCTGGATTAACGAGGCCGACATGGTAGAGATAGGTAATCCCAATCCCGATATCTATGGTAACATCTACACCAATTTGTCTTGGAAGAACCTGACGCTTGATGTCATCTTCAAGTACTCCCTTGGTAACGATGTGTACAACTACCAGCGCGCACAGCTCGAGTCCGCCAATAACATCTGGAACCAGACCTCGGCGGTAGCCAACCGCTGGCGCTTCGAGGGACAGCAGACGGACGTTCCCCGCACCATGTCGTCCGACAACGACCAGTGGGTGAATAACGAGCGCTTCTCCGACCGCTGGATTGAGGACGGCTCTTACCTGAAGCTGAAGAAGGTGCGTCTTTCCTACAAGCTGCCCTTGAACCTGAGCTGGTTGCAGGGTGTGGCTGTCTGGGGCGAGGCCAACAACGTCTTCACGCTGACCAAGTATCTCGGATCCGACCCCGAGTTCTCCTGCGGTAGCAACGTTCTTTATCAGGGAATCGATGCTGGATGGCTTCCTTCCAGCCGCAGTTTCAACTTCGGTTTGACCATCAACTTGTAATTATCTCATGGCAATGAAAAATAAATCAGTTTTAGGTCTTATTGCATTCCTCTTCGGGTTGAGCCTGGCTACGACCTCTTGCGAGGACATGCTGACCCCCGATATGAACCGTACCTCCGAGGGGTTCTCAGGAAAAGACACGGTGAACTTCTACTGGGGCATACTGCGGAATGTCCAGGGGATGATAGAGCAGAACGTCCTCTTGGGCGATATTAGGGGCGACTTGGCCGATACGACCATGTACTCCAGTGACTCCATCGCCGACATCGCCAACTTCAAGCGTACGGCTGACGGCGAGAACGCCCTGCTCAACCGCTCTGCCTACTATAAGGTTATCAACCAGTGCAACTTCTATTTGGACAAGGCTGATACGATGGCGGTAAAGAACAACGTAAGGTTCATGCGTAGGGAATGGGCGCAAGTGATGCTTATCCGTGCGTGGACTTATATGCAGCTTGTGCAGAACTATGGCCGGGTTCCCTACATCACGCGCCCTGTCAGCACCGCTAACACGGGTTGGGAGACGAATCCGGAGGCTTGGGCTACACCCGAGAACCTGCTAGACCTCGTCATCAAGGACTGTGAGCGGGCGCAGGAGTACGAACGTGCCATTGACGGCGGCTTCCCCAACTATGGGGGGTTCGAAAATGGGTCGGGAGTAAAGATTGCGCATTCCAGCATGATTTTCCCCGCAGACCTCGTCATGGCCGACCTTTACCTGCTGCGGGGCGCATCGAAGGCGGACTATGTGGAAGCGGCCAAGCTCTATTACCGTTACCTCAACGAACACGGGCTGACCGTAAGTGTGGCCGATGCGGCCCCTTACGCCAAGATAGGCAGCCGCGCAACGAACACGCCGGATAATTATCAGCCCCAGACGAGCAGTTGGGCGCGACTCTTTTCGGCGAGCAGCGACGCAGAGATTATCACCGTCCTCCCTTCCGCCGCAAATTCGGCGTTCGGCCTCGTGCTGACCGACGTGCCGCAGGTGTATGGCTTTGACCCGCACTCCACGAACAGTACGTTCGTGAACGAGCGGACGACGGATACGGGAACGGACGATGTCGCTTCAAGCGGCCAAGTCTCCATCGTGGCCAACTACAAGAACCGCCAGATTGCGCCTTCTGCCCGTTATACGGCCATCAACCGGGCGCAGACGCCCATCTTCGTTGAGCTGAATGCCTCTTCGACCGCGCTGGACCAGACCGTACGCAACATAGAGTACCTCACCAACGGCGACGCCCGCTTCTATGGCACGGCACCCGAGGTGCGCACCGAAATCGGTCGCCTCCGTTTCATCCAGAAGTACGGCGCGTCCAACTCCGCTTCGGCGGGTCTTGCGCCGTCCACCGCATTCTCGTTCCGCTATGTCTTGGGCGTTTACCGCGTGCGTCAGGTTTACCTCCGCTTTGCCGAGGCTCTCAACCGTGCCGGCTATCCGCGCCATGCCTTTGCGGTTCTGCGCGGCGGCCTTGATGCCGAGAAGATTCCGGCGCTGACGGTAGATACCGTGTACGACGACGAAACGAAAACCAAGTGGCCCGTGACGCTCATTGACTCCGTGGAGAACGGCGTGAACTTCATCAACGCCGACGAACTGCGCCGCGCCCAAGCGTCTGCGGAATATCCCCTTATGCTTGATTTCACGGAGGACACGTGGGATAACTTCGGTATCCATGACCTCGGCAACGGGCGTTTATACGATGCCGATACCGTGAATACTTACGAGAAGATGGTCGGTGCGCGCATCCAGCAAGAGCAACTCCGTCGTGGTGCAAGCCCCGAGAGCGTGCGCAAACTGCTACGCCGCCTCCACCTCACAGGGCGTGTGACCGCCAAGGCCGGGGAAGACGAGTCCGAGACCGACCCTGAAGAACCCACGGAGGAAGAGCTGCTTGCAGCGGCTCGTGCCACCTATACGATTCTGGATGAGCCCGAACCGGTTGAGCCCGACCCGCTTGAAATTGACGCAGTGGAGTGCCTCATCGCCGATGAGTGCGCGTTGGAGACCGCTTTCGAGGGTTACCGTTACTATGACCTCATGCGTTTCGCGCGCCACAAGAACCTTGATGCCAATCTGCCCGCAGGGACCGGCACGAGCTGGTTCGCATGGCAGATTGCCCGCCGCGGCATCAATGTCGGGCTGTATGAGGACGTGGACAACTACGACCGCGCGCTCTACAACTTGCTCCTCGAGGAAGGAAACTGGTACTTGCGCAATCCCGAATATTAACGGGACGGCGTAGCCAACTGACAGCGGGGCGGTTCTGCATGATGCGGACCGCCCCGTTTCTCTGTCCTCAGCCGGCACACCTCCTCTCCGCCGCATTCCTGCGGCATTCCCGGGACGGTATGGCCAAACGGCTTCCGGCGGGTTTCCCGTAACCCTAGGGTTAGGCGTTCTTTCCCATAGGGTTAGTCCGCCGTACCCATAGGGGCGGTTTTTCCTATCCCTAGGGGCCGGTTCCGCTTCCGCAAGACTCATCCTCCCTGCGTTGCCGGGAGATAAGATGCTTCCTGTACTTGCCAATCCCTCCCCCTGCCCTGCGCCTGCCCTCTCCCGCTGGTCCGTTTCGCTGAAAAGTTGGATAAAAACGCGCGTTTCCCTTTGTCTTTTGCCCGCCTTGCATTAACTTTGCTCTCAAACCTTCGGGTTGCGGCAGCCTTGCCGTGCGCCGGACATCGGTCGCCGCCTGTTATCAAGTTCTAAAACACGCAAAAATAATGGAGTTTACTGCCAGCCAGATAGCCCAACTAATCCAAGGCACAGTCGAGGGCAACGGTGACGTGCGCATATCTTCCTTTGCGAAGATAGAGGAAGGCGCTCCCGGTGCCATATCGTTCCTGTCCGATACCCGCTATGAGCACTATCTCTACGAAACGAAGTCCAGTGCCGTTCTTGTGAACGCCGACTTCCGTCCCTCGCAGCCCGTCCCCTGCACGCTTATCCGTGTGGCCGACGCGCGCGAGTGCATCGGTCGTCTGCTCACCATGGCGCAGCAGACCATGCAGCGCCGTAGCGGTATCCACCCGCAGGCCTGCGTGGAGCCGGACGCTAAGGTGGGCGAGGGCTGCTACATCGGCCCCTTCGCCTACATCGCCTCCGGGGCGGTCATCGGGCGTGGCACGCAAGTGTATGCCGGGTGTACTGTGGAGCAGAACGCCCGTGTGGGCGAGGACTGCACGCTCTATCCTCATGTTTCCGTTTATCACGATTGCGTTGTCGGCAACCGCGTCATCCTTCACAGCGGGTGCTGCATCGGTGCGGACGGCTTCGGCTTCGCTCCGACCGAAGATGGTTATGAGAAAATTCCACAGGTGGGCAACGCCATCATTGAGGACGATGTGGAGATCGGTGCCAACGCCTGCGTGGACCGCGCCGTCATGGGAAGCACCATCGTGCGCCACGGGACGAAAATCGACAACCTCGTGCAGATTGCCCACAACTGCGAGGTGGGAGCCCATACCGTCATGTCGGCGCAGGTCGGCGTGGCTGGTTCGACCAAAATAGGGCAGTGGTGTATGTTCGGCGGGCAGGTCGGTATTGCCGGGCATATTGAGGTGGCCGACCGTACCCAGAGCGGCGCGCAGGCCGGTATCGCGGGCAGCGTGCGCAAGCCGGGGCAAACCATCATTGGCTCCCCCGCGATGGACGCGCGCAAGTTTGCCCGCTGCACCGCCGTTTTCAAGAGTCTGCCGGAAATGTACGCCGACGTGAACCAACTCAAACGCCAAGCCGAAGGCGACAATCCCATCGTGTCATGAAACAGAAGACCCTCCGACAGTCTTTTTCCCTCTATGGAAAAGGTCTCCATACCGGCCTGAACCTCACCGTGACCTTCCGCCCTGCGGACGAAGGCTACGGCTATAAAATCCGCCGCACCGACCTGCCCGGCCAACCCGTCATAGATGCCGTGGCCGAAAACGTTGTGGATACATCCCGTGGCACGGTGGTCGCTGTCGGCGAAGCCCGTTGCAGCACCATCGAACACGCCATGGCCGCCCTCTACTCGCAGGGTATCGACAACTGCCATATAGACGTGGATGGTCCGGAGTTTCCCATTCTTGACGGCAGCGCGCGTTTCTTCCTTGAGAACGTCCTCGTTGCCGGAACGCAGGAGCAGGCAGCGGAGAAAAACGTCCTCGTTGTGGATCATCCCACCGAGTACTGCGATGAAGCGAGCGGTTCGCGCCTGCTCATAACGCCCGCGCCGGAGTTCTCCGTGCAAGCCACCATCGCTTTCGAGAGCGAGTTCATCAGTAGCCAGACGGCGGAGCTCCGTAACCTTGCCGACTTCCCAGCTGACTTCGCCGCCGCCCGCACCTTCGTCTTCGTGCGCGAGATAGAGCCCCTCCTGCAACTGGGGCTCATCAAGGGGGGCGACCTGGACAACGCCATCGTCATCTACGAACGGCAAATGCCGCAGGAACGCCTCGACCAACTGGCCGATGCGCTCCACGTTCCCCATAAGGACGCCACAAAACTCGGTTACATCAACCGCCGCCCCCTCGCGTGGCCCAACGAGCCCGCACGGCATAAACTCCTTGACATCATCGGCGACATGGCCCTCATCGGCCGTCCGCTGCAAGGTCATATAACCGCCATGCGCCCCGGGCATACGGCCAATAACCAGTTCGCCCGCCTACTGCGCCGCGAATACGCAGACAAATAATCCCCCGACACTATGGCTAACAACATCAGTCCGCTTGCGTTCGTATCGCCCAAGGCCCAGCTCGGCGACAACAACACGGTAGGCCCGTTCTGCTACATCGACGAGAACGTCGTCATAGGCGACAACAACACGCTCATGAACAGCGTCACCCTGCTCTACGGGACGCGGATCGGCAGCGGTAACCAGCTATTCCCCGGCGCCGTACTCGGCGCTATACCCCAGGACCTCAAGTTCCAGGGAGAGGAGACTACCGCCGAAATCGGCGATAACAACCGGATACGCGAAAATGTCACGATAAACAGGGGAACGGCAGCCAAAGGGCAGACCGTTGTCGGCAGCGGGAATCTCCTGATGGAGGGTATGCACGTGGGGCACGACTGCCTCATCGGTGACGGATGCATCATCGGTAACTCCACGAAACTGGCAGGGGAAGTCGTCATTGACGACAACGCTATTCTCAGCGCAGGCGTCCTTATCCACCAGTTTTGCCGCGTGGGTGGTTACGTCATGGTCGGTGGCGGCTCCCGCACCAGCCAGGACATTCCGCCTTTCATCATAGCCGGGCGCGAGCCCATCTGCTATTGCGGCATCAACCTCGTAGGGTTGCGCCGCCGTGGCTTCTCAGCCGAGCTCATCGGAAATATCCATGCGGCTTACCGCATCCTGTACAACAGCCAACAGCTACGTGACGAAGCGATTGCCGACATACAGGCCAATGTGCCGAAGTCCAAGGAAATTGAGTACATAGTCAGCTTTATCCAAAGCTCCAAGCGCGGTATTATCAAATAACCAAAGACTCCAAAAACATGGTATATAAGATTAAATTTATCTCCGACGAGGTAGAAGGTTTCCTCCGCGAATTGGAAATCGACAGTGAGGCCACCTTCCTTGACCTCGCCCGCGCGGTGCTTGACGCTTGTGGCTACCCGGACGATCAAATGACCTCCTTCTACGTCTGCGATGAGGAGTGGGAGCGCGGCGTACAGGTGACCCGCGAGGATATGGGCGGCGGGGCGGCTGATGAGGACTGCTTCGTGATGGCTGACACGCGCTTGGACGAGTTCATTGAGGACGAGGGACAGAACTTCGAGTTCGTATTTGACCCGTTCTCGGACCGCGTGTTCTATATGACTGTCCGCGAGGAAATTCCCGGCAGGAGTCTGGACGCGCCGAAGTTGGTGCGCTCCCAAGGCGAACCGCCCCGGCAGATAGCCGACCTAGACTTCAGCCTGCCGCCCGCAGGAAAGGGCGACACGCTGACGGCAGAGGGCGTAGAAGACGACTTCTACGGCGAGGGGGCGGCCTTCAATGACGATGAGCTTGACCTTGAGGGCTTCGAGATAATGGACGGTAGCGACTTATATTGAGCGCGATGTGGCCATATAGCGGCGGATTACACGGATTGTCGGCGCAGCGAGGCCTTGCGGATAATCCGTGTAATCCGTTTTAGTTTTTACTTATAGGTGGGACAGAAGACACTTCTCGTACTGTTAGGCCCGACGGGCGTGGGGAAGACGGAGGCCGCCCTGCACCTTGCGCAGCGGTTGGGTTCCCCTATCGTCAATGCCGACTCGCGGCAGATTTACCGCGACCTCCCCGTCGGAACCGCCGCCCCTACGGCGGAGCAGCAGCGGCTCGTCCGCCACTACTTCGTGGGCACACACACCCTTGATGCCGCCTATAGTGCGGCACAGTATGAGGCCGATGTGCTGGAACTGCTCACCGCACTCTTCCGCTCGCTTGACACGGTCGTACTGGCCGGCGGCTCTATGATGTATATCGACGCCGTCTGCTCCGGGATTGACGACATCCCCACCGTTGAGCCCGAAGTCCGTGCCGCTATCCGCCAACGCTACGAAGCGGAGGGGCTTCCCCGCCTTGTGGAAGAGTTGCGCATCCTTGACCCCGACTATGCTGCCGCCGTAGATCGCCGCAACACGCAGCGCGTCCTCCATGCCTTAGAGGTATGCTACCAGACGGGGCGCACATTCACCTCCTTCCGTAGGGGTGTCCGTAAGGAGCGGCCTTTTCGTATCGTGAAGCTGGGACTCTGTCGCGAGCGTGACGACCTTTTCAGTCGCATCAACCGGCGTGTGGACGCCATGATGGCGGAGGGATTCCTCGATGAGGCACGCCGCGCCTTGCCTTTCCGGCACTGCAATTCGCTCAACACCGTGGGCTACAAGGAACTCTTCCGCGTGCTTGACGGTGAGTGGGAGCTCCCCTTTGCCCTCGACCGCATCCGTAAGAATACCCGTGTCTATGCCAAAAAGCAACTCACGTGGTTCCGGCGCGATGCCTCGGTACGCTGGTTGCACCCCGACGACAGCATCGGGATGGAGAAAGTCCTCGCGGAGTTTGGGCGGTGAGTGCGGATTGGATTAACTTTGCACAGGCAAAAATGAACAAACACGCAAGCATGATAGAAAAGCACTACGTACTGGAGGAAGCCGACCCCGTGGTATTCTACGGCGTGGGCAACGCCAACCTGCGGATGCTCCGCGCCCTCTGTCCCAAGCTACGCATCATTGCCCGCGACAATGTGGTCAAGGTAATGGGCGGCGAGGCCGAGCTGGCCGAGTTTGAGGAAGCCTTCCATGCCCTTGAGCGGCACTGCGTGAAATTTAACACCCTGGGCGAGGAGGATATCCTCAGCATCGTCCGCCACCACCAGCCGCACCGCGACAGCAACGAGGGCGTTATCGTTTACAGCACCGGCGGAAAACCCATCAGCCCGCGTTCCGCGAACCAGCTACGCCTCGTGGAAGCCTATGGCGGCCACGACCTGCTCTTCGCCGTAGGTCCGGCCGGAACGGGGAAAACCTACACGGCCATCGCCTTGGCCGTCCGCGCATTGAAGAACAAGGAGGCGCGCAAGATTATCCTCAGCCGCCCCGCCGTCGAGGCAGGCGAGAAGCTCGGTTTCCTACCCGGCGACATGAAGGATAAAATCGACCCTTACCTGCAGCCTCTCTACGACGCCCTGCAGGAAATGATACCCCCTGCGAAGCTCCAAGAGTACATTGACACGAACGTAATCCAGATTGCGCCGCTCGCTTTCATGCGCGGACGGACGCTTAACGATGCCGTGGTCATTCTTGACGAAGCGCAGAACACCACCACCGCCCAGATAAAAATGTTTCTAACGCGGATGGGAATGAACACGAAGATGGTTGTGACCGGCGATATGACGCAGATAGATCTTCCCGCCTCCCAGAAAAGCGGGCTTGTCGAAGCGCTCCGCATCCTGCACGGCATACCCGGTATCGCTTTCATTGAGATGACGAAGCAGGACATCGTGCGTCACCGCCTCGTCACCCGTATCGTGGAGGCCTATGAGGCCGAGGCCGCCGCACGCCGCGCGGCGCACGCTTCCGATGCAACTGCCGTTCCCGGAGTGCCGTCGGAGGCGGAAGCACGGACAACCCCAAATGCATAACCACTAAATACAGCATTATGACCGCACTTACCAGCACAGACTACCAGCTGCCCGGGCAGCAGAGCGTTTACCACGGCAAGGTACGCGACGTTTACACCGTCAGCGGCGACCGCCTCGTGATGGTCGCCACCGACCGCATCTCCGCCTTCGATGTTGTACTCCCCGAGGGCATCCCCTATAAGGGGCAGGTACTTAATCAGATCGCGGCGAAATTCCTTGACGCCACGGCCGATATTTGTCCCAACTGGAAGCTGGCTACGCCAGACCCAATGGTCACGGTCGGTCGCCGCTGCGAAGGCTTCCCCGTGGAGATGATTGTGCGCGGCTATCTCTGTGGCAGTGCATGGCGCGCCTACCGCGACGGCGCGCGCGAGCTGTGCGGAGTCCCCCTGCCCGAAGGGATGAGGGAGAACCAGCGCTTCCCCGAGCCCATCATCACGCCCACTACGAAGGCCGAAATAGGCGAGCACGACCAGGACATCTCCCGTGAGGAGATCCTTGCACGCGGCCTCGCTACGCCCGAGCAGTACGCCCAGTTGGAGCAGTATGCCCTCGCCCTTTTCCGCCGGGGGACAGAGATTGCCGCCCGCCGGGGGCTCATCCTTGTGGACACCAAGTATGAGTTTGGCTTGGCCGATGGGGAGATTGTCCTCATGGACGAGATACACACGCCGGACTCATCCCGTTATTTCTATCTGGAGGGCTACGAGGATCGTTTTGCCAAGGGTGAGGCGCAACGCCAGCTTAGCAAGGAGTTCGTACGCGAATGGCTGATGGATAACGGCTTCCAAGGTAAGGCGGGACAGCGCGTGCCCGAGATGACGCCGGCCATTGTGGAAAGCATCAGCCAGCGTTACATCGAGCTTTACGAGCACATCACCGGCGAACGCTTCGTCCCGCAGCCCGCAGAAGGACTCGCCGGGCGCATCGAACGTAACGTCTGCGCCTATCTTGCCGGATAGCCGGTTCGGGCTGTGCGGCAATAGCCTGCCTGTCTCCCCGCTCGCAACTGACAGAGAGCTCCCTAAGGGATGCCGCCCCTTAGCCCTATGGTTAAGGCGGACTAACCATAGGGTTACGATGAACTAACCGCAGGGTTAGGGACTGTTAGCCCTGCGGGTATGATGAACCCCTCCTCGGAGCGGTGTCGCCCGGCGCGGCACCGCTCCTTTCTTTCGTGGGAAAAGATTTGGTGCCGGCGGTGCGGAAACGCTCAGAATGTCTTACCTTTGCAGGCATGAACGACGGGATACGACAGCGTGGCGCGGCGGTGCGTCCTGCGTGGTGGCCGCGTGCGGTTGTCTGGGCTGCGGCGGCCTTCTGTGCGGCGCATCTGGCCGTGACGCTCGGCTGGGTATTTGCGCCGGGTGTGAACGAGTATCGCGAGTGGGCGCAGGCCGATGCCGCTTTGCGTATCTTCTCCCCCGGCGGCCCTTACGGCGGCGGTGCGGAGGAGGGCATCTATCTCTACGGCCTGCTGTACCCCCTCTTGGGTGGTGCGCTCCACAGGCTTGTGCTGGGCGATGTGCTGGTGGAGCTGCGCCTGTTGAGTTATGCGCTGACGTGGTGCACGGCACTTGTGGCGGCACGGATGCTGTGGCGGCGCACGGGCGAGGCCTGGGTGGCGGCGTTGGGGTGCGCGTTGCTGCTTGTCGTGGACTGGCAGAACGTGACCGGTACGGCTACACCCGCTCCGCTCGGAAGCCTGCTCCTGTTGCTCGCCATCGGGCGGGCGGAGGCGCGTAAACCTGTGGCTGCCGGGGTGCTCTCCGCGCTTTGCTTCTTCGTGAAACCCTATTTCGTGGCCGTATGCCTGCCGCTGTTTGTCTTTTTCTGCTTCCGTTCCCGGCGTGCCGCACTGCGTTATTCCGCCGCCGCACTGCTCTCCGGGCTGGCCATGTGCCTGTCGGTGAAGGCCGTCTTCCCCTATTATTTCGCTTACAACGTTGTCCACCACCTCGCTGCCGCTTCCGCCGTTTGGGGACATCTGGGGCGGCAGGTACTTATCGGCGCACTGATTTTCTCGCCCCTATTCGCCGTCGCGCTGCTGTCGCTGCGCCGTCCCCGTGCCGCCCTACGTGCTGACGCGGCTGCCCTCTGCGCCGTGCTGCTCTGTCTGGTGTGGCTGCGGCTCGGACTGCACGCCGGGGCCTTCATGAGCTATGCCTACCACCTCTGCCTGCCACCGCTCGTCGTGTTCTCCCTTTCCTGCGTTCCCGCCCTGCGGCTGCGCTGGCGCGGGCTTTTCGCCCTGAGTGTGCTGGCCATTCCGATTGTTGGGGGCAGTTTGTGGCTCAATCTGCCGCTGCCGCCGCGTGGGCTGTACGGACAAGGGCGTACCCTCGCAGCAGTCGTCCCCTCCGGGGCTGTGAACCTGTCGCCCGCTATGGCGCGTACGGCCTATACCCGGGGGCTCCGCTCGCTGGACAACGGGCAGGGACAGTACGTCAGCTCGCTCTATTCCGACCGCCCCGCCGTGTTGGCCTTGTTCCCCGAAGTGCGCGACCTGCGCCGCCGTGCGCAGACGTTCGAGCCGGAGCTGCACGGGGCCGTTGCGTCGGGGCGCTGGGCGTGGGTCGTGAGCGACGCGCGCAGTATCGTACCGCCCGCCGCGTTCAGGCAGGCGGGTTATGCGGAACAGGCCCGCCGCACCCTGCGCGTGGGCGTACATGACATAGATGTATTTTTATGGAAGAAGTGAATTACCGGCAGGAAGCCATCAAGCCTTACGCCGATGGGGGTGCGAAGGCGGAGCAGGTGGAGCGGATGTTCGACCGCATCGCGCCCACATACGACTTGCTGAACCACGGGCTTTCCCTGGGCATTGACAAGCGCTGGCGGCGCGCGGCCATCGACTCGCTGCGGCCCCATAAGCCGCGACGCATACTGGACGTGGCCACGGGGACGGGCGACTTCGCCCTGCTGGCGGCCCGGGAACTCCGCCCCGAGCAGTTGCTCGGCGTGGATCTTTCGGAAGGTATGATGCAGGTGGGGCGCGCGAAGGTGGCTAAGGTGGGTTTGCAGGACGTCATCAGCTTCCGGCGCGAAGACTGCCTCGCGCTGAACCTGCCCGACGGCTCCTTCGACGCCGTGACCGTAGCCTACGGCATCCGCAACTTTTCCGACCTGGACCGCGGGCTGCGGGAGATGCTGCGCGTGCTGCGCCCGGGCGGGCGCCTTGTCGTCATCGAACTGACTGCGCCGCGCCGTTTCCCGATGCGCCAGCTCTTCTGGCTGTATTCCCACCTGCTGATGCCCGCGCTCGGCAGGCTCGTATCGCGAGACGGCAGTGCCTACAAATACCTGCCCGCCACGATGGAGGCGTTCCCGCAGGGCGAGCGGATGCAGGAAATACTGCGGCGGGCGGGCTTCACGGACGTGCGCTTCCGCCGCTTCACGTTCGGTCTCAGTACGCTCTACACGGCGGCGGCACCCGCCGCTCCCGGCCCTGCGAAGGAGCTTTACGGCCTCGTGGGATACCCGCTCGGGCACAGCTTCTCGGCGCAGTACTTTGCGGAGAAGTTCGCGCGGGAGGGGCGCGACGCCGCCTATGCGAATTTCCCGATGGAGCGCGTCCCGGACCTGCACGCCTTTGCGGCGGAGCGTCCGCAGCTGCGCGGGCTGAACGTCACCATCCCGCACAAGCAGGCCGTCATCCCGCAGCTGGACGCGCTCAGCCCGGAGGCGGAAGCCATCGGGGCGGTGAACGTCGTCCGGGTGGAGCGGGGCGGCGGTGCCGGGGCGGGTGCGGACGGGGTGCGCCTCGTGGGCTATAACACCGACGCCGTCGGCTTCCGCGAGTCGCTGGAGCCGCTCCTGACGGGGGTGGAACGCCGCGCCCTCGTCCTCGGTACGGGAGGGGCGTCGCGCGCCGTGGCGCATGGCCTGCGGCAGCTGGGCATCGCGGTGCGGCTCGTCAGCCGTACGCGGCGCGGGGAGGGCTGCGTCAGTTATGCGGACGTCACCCCGGAGGTGCTGGCCGGGCACCTGCTCGTGGTGAACTGCTCGCCCGTCGGGATGCACCCCCGCACGGAGGACGCGCCCGCCATCCCCTACGCGGCGCTGACGCCGCGCCACCTGCTGTACGACCTGGTGTACAATCCGCTTGAGACGGCCTTCCTGCGGCGCGGACGGGAGCGGGGGGCGCGGACGAAGAACGGGCTGGAGATGCTCCACCGCCAGGCGGAGGCCGCGTGGCGGATATGGAACGGATGAGGCGCACGGGGCGTGGGGAGCGGAGGGGGAGGCTGCCTTCGGCTTCGGTCTAAGGTTCTCGCGCTGAGGACGTTCCTCGGCGCGCGCTTTTTTTGCCCGGAAATTCCATTTTGCCTTCCGTAAATGGAAAAAATTCCTACCCGTGTAGGAAAAACGGACTGCCCGTGTAGGAAAAACGGACTATCTGTGCGGAGGAAAATATCTGTCCGTGCGGAGGGAAATTTCTGTCGGTACGGGGGAATGCCTCTGCCCAGCCGGGGTGCGGGGCCGGTGTGCCGTTGCGGCGGCGGGGCTGCGGGTCTGCGGGACTCGGCGTGCTGTGCGGGGCTGGAAAAAACGGGGCGCACGCTTCCGGCTGTGCGGTTTTTGTAGTATCTTTGTCCGCTACAATGACGAACTAAATCACGGTTACCATGAAAAGACACGCACTACTTTGCGCACTGCTGCTGGCCGCCCTGCACGGCGCGGCGCAGGCGCCCGCGGGCTACTACAACGGGGCGCGGGGGACGACGGGCGCGGGGCTGAAGACGGCCCTGTTCCGCATCATCTCGCCGCACACGGACGTGGGCTACGACGACAGCCTGTACGACGTCTACAGGGACAGCGACCTCGACCCGGAGGGGCACATCTACGACATGTACTCCAACATCACGAGCTACGGCATCAACGACTACGGCTCGTACAGCAAGGAGGGCGACCACTACAACCGCGAGCACACCGTCCCGCAGAGCTGGTTCGGAAAGAAGAGCCCGATGAGGGCGGACGCGTTCCACGTGGTGCCGGCGGACGGCTTCATCAACAACATGCGCAGCGCATACCCCTACGGCGAGACGGCCAGCCCGGAGAAGACCTCCGCCAACGGCTACTCACGGAAGGGCCCCTGCTCCGTGCCGGGCTATACGGGCACGGTGTTCGAGCCGAACGGGGAGTACAAGGGGGACATAGCCCGCATCTACTTCTACATGGCGACGTGCTACGAGGACAAGATCAACGACTGGAGCGGCGTGTTCGGCGTGGGGACGTATCCCGGCATCGCGGACTGGCAGCTGAAGATGCTCCTGCGCTGGGCGGCGGAGGACCCCGTGAGCCAGCGGGAGGTGGACCGCAACGAGGGCGTCTGCAAGCACCAGAAGAACCGCAACCCCTTCGTGGACTTCCCCGGACTGGAACAGTACGTCTGGGGCGACCGCGTGGGCGAACAGTTCGACCCTGACAACTACGGCGGCGCGGGTACGGTGGACGAGCTGGCGCCGGACGTGCCGGTCTTCTCCGAGCCATCCGGCACCGTGGAGGCCGGGACGGAAGTCGTCATCAGCACCGCGACGGAAGGCGCCACCATACAGTACTACCTGAACGGGGGCGGGCTGCAGTCCGCACCGTCACCCGTCAGCATCACGATTGACGCCACCACCAGCATCACGGCGCGCGCCGGGAAGGACGGGCACTACAGCCGCTACGCCTCCGCGGCCTACACCGTGCGGACGAGTGGCGGCGGCGGCGGAAGCGGCAACGTCTTCACCCGCGTTACGGGCAGCGACGGGCTGGTCGCAGGCCGCGACTACCTCATCGTCTGCGAAGACTACAACACCGCGCTGGGCGCGCAGGGCTCGGACATCCGCAGCAGCGCCGCGGTGAGCATCACGGACGGCGTCATCGAAACGGAGACGGGCACGGACACCACGCCGCACGCCCTCACACTGGGCGGCAGCAAGGGCGCATGGACGTTCTACGACGCAGTGGAGGGCGTTTACCTCTCGCTCAGCAAGGCGGACAACAAGCTCTACACCGCCGCCACGCCTGAGACCGCCAGCGCCAAGTGGCGCGTCACGCCGACGGCGACGGCCACCGAAATCCTCAACAACGCCCACACAGACCGCCTCATACAGTACAACAGCAGCCACCCGCGCTTCGCCTGCTACACCGGCAGCCAGCATGCCGTATGCCTCTACGTCCGCGAAGAAGCCCAGCCCGTAGCCCCCGAAGCGCCGCAGTTCTCGGAGCCGGGCGGCGAACTGGAAGTAGGGACGGAAGTGACCATCAGCTGCCCGGCGGAGGGCGCGACGCTCCGCTACACCATCAACGGCAGCGGAGAGCAGGAAGCCACCGCATCCGTCAGCTTCATCCTCGAGGAGGACACGCGCATCGAAGCCTACGCCGTGTTGGACGGCCTGGAGAGCGAGCACGTCTTCGTGGAGTACACCGCCATCCCCGTACTTGAGGCCCCGCAGTTCTCCCCGCAGAGTGGCGAAGTGGAAGCGGGGACGGAAGTGACCATCACCAGCACGGCGGAAGGTGCGGTTATCCGTTACTCCGTCAATGGCGGTGACGAACAGGAAGCTCCCGCGCCCGTCGTCCTCACCGTGGACGGGTATATGTCCATTGAAGCCTGTGCAGTGCTGGATGGCGAGATGAGTGAGTACGCCGAAGCATGGTACACCCCGCGTGCCGAGCCCCCGTTGTCCTCCTACGACATCAACCGCGACGGCTCGGTGGACGTGGGCGACGTGACGGAGCTCGTGCGGCTTGTCCTGCAGCAGGATACAGCGGTAACGCTGGATGCCGACATCAACCGTGACGGCTCGGTGGACGTGGGCGATGTGACGGAACTCGTGCGGATAATTCTTGTGCAGGAATAGCGGCATCTTCCCCCTCTCAAAGCCCCCTCCCGCTTCCCTTTGGGGACTGGGAGGGGGCTTTGCTGTAGATGTCCGTGCCGGGGCATGGCCTCCCTTTTGCTGCGGAAATAAGGCATGCGCATTTGTGTAACTGGATATTTACCCCTATCTTTGCAAAGGCGTTCCGCCGCACCGCCTTCGCCGCATGGAGGCACGGACAGGCGGACGGCCTGAGTCGTGAAAGAAAGAAGCAAACCTAATTATCCACTTAAACACCCAACTGTATGAAGAAATTCTTTACTCTTTCCGCGCTACTGCTCGCTACCGTGACTGCCAGCGCACAGTGGAGCGGTTACAAAGTGGCCTCCATCAGTACCGAACCCGCTTCGACACTGACTGACGGTTACTATGCCCTGTTCCAGAACGGCCATCAGGGCTTCGCCTTCTTGGCCGAGAATCCGCTGAGTATCGGTACGGACGGCCCCACCTACAACCTAGCGAAGAGCCGTATCAGTGCCGGTGCGCCTGGCATCAGCGTGTTTGCCGACTTGGATGCCGACATCGCGACTGCTCCCGCACCGAACGACCGCCTTTGGTACATATTCAAGATTACGACCAGTGACGATGGCACGTGTACCATCCAGTGCCCGGACGGAACTTACTTCCCGGAATTCGGCACGCGCGTCAAGCTAATGTCCTCCGCAGAGCCAGGGCGGATTACCTATCACGAGCACGGTTCGTACTTCTCCTTTGAGAGTAACGGGCAAGCCCTTGACGGTGACACTTACGAGGCCGGCTATGCGAACGTATCCACCCTCGCTACTTGGGACTACAGTACCCCTGCTGCCAACGGGAACGCCGCTTGGACGCTCTATCCCGTTGAGCTGGAGGAAACCGGCCCGGTCAATGTTACTTTCAATGTGGTGGATGCGAACACAGGGGACTTGCTTGAAACGCTGATACTGCCCTATGACGTAGGTGTGGAGGTGACGGAAGTACCCGACCTGTTGCAGCGGGATTTCGTCACGCTTGCACTTCAGGATGTCTTGATGGTCAGTGAGGACGAAGAGGCTAACCACGTAAACGTCACCGCATCGTGGAGCCTGCCTTTCGAGGTATCTACCCCGGATGCCCCCGTGTACTACTTCCTGAGTACCCAGCGCGGCTTCTTCACCGTGGATCGGGCGCGCTACTCCATTCCCGTCGGCGGGCAGCTGAATATGGAGACGTTTATGAAGGAGCCCTATACTCTCGACCAGATACGGGAACTCCCCGAGGCGGACCAGCTTAACTACCACTTCGCTTTTGTCGGCAACCCCTATGAAGGGTTCAAGGTGTATAGTCCTGCTGTACAGCAATACTTCATCCAGCGGAACGACTACACATGGGTAGGCGATGAGGATGTGGCAGTGGCTTACGAGCTGCTGGAGGCCGAAGGCGGCTTTTATCTGCGGAACGGGGAAAAGTTGCTGGGCTATCTGAGCGGTTCTCTGGGGCAGACTGCCGAAGAGAACGCTACGCCGGAAGGTAATGTCCTGACCGCTACGCCTGTCGAACAGGCGCAGGAGGGCGGTGTGGCTACCGTATCTTACACTGTTGTCGGTGCGAATGGTGAAGTGCTGGCCACGCAGGAGGAAGAAGTGGAAGTCGGTGCGGAAGTAACCGATATACCCGATGGGCTGAAGCGTCCTTATACCGAATACGCCTATCCTGACACGCCGCTGCTTATCAGCGGGGAGGGGGAGTACACCTACACGGTGACCGCGACTTTCAAAGAGCCGTTCCCCGTTTCTACGGACGATGCGCCGGTGGCTTTCTTCATCCTGCTTGAGAGTGCGGATGGCGTGCTTGACCACGCCCTTTCCCAGTACCCGGTGCCAGGTGCGGGGATATACGTTTACAGCGAGAATGCGCTTTCTATCAACGCACCCGGAGGGGCAGACCTTACGGACATGAACAACTGGTACACCTACCGTAACGAGGCGATGGTTCTCGCTAACCCCTCAACGGCTAACCAGTACGGGCTTAACTGGTCCTTGCACGATGAGTTCTACTGGACGCTCTATGGTAATCCTTACACAGGCTACCGGTTGTTTAACGGTAACAGTTACCTGCCTTTCCAGACCGGTACGCAGCCCTATTGCGAATTGGTGGATGGCGTTATCGAAGCCTCCGTATTGGATGTCTCCGAGAAGGGTTCCTCCGCAGGTGCCCCCGCAGGTAAGGCCGCTCCGGCGGCTGCTAATGCTCCGGCGGGTCTGCGTGGTTTCAATCTTAGTTCCGAGGATGGTTACGTGAAACTGCACGAATACGGTGTGCTGGAGGTGACGGACGACCGCTCCGCCGCATTGGATATGTACTTCGTCCCTGTGGATTGGGAGCTCCGGGCCGCCCTCTATGACACCTATTTGGCCGATCAGGAATACATCAATTCCGTTGTCGGTGTGAAGACCCCCTCCGTGGCGGGTGCATCGCGCCGCGTTTACGACCTGCAGGGACGCCGTCTGGACGCTCTGCAGCGCGGTCTGAACATCGTGGACGGGCGGAAGGTATTCGTGAGGTGATCCTCCGTCCAGACGGACCTGGTAACGGCCGGGGCGCACACCATGCGGTGTGCGCCCCGGCCTCTTTATTTACGGCGTCTTAACTCCTCACTGCGTCAGCAGTTGTTCGCATTTCTTGTCGAAACTGGGCGAGCAGACATTGAAGATGTTGCACGCGAAGAGGACGTCCGTGATGCCGTTCTCGCGGACGTACCGCACCATGTTCTTCGTGAAATAGCGAAAGTCCACAACGTGTACCTCTTCAAACGAGTGGAAGAGGTGCGCGGGGATGGCGTTGCCGAAGCTGTCCTTGATAATCATCAGGCGGCGGTTGCTAGGTGTGGAGGTGCGTATCTTGACCGTCTTCATGTCGCCCCCCATGAGCGTACAGTACGCTCCGCCGCTGCCGTCCTTGTAGCGTGCGAAGAAGCGTCCGGCGTGCGGCGCGGTCTCGCCCGTCACCTTGCCGTCCTTGTCCACCATGTAGTCAATGAATGTCGCTTGGTATTCCACGTTGCGGGGGAGGTAGTAGATGAAGTCCTCAGGTGCGGCGCGCAGTTCCGCCGCCTTGGTGAACGTGTACATTGAGCCCACGATGCGGCGGATGGTGTCGGCCTTGTACTCCTCCAGTGGCGGGTAGGGTACGCCGGCCAACTTCGCGAAGCGTTCCGCCGCATAGTAGGCACCGAGCGGTGTCCAGTGGTGGTCCGTGCGCAGGTAGATGTGTTCCGCTGCGTGCTGCCCTAAGGGAGTATATACGTCCACGGCCTGCACGTCCGGGTCGAGGTGGGCATAGACGTTGCGGATGGTCGGGAGTTGCGCATGGCTGTATCCCTGCATGGATTCGGGGCAGTAGAACGCGGCCGCCGTGGGGATGACCATGCAATAGACGGACACTCCGCTGCCCAGCGCCGTCTTGTACTTGTTCGCGGCCGTGGCATACGGGATGCCGCTGTTGGGGCCGCCTCCGTACACCATCATGGCGCGCACGTCCTGTCCCGTCCCGACGATGATGATGCCCCGTCCCGCCTTGCGTGCGGGAGCCTGCGCCGTTAGTCGGTTCAAGTACTCGGGTACGTCCCGGTCATCGTGTGTCGTGAGCGTATCGGTCGGTTCAGCCTCCGTACTGGCAGTGTCGGCTAAGGCCGCTGTGTCCGGCATGGCTCCACGGGGCTGTAGGCCAAGGCGTGCCCTGGCTGAGTCGGCAAAAACTGCGAAGCCCTCGCCGACGGGTATCTGTCCGCCCGTCCAGTAGGCGATGGCAAAGGCTGCGGCGGCAAGTAGGAGGAGGGCGGAGCCGGTGCCGAGGAGGATGTGTAGGTGTCTCCGTTTCATTCTATTTCTTCGTTCGTATCGTCCGGGTTATGGCCACCCGCAGTGTCTCGCGCTTCCCGCAGCAGGATTTCGCGGACTTGGCGCGCCACGTAGTGGCCTATGCGCTGCGCCCCGGCGGTGCTGGTATGCGTACCGTCCGTGGTATATACTTTCTGCATCCGTTCGCGGGAGCAGTCAAGGCCGTCCGTGCCGTCCATGCGGATGCAGTATGCCCCTAACCGTTCGGCACAGCCCTCGATGATGCCCGCCGCGCGGCGTATGTCGGTCTCGGGGACGGCAGCGGACTGCAGGGGCGTGAGCAGTACGATGCGCGCTGTGGGGAACGCCTCGCGGAGCATTTCGCAGTTGAAGCGCACGGCGGCCGCCAGCGTCAGTGCCTCGGAGGGCTTGCGGGCGGCAGTTGCGTCCGGGGTGCTGAAAGCCGCCGTCACCGTCTGCGCGAACACCCTCGGGCGGCGCTTACGGAACCAGGCGTCGTTAGTCCCCGCCCCGATAACAATGGTCTCCGGAACGGGCTGTACGCCGCTGTCCACCGCCATGCGGAGGCGCACCACCTGGTTGAATATCACGTTGTCATCGCCCAACACTTCCGTATATTCCTCTGGGTTGCAGGCTGTGGCGGGAGTCCCTGTCCACGTCGCCCCACTACGGGCGAAGCTGCGCGCCCCTTCCGGTCTGAGTTCCTTCACGAACCACGCCGGCCAGCCCTGCGGACGGTCGCATCCGTCACCCGAGAGCCAGATGTTGGAGTCGCCCAGCAGGACGACTTGCCCGGCCTGTGCGGCCGTTTTAGTAAAGGAGGGCTGGGCTGCGGCCGCTGTGGCAAGGAGCGCGATAGCGGCGGGCATGATGCGGCGGAGCAGATGCAGCGCGGTATTGAGCATAACGGTAGTGCGCCCCTCTTGTGGGGCTGGGTGCAAAGGTAGGGATAAATTCCGTTCCGGTATTGCGGCGGGCGGGAAACTTTGCATCGCGCCCCATGCGCGTTTCTTCCCTGTTTCGCCTCGCGTTTCTGGGGAAAGTTGTATCTTTGCGCCGACCGTACCCGAAATATGATGCTTATACGAAAGCTTTTTCTCCTCTTCCTGCTGCCGACACTGCTCGCGCCTGCCGCGCTGCGTGCCGGGACGTGGTCTGCCGAGACGTTGCCCATGGTTCACCTACAGGACCGTACGCGTTACGTCTGCAACCCGGACGGCGTGCTGGGGCAGGCGGCGGTGGACTCCACGGACGCCGTGCTGCGCCAGCTGCAGGACAGCACAGGCGTGCAGACGGTCGTGGCGGTCGTGGAGCATCTGGAGGGCGACGACCCCTACCGCTTCGCCATGGACCTCGGCGCGAAGTACGGGGTGGGGGAGAAAGGCCGGGACAACGGCCTGATAATCGTGCTGGCCACGCTGGACCGAAGCTACTACATCCTGACGGGCAAGGGGCTTGAGGGCGTGCTGCCCGACGCCATCTGCAAGCGCATAGAGAACCGCATCATGGTGCCGCTGCTGAAGGTGAACGAGTGGGACGGGGCGATATACGCCACCGTCAAGGCCGCCGCGCAGTGCATTATGGGCGACGAGACGCTGCTCCGTCAGGCGGAGGAGGCTGAGCGCGGGGAGGACGACGGAGCGGCCGCGCTGTTCGGACTGTTCGCCTTGGGCTTTATCGGCGTGGCCGCGTACGGTGGCTATGTCTCGCGCCACAAGCGATGCCCCCACTGCGGCGCGGCGCGCAAGTTTGACCTACAGTCCAAACGCTACTTCACCCAAGGCGGGCGCGACATGCTGGAGGAGCGGTGGAAGTGCCGTGTCTGCGGCTTCGCGGACAGCAAGCGGCACCGCATCACCCTCTCTACGTCGGGCGGCCCCGTCGTTGGCGGGGGGGTCGGGCGCGGCGGCTTCGGAGGTGGCTTCGGCGGCGGCGGTTCCTTTGGGGGCGGCAGTTTCGGAGGCGGCAGCTTCGGCGGAGGCGGTGCGGGCGGACGCTTCTGACGGGAAGAAACCAATCACCAATAACCATAGGCGCAGTGCGCCGAACTAAAGAACAAACGACATGAAGACTTTATCAAAAGGCGTAATCGCGCTAATTGTGCTGGTAGTGGCCGCAGTGGCCTTAGCCGGCTGGTACTTCTCCACGCGCAACGAGCTCGTCTCGCAGGACGAGAGCGTGTCCACGTCGTGGGCAAACGTGCAGTCGCAGTACCAGCGTCGTGCCGACCTCATCCCTAACCTCGTTGAGACCGTGAAGGGATATGCGAAGCACGAGGAGGGAACGTTTACGGCAGTGGTGGAGGCACGCGCCAAGGCTACGCAGGTGACAGTGGATCCCACGAACCTCACGCCCGAGAAGCTCAAGGAGTTCCAGGCCGCGCAGGGGGAACTGTCCTCCGCGCTGGGCCGCCTGCTGGCCTTGCAGGAGAACTATCCCGAACTGAAGGCCAACGAGCAGTTCTCGGAGTTGCAGGCGCAGCTTGAAGGGACGGAGAACCGCATCAACAAGGCGCGCGACGAGTTCAACAACGCCGTGCAGGGCTACAATCTGAAGGTGCGTCAGTTCCCTAGCAGCATCGTGGCCAGCATGGCGGGCTTCGGCGTGAAGACCAAGTTCGAGGCCGATGCCGCAGCGCAGACCGCGCCGAAAGTAAGTTTCAATTAGCGCATTCATGACGGGAAGGGTGACGCCAGCAGAGGGGTCGCCCTTCCCCTTATTATATATAATAAAGGTATGGACAGCAAGCAACGCTACATGGCGCGCGGCGTGTCGGCCATGAAGGAAGACGTACACGCCGCCATCAAGAACATTGACAAGGGCCTCTTCCCGCAGGCATTCTGCAAGATTATCCCCGATGTGCTGGGCGGCGACCCGGACTACTGCAACATCATGCACGCCGACGGCGCGGGTACGAAGTCGTCCCTGGCCTACATGTACTGGAAGGAGACGGGCGACCTCGGCGTATGGCGTGGCATAGCGCAGGACGCGCTCATCATGAATACGGACGACCTGCTCTGTGTCGGTGCGGTGGACAATATTCTTGTGTCCTCCACCATAGGGCGTAACAAGATGCTTGTGCCCGGCGAGGTCATCTCGGCCATCATCAACGGAACGGACGAGCTCCTGCAGGAGCTCCGCGATATGGGCATCGGCATCTACGCCACGGGCGGCGAGACGGCCGATGTGGGCGACCTCGTGCGCACCATCATCGTGGACAGCACCGTGACGTGCCGCATGCGCCGCGCCGATGTCATCGACAACGCCAACATCCGCCCCGGTGACGTCATCGTGGGTCTCGCCTCCTTCGGGCAGGCCACCTACGAGAAAGCCTACAACGGCGGCATGGGCTCCAACGGCCTCACCTCCGCGCGCCACGATGTCTTCGCCAAGTATCTCGCGGAGAAGTACCCCGAGAGCTACGACCACGCCGTGCCCGACGACCTCGTCTATAGCGGCAGGTACCGCCTGACGGACAAGGCCGAGGGACTGGACGTGGGTCGCCTCGTTCTCAGCCCCACACGCACCTATGCCCCCGTAGTGAAGCGGCTGCTCGACGAGATGCGCCCGCGCATCCACGGCATGGTGCACTGCACGGGCGGCGCGCAGACGAAGGTGCTCCACTTCGTAGGTCCGGACTGCCGCGTCGTCAAGGACAACATGTTCCCCGTGCCGCCCCTGTTCCGCATCATTCAGGAGGAGAGCCGCACGGACTGGCAGGAGATGTACCGCGTATTCAACTGCGGCCACCGCCTCGAGGTCTATGTGGCCCCTGAGGACGCAGAGCGCGTCATCGGCACCAGCCAGGCCTTCGGCATCGACGCCCGCATCGTGGGCCGTATAGAGGAAGGCCCGCGCTCCCTCACCATCCGCTCCGAGTTCGGTGAGTTCAATTACTGATACACACGCACGCACACATCATGGCAAGCACTACCGACACACTATTAGAAAAGCTCGACGGCCTGCGCGCACGCTTCGAGGAGACCGCCACCCTCATCACCGACCCCGCCGTCATCGCCGACCAGGCGCGCTACGTCCGCCTTACCCGCGAGTACAAGGAACTTGAGGAACTCATGCAGGCTCGCACCGAGTACGCCACCCTGCTGCGCGATCTGGATGAAGCCAAGACGCTGCTCCTTACCGAGAGCGACCCCGGCATGAAGGAGATGGCGCGCGAGGAGGCGGCGCGCTGCGAGGCCGCGCTGCCCGCGATGGAGGAGCGCATCAAGCTCATGCTCATCCCCAAGGACCCCGAGGACGCGAAGAACGCCATCCTCGAGATACGCGGCGGTACGGGCGGCGACGAGGCGGCACTCTTTGCCGGCGACCTCTTCCGCATGTACGCCAAGTACTGCGAGCACCGTGGCTGGCGGCTCGAGGTAAGCAGCGCGAGCGAAGGCGCGGTGGGCGGTTTCAAGGAGATAGTCTGCTCCGTCACCGGCGACGGTGTCTATGGCACGCTCAAGTACGAGAGCGGTGTCCACCGCGTGCAGCGCGTGCCGCAGACCGAAACGCAGGGCCGTGTCCACACCAGCGCGGCCACCGTCGCCGTGCTGCCCGAGGCTGATGCCTTCGAGGTCAGCATCCAGGAGGGGCTCATCAAGTGGGACACCTTCCGCAGCTCGGGCGCGGGCGGACAGAACGTCAATAAGGTGGAGAGCGGCGTGCGCCTGCGCTATCCCTGGCGGAACCCCAACACCGGCGAGACAGAGGAAATACTCATCGAGTGCACCGAGACCCGCGACCAGCCCAAGAACAAAGAGCGCGCCCTCGCCCGCCTGCGCACCTTCATCTACGACCGCGAACACCAGAAGCACAAGGCCGACATCGACTCCCGCCGCAAGACGCTTGTCTCCACCGGCGACCGCTCCGCAAAGATACGCACCTACAACTATCCCCAAGGCCGCATCACCGACCACCGCATCGGCTACACCATCTACAACCTGCCCGCGTTCATGGACGGCGACATACAGGACTGTATCGACCGCCTCATCGTCGCCGAGAACGCCGGGCGGCTGCGCGAAGCGGAGCTCTGAGCCGCCACCGCCCACCGACCGCCTGCAGACGACCTACATCCCAACACCCGGAAATTCCAACGCGTTGGAAGAACTTCTTCCACGCCTTGATAAAATCTCATAACTTGCCGTAAACGAATGTCACTCTGGCATCCAGTATGCGGGCTGCCGGACGGCTCCCGCTCCTTACCCCATGGGGTAGCCGTTCCTAACCCTAGGGTCAGTGCGCCGTAACCCTATGGTTACTTCTTCCTAACCCTATGGTCAGTTTTCCCTGACTGGTTATTTCCCCGCCCCTGCCTTGGCCAATTGGAAATGTTTCCCTACCTTTGCGGCGGAAATCAGCAACTTGATTATGCCTTACGCGTATATATATAATAACGGTATAGCCGCCTGCGCAGCAACGGAGGGCGGCTCTGCCCGTATCTACGGGGCGGGAAGTGCCCGAATTACCCCCCCTCACGCTTTGGTTATCAAGTAGTTACAGACGTACGAGTACGTATTGAACGGTGCATCGCGCCCCTTTCTGTGGGGTGCGGTGCGCCGTTTTTGTGTGCGTATTAACCGATAAAAAGCTATAAACTTATGGACGAAAAAATGAAACTGAACGATGCGCTGTCCGCCGAGGTGCGGGTAGCGGCGACGGGTGCGGACGCCGCGCCGAAGGGAGCGAAGACGTACGTGAAGCCGGCGATGCAGGTCTTCGAGCTGGATTGCGGGCTGCTGGTGGGGAGCGGGGTGACGGCCCCGCCCGTGCAGGTAACTCTCATTGGGACGATAGATATGTATAATTTCTACGGGGGTGATTGGCAAGGAGATTACCAGGCTTGTTCCGGCTACCTGCCCGATGAGGTTACTTGCGCTGATTACAAGAAAGCAAACTTTATGATGGACAGGCTCCCGTATGTGCAGGGGTCAAGCACAACTGATTTTGGGCGCTGGACTCCTTGCTTCAAGAACTCAGAAACGTATGTTATGTTCGGCGAGGGCGGCGAGGGTTGGGACGCGCTGGACTTCCTTGCCAACGTGCAGATACTGGGGGACTGTAGCTTAAGTCCCTCTTGGAATTTCCACATAAATAACTGCCCCGTTTTCTACGGTGAGGAGATACATTGTGAGAGCGGCAGTTTGGGTTTTGTTTCCGGTGAGTATAGAGGGCAGCCTGTTGAGATAGACCTACAGCTGGGTATATGGACCGACCGTGACTAGTTGGATTGTCTGGAAACCTGCGGTGTGTGGTCGTTGTGGTGGCGTCCGCGCGACATGCTTTTGGTGCGCTCCGCGCGGAGGGTGTAGCGTCTATGCGTTGGCGGCACCACCGTCTATGGAGGATGCCATGATCGTCCCCGCATAGTGGACTGCATCGTCCCCGCGAGCCTCCTCCGGCTCGGGCTGCGGGAGGTTCGCCGCGTGCCGGATGCTGCGAAAAGAGGGCGGCGGGGCGCGGCGGGGCGGGAATATTTTGTTACCTTTGCAGCAGTATTATGGACAGACAATACCTCATTGAGCAAATCCGGCGGCGGAGGTCGTTCCTCTGCGTCGGGCTGGACACGGACCTGGCCAAGCTGCCGCGCCCTGTCCTCGAACAGCAGGACGAGGAGCCCCTCTTCGCCTTCAACCGCGCCGTCATCGACGCCACCGCGCCCTACTGCGTGGCCTACAAGCCGAACTTCGCCTTCTACGAACGCTTCGGGCTGCAGGGCTGGCAGGCCTTGGAACGCACCGTGGAGTACCTGCGCGAACGCTGCCCGGACCACTTCCTCATCGCCGACGCCAAGCGGGGCGACATAGGCAACACGGCCGCCATGTACGCGCGCGGCATCTACGAGGAGATGGGCTTCCACGCCGCAACCGTGGCACCCTACATGGGGCGCGACAGCGTAGAGCCTTTCCTTGAGTACCGCGACCGCTGGACCGTGCTGCTCGCCCTGACCTCCAACCCGGGCAGCCGCGACTTCCAGTTCCAGCCCGGCGCCGATGGCGGGATGCTCTACGAGAGCGTATTGCGCCGCTCGCAGGAGTGGGCCGACGAAGGGCAGCTCATGTACGTCGTCGGCGCCACGCAGGGTGAACGCTTCCGCGAAGTGCGCCGCCTCGCGCCCCGCCATTTCCTGCTCGTGCCCGGAGTGGGCGCGCAGGGCGGCTCGCTGGAGGATGTCTGCCGGCACGGCATGACGCAGGACTGCGGCTTGCTCGTGAACTCCTCCCGGGGCATCATCTACGCCTCGCAGGGCGATGACTTCGCCAGCGCGGCGGGGCATGCGGCGCGGGAACTGCAGGAGCAAATGGCCGGGATGATGGACAAATATATGTGAAGCGGCGCGGCAGTCCGCCGCACGCAGAACGCCTCGGGGGCGGACAACCAGTGTCCGCCCCCGAGGCGCGTCTATAGGCTGTGCCCCGGGGGGCTACAGAAGCATTTCGCTGCCGTCCGTGCGGAAGCCGCGCAGGAAGTCGGCGGCTGGCATGCGGCGCTTTCCGGCGAGCTGCACCTCCAGCAGCTCAAGCGCGCCGCCGGTAAGCAGGGCGATGAGCCGCCCGTCCTCCGCCACGAGGTGCACACCTTCCCGGCCGTCCGCACCCGCCCCGCATGCCGTAGCGGTCACCATCGTATCGGCTTCCTCCTGAGGCAGGGGCCGCGTTCTGTACACCTTCAGCACCGCATCTTTCCCGCCCTGGCGTAGCGTGGTCCATGCGGCGGGGTAGGGAGAGAGGCCACGCACGAAGTCGTGGATGCGCCGCGCGGGCTGCGCCCAGTTGATGCGGCACGTGTCCTTGAATATCTTGGGCGCGGTCCGCAGGGCAGCACCGTCCTCCGCCGGGGTCTGTGGTACGGCCGCCGCCGTCCCCGCCGCGATGGCGTCCACGGTATCCACCACGAGCTGTCCGCCGAGCTCCATCAGGCGGTCGTGCACGGAACCGGCGTCCTCGTCGGGGCCTATCGCTATGCGCCGCTGCGCGATGATGTTGCCCGTATCAATCTCGTGCTGCAGGAAGAACGTGGTGACACCCGTCTCCGCTTCCCCGTTGATGACCGCCCAGTTGATGGGGGCCGCGCCCCGGTACTGCGGCAGGAGCGAGGCGTGCAGGTTGAAGGTGCCGAGGCGCGGCATCGCCCACACGGCCTCCGGGAGCATACGGAATGCGACAACGACTTGCAGGTCGGCGCGCAGGCTGCGGAGCTCGTTGAGGAAGGCTTCGTCCTTCAGCCGCTCGGGCTGCAGCACGGGGAGCCCCTTACTGAGGGCGTACTGCTTCACTGCGCTCTGCGACAGCGTGTCCTGATGGCGGCCCATCGGCTTGTCGGGCATCGTTACGACGCCTACTACGTTGTAGCCGCCCTCAACGAGGCGGCGTAGGCTCTCCACGGCGAACTCCGGCGTCCCCATGTAGATGATTCGAAGTTGGTTGTTCATTCTTCTGAGAAGTCTTTCATTATCTGTCGGTAGCTTTCCAGCAATCGGGCGCGGGAAACGAAACCTATGAATACGTGGTCGGGCGACAGGACGGGGAGGACTTCCGCCGCGGTGTGCTGGAACTTGTCCATGACCGTCGGCATGTCGTCCTCCGTGGAGAGCGTCTCGTCGGGCTGGCGCATCAGCTGCTCGGCGTGGTAGATGCGGTATAGTTCACTGCGGAAGATGACCTTCCTGATACTCCTTAGGTTCACGATGCCGCGCAGGTTGCCTGCACCGTCGCATACGGCGAAGTCTTCCTTCTCGGACTTCGACACCACTTGGACAAGGCGGCCGAGTTCCATGTCGGGCGTCAATCGGGGAGCGTCCTTTTCTATGGCCGCATCGAGCGACATCAGCGTCAGGACGGAGCGGTCCTTGTCGTGCGTCAGCAGGTCACCTCGGCGCGCCAGGCGGATGGCGTAGATGTTGTGCGGCTCAAAGACGTGGATGGTGAGGTAACTCAATGCGGAGACTATCAGCAGGGGTATGAAGAGGTCGTAGCCGCCCGTGAGCTCCGCGATGAGGAATACGCCCGTCAGCGGTGCGTGGAAGACACCGCTCATCAGGCCGGCCATGCCTAACAGGGCGTAGTTGCGCTCCGAGAGGTGCAGACCCATGAGCCCCGTCTCATTCCAGAGGCAGCAGAAGATGTAGCCGGCTATGCAGCCTAAAAAGAGGCTGGGGGCGAACGTCCCGCCACAGCCGCCGCCACCATTCGTGGCACTTGCGGCGAAAACCTTGAGCAAGACAATCAGCGCGAGGAATAGCAGCAGGTACTCCGGGTGGCCGTAGAAGAACGAATTGTTCATCACCGCGTCCACGCCCGATACGCCGTCCGTCCCGAGGATGATATTGATGGTGTCGTAGCCTTCACCGTAGAGCGGGGGGAAGAGGTAGATGAGGACAGCCAGGAGGAGACCGCCGAGTGCCACCTTCACATAGAGGTTGTGGAAACGTGCGAAGCCCCTTTCGATGCGCGTCATCATCCGCGTGAAGTAGAGGGCGATGAGGCCGCATACGATGCCCAACAGGATGGCGGACGGCACTTGCGAGATAGAGAAGGTGCCTTGTTGGTTGAAGTCAAACATAGCGTCCGGTCCGCTGATGGCATAGGCCACACACGTGGCCGTCAGTGCCGCGATGAGCAAAGGAAGGAGCGAGGCCATCGTGAGGTCAATCATCAGCACCTCGAGCGCGAACAGCACGCCGGCGATGGGTGCCTTGAAGATGCCGGCCGTAGCCGCAGCCGCGCCGCAGCCGATGAGAAGCATCTGCTTCTTGTGGTCGAACTTGAAGAGCCGCCCGAGGTTGGAACCGATGGCCGAACCGGTCAGTACGATGGGACTTTCCGCTCCGACCGAACCGCCGAAGCCGATGGTCAGTGCCGAAGCTACGAGGCTTGAGTACGTATTGTGCTGGCGGATGCGCCCCTGACTGCGTGAAAGGGCATAGAGAATCTTCGTGATGCCGTGGGCTATGTTGTCGCGAACAACGTACTTGATAAAGAGCGCGCTCAAGAGGATGCCTACGACAGGGTAAACTAGGAAGAGCCAGTTGGCACTCGTCACGTCGAACTGGTAAGTCAGCAGGAACTTTATTTCCTCAATGAGCCACTTCAGCAGTTGCGCAGCCAATCCAGCACAGATGCCGACGACAACAGCCAGCAACAGTTGTAGCTGCCGTGCGTTCGTGTTCCGTTGCAGCCACATAAAGATGTGTGACGGGCTGGTGGCACGGACTCTTTCCTTCATAGGTGCTTTCGGCGGATTGCGATTCCCTGGAGCAGCCGTTACTTCGTCCCGTCCGTTTCACGCACACAGGCAAGGGCATTGAGTGTGCGTGGGTATCCTATGTAGGGCACATTGGCAGACAGGACGGCGATGAGGAACTCACGCGTATTCCCGACGTGCAGGTTACCTGCGATGTGCCCTCGCAACTGGGGCTCGCATCCGCCTTGGGCCGCGAGGAAGCAGAACGTGATGAGTTCGCGCAGGCGGAGGTCAAGTCCGCTGCGTGTATAATAATCGCCGAAGCAGTTTGCGGCCAGCCATTGGTTGATGTGCCGGCTCTCCTCAGGTCCGGTACGCCAGAATTCGCGCATCCCTTCACCGAAGCAGTCCACTTGCGCTTGTGTTCCGGCTTCACGCCGGTTGTCGGAGTTCGTCCGTGTCTGCGACGGCAGAGGAATCTGTATGCCACGGGCTGCAAGCGTCTCGTTCACGATGTCAAAGAAAGGACGGATACGGCCTAGGCCGAGGTAGGCGGTGGCCTGGTAGAGGATTTCTTTCACTTCAACAGGTGTAACGCCGGCACGGAACGCCGCCGGGAGCAGTTCCCGATAAGTGTCGGTTCCTTGGCACCCAAGGAGTGTGGCGAGGTGTGTGATGTGGCGCGTTCGGTCATCCAGTTGCTCCCGTACCTGTGGTAATACGTCCACTGCTTCGAAGTGGGAGAAAAGCGCGGCGAAGTCCGGGTCTGTAGCGGATAGCGGCAAGGTGGGCGTTGCCGCAGGGTTGCTGTTGGCGGGAGATGCGTGTAGCTTGTCATATACTTCATCGCTAACCGGCTCAAGCCATTCCGTTGTGGAGCCAGGTTCTACGCGTGTCATATAAGTAAGGTGTTGGAACCATGAGTCGGCAGCGGCACCATGCCAGTGCTTTGCTTCGGCAGGGATGGCTACCACGCATCCCTGTGTCATCTGGAGTGGGGCTTTTCCCTCTTCTACATACCATCCACGTCCGCTTACGCAAATGAGCACCTGTACTGCGCCATGGTGGATGTGCCAGTTGTTACGGCACCGTGGCTCGAAGGTTACGTTTGCCAGTCCGCTTTCCGCACCGCCCATCTGGGCGAGGTAGCTGTTGCCGGTGAAATACTTGGCGTAGGCCGTGTTCGGCTCGCCTTTAGGCCACGTTTGGAATTCTCTCGTTTGCATCATTTCGTCAGTCGTTTGTTGGGCTTTGAGGCCAATGGGGAGTAGTATGAGTAGTAGGGTGAGGATGCTGTTCTTCATCTGTCATGGGGATATAGGAGGTGGTTACTTCATGTTTGATACGACCTTGTCGCCTGTAGCGGCGCATAGCCTTGCGAAGAGTTCGCTTATCTCCTTGTATTGCTGCATCGCTGTCATGCACTTGGCGAGGTCTCCGTCGGCGGATAGTTGCCGTATCTGTCGTTCCAAGGAACGCTTTTCTGTCTGTATGAGCGCGAACTTGAAGTCGTTGAGCAAGCGGGGGACTATTTCCTCCAGATGGTCGGCTTCGTTGCCGTACTGCTGCTGCTGGTTGCGGCTGAGTTGGTAGGGAGCCTGTCCCAGCTCCACGGCAAGGCGGCTGACGGCTTCGTCCGTGTGACTGAGGAAGTAATGAGGCGCATCGAAGTCGGGATCCTCGGAGTGCTCGGCGGCCTCTTTTAGGATACGGGCGTATAACTCATTGCTGAGGGTGATACCGTCCGCTGCGAGATCTTGGGCTATGTACTGTGCTACGCTGAGGGTGGGTGGCTCATCTTCATTATTATCTTCCCCCTCTGTAAGCGGCAGTCGGATTCCGCCGTGACGCACGACCTGCTGTATGAGGAGGCGTTCGGGCTGTTCCTCCGCGTTGCTGTTCCGGGTCATGTATGCTGTGAGGTCGTCCTCGGCAGGTTTTGTCTCGGGTTGTTTCGTCTCGGGCTTCTGTTCCTCCCCGCCTGTTTCCGCCTCGCGGTTCTTCTCGGCTTGGTATTTGCGGCGGGATTCCTCGCGCCGCACCTTACTGATAGTGTCTAGGATGACTTGCTCGTCCATATCCATGCGTGAGGCGCACTCGTGGGCGAAGGCTTGGCGCGTGATGCCCTCGGGGATGGCGGCTATGCTATTAGCGATGTCTCGCACGAGCTCCGCACGCTTGAGCGGGTCGTTTCCAGCGTCCTTCAGCAGGAGTTCGGTCTTGAACGTGATGAAGTCCGTCTGCCCCTCTTCAATAAGTTGGCGGAACTCTTCCGGCGTGTGCTTCCTGGCGAAGCTGTCTGGATCGTCTCCGTCGGGGATGAGCATCACCTTCACGTTCATACCTTCGGCGAGCAGCATGTCGATACCTCTGATGGAGGCGTGTATGCCTGCCGCGTCACCATCGTAGAGGACGGTGATGTTGGACGTGAAGCGGTGGAGCAGCCGTATCTGCCCTTCCGTGAGAGATGTCCCGCTGGAGGCTACGACGTTCTCTATACCGCTCTGGTGCATGGAGATGACGTCCATGTAGCCCTCCACCATGTAGCAGCGGTTCTCCTTGACGATGGCTTTTTTGGCGAGATAGAGCCCGTAGAGTTCGCGGCTCTTGCTGTATATCTCCGATTCGGGGGAATTGACGTACTTGGCCAGCTTCTTGTCATCGGTGAGGATGCGTCCGCCGAAAGCCACTATCTTGCCGCTAATGCTGTGTACGGGGAAGATAACCCTGCCCCGGTAGCGGTCGATGAGGCGTTGCCCGTCCCCTTCGTAACACAGGCCTGTCCGCAGCAGGTAGTCGCGGCTGTAGCCTTTCGCGATGGCGGCCTGTGCCAGTGCGTCGCGTTGGTTGTTGGAGAAGCCCAGCTGGAACTTGCGGATGATGTCGTCGCGCAGTCCTCGGCTGCGCAGGTAGGCCATGCCGACGGCCTCGCCGTCCGGTGTGTCGTGCAGGGTGGTTTCGAAGAAGTCGCGCGCCCATTCGTTGAGGACGAACATGCTTTCGCGCACGCTGGAGGCCTGCTTCTCCTCGTCGGTGAGTTCCTTCTCGCGCACCTCGATGCCGTACTTCCTGCCAAGCCACTTGATGGCCTCGGGATAGGTCATCTGCTCTATCTCCATGAGGAAGTGGACCGCGCTGCCTCCCTTGCCGCAGCTGAAGCACTTGCAGAGTTGCTTGGCGGGTGACACGACGAAGCTGGGCGTCTTCTCGTTGTGGAAGGGGCAGAGGCCTTTGTAGTTCACGCCGGCCTTGCGCAGGTCCACGAACTCCCGGACGACATCCACGATGTCCGTCGCGTCTATCACGCGCTGTATGGTGCTGCGGTCTATCATGCTGCGCTGCGCTGTTCGGCTTGTCTGGTTACTTGTACTGCGTTGTCTTCTCCAGCAGGTTGGAGGCGATGAAGTCCGCCGCGTGGATGATGCTTGCCAGCGGGCACTGGTCCAGCGCGTTGCGGAAGGAGTAGCTCTGGCTCATGCCTTGCGGTGCGAGGTCGAACAT
The DNA here is from genome assembly GCA_017476545.1 of Alloprevotella sp. Classification (GTDB taxonomy): domain Bacteria; phylum Bacteroidota; class Bacteroidia; order Bacteroidales; family Bacteroidaceae; genus Alloprevotella. The sequence continues at coordinate 112,861 of JAFUZP010000022.1, forward strand.
GCCCATGTGCCAGCGGATGGCGAGCAGCTCGTCGCGACGCAACTTCATGTACCAGCTCACGATGAGGCAGGACTTCTCGCCGTGTCCGAGGGGGAACTCGTCGCTCACCTCATAGCCGGGATAGCTCACCCAGCGTCCCGCCTCGTCCTTCTTCCATCGCTCGGCCTTGCGGTAGAGCTTCACCTTACACAGGTCGTGGAAGAGCGCGCTGATGGCGATGCTCTCCTCGGGTATCTCGCCCTCGAAGGGCCCCGTCCCGTCGGCCATGGCTTCGCGGGCGATGCCGTCGTAGATGCGCATGGCCGTGCGGAACACGTTCATGGAGTGCAGACAGAGGCCGCCGTCCTCGTTGAGGTGGTAGGCTGTGGAGGAAGGCGCGGTGTAGAAGTCCGTCCCCTCCAGGTAGTCGAGCAGCGCCTCCAGTCCCTCGCGGCGGATGTGCTTGCGGCAGAGGGCAGTGAAGGCTTCCTTGTTCTTCTGTATTTCTTCTTGGGTCATGATCCGTCTTTCGGTTACTCCGCAAAGTTACGAAACAAAAACGGAACGGCGCGGCGCGCCGCCGGGGAAAATGCCGCCCCGGCATACATATATTTATATATATGCGCGCGAGGGTGGGGCGGCCTTCCTCCGCACGCTGGGAGGGGAGCCCCGCCGCACGCTCCGTCCCGTCCCGCTCCTGTCCGTACGGTTGCTGCATCTGTTATAACAGATGGCTCCGATCTATTATAACAGATGCCGGGCGGCAGCCATAATCGGCGCGGCGGGGTTGCACGTTCGGGGCGATTTGAGTATCTTCGCGGACGTAACGGAAACACTAACATACACACGACCGCGCGATGCAACAGAAAATCATCATCCTCGACTTCGGCTCGCAGACCACGCAGCTCATAGGCCGCCGCCTGCGCGAGCTGGACACGTTCTGCGAAATCCTGCCCTACAACAAGTTCCCCAAGGACGACCCCAGTGTCATCGGCGTCATCCTGAGCGGTTCCCCCTACAGCGTCTATGACCCCGAAGCCTTCGGCACGGAGCTGGCCGACTTCGTGGGCCGCGTGCCCGTGTTGGGCATCTGCTACGGCGCGCAGTACATGGCCCACCGCGCCGGGGGGCGCGTGGAACCCGCCCCGAGCCGCGAGTACGGCCGCGCCACGCTGTGCGGCGTGGACGGCGGCAGCCCCCTGATGCGCGGCATCGAGGACGGCGCGCAGGTATGGATGAGCCACGGCGACACCATTACCGCATTGCCCCCGCACTACCGCCGCATCGCCTCCACCGAGAACGTGGAACTCGCCGCCTACGAAGCCGAGGACGCTCCCGTATGGGCCGTGCAGTTCCACCCGGAAGTGTTCCACACCCTTTGCGGCCAGCAGCTGCTGCGCAACTTCGCCGTCGGCATCTGCGGGAGCCGCCAGGACTGGTCGCCCGCCTCCTTCGTGGAGACAACCGTTGCGGAACTGAAACAGCAGCTCGGGCAGGACCGCGTCATCCTCGGACTCTCGGGAGGCGTGGACTCCAGCGTCTGCGCCGTCCTGCTAAACCGCGCCATCGGCAAGAACCTCACCTGCATCTTCGTGGACCACGGCATGCTCCGCAAGGACGAGTTCCGCGATGTGCTCCGCGACTACGAAGGCCTCGGCCTCAACGTCGTTGGCGTGGATGCCTCCGCGAAGTTCTTCAAAGACCTTGAAGGCGTTACGGAACCCGAACGCAAACGCAAGATTATCGGCCGCGACTTCATCGAAGTCTTCGATGCCGAGGCGCGCAAGATAACCGACGCGCGCTGGCTCGCCCAAGGCACCATCTACCCCGACCGTATCGAAAGCCTCAACATCACGGGAAAGACCATCAAGAGCCACCACAACGTGGGCGGGTTGCCCGAAGAGATGCACCTCCGGCTCTGCGAGCCCCTGCAGTGGCTCTTCAAGGACGAGGTGCGCCGCGTTGGCCGGCAGCTCGGGATGCCCGAACACCTCATCGCGCGCCACCCCTTCCCCGGTCCCGGCCTCGCCGTCCGCATCCTGGGCGACATCACTCCCGAGAAAGTGCGCGTACTGCAAGAGGCGGACGACATCTTCATCCGCGGACTGCGCGAGTGGCGCACCGAGGACGGCGACACACTGTATAATAAGGTATGGCAGGCCGGCGTTGTGCTCCTTCCTGTGCAGAGCGTAGGCGTCATGGGCGACGAGCGCACCTACGAGCAGGCCGTCGCCCTGCGTGCCGTCACCAGCTCGGACGCGATGACGGCGGACTGGGCGCACCTGCCCTACGAGTTCCTCGCACAGGTCTCCAACGACATCATCAACCGTGTGCGCGGCGTGAACCGCGTCTGCTACGACATCTCCTCCAAGCCCCCCTCAACTATTGAGTGGGAGTAACTCCCGCTCAATAGTCATGAGGTTTGCGGCATCGGTCAGTCGGCGAGGGCATAGCTCGTACCAGGACTGGTGGTGCCAAAAGCAAACCGAATAACTATTGCCGTCCGACTTGCGGCTACCGTCCGCCGATGCGGGCGTAGCTCATGCGGGGGAGGGGTAGTATAAAGGCCGCACACGTTCCTAAACGGAGCGTGTGCGGCTTTCGCTGTATTTTCCCGATATAGTAGATGCCGTATCCGCGTTTCCTTCTTCCCGCCGGGGCGTGTGTAGCCGGGAACAGTCCTATCGTGGCGTGCTTTCCGTCCGCATCAGGCGGAGCCACTTGTGGTAACCGAGCAGTGCCATGCCGACATAGAAGGCGTAAAGCGTGCCGTGGAAGGGGATGCCCTTATAGAAGCAGAGGGCGGAGTAGAGGAGGTCGGCGGCGAACCATACGAGCCACTGTTCAGCATATTTCCGGGCGAGCAGCCACAGGGCGAGGATGGAGAGGGCTCCGGCCAGGGCATCGGCAACGGGTACGTGGCTGTCGGTGAAGCGGGAGAGTACGTAGTATATGGTCCCCCACAGCCCCAGGAGAGCGGGCAGGCAGGCGGCAGCTACGCGGGCCGGGACGTGTGCGATGCGTCCCTCGGGGCGTTTCCGCGCCCGCCCCCAGCGCGTCCAGCCGTAGAGGACGAGGGAGAGGGAGAACAGTGCGATGCCGAACTTCGCGTACAGCCCCCGGTCGAAGTAGAGCCACAGGTCGATGGCGTACATCACGAGGCTGACGAGCCATAGCCAGATGCTGGCGCGGTATTCCAGCCAGAGGTAGAGCAGCCCGAGGACGGTGCCGAGGGCGTCGAGGGGAAGTAAGAGGGAAAAACCCCCTCCCGCCTCGCCCCATTGGGGAAGGCTTTCAGCTACCCGTTGCATAAGGTTGGTCATAAAAGATGCTATTAGACACATCGTCTTTGCGCCGTGTTAATCCCCTTCCCCGCAGGGAGGGAGGAGGTTGGGATGGGGTGGAGCTCCGCAGGGAGCCTCCCCGGAGGGGGAGGCTGGGAGCATCCTTTTAGAACATTACGGAACAGTGCACGAGGAAGTGGGCGGGAGCCTGTGCGGAGAACACGGCGTAGGAGTTCCAGTCCGCGTCCTGGTAGGCTGCGGCCCGTGTGCCGTCGGAGCGGATGCGGGTAGCGGCGGCACCGTTGGCCTCGTATTTTTTGTTAAAGATGTTGTAAACCGTTACGCCGAGCGACAGGCTGCGGGCGAGGGGTACGCGTGGGAAGGCATAACTCACGTCGAGGTTGGAGACGCAGTAGGCGTCCAACAGCAGAGAGATGTCGCGATCGCCTTCGCGGAAGCTCCTGAAACCGGTGTTTGTCATGTACTGCCGTCCGACGTACTGCGTGTGTAGCGTGGCGGTAAGCCCCTTGTAGCTGAACTCAAGCAGGTTGTTGGCGATGAGGTCGGGGCTGTAGGATATCGGCGTGTCGCCCAGGTTGAAAGCTTCGCCCGTGTCGTCAAGTACAACGGTGTAGTTCTTGATGCGGTTGTGGCTCCACGTCAGGTTGGCGTCCCAGCGGAACCAGTCCAGGGGCTGCCATGCCGCCGTCAGCTCCACGCCCCGGCGGTACGAATCGCCCACGTTGCGGGCAATGAACTCTCCGTTCTGGTCCTGCTCGCCGGTGAGTACGAACTGGTCTTTGTAGCGCATCAGGTAGAAGTTCGCGCCGGCACTGAAGCGCGTACTCCTGTACTTGTATCCCAGCTCGAAGTCGTTGAGCCGCTCGCTCCTGGGAATCGTGGTGTTCCACACCGCCGCTTCGTAGTCGTTTCGTGTCGGTTCCTTGTGCGCCATGGCCCAGGAAGCGTAAGCTGCGTGGTGCGGCGTGATGTCGTAGTAGAGCCCCGCTTTGGGGTTGAAGAAGCTGAAGTTGTTATGGAAGGCGAAGCGGACAGGATCGCCCGGGCCGTACCATTCGTCCGAGGGGCCGTACATGTCGTAGTCCACGTAGCGGTACTGCAAGTCCGCGTATGCCCGCAGGCCGTGCAGCAGTTCGTACTCGGCACGTCCGAAGACCGTCAAATCCTGCTTGTGCGCCCAGTTGCGGTAGTATTCCTGCTGCGGCAGTATGTCGCCCTGGTACTCGCGCACCCACATCACCTTCCCGAAATGGCGACCGTCGTACTTGTTCCAGCTTCCTCCGAGGCGTGCGTCAAGTCCGTTCTTCCGGTATTGCAGGGAAAGTACTGCCCCGTAGAAGTCTGCCGAGCTGTACTTCCGCCGCACGAGGTCGCTGTACGCGCCGAGCGTACTGGACAGTCCGTATTCATAGAGCTCGCGTCCTGTCTTCATCTGCTCGTAGTAACCCTCACCGCGTGTGTAGTGCAGGGCTGCGTTAAGCCGGAGCTCCGGCAGGAAACGCTGCGTCCAGTGCAGCTGGTAGTGCTGTTGGTGGTAGTCGTCCACTTGGTCTTTATAGAACCGCGTATTGCCTTCCGCGTCCTTATACTTGCCGCAGGGGTTGTAAGTGCGGCCGTATTTTTCCATGTCGTCGCGTGAGGCATAGTCCCATGCGTGGTAAGTGCGTTCCTTCCCGTTGAAAGTGATGAAGCGCACCTGTGTCCTTTCGCCGAAGTAGCCCGCTTGCAGGAAGTAGGAACCCAGGTGCGCCGATGCCCGGTCTATGTAGCCGTCCGTCCCGATATCTGATAACCGTCCGCTCACCCCCCAGTGACCGCCGAGCAGCCCTGTAGAGAAGAGCGCGCTTTCCTTGTGCGTGCCGTAGCTGCCTGCACTGCCGTCAAAACGGAAGTAGGGGGTTGCGCCGATGGCTTCCGTCTCCATGTTTACGCTAGCGCCGAACGCCCCGCTGCCAACGGTGCTCGTACCGACGCCGCGTTGCACTTGGATGCTGCCTACGGTGGAGGCGAAGTCGCCCATGTTCACCCAGTAGAGCGAGTTCGACTCCGCATCATTCAAGGGTATGCCGTTGGCCGACACGTTGATGCGCGTAGGGTCTGTGCCGCGTACCCGCAGGTAGGTGTAGCCGATACCCGTTCCGGCATCGCTCGCAGCTGTCACGCTCGGTGTTGCGGTCAGCAGGTAGGGGATGTCCTGTCCGTGGTTCACACGTCCGATGTCCGCCTTGTTCAGTTCGGAGAAGGCCACGGGGGTCGTCTTACCGGCGCGTGTGGCGATGATGACAGCCTCTTGCAGTTCCGTTTCGGCAGTTGCCGTCTGTAGTGTGTCGGGGATTTCGGCGCGCGTCTGCGCGTCCGTCACGGCGCACGCGGCTATGGCGGCGCCGAGGAAAAGGTAAGTTTTCTTCGTCATGGTGAAACGTAATTTTTCGCTACGCGGGAATTGTCCCGTTCAGTTGTTGAGGGTATAATCTCAGCCGACGCAAATGCGGTCAAGCACCCCTAAAATTAGTTGTATGTGGCGCGAAGATAAACAAAACCCGCCGAACTTCGTGCTCCGCTCCGCCCTTTTTTATGTTTTCGGGCGTGTGTGCCGTTCGGATGGTATGGTGGGAAGTCTGTGCCGGGGGGTCAATTGCTGACGATTAGGATATCGTTGGCGTAGCTTGCGATGCGGTAGCGTTTCAGGGTGCTGCCCTTTTCCCCCTCGGTGACGATACCGCTGTTGCGCAGGCTATAGGTGCGGTGGCAGCGGGAGCAATACACCGTCTCGTCCGTGCGGAGAGAAAGCCGGCGTTGTACGGCATCCTGATCGTAGCAGGTAGGGCAGGCAAGTTCGAAACACGTCTGGTAAAATTGCCCTTTTAGGTTGGGTACGGAAGGTGTACCGAGTAGGAAACCTTCAATGCACATGGGGCGGCCGTATGGTTCAAGGGCGGTGCGGGGTAGGGGCGCACTGGTGCCGTTGGGCCGGGTCGCGATATAATTATTCGCATCGTAGGTGATGGTGCAGTGTATGCCGGGGTTGTTTAGTGCTTCATGGAGCGGGGACAGTGCCGTCACGGGTGTGATGCGCAGGAAGGCGTGCAGGCGGGTGTACTCGTCCCCTATTTCGTCGGCGCAAGAGACAAGGGTCAGCAGCAAGAGGGGAAGGAAACGGCGGATGGTCATAGGGGGGCAGCTAATTTGCTTGGGGAGTGCGGTGCGTTATCCCGCAATGTTTCCGCCCTGTCCGCCTACGGCAGACAGCACGTCGGCCAGGCGGTCGGCGGCCTGTTGCAGGGGTTTGCCGACTATTCCTTTCATGAACATGTTCACTTCCGCCCCGACAGTGACGCGCATCAGGCTTCCGCCGTCGTCAGCAGGCAGGAGCTGGATCCACAGGTTGAGGGGGAGGGGGCTTCCTTCGCTGGCAAACTTGAGTAACTTGGGCGCTTCGCGCTCAACAATGCGTAGCGTAATGGAACCGAGGGGGGTGCTGAGCGACACGCTGTCCTGCTCGCAGGTCATTCCTTCAAGCTGCTGACGCGCTTCTTCCAGCTTGTCACCGGGCAGATGCTCCGCCACGGCATTTTGGAATTCGGGACTGTTGAGCTTTTCTTTCAGCGCGCCGATGTTGCGCAGGTCGCTGAAACGGTCATATACGGCTTGTTGCGGCTGTGGCAAGTGCCGCACCTGGCTTTCATATTTGGATAGGCTCATGGCTTGTTGTGTTTGGTCCGTGGATTTGTGGCGGCCTGATACGGATGCCCGCTCCGTGAGCTATTTCCCCCAGTTTGCGGGGTCGGTACGCCATTGGCGCAGGAGCTCTGTGTCCTGCGGCTTGATATAGTTGGTCTGGAGGGCAACTTGTATGACGGTTTCGTAGTCCGTGAGCGTGACGAGCTCTACGCCTGCATCGGCGAAGGCTTGTTCCGCTACGCTGAAACCGTAGGTGTAGCTGGCCGCCATGCCCAGTACGGTGCAGCCGGCCTGCCGCAAGGCGTCCACTGCCTTGAGGCTGCTGCCGCCCGTTGAGATGAGGTCCTCGATGACTACCACACGTGCGCCCTCGGCCACGGAACCCTCAATGAGGTTCTGCATCCCGTGGTCCTTGGCCTTGGAGCGAACGTAACAGAACGGCAGACCGAGCTCTTCCGCCACGAGTGCGCCCTGTGCGATAGCCCCAGTCGCTACACCTGCGATGGCGTCGGCTTCCGGCCAGCGTTCCATGACGGTGCGTGCCAGCTGGAGTTTCACGAATGTGCGTAGGGTGGGGAAGGATAGTGTCTTGCGGTTATCACAGTAAATAGGCGACCTCCAGCCGCTTGCCCAGGTGAAGGGGGTGGTGGGTTGCAGCTTGATGGCTTCGGCGGCCAGCAGGCGCGCGGCGAAGATTTCTTTCAGTGTTGGCATAGCTGTTGTTCTTTTGTCCTGCGCGAAGATAGTGTAAGGCGTGCGCACTGGCAAACGGCGCGCGGTTTTATTTGTCCCCTCCCGCCCGCAAGCGTTCCAGCATGGCCCGGGCGGCGTGGCGCGGTGCGCCCGGTTTGCCGAGGCGCATGGCCGTGCGGGCATATCCTTCCAGCATCTTTTCCCGCCGGGATCCGCCGGGTAGTATTTCGCGGAGGTGCTGCTGTAAGTTCTTTACGTTCATCCTGTCGGCCACGAGCTCGGGCACTACTTCTTCCCCCGCTATGAGATTGACAAGCGAGATGTAGGGGACTTTCAGGAGCAGGCGGCGCAGTAGCCGGACGAGCGGCCCGAAGCTGATGTAGTAGCATACGATCTGCGGCACGCGGAACAGGGCTGCCTCAAGCGTGGCCGTGCCGCTGGTGACAAGAGCCGTACCGGCGCGTGAGAGCAGTGCGTAGGTGTCGTCCTCCACCAGTTCGATGCGGCCGCGCTCCACTCCCGCGTGCGCAATGATTTTCTCATAGAAACTGCGTGGCAGTGCCGGGGCTGCGGCGATGGCGATGCGGTGTCCGCCTTCAGCAACGAGCGGGTTTGTGGCGCGCAGCATTCGCCGGAGGTTGTCCTTTACCTCCTGTCGGCGACTGCCGGGCAGCAGGGCGATGAGGTCCGGCTGGGGACATGGCTGCCCGTGTTCCGCCTCGTAAGCGGCCACTTCGTCCACGGTGGGATTGCCTACGTAGGTGACGGGATAGCCGTGACGCTGGCCGAAGTAGTCCACTTCAAAGGGAAGGATGGAAAAGAGTGCGTCCACATCGCGGCGTATGCGGTGTATGCGTCCTTCTTTCCACGCCCATATTTTTGGGGAGATGTAGTAGAATACGGGGCAGATGCCGAGGCGGTGGACGTGGCGGGCTATACTGAGATTGAAGCCGGGGTAGTCCACGAGGATGAGGGCATCGGGGCGGTATTCCTCAATCTGCGCTTTGCAGCGGCGCATTCCACGCAGGATTTGCGGGAGGTGCCGCAGGACGGGGATGATGCCCATATAGGCAAGGTTGCGGTAGTGGCAGAGCAGTCCTCTGCCGGCTTCGGCCTGCATCCTGTCGCCCCCGTAGAAGCGGAAATCCGCCTGAGGGTCTTCGGCGCGCAGGGCGTGCATCAGGTTGGCGGCGTGGAGGTCTCCGCTGGCCTCGCCCGCGATGAGAAAGTACTTCATGCGTCGGGCAGGAATGCCGCTGCGTGCAGTTCGCGCAGCATGGCGTAGTCGGTATTGTCGAGCGTAGTGGGCGTGATGGCCACGAAGCCGTGCGCCAGTGCCCAGCGGTCGGTGTCAGCGGCCTCAGGCTCCAGCTCGATGCACTCCCCCGCCAGGCGGTAGGTGTTTCCTTTTCCGTCCTGTGGGTCGTCCTCAATCTCGCGCACCCACCGGCTGTGTGCCATGCGGCAGATGCGTACCCCCTCGAAGCTGGGGCGGAGGGGAAAGTTTACGTTGAGGCAGGTAAAGGGGGGCATCTTCGTGGTGAGGGCGTGCCGGACGATTTGGCGCAGATAGGGTGTCAGTGGGGTGAAGTCCGCGTTCGCACGGTGGTCGCACAGGGAGAAGGCTACGGCCGGGATGCCCTGCAACGCGCCCTCGGTGGCCACGCCCATTGTGCCCGAGTAGTGGGAATTGACGCTGGAGTTGTCGCCGTGGTTGATGCCGCCTATGACGAGGTCGGGGCGGCGGCGTGCAAGGCGGTTCAGCGCCAGCTTTACACAGTCCACAGGGGTGCCGGAGCAGGCATATACTTCCAGGCCGTCTGCGCTATGGACGTGGCGTGCCGTCAGGGGCGCACCGGAGGTGATGGAGCAGGCGAAGCCGGAGCGCGGCGCGTCCGGTGCCACGACGAGGATGTCGTAGCCCTCCGTGCTGAGGGAACTGACGAGGGCGGCTAACCCGGGGGCGTTGTAGCCGTCGTCGTTGGAGATGATGAGGTAGGGGCGGGTGTCCGTCATGGGTGTCCGTGGTTTGTGGCGCGGCGCATACGTATATAATGTTCTGAATCGCGTGCACGCATTATTATATATAGAGAGGTGGTTCCCCCTGTCGTGTGCAGTCCCCCGCCGCCTATCTGGCGGCGGGGGATGCTGTGCCGTGCCCTGAGCGGGACTCGAACCCGCACGGCCATTTCTGGCCAAAGGATTTTAAGTCCTTCGTGTCTACCATTCCACCATCGGGGCGTCGGGAACGGATGCAAAGGTAGGGATTTATTGCGGAAAGGGAAAGGCTTCCTGTGGACTTTTTCCGCACGCGCTGCACCATAGGGCTCACGTTCCGCCTCCGGCAGGTTTCCTTAGCGGCGGCCGCCCCTAAGCGTTCGGAGTGCATCCCCTCGGGGCGTGCTCCTATCCCTATGGGTAGCCGTTCCTAACCCTACGGTTGGTGCGCCGTAACCCTACAGTTACTTTTTCCTAATCCTACGGTCAGTTTTCCCTGACAGGTTATTTCCCTTCCCAAGGCTTGCCCGGATAAAAACATTTCCCTACCTTTGCCGCCGGAACTGATAACTTGATTATGCCTTACGCGTATATATATAATAACGGTATAGCCGCTTCCGCGTGTGCGGAGGCCGGCTCTGCCCGTATCTACGGGGCGGGAAGTGCCCGAATTACCCCCCCATACGCCTTGGCAATCAAGTAGTTACAGGTATACGAGTACGCATTGAGCGGCGCATCGCGCCCCCTTCGGTGGGGTGTGGTGCGCCGCTTGGCGTATGCCAGTCCCAAGCCCAAAACCCTCCAGCCCCCCTCCCGTCCCCCCGAGAGGGGGAGGCTTGGGTCGGCGCGGAAGGTATGAAGTAAGCATTAAGTAATCATTAACTCATTAAAACAATAATGTTATGAAAGAAAGAATGAACGAGAACGCTGCGCTGCCCGCCGAGGTTCGGGCAGCGGAGACGGGTGCGGATGCCGCGCCGAAGGCAAAGAAACCCTATGTGAAGCCCACGATGCAGGTCTTCCCGCTGGGCTGCGGGCTGCTGGCTGCGAGCGGGGTATCGGGGCCGCCCGTAACCGTCCGCCTCTCCGTCAGGGCCGTGGATTATTATATGACTGATTGGTGCATGGTATCGATAACGCGCACGGGTACCCTTGGCCTTGATTTCTGCGGGACTACCGCCAGCGGAGCCTGGGCCGCCCAGGCGGCGGAACTGGACGGAATTATTGACGGATGGATGGCAGAGTCCGTAAATACTATTGACTGCCCTAACCTCCACTTAGACTGCCACCACCCCTTCAACTGCGGGGATTTTAGACGAGGTCTTGCCCTTCCCTCGAAGCTGGCCGCGCTGGCGGGGCCGAGCGTGGTTTCCATCGATGGTGCCGACTGGGAGCCATCGCAGTTCCTTGCCAATGCGGTATTACAGTGCGATGGTAAGGGAGGATATTCCGGAGTGTACCAGGGGCAGCCCTTTACGGCCACTATTACGGAGTTGAGTCCCCACTATTATATTGATTAAAACCTATGGATTAGATTCCTTATACCACGGGAGCGATTAAAAGCCGCGCACGAAGGAGATGCAGTACTTCGTGCAGTGCGCACATTTCGTGTGGAGGTAAGCGCACAGTTCCGCGTGGGTTGTCCGTACATCTCAAACCGAGGTAAGCGCACACCCCGCACCGAGGGGTGCGCTTACCTTTCCCGTTTTTCTTCGTGTACCTGCGGATTTTGCTTTATAACTTAATGTAAGCGGTGGCGCGGCCACGGCCTACTTTCCCAATGTACCCTCTGTCCAGCAAATTCTTGAGTACCCGTTCTATCGTCGTAACACTAACATCGGGACATTGTTCCGCGATGTCGGCCTTGCTTACCTTCCCCGGTATCTTGTCAAACACGGCCTTCACTCTGTCCGCTTTTGACAGGCGGCGGTGGTGCAGGTGAGCTACGCGGTCTTCAAACTCTTTGTAGGCCTTCAGGAGTATGCCCAGATAGTATTTGACAAACGGGGCATAGTCGTTGCCGTCGTTGTGCCACTGCGCTGAAGATGCCTGCAATGTTTCGTAGTACGTTTCCTTAGTGCGCTCGATGAGCATTTCAATGCTTATGTACTTACCTACGATATAGCCGGACTGGTATAGAAGGAGTAAAGTCAGCAGGCGGCTCATCCTTCCGTTCCCGTCATTGAATGGGTGGATGCAGAGGAAATCCAATATGAACATCGGAACAAGAAGCAACGGGTCTGTTTCTTTCTTTTCTTGCATCTCTGCCCAGGATTGGCATAACTTCTCCACCGCCTCCGCTGTCCGGTAGGCAGGTGTGGGCTGGAAGCGGACACGCTTTATCCCGTCAGCACCTTGTTCGGTTATTACGTTGTCTGAGTTCTTGAAACGTCCGCCTATGTCGCTACTACTGAAACTGTACAAGTCACGATGCAATTGTAAAATGCTGTTCGGACGGATAGGGATGTATTCATAACCTTCGTGAATGGTAGCCAAGACTTCCCGATAACCTGCAATTTCCTCCTCAGACCTGTTGCGCGGTTCGGATTTATCCACAACCAGGGCTTCTAAGCGTTCGTCTGAAGTGAAGATGCCCTCTATTTTGTTGGAAGCTTTGGTGCTTTGTACCTTGGCCAAATCCAATAATGCAGTGAGGATATCGGGCCCTGCTTCCATAAATAATTCTTGCCGCCCCTTGTGTTCATGAAGCGCAGAGAGCATCTGGACTATTTCGGGCGTTAGCAAGGGCCGTACAGCGTTATCGTAATTGAAAGTATGCATATGATGACTTGTTTGTTGCGCTGCAAAGATAGTCATCTTCTGCCTCATCAGAAAAATTTCTGCATCATTTCGCTTTTATTTGATGCAGAAAGAATGTCGGAGTTGCTGTTTGGGGGGTACGGCTTAGCCGTCAGGCTTGCTTGAAGCGAACCTAAAGACTCGGCTGTTCAGCTTCTGCTAGGCTTCGATCCTTCGCTTGAATTTTTCCTACTCCGGCCTTGGTCAGATAGGAATATTTCCCTACCTTTGCCGCCAGAACCGATAACTTGATTATGCCTTACGCGTATATATATAATAACGGTGTAGCCGCCTGCGCAGCAGCGGAGGCCGGCTCTGCCCGTATCTACGGGGCGGGAAGTGTCCGAATCACCCCCCCTCGCGCTTTGATAATCAAGTAGTTACAGATATACGAGTACGCATTGAGCGGCGCATCGCGCCCCCTTCGGTGGGGTGTGGTGCGCCGCTTCTGTGTGCATACAAGCCCCATGCCCCGAAGCCCCTCCAGCCCCCCTCCCGTCCCCCCGAGAGGGGGAGGCTTGGGGATGGTGTGAGCGTTAATAAACAAATGCTATTATAAATAATTTAAAGTATTAAGAAATGGACGAAAGAAAAGAACTGAACGCTGCGCTGCCCGCCGACGTGCCGGCTGCGGAGCCGTGCGCGGACGCCGCGCCGCAGGGAGCGAAGAAACCCTATGTGAAGCCCACGATGCAGGTCTTCCCGCTGAACTGCCAGATGCTGGCGGCGAGCGGCCCTGTTCAGGTCGCCGTCAGTGGCGGATTTTCTATGTATGGATACTGCTACGATCAATTATGCTACGAGCGGCGCGGCGATATAACGGTGGATGACCTTTTCACTTCGCCTTCTTTTTCGCGTCTTACGAACAGTGGCTATTGGTTTCAAATCGATGGCCCCATGGCCTACAGCGACATGTGTTATTTTAGCGACGAACACCTCTCCACGGCATATAGGAGCTATGCAGGTCGTCTGCGCAAGGCTTGGGGTCCGTTAGTTCGATTCGGTGCGGGCGGTGAAGGTTGGAATGAAGCGGACTTCCTTGCCAATGTAGTGCTGGAAGGAGACGGTGTGTTTATTAGCGGCCCACTACCCGATATCGAAGTGACGAAAACGGTTACTGGGGAGTATAACGGCGTTCCAGTTTTGGTGACGATGGGGCTTGAAGTCACTGGGTATAACGGCTGCTGATGAATCTGCTATCCCGTATGGTCGCGCTTTGCGTGCAGACATCCTTTGCGGAGTAATAACTCCCGCTCTCTGACTCCCCCTCCGGCTCCAGCCCCGTGCCCCCCCCTGCGGTCTGTTCCGGAGGGGTTTTTTGCGGCGTGCAGTGCGCTTTTCCGTTTTTATTTGCTACATTCGCCGCAGTTGCACATGCGACAGCCATGAACAAACAGCATCAACTAACGGCTAAGAACCATAAACTACCAACGACATGAAGCGTATCCACTTCCTTACGGCACTGCTTGCCATGCTACTGGCCGCTCCGGCCGGAGCGCAGCTGACGACAGTGCAGCGCTACCTGAACAACGGCGGCGCATTCCGCATCAAGAGCCGCACGAACTACGGCACGAACCGCGAGTACATCACTGTGGCTGGGGACAACACCATCTCCGTGGCTGCGGCTTCCACCTCAGCGGACGACTATTCGCAAATCTGGCTGCTGGAGAAATCGGGCACGGCGTACACGCTGCGCCACGCTGGTTCGGGGCTCTACCTGCCTGCCAGCGTGAGTACATCGAACCGCAGGCTGACGGCCACCGCAGCGAACTTCTACCTGAAGTACAGCGCGGGGAACGCGGAGGACAACTCAACGTCCTACGTCACTATCAGCACGAACGAGAACTTCTCGGGCACGTCCTGCCTGTACCACCACGACCCGGACGGCTACGTCATCCGGCGGGCCGCGAACAATGCCTCGAACGGCGTGGAGGCTTCGGACTGGGTGCTGGAGCAGGTGACATCGCCTACACGGACGCAGATCCGCGAACGGCTGAACGCGCAGCTGGGCTACGTGAACACGTTTGCCGCCGACAAGTACTACCGCATCCGCAGTGCCGCCTACGGGAGCGTGATGGCGGAGATGACCTCCACGGGCGGGGTAGCCTGCCAGGCGCAGGACAACGCGAACCTGGCGCAGCTGTGGAAGGTGACGGGCAGCGCGGCCTATACGCGATTGCAGAACGCCGTGACGGAGAAATACATACAGAAGCAGAACGGTACGCTGAGCGTACAGTACAAGACGGGGGCAGGTATGTCGTCCTTCACGCGCACCGTGCTAAGTTCCCGCTGGGAGTACGCGCAGACCCTCGCGGACGCTAACGGCGTGGGGTTGCACTGCGCCTCCACGCAGGGCAACAACGTGGTGGGCTGGAATACGAGCGCGGACGCCTCCATCTGGTATTTCGAGGAAGTGGAGGTGGACGAAGCCGCCCTGCAGGCCGCACGCGAGGAGTATGCCAACGCCTCCAACCTGCAGGAGAACGCCGAGGCTTATACGCAGGTGCTGGCCAAGTACTTTACGAGCAAGGTTTGTTCGGAGCTGAACGGCACTTACCAGCGTATGACCGACGAGCAACTGACCGCTGCAATGACGGAAGACGGTCTTCCCGAGGTCATCCAGCAGATGGCGCTGAAGGTGAAGAACAACGCCTGGACGACTTACGAGGGCTGGGACAAGACGGAGAAAACCTACCGCGTGGCGGACTACACGGCCTATAGTGACCTGAACCGCTGGACCTCCATCTTCCGCCAAGGTTACCTCCTCGGGCGGCTGACTAACCCGACGGGTATCAGCGTCTCCAAGGGCGACCAGCTCACTATCTACGTGGGCGACGTTCCCGCCGGGCATACCGTTGCCCTTGAGGCAGTGCCCGAGGGGCGGGCGAACGGCACCGTGACCGACCTGAAGCCCGGCTTCAACGCCATTACCATGGACGATGCTTACAACCTATTCATATACCATTTCGTGGACAATACCACGAACGGCGGCGCTCCCTTTACGCCTATCGCCAACTACCCGGCTGTCGGCGTACACATAGAGGGGGGCTTTGTGAACGGCTACTTTGACCTGACGAAGGGGGACTCCAATGCCGACTGGGCGCAGATGAAGCGTCACTTGCTCACCGCCCCTGTGGCCGACCTGAAGACACGCCTGCTTACCTTCCACATGAACCGCGACGCCCTCGTGGATGCCGTAGGGGATGAGATGGAGAAGCTGCTTGGTATCTGGGAAGGGATCATGGCCATGGAGCGCAGCAAGCAGGGTCTGGAAGAGTACGAGGGGTACTTCAATAACCCCCTCTCCGTCACCGCGCCCGGCTCCGACTACATGCACGCCACCACCTGGGGCACTTATTATAATACGAGTACCCTCGGCTCCATCATGAACTACACGAACATGAACGAGAACCAAGGCTCCATCTGGGGGCCGGCGCACGAGATGGGGCACATCCACCAGGCTCCCATCAACCTCATCGGGACGACCGAGGTGTCCAATAACCTCTACTCCAACATCGCCGTCTATGAGCAGGGACGTGCCACCAGCCGGTGCAAGAGCATACAGGTGACGCTCAACCGCTTCCAAGAAGGCCTGTCCTGGCCCGACCGTCTCTACAGTGCCAGTGGCGAGGCCGACTTCTGGGAGAGCACGCACCTCTACTGGCAGCTCTACCAGTTCTTCCACATACAGGGCTTCAAGCCGGACTTCTATCCCGAACTCTATAAGGCCTTCCGTCGCAGTCCGATGAATAGCCGGCGGCAGAACCAGTTCGTGTCGGCCTCCGAGGACTACCTGAAGTTCTACGAGACGTGCTGCACCGTGTCGGGCTACGACCTGACGGAGTTCTTCGCCGCCTACGGCTTCTTCAACCTCCCCACGATGCAGAGCACGACGCTGAACGGCACGACACGCGATGCACACTACGTCGATGACTACGGCGACTTCTACCTCACCGCCACCCAGGCCGAGATAGACCAGTCCCTGCGCCGCATCAAGAATAAGAACCTCAAGCCCTGTAACATCATCTTCATCGAGGACCGTATCACCGCCCCCGCCGCCACTTACGAGGGAGCGTCGTCGCGTGCCAAAAAGGTCAGTTACGCTACGGGCGACTCCAGTATCGGCGAAATCCGCAAATGCGGAAAGGTGGGACAGTACACCGACTTCGTGCAGGAAGATGCCATTACGGGCACGTATATATATAAGGAGAACGCCTTCACGGCCTACAGCGAGATAGCCGTCAGCGGTGGTAGCGGCGCGGTGGGCTTCAAAGTGTACGATGCCGGTGGCAACCTCCGTGTCCTCGCCAACGAGTTTACCTTCCGTCTGCCCGACGACCTGCGCGGTACGGCCTACAAGGTGTATGCCGCCGAGGGCAACGGAAAGGACGTGCGCATCTACCGGGAAGGCGAGGCCGACCCCTACGACGTCAATGGTGACGGCTCGGTGGACGTTGGCGACGTGACATCGCTCGTCAGCATCGTCCTCGCCGGCGGTGCCACGCAGCCCGACTTGAACGGTGACGGCCTTGTGGACGTTTCCGACGTGACGGTACTCGTAGCCCGCGTGCTTGAGGGGGACTAAGGCAGCCGCGCGTCCGGGCGAGTATCCCACCCGCCCGGCTCTCCGGCGTACTGCCGCGAAGCCTACCGCCGCCTCGCAGGAAAGCCCCGTTTTGTCTATTTTATAGCAGGCAAAACGGGGCTTTTTAATGCCCTGGTAGTTAGTGCGTGCGGAATACTACTTCCGTAAATAGTACTTACGAGACTCGAAAATGCACCTACGTTTCCCGTATTCCCCGTTTTGCCAAGAAGAGCGAAGGAAATCGTCGTGGGGACTCGGGTGTGGGCTGGTGGAGAGGGGAGCTTGTGGCAGGACTGCCGCCCCGCCTGTTGCCACACCTTTGTATCCGCCCCGAGGGGTAATGCCTAAAAAATGTTTATTCCTTGGCCTTTCACGCGTGAAACATTATTTTTGTGGCCAAATATGGGGAGTGTCCCCCCCATGCAGCGAAAACAACGAATGGGAAAGATTATTGCAGTAGCCAACCAGAAAGGCGGCGTTGGCAAGACGACAACGTCCATGAATCTAGCGGCCTCGATGGCCACACTCGAGAAGAAAGTGCTCATCATCGATGCGGACTCGCAGGCTAACGCCTCCTCAGGGCTCGGCGTCGATGCGTCCGAGATTGACAGCACACTCTACGAGGCCATCGGGAGCGGCGACATCCGGGAGGCCATCTATACAACGGACATCGAAAACCTGGACATCGTACCCTCAGGCATCAGCCTCGCGGGAGGCGAAGTGGAGATGCTCGACCTGCCCGAGCGGGAGTTCGTGATGAAGCGCCTCCTGGCTCCGGTGCGCGATGCCTACGACTACATTATTATAGACTGTATGCCCTCGCTCGGCCTCATCACCGTGAACTGCCTGACCGCTGCTGATTCGGTCATCATCCCCGTGCAGTGCGAGTACTTCGCCCTGGAAGGCATCAGCAAACTGCTGAACACCGTGAAAATAATCAAGCGGAAGCTGAACCCGGCCCTGCTCATAGAAGGTTTCCTCCTGACTATGTACGACTCCCGCCTCAACCTGGCCAACCAAATCTACGATGAAGTGAAGCGGCACTTCCAGGAGATGGTGTTCAAGACCGTTATACAGCGGAATGTCCGCCTCTCCGAAGCGCCGAGCCACGGGATGCCCGCTATCCTCTACGATGCCATCTCCAACGGAGCGAAGAACCACCTGGCGCTGGCCAAGGAGATTATACAGCGCGAGAACTAACCGGCCCATTCATCCAGAACCCCACACACGAGAAAGATAATGGCAGTAAAGAAGAAATTCCCCGCCTTGGGGCGCGGGCTTGACGCCCTCATAGACACCGCCGATGAGATACGCACCAGCGGATCCTCCTCCATCAACGAAGTACCCCTGGCCCGCATCAAGGCCAACCCGGACCAGCCACGCCACGAGTTCGACCCGGCAGCCCTCGATGAACTTGCCGAGAGCATCCGCCAGCTCGGTATCGTACAGCCCATCACCCTGCGCCAGATGGATGACGGCACCTACCAGATAATCGCAGGCGAACGCCGCTGGAGGGCATCCCGGCTCGCTGGGTTGCAGACCATCCCCGCTTACATCCGCACTGCCGATGACGAGAAAGTGATGCAGATGGCACTCGTGGAGAATATCCAGCGCGAGGACCTGAACGCCATTGAAGTGGCACTAGCCTACCAGAAACTGATAGAGCAGTATAAACTGACGCAGGCGGAACTCTCCGAGAAAGTAGGGAAAAACCGTGCCACCATAGCTAACACACTGCGCCTGCTTAAGCTCCCTGCACCCGTGCAGATGGCCTTGCGCAACAAGAAGATAGACCAGGGACACGCTCGGGCGATACTCGGCGTGGACGAACCATCCCTTCAGTTGCGCCTCTTCCGCGAAGTGCAGGAAAACGGCTGTTCCGTCCGGCAGGTGGAAGAGATGGTGAAGGAGCTCAATAGCGGAGGGACGGTAAAAGTCGGCCGGCATCAGCTGACGAGCCGCAGTAGCCGCCTGCCGAAAGAGTTCGATGAGCTGAAAAAACGCCTCTCAGGTTTCTTCCGCACTAACGTCCAGATGACGTGCAGCAGCAAGGGGAAAGGAAAAATCACCATTCCCTTCGGTAGCGAAGAGGAACTGGAGCGCATCATCGTCCTGTTTGACCGGATGCGCTGATGGGGCGCGCGTGGCTGACATACCGCCCGCTGGCGGCCGCACTCATCTGGTTACTGGCCTTCACTGCCGGGGCACAGGCGCGCATCATCCTGGAGGACATCGTGGATGATTCCCCCGGTGCGGTATCGTATGGCGACACTATACTTCTTGACAGCCTCGCGGTACAGGTGGATACAGCGCACTATGGAAGCCTGGCGGACTCACTTAGACAGGCAATCGGTACAGAAGTCATGTGCGGCGCTCCCCTACGTACACAGTTCGTACCCAACCCGAAACGGGCCTTGTGGCTTGCGGCAGTCTTCCCTGGCGCGGGGCAGATTTATAACCGCAAGTACTGGAAACTCCCCATCTTCTACGGCGGTTTCCTTGGCTGTACCTACGCACTGATGTGGAACCAGCAGATGTATAAGGACTACTCGCAGGCCTATCTCGACATCATGGACGACGACCCGAATACGCACAGTTATCTGGACATGCTTCCCCCCCGCTACGACATTACCGGGCGGGAGGAACGGTTCAAAACGATATTCAAAAATAAAAAGAATTACTACCGCCGCTACCGCGACTTAAGCGCATTCGCCTTCGTCGGCGTGTACCTGCTCAGCATCATTGATGCCTATGTGGACGCCCAACTCTCGGTGTTCGACATTTCTCCCGACCTGAGTATGCGCATTGAGCCGGCGGTCATTAACAATCAGGGGCTGCGGAAGTCCCACGCCTACGGGGTGGGGTGCAGCCTGAACTTCTAAAAAAACGTATTGAAATGAGACGCATTCATTCCCTGCTGCTGGCTTGTGCAGCACTGTTTCCCGCCTCCCTTTTCGCACAGGAGGAGATTGTCATCCACGACCGGCAGCTTGACCAGGACGAAGTGTTCACCCTTCCTGAGGGACTTACTGTCAGTGAAGACGCTCTGCTGAGTGAATGGCAGGCAAAGAACTACCTATTCCCTGACACGACCTGCGAAAACCCCAGCTACAACCCCACTTATGCGCCGGAAGTGTATCGTGAACGACTTCTGCGCCTGCCCACGATTGTTGAGATGACGTATAACGATGTCGTCCAAGGCTTCATTGACCGCTACACGAACCGCCAGCGGCGGGCCGTAGCCGCCATGCTCGGAACGGCAAACCTGTATGTGCCGATGTTTGAGGAAGCGTTGGATTACTATGGCCTACCGCTTGAGCTGAAATATCTGCCCGTTATAGAATCCGCTTTGAACCCTAATGCCGTCAGCCCGGCGGGTGCTGCCGGTTTGTGGCAGATGATGCTTTCGACGGGCAAGCAGTACAACCTCGAGGTGAATAGTCGCGTGGACGAACGGCGCGACCCGATTAAGTCCACTTGGGCAGCGGCGCGTCTTTTGCGCGACCTATTTAAGATTTATGGCGACTGGCACCTTGTTTTAGCCGCTTACAACTGCGGCCCAGGTAACGTGAACAAGGCAATCCACCGGGCTGGTGAACAGCGCAACTATTGGAAGATATATCCCTACCTGCCGAAGGAGACGCGCGGGTATGTACCGGCTTTCATCGCTGCCAACTACATCATGAATTACTACTGCGACCATAATATCTGTCCTATGCGTACGCGCTACCCTATCCAGACGGACACAGTGATGGTTAACCGCAACGTGGATCTCAACCGTGTGGCTGAAGTTTGTCGCTTGGACTTGGATGTCGTTAAGGCACTCAACCCGCAGTACCGCACCCGCGTAGTACCGGGTTATTCTACTCCTTCCGCCATCCGTCTGCCGCAGGAAGCCATTGCGACATTCATTGCGCAACAAGACCTTCTTTACGCTAGTGGCAGCGTGGAGGGTTCCGCTTATGAAACCGAACAGCAGGACCTTGCACAGGGTAGTGCAGCTGCACTCAATGGCGACCGGGAGTTGAAGCCCGCAGTTACGGAACGTCCCGCACCAGCTGTTTCCCGTACAGCAAGCCGGCCAGTGGCATCGCGTCCGGCTCCGCGTCCGGCCTCATCCCGCACTTCCGTCCCGGCACGCAAAGGGAAAACAGCCGCCCCGGCAAGCGGGCGGGCTCATTCGAAAGCGGCAGCCCCCGCAGCTAAGGCATCGACACGGGGGGCGAGAAATGCGCGCTCCGCAGCTTCGGCGTCGCATACAGCTCCGGCCAAGAAAGGTTCTGCGCGCACCGCAGCAAAAGGTAAGTCTGCTAAAGCTTCCGCAACCAAGAAGGCAGCTCCGACCGAGACAACGGTCAAGAAGGGGCAGACCCTAAGCCAGATTGCCGCGAAGAATAACACAACGGTCGGCAACCTGAAGAAGAAGAATGGCTTGAAGGGCGATAAAATTCGTCCGGGTCAAAAGATTAAAGTTAAGTAATACCCGATAACGCTCCTATTGCTATGGCATCAGAGAAAAACATGCACGCGGACGCGGCTTCGGATTCCTTACGTCCGAACGCCAGCCTCCCCGAAGGGGGCTCTGTGGAGGAGCGCATCAAGTCGCAGGAAGAGCTGGACGAGGAACTTGTCAGTGCGGCTTTCCAACGGCTTCTTGACACTTATCTTGCGTCAAACCATCGCAAGAAAGTTGAGCGCATCACGAAAGCATTCAACTTTGCCAAGCAGGCGCATAAAGGTGTCCGCCGTCTCTCCGGCGAGCCATATATCCTCCATCCGATTGCCGTTGCACAGATAGCTTGCGGTGAGATAGGCTTGGGCTCCACCTCCATCTGTGCAGCTTTGTTGCACGATGTGGAAGAGGATACCGACTACACGAATGAGGACATTGCGAACCTGTTTGGACAGAAAGTGGCCGATATTGTAGAGGGGCTTACGAAGATATCCGGCGGCATTTTTGGCGACAGTGCGTCGCTACAGGCTGAGACTTTCAAGAAACTCTTGCTCACGATGAGCGATGATATCCGTGTCATATTGATAAAAATCAGCGACCGACTGCACAATATGCGCACGCTCTCATCGATGCTCCCCAACAAACAGTACAAAATCGCTGGTGAGACACTTTATATTTATGCCCCCCTTGCGGACCGTCTCGGCCTCAATAAGATAAAGAACGAACTTGAGGATCTGAGTTTCAAGTATGAGCACCCGGAGGAGTACCGCAAGATCACGGACATGCTCGCTACGACCCAAACCGAACGTTCCACCGTCTTTGAAAATTTTGTGCCCCCCATCAAGGAGGCTTTGGACGCGATGGGCGTGAAGTACAATATCCTCCAGCGCATCAAGACTCCCTATTCAATATGGAGTAAGATGCAGAACAAGCACGTTGCCTTTGACGAAATTTACGATATCCTTGCCATCCGTATCATCTTTGTCCCCCACGAACGCGAAAAGGAGGTGGATGAGGCTTTCCGCATTTACGGTGCGCTGACACGGATATACCGCCCTCATCCCACGCGTTTCCGCGACTGGCTCTCCACGCCCAAGGCCAATGGCTATCAGGCGCTCCACAATACGTTCATGTCCAAGCAGGGAACGTGGATTGAGGTACAGATACGTTCCGATCGCATGGATGATATTGCCGAGCAGGGTTTCGCCGCGCATTGGAAATATAAGGATAAAGACGCGCAGTATGACGAGAACGAGCTTGACAAATGGTTGGATTCCATCAAGGAAATCCTAGACGACCCGCAACCGGATACGCTTGACTTGCTCGATACCATAAAGTTGAACCTCTTTTCCAAGGAGATTTTAGTGTTCACCCCGAAGGGGGAAATCCGCACGATGCCCAATAACGCCACCGTGCTAGACTTCGCATTCTCCATTCATTCCTTCCTCGGTTGCCATTGCTTCGGGGCTAAGGTGAACCACAAACTCGTTCCTTTCAGCTATCGCCTGAAAAGTGGTGACCAGGTGGAGGTGCTCACATCGCGGACGCAACGGGTGCAGCCCGATTGGCTGGACTACGCCACGACTGCCAAGGCGCGAGGGAAGATTCAGGCCATACTCCGTCATGAGAACCGCGAGAAGATGCGTACCGGCGAGCGTATGATACAGGATTTCCTGCGCGGGAAGGAGGTGGAGCCGAACGCCACCAACATCGACAAGCTCCGCCTGTTCCACGACCTTGCCTCCCGCGATGCGCTCTGCTTGCTTGTGGGAGAAGGGAAAATTACCCTTGGGGAGGACGACCTCAGCTACCTGCACGGCAAACGCCGCAAGAAGGGTTGGCGGAAGTATGTCCCCTTCATCGGCGCGAAGACCCCGCAGCCTGTCAAGGCCGATCCGCAGCCTGAGATTACCGACTTCGTGCGGCAAATCAACAAGAAGAAGACCCTCGTGCTCACCGAGGACGTGCTGGACAAGTGCGAGATAGCCCCTTGCTGCCATCCCATACCCGGTGATGACATCTTGGGCTACATCACGCCTCGGAATACCCTTGAGTTGCACAAACGTAAGTGTCCCACCGCCACGAAACTCAAGACGCGTTACGGTAACAATATCATCGCTACGGAGTGGGATATCCATGGGGCGCGCGAGTTCGAAGCCGCCATCTTTATCCGTGGTGTGGATAGTCGTGGCATCCTCTATACCATCGCGGATATGCTCCACCATGAGAGCAGTACGACCTTGCAGCGTGTCGCTTTCGACTCCAAGGACGGGATATTCGAGGGCACTGTGCATTTTCTCGTCCACGACACGGACGAGGTGGATGCCATCTGCGAGCGTCTGCGCAAGATAGAGCACGTGGAAAAAGCTTACCGTATAGACCAATAAGAATAATAACGATATGAAAAAGACATTTACCCTCCTTTTAGCACTCGTCTGTTGTGCGGCTGTTTCCGCGCAACCGCGCCGCGCCAAGTACATCTTCTACTTTATCGGCGACGGCATGGGCGTCAATCAAGTGAATGGCGCCGAGACTTATCTCGCAGCCCGTGAGGGGCGGATAGGCACCTCCCCCCTGCTGTTTTCCTCTTTCCCCTATATGGGGTTCGTAACCACGCAGTCCGCCACTGACGGTGTGACCGATTCTGCCGCCGCAGGTACGGCTTTGGCTTCTGGCGTAAAGACAAAGAACTACGCCATCGGTATGTTGCAGGATTTGGAGACCCCTGTCAAGACTATTGCCGAGGTAGCCCGCGACCACGGCGCGGCGGTAGGTATCACTACGAGCGTCAGTGTCGATCATGCCACCCCCGCCGTTTTCTATGCGCATGTGCCCAGCCGCCACATGTACTACGAGATAGGGAAACAACTCGGCCCCTCTGGTTTCGACTTCTTCGCGGGTAGCGATTTCCTGCAGCCTACGAGCGAAAAAGATTCCACTACGACGCTTGACCTCTACCAACAGGCTGAGGCCGCCGGCTACCGCATCGTGCATGGCTACGACCAGTTCAGAAGCGAGTACAAGAAGGCCAAGAAAATGATACTTTTCCAATCCGAAGCTCGCAACCGGGAATATAATCAGACCATCCCCTACGTTATCGACCAGCGTCCTGGCGACCTGACGCTTCAGCAGATAACGCAGGCGTCCATAGACTTCCTGATGAAGCAGAAAAAGGACGGCTTCTTCCTGATGGTGGAGGGCGGTATGATTGACAAGGCTTGCCATGCGAACGATGCCGCGGCCTATGTACATGAACTTATCGCTATGGACAGCTGTGTGCGTATTGCCTACGACTTCTACCAGAAGCATCCCGATGAGACGCTTATTGTGATATCCGCCGACCACGAGACGGGCGGCCTTTCCCTCGGACGCGGCAGTTACCAACTCCATCTGGAAAACTTGGACGCGCAGAAGACGAGCCTGCTTAATTACCAACGCTACCTGAAACGACTCATCCACGAACGGCGCGACAGTCTGACGTGGGAATTCGTGAAGGCTGACGTGCGCCATAACTTCGGTATCTGGGACACTCTCGAACCTACTGAGCGGCAGGCTGAGCGCATCCGTTGCGCCTATGACCGCCTTGCTGCAGCCCTTATGGCCGGTGAGAAGTCCGACTTCGGCTCCGAGGTGGACGAGCTGGTCTATGCCTGTGCCCGCACTGTGGACGAGCATACGCTTATAGGGTGGCAGAGTTTCGGCCATAGTAACGGCTATGTCGGCGTATATGCTGTCGGGGTCGGTGCCGAGCAGTTCACCGGGCGCATGGAGAACACCGAGATACCCTTGCGTATGATGCGCGCGGCGGGGTGGAAATGACCCGGCGCACGACCGCCGTACATCCGTAAAGGACGAGGGAGGGCATTAGCCTTCCCTCGTTTTTGTTCTTTTCGGCCATTTTGTCTCTTTTTCCGGCCATTTTGTCTTTCCTGGGCTCCCGTGGAGGCAGTTTCCTCCGCTGGCACACCCATTGCCTTATATAGGGTGTGAGCGCAATCACCCGACGCGGGCGCGCCACGGAACGGAAGTACTAACTAATTTAAATAAGGAGGACAAAATTATGTTACCTATGAGACGTTACAACCAAGGTTGGATTCCCAGCCTCTTTGACGACCTGTTCGCCACGGATTTCGTGAACAAAACCAACGCTACGGCACCTGCCATCAACGTGGTAGAGGACGATCGTTCCTACCAGGTTGAGGTGGCTGCGCCCGGCATGGCCAAGGGGGACTTCCAGATCCATGTGGACGATGAGAGCAACCTCGTCATCAAAATGGAGAAGGCGCAGGAGAAAAACAACGAGAAGAAGAACCAGCGCTACCTGCGCCGTGAGTTCTCTTACACCAAGTACCAGCAGACGCTCATCCTGCCCGACGATGTGGACAAGAAGGGTATCGCGGCTGCGGTGGAGAACGGTGTACTCACCGTCACCCTGCCCAAGCTCACGGCGGAGCAGAAGCAGCAGACGCTCCAGCACATTGAAGTGAAATAGTCGCCTACTTGGCGCATAGAAAAGGCGTTTCCGCATTGTTGGGAACGCCTTTTTTGCGCGAAAATCTTGTGCATCTCGCAGGAAGGATGTATCTTCGCGGTGTAAACCAAACGATTATGGCAGAAGATAAGCAGAAACATTCCGGCGATAGCGGGCGGTCCGCACAGGAAAAGGGGCGCTCGGCCGGGCGGCGCGCTCTGCGCAACTGGGTGCTGTCCCTGTTGGGCATCGCTTTCGTGGGCTATGTGGCGTGGGATGTGTTCCTGAGTGACGACGTAGTGCCTGTCAATCTCGGTGAGGCCGATCAGTATGCCGTGCAGCCGCCCGATGCTACGGTGAAGAAAAAGGATGCGAACGACTTCAGATATTCTGACGACGCGCCTGAGCAGAAAGAAAAGGCTCCCGCTGCGAAAGAGGAGGAGGCAACGGCTGAGCCGGCCGAGCTGGAAGGTGGGGACCTCATGCAGGGGGGCGGGAGCATCACGCCAGAGAGCGTGACAGAGAATCCCGCTCCTGTACCGGCCAAACCTGCCAAGAGCACGGACGAATCTGCCGCGCCGCCGACGGAAAGCGCCCCCAAGGCTTCCAAGCAACAGCCTCCGGCAGAGGGCGAACGCCTTTTCGACTGACTTCCGCCCGTGTAGAGCCGCGTACGCCAGGCACGGTGTCCGTTTGCGGATGCCGTGCCTGGCGCTTTCTTTATGCTTCATATGGTGGGAAGCGTAGTGTAGCGTGTGGTCAAGGAATACCTAAGTGTTTTTACGGAACTTCCGGAAGTCGCACAGGCATGAAGCGGGAGTGCACTCGCTGTGCTCGCGCTCATGGGAAGCGGCGTCAGTTTTTTCTAACCATAGGGTTATGCGCTCCTAACCCTGCGGTTACGATGCACTAACCCTGCGGTTAGTTTTTCTTACTCCTATGGGTAGGTGGGGTTAAGCGGTTTTCGGACGTTCCATCCGGTATATTTTCGATATGGGCATATAGCGGCCGTACCTCGCTTGGGCGGACGGCGCGAAGCCGTGGCAGAGGCGTAGCCTGTTCCACCGTGCCTTCTTCCGATTCTGAAATGCCGCTTTTTATCCTCTCGCGCGTTCGCACGTGCGCGCGTATTATATTATAGGTGTGGTGTGGGGAGGGTAACGCGTATCTCTGGCGGCGTAAAGTTTGGCAAAGTCGCTTTTTTTGGGGGGGGGCGGGGGTGGAGAATACGCGGGTAGTGGTGCGGGAATTTGCCGCTCTTTCCGCATTCTTTTTTTATTGCTGCAGCGAAAAAAAACGGTAAGTGCTTGGCTGGTTTAGAATTTGTTCGTACCTTTGCAGCCGCAAAAGTAGGAAACGTAAGATAACTGCTTTATTGTGACGGCTTTGGCCGTAGTTGCCAGGCGGCAACGCTGCGCCCCGCGCCACTCGCGATGGCTGTGGGCTACGCAGAAGGAAACAAATTAATTACTTAAACAATAAAACTGAAATGCCAGGATTATTAGGAAAGAAGATTGGAATGACTTCCGTTTTCGGTGCAGATGGTAAGAATGTGCCTTGTACCGTGATAGAAGTGGGTCCTTGCGTGGTAACTCAGGTAAAGAGTGTCGAGAAGGATGGATACGCTGCCGTGCAGGTAGGCTTTCAGGAGGCGAAGGAGAAGAATACTTCTGCTCCGTTGATGGGCCACTTCAAGAAGGCTGGTGTTACTCCCAAGCGCCACTTGGCTGAGTTTACCGGTTTCGACAAAGAGCTGAACCTCGGCGATACGCTGACGGTTGCGGACGTTTTTGACGGCGTACAGTTCGTTGATGTTGCCGGAACGAGTAAGGGACGCGGTTTCCAAGGTGTCATGAAGCGTCATGGCTTCGGCGGTGTCGGCCAGGCTACACACGGTCAGGATGACCGCGCGCGCAGACCGGGATCTATCGGTGCCTGCTCTTACCCCGCAAAGGTGTTTAAGGGCCTCCGCATGGCGGGTCAAATGGGTAATAAGCGTGTGACGAATCAGAACTTGAGAGTATTAAAGGTTATCCCCGAGCACAACCTGCTCCTCCTCAAAGGGAGCGTGCCTGGATGTAATGGTTCAATCGTAATAATTGAGAAGTGATTATGGAAGTTAGCGTATTTAACATTAAAGGAGAAGATACCGGCAGAAAGGTCACTCTGAACGAGGCCGTTTTTGGCATTGAACCGAACGATCATGCTATTTATCTGGACGTGAAGCGTTATTTGGCTGCTCAGCGTCAAGGTACGGCAAAGGCGAAGGAGAGAAGCGAAATGAGCGGTTCGACGCGTAAGCTCGGCCGCCAGAAGGGTGGCGGCGGTGCCCGTCGGGGTGATATCAACTCGCCGGTGCTCGTAGGTGGTGCCCGCGTGTTCGGTCCCAAACCCCGCGATTATTCCATTAAGCTGAATAAAAAGCTTAAGGGGCTTGCTCGCCGTAGTGCGCTTGCCTATAAGGCGCAGGAAAATGCGCTCGTTGTGGTGGAGGACTTTACCTTTGACGCGCCTAAGACAAAGTCTTTCAAGGCTCTTGTCGAGAACTTGAAGGTGGCTGACAAAAAGGTGCTCCTTGTTCTGCCCGGCGCAGATACGAATGTGTACCTCTCTTCCCGTAACTTGCAGCGCGCCCGTGTGGCGATTGCTTCGGACTTGCACACGTATGGCGTATTGGATGCTGGAGTGCTTGTAGTTACGGAAAAAGCCTTGGAGGATATTGAAGCAACATTAACCAAGTAACGTTGTGGAGGACAGTATTATGGCATTTATAATCAAACCTATCGTCACGGAGAAGATGACGCGCATTACGGAGAAGGAGAATAAGTTCGGCTTCATAGTGCGTCCCGAGGCCAACCGGCTTCAGATTAAGGCTGAAGTGGAGGCGCTCTACAACGTGAATGTTGTTAGCGTGAACACGATGGTTTATGCGGGCAAGAATAAGTCGCGTTATACAAAGGCGGGGCTTCTTCGGGGTCGTACCAACCGCTTCAAGAAAGCGATCGTGACTTTGAAAGAAGGCGAGACAATAGACTTCTATAGCAATATCTAAGATAAGATGGCAGTACGTAAATTTAAGCCCACTACACCGGGGCAGAGACACAAGATTATTGGTACGTTCGAAGAGATTACTGCATCCGTACCAGAGAAATCCCTCGTGACGGGAAAGCGTGCGTCCGGTGGCCGAAACAATACCGGCAAGATGACGATGCGTTATCTTGGAGGTGGCCACAAGCGCAAATACCGCTTTATTGACTTCCGCCGCGAGAAGGACGGTGTACCCGCAACCGTGAAGACAATTGAGTACGATCCGAACCGTTCGGCGCGTATCGCATTGCTCTTCTATGCTGACGGTGAAAAGCGTTACATTATCGCTCCCAATGGACTGAAGGTTGGCGACCAGTTGATGTCGGGTGCTGAGGCTGCACCAGAAGTGGGCAATGCCCTTCCTTTGCAGAACATACCGGTCGGTACGGTGATTCATAATATTGAGCTCCGTCCCGGGCAGGGTGCTTTGCTCGTCCGTTCCGCAGGAAACTTCGCGCAGCTGACTTCTCGTGAGGGACGTTATTGCGTCATCAAGTTGCCTAGCGGTGAAACGCGTAAGATTTTGAGTGCTTGTAAGGCTACTATTGGTAGCGTGGGTAATTCCGACCATGCTTTGGAATCCTCAGGTAAGGCTGGACGTAGCCGCTGGCTCGGACGTCGTCCGCACAACCGTGGTGTTGTGATGAACCCGCATGATCACCCGATGGGTGGTGGTGAAGGTCGCCAGAGTGGTGGACACCCGCGTTCCCGTACGGGTCTTTATGCGAAGGGTCTCAAGACGAGGGCTCCGAAGAAGCAGTCCAACAAGTACATTATTGAAAGACGAAAGAAGTAAAAAGCACTAAAACTTAAAGTATGAGTCGTTCACTGAAGAAAGGTCCGTACATCGCCGTTTCTCTTGAGAAGAAGGTTCTTGCGATGAACGAGAGCGGCAAGAAAAATGTCGTAAAGACATGGGCCCGTGCGTCGATGATAAGCCCGGATTTCGTGGGGCATACAATCGCCGTTCATAATGGTAATAAGTTCATACCTGTTTACGTTACGGAGAATATGGTCGGCCACAAGCTTGGGGAGTTCGCCCCGACGCGTAAGTTCGGTGGCCATGCAGGGAACAAGAAGTAAAGGCAGGCTATTACTTATCGAATAAAAATAAATAAAATAAATGGGAGCAAGAAAAAGATTAGCGGCTGAAAAGAGAAAAGAAGCCCGAAAGACTCAGTATTTCGCGTCTGCGCGGAATATTCCTTCTTCCCCTCGCAAAATGCGCTATGTCGTAGATCTGGTTCGTGGCATGGAGGTGAATCGTGCTCTTGGCACGCTCCGTTTTTCCAAGAAGGCGGCATCCGTGGATGTTGAAAGATTGCTGCGGTCTGCCATAGCAAACTGGGAACAGAAAAATGACCGCAAGGCCGAGGATGGAGAATTGTATATCACGAAGATTTTCGTGGACGAGGGTGTGACATTGAAGCGCATGCGTCCCGCTCCGCAGGGGCGTGGCTATAGAATTCGCAAGCGTTCTAACCATGTAACACTCTTCGTGGGAACTAAAATGAACGAAGAATAACCGATAAGAACTATGGGACAGAAAGTAAATCCGATTTCAAATCGCCTCGGTATCATTAGGGGCTGGGACTCCAACTGGTTCGGTGGTTCTAACTTCGGTGACACTTTGCTTGAGGACAGTAAGATACGCAAGTATCTGAATGCCCGTTTAGCGAAAGCTAGTGTTTCTCGTATCGTTATTGAACGTACCCCCAAACTGATAACTATTACTGTTTGTACGGCTCGTCCGGGTATTATCATCGGTAAAGGTGGCCAGGAGGTGGACAAATTGAAGGAAGAGCTGAAAAAGATTACTGACAAGGAAGTTCAGATAAATATCTTTGAGGTAAAGAAGCCCGACCTTGATGCAACAATTGTCGCTAATAGCGTTGCCCGTCAGATTGAAGGTAAAATCGCTTATCGCCGCGCCGTGAAGATGGCAATCGGGAATGCGATGCGCATGGGGGCCGAGGGTATCAAGATTCAAGTATCTGGCCGATTGAACGGAGCAGAGATTGCACGTAGCGAGATGTTCAAGGAGGGTCGTACTCCCCTGCATACTTTCCGTGCAGACATAGATTATTGCCACACGGAGGCTCTGACCAAGGTGGGCTTGATTGGTATCAAAGTATGGATTTGCCGTGGGGAGGTTTATGGCAAGCGTGACCTTGCACCGAACTTCACTGCAGAGAAAGATAACGGTCGTCGTGATTTTGGTGACCGCCGGGATCGCCGTCGCTTCCGTGGCAACAGAAACAACAACCGTTAAAAGTTTAGAGAGTTATGTTACAGCCAAAGAGAACGAAATATCGCAGACCGCAGAAGGGGCGTTGCAAAGGGAACGCCCAGCGAGGGAATCAGTTGGCTTTTGGAAGCTTCGGTATAAAGAGCCTTGATACGCATTGGCTCACCGGGCGCCAAATTGAAGCTGCGCGTGTCGCAATGACGCGTTATATGCAGCGTGAAGGGCAGAGTTGGATTCGTATCTTCCCAGATAAGCCTATTACGAAGAAACCTGCTGATGTCCGAATGGGTAAAGGTAAGGGTGACCCTGTTGGGTACGTATTCCCCATTACTCCCGGGCGCATTATCTTTGAAATTGAAGGCGTTCCTTTTGAAGTCGCAAAAGAGGCTCTTCGCCTTGCTGCGCAGAAACTGCCTGTTACGACGAAGTTTGTTGTGAGACACGACTACGATAAAAACGCGTGATTATGAAAATTTCAGAAATTAGAAATATTCCCGCTGCGGAGTTGAAGGAGAAACTTGATGCGGAGGTTGCGAATTACAACCAGATGCTGCTAAATCATAGTATCTCCCCGTTGGAGAATCCTTCTCAGATTAAGGAAGCTCGTCGGACGATAGCTCGCTTGAAGACGGTAATACGTGAAGAAGAACTCAAGAGTAACGATAAATAATCAAGTCCAGATGGAAGAAGTAAGAAACTTAAGAAAGACACGACAAGGTGTTGTGGTCAGCAACAAGATGGACAAGACTATTGTTGTTGCAGCGAAGTTCAAAGAGAAGCACCCGATTTATGGGAAATTCATCTCTAAGACGAAAAAGTATTATGCGCATGACGAGCAGAATGATTGTAACATTGGCGATATCGTCCTTATAATGGAGACGCGTCCTTTGAGCAAGTTGAAGCGCTGGAGAGTAGTGAAAGTTGTAGAAAGAGCAAAGTAATATGATACAAGTTGAGACAAAACTTAATGTGGCAGATAATAGTGGCGCACGTGAGGCCGTCTGCATTCGCGTCCTAGGTGGTACGCGCCGCCGTTATGCCTCGGTGGGCGATGTGATAGTTGTCGCTTGCCACAATATTGTGCCCTCAAGCGACCTTAAGAAAGGTGCTGTATCTAAGGCCTTAATCGTCCGTACGAAGAAAGAGATTCGTCGTCCTGACGGGTCTTATATCCGCTTTGATGATAATGCTTGTGTGTTGCTGAATAACGCGGGCGAGTTGCGTGGAAGTCGTATATTTGGCCCTGTAGCTCGTGAACTGCGTGCGACCAATATGAAGGTGGTTTCTCTGGCACCAGAAGTCCTTTAACACGAAAAATGAAGAGACAATGAGAAAGTTACACATCAAAAAAGGCGATACCGTCTATGTGAACGCCGGTGAGAATAAGGGGAAGACAGGAAAGGTGCTCCGTGTCCTTGTGGACAAGCAGCGGGCAGTTGTGGAAGGCGTGAACATCGTTTCCAAGAGCCAGAAGCCTAACGCTAAGCACCCGCAAGGGGGTATTGTGAAGATGGAGGCGCCGATCCATATTTCTAACTTGAATGTGTTGGATCCTAAGTCTGGGAAACCGACACGAATAGGGCGTCGCAGGAATGAAGAGGGGAGACTAGTACGTTATGCAAAAAGAACAGGAGAGGAGATTAAATAATGAATACAGCACGCCTTAAGAAAGACTATGCCGAGCGTATTGCTCCGGCACTGATGGAGCGGTTTAAGTACACATCTTCTATGCAGATACCTCGTCTGACGAAAATCGTAGTGAATGAGGGATTGGGCATCGCGACCGCGGATAAGAAAATAATAGACGTAGCGATTAACGAGCTTACGATGATTACGGGGCAGAAGGCCGTTGCAACGGTTTCCAAAAAGGACGTTGCACAGTTTAAACTTCGTAAGAAAATGCCGATAGGTGTACGAGTCACGCTCCGTCGTGAGCGAATGTACGAATTTTTGGAGCGTCTGATTCGTGTGGCGTTGCCTCGAATCAGAGACTTCAAAGGTGTTGAGAGCAACCTTGACGGTCGTGGTAATTATACACTTGGGATTCAGGAGCAGATAATCTTCCCCGAGATTAATATAGATACTGTAGAGCGTCTGACAGGAATGAATATTACATTCGTAACTACGGCGAAGACAGATGAAGAGGGCTTTGCTCTACTGAAAGAGTTCGGCCTTCCGTTCAAAACTGCTAAAAACGACTAATTCGATATGGCAAAAGAATCAATGAAAGCTCGCGAAGTGAAGCGTGCAAAATTGGTGGCGAAGTATGCGGCCAAGCGTGCTGCGCTGAAGGAGGTTGTCAATAAGTCTTCTGATCCTTCTGAAGCATATGAAGCCGCGCGGAAACTGCAAAGTATTCCTCGCAATGCTAACCCAATCCGTCTTCATAATCGCTGTAAGATTACCGGTCGCCCCAAAGGGTATATGCGCCTGTTTGGCCTTTCTCGTATTCAGTTCCGTGAGATGGCTTCTGCAGGGCTGATTCCAGGAGTACGGAAGGCTAGTTGGTAATTCTGAGAAAATCGTAATTTAATATTGTCGGGAGCGTCCCGATTAATTAAACATTAACAATAATGACAGATTCAATCGCTGATTACTTAACGCGTGTGCGGAATGCTATCATGGCAAAGCATCGCGTGGTAGAAGTGCCTGCCTCCAATGTAAAGAAGGATATCACCAAAATCCTCTTTGAGAAAGGGTATATTCTCAACTATAAGTTTGAGGAAGATGGCCCCCAAGGCACGATTAAGATTGCACTTAAGTATGACCCCCTTACCAAGGTCAATGCAATCAAAAAACTGATTCGTGTTTCTCGTCCAGGTATGCGTAAGTATACTGGTTATCGGGAGATGCCGAGAGTGATTAATGGATTGGGTATTGCTATTGTATCTACGTCCAAAGGTGTAATGACTGACAAGGAGGCTTCCGTTGAGAAAGTTGGCGGCGAAGTCCTTTGTTATGTATATTAAATAGGAGGAACAATGTCTAGAATAGGAAAATTGCCGATTAACATTCCTGCAGGTGTCACGATAGACATCAAGGATAATGTGGTGACTGTGAAAGGTCCGAAGGGTGAACTCGCTCAGACTGTCAATCCTGCTATAAAGGTGTCCGTTGAGGATGCCCAGATACACTTCACCATTGATGAAGAGAATACAAATGTTGAACCGAAGCAGAAACAGGCATATCATGGCCTTTATCGTGCTTTGGTGAATAATATGGTTGTCGGAGTCAGTGAAGGTTTCAAGAAGGAAATGGAGCTAGTTGGTGTGGGATATCGTGTTTCTAATCAAGGGAATCTTGTAGAATTCACGTTGGGTTACACCCATCCCATCTTTATTCAGCTTCCGAAGGAGATTAAGGTTGAGACCAAAACAGAGAGGAACAAGAATCCATATATCTGTCTGGAGTCTTGTGACAAAGAACTATTAGGCCTAGTATGCGCTAAGATTCGTTCTTTCCGCAAGCCAGAGCCCTATAAGGGTAAAGGTATCCTGTATCTTGGCGAGCGTATCCGCCGCAAGAGTGGTAAGGCCGCCGGTGCTAAATAATAATAATAAGGTATAGGTTATGACAACGAGAAAAGAACAACGTCGCATTAAGATTAAGTACCGGATTCGTAAAAAAGTTTCTGGCACTGCCGAGTGCCCTCGCATGAGTGTGTTCCGCAGTAATAAGCAGATTTATGTTCAGATAATCAATGACGAGACGGCTACGACTTTGGTAAGTGCCTCTTCTTTGGGAATGGAGGCCATGCCTAAAAAAGAACAGGCAGCTAAGGTTGGCGAACTCATCGCAGAAAAGGCACTAGCCTCTGGTATCTCAGATGTCGTGTTTGATAGGAATGGATACCTTTATCATGGGCGGGTGAAAGAATTGGCAGACGGCGCTCGTAAAGGCGGGCTTAAATTCTAAAGATTATGGCAAACAGAATAGTTATTAATAGCGAAGAATTAAAGGATAGGCTGGTTGCTATCAATCGTACCACCAAGGTTACGAAAGGTGGCCGCACCTTCACGTTTGCTGCGATTGTAGTTGTCGGCGACGGCAAGGGTGTCTTAGGCTATGGCTTGGGTAAAGCCGGCGAAGTGACGACAGCAATTGCGAAGGGAGTTGAGGCTGCTAAGAAGAACCTTGTGCAGGTTCCCGTTTTGAAAGGTACCGTTCCCCATGAGGTTGTGGCTCGTTATGGTGGTGCAGAAGTGATGATTCGTCCTGCCTCTGAAGGTACGGGAGTAGTTGCTGGTGGTGCTATGCGTGCCGTTCTGGAGAGTGCTGGGATAAAGGATGTCTTGGCGAAGTCCAAGGGTTCCTCCAATCCCCACAATCTTGTAAAAGCCACTATTGAGGCTCTCTGCAATATTCGTGATGCCCGCACCATCGCTCACCAGCGTGGCATTTCAATGGAAAAAGTTTTTAGAGGATAAGGCTATGGCAATATTGAAGGTTAAGCAGACGAAGAGTAGGATTGGTGCGCCCAAGGATCAAAAGCGGACGCTTGATTCTCTCGGCCTCCGTAAGATGGGGCGTGTGATTGAGATAGAGGACACCCCTTCCAACCTCGGACGAATCCGGAAGGTACGTCATCTGGTAACAATAATTGACTAATTTTAATAGCGACTGGATATGAAATTACATACGCTTAAACCCGCAGCAGGTTCTACTCACCACGATCGCCGTATCGGCCGTGGTCCGGGCTCAGGCATGGGTGGGACTTCAACACGCGGTCATAAAGGTGCGAAAGCTCGTTCTGGTTACCACAAGAAGATCGGCTTCGAAGGCGGACAGATGCCTTTACAGCGCCGTCTTCCTAAGTTCGGCTTCAAGAACATCAACCGCGTGGAATACAAGGCCATCAACCTCAGCGTCTTGCAGCAGTTGGCAGAGGGGAAGAACTTAGAGAAAGTTGGTCGTGAAGAACTGATAGCTGCTGGTTTTATCTCCTCAAAGCATTTGGTAAAAATTCTTGGTAACGGCGAACTCACGGCTAAGTTGGCAGTTGAGGCCAATGCATTCTCCAAGAGTGCGGAAGCCGCTATTCTTGCCGTGGGTGGAACAGCAACTCGGATTTAGTTATGAAGAAATTTATCGAGACCTTAAAGAACATTTGGCGGATTGAGGACCTCCGTTCGAGGCTACTCATCACTCTGCTTTTTGTTGCTATCTATCGTTTCGGCTCCTTTGTCGTCCTGCCGGGAATCAACCCTTCCGCGCTGGATGCCTTGAGCCAGCAAACGAGTGAAGGTCTGATGTCATTGCTGAATATGTTCTCGGGCGGTGCTTTCTCTCACGCCTCCATTTTCGCATTGGGAATTATGCCCTACATTTCTGCCTCTATCGTAGTGCAGTTGTTGGCAGTGGCCGTTCCTTATTTCCAGAAGATGCAGCGCGAGGGTGAGAGCGGCCGACGGAAGATAAATCAGATTACCCGTTATCTGACGGTAGCGATATTGCTCTTCCAGGCTCCGACGTACATGATAAACCTGAAAGCACAAGTTGGTGGTAGCGGTGCGTTTACCGTAGACTCCGGCTTTTGGTTCATGTTCACGTCCACGCTGATTCTAGCCGCAGGTAGTATGTTTATCCTGTGGCTGGGTGAGCGTATTACGGACAAGGGACTTGGCAATGGCGTTTCCTTGATTATTATGATCGGTATCATTGCCCGTTTCCCCAGTGCCTTCTTTGAGGAGTTGGTAACGGCGTTCTCCGGAGCCGAGGGTGGTGGTCTGATTAAGTTCCTGTTTGAGATAATCGCGCTTCTGTTCGTGATGATGCTTGCCATCCTGCTGGTGAAGGCCGTGCGCCAAGTCCCCGTGCAGTATGCCAAGCGCATTGAGGGCAACAGGCAGTTCGGCGGTGCTCGCCAGTACATCCCGTTGAAGCTCTTCGCAGCCAACGTGATGCCGATTATCTTTGCCCAGGCAATCATGTTCATTCCCGCGACAGTTATCCAGACCTTCTCCAAGGACGGTGGCAGCACGCTCGGTAAGCTTCTTTCCGACCAGTTCAGCCTTCCTTATAGTATTGTCTATGTGATACTGATTGTCGCCTTCACCTACTTCTACACTGCAATCACGATGAATCCCGTGCAGATGGCGGAGGATATGAAGCGCAACAGCGGCTTCATCCCCGGTGTGAAGCCCGGAAAGAGTACGGCGGACTATATCGACAGAGTAATGTCCCGTATCACCTTCCCCGGTTCGCTTTTCATCGCGCTTATCGCCGTTCTGCCCGCCATCGCTGTGGCTGTTGGTGTGAAGCAGGGGTTTGCCCAGTTCTTCGGTGGAACTTCCCTCTTAATTCTGGTTGGTGTCGTTATTGATACCCTGCAACAGATTGAGAGCTATATGCTCGTCCGTCACTACGACGGCCTGCTGAATGCCGGGCATACGCGAACGCGTTCAAATGTGTCTGCGTATTAAATCCTGACATTCTCGGATGATATATCTGAAGACAGATGACGAGATAGAGCTCCTGCGCGAGGCCAATGCCATCGTTGCAGGTACGCTCGCAGAGATAGCAAAAGTGGTTCGGCCAGGTGTCACGACCAAGCAGTTGGACACCTTGGCTGACCAATACATCCGCGATAATGGGGCGGTTCCGACGTTCAAGGGGTTCCCCAATCCCTATGGCTCGCCATTTCCCGCCTCTATCTGCACTTCGGTCAATGATGTGATAGTCCACGGCGTGCCTACCGACGAGCCTTTGAAAGACGGCGATATCGTTTCGGTAGATTGTGGCACTTACATTGATGGCTTTAACGGGGATTCCTGCTACACGTTCTGTGTCGGTGAGGTCTCCTCCGAGGTGCAGGCCCTCCTCCGTGTAACGAAGGAGGCGCTCTACAAAGGGATAGAGCAAGCCGTTGCGGGTCGGCGTTTGGGGGATATTGGCTATGCCGTTCAGTCCCATGCCGAATCCAGTGGTTATGGCGTAGTGCGGGAGTTTGTCGGGCATGGTATCGGACGTGAGATGCACGAAGACCCGATGGTCCCCAACTACGGCAAGCCAGGCAACGGGAAAGTGTTGAAGAACGGTATGTGCATCGCTATAGAGCCGATGATCACTATGGGTTCGCCCAGCCTCTACCTCTGTGACGACCGCTGGACGGTACGCACACGAGACGGGCAGCCCGCAGCCCATTTTGAGCACTCCCTTGCCATCCATCGCGGAGGCGCAGACATCCTCTCGTCGTTTGCAGAAATAGAAAAGATAGAAAGTCAGTCACGTTAGGAAAAGGCACACATATGTCGAAGCAGTTGGCAATAGAGCAGGACGGAACCATCATTGAGGCACTCAGCAACGCGATGTTCCGTGTCGAGTTGGAGAACGGGCATGAAATAACGGCCCACATTTCCGGGAAAATGCGTATGCATTACATCAAGATTCTCCCCGGCGATAAGGTTAAGGTGGAAATGAGTCCCTACGACCTCACGAAGGGTAGGATAGTCTTCCGATACAAATAAAAACGCAATACAATGAAAACAAGAGCATCTTTGAAGAAGCGTAATGACGACTGCAAGATAGTCCGTCGTAAGGGACGCTTGTATGTGATTAACAAGAAGAACCCGAAGTTTAAGCTACGGCAGGGTTAATCATAGTAACCAATAGGCACAATAACAGAATAAGTATATGGCAATAAGAATCGTTGGTGTTGACCTGCCCCAGAACAAGCGGGGTGAGATCGCCTTGACCTACATCTTCGGTATAGGTCGCAGTAGCTCGGCAAAAATTCTGGACAAAGCCGGGATTGACAGAGACATCAAAGTGAAGGACTGGACGGACGATCAGGCCGCCAAGATCCGCGAGATTATTGGTGCGGAATTTAAGGTGGAGGGAGACCTCCGCGGTGAGATTCAGATGAATATCAAGCGTCTGATGGATATTGGCTGCTACCGTGGTGTCCGCCATCGTATCGGTCTTCCTGTTCGCGGTCAGAGCACAAAGAACAATGCCCGTACACGTAAGGGTCGCAAGAAGACTGTTGCAAACAAGAAAAAGGCTACGAAATAATCTTTAGACACAACTATGGCAAAGAAACAAGCTGCTGCAAAAAAGCGCAACGTGAAGATTGATGCCATCGGCCAGCTCCACGTCCACAGTTCCTTCAATAATATCATCGTGAACTTGGCTAACAGCGAAGGCCAGGTCATCAGCTGGTCAAGTGCCGGTAAGATGGGCTTCCGTGGTTCCAAGAAAAATACTCCTTATGCCGCCCAGATGGCCGCTCAGGATTGCGCCAAGGTTGCATTCGACCTCGGTCTGCGTAAGGTGAAAGCCTACGTCAAAGGGCCCGGCAACGGCCGTGAGTCCGCTATCCGTGCCGTCCACGGCGCAGGCATTGAAGTAACGGAGATTATTGACGTCACCCCGCTGCCCCACAACGGCTGCCGTCCTCCGAAGAGAAGAAGAGTATAATCCTAACAACTAATAACAGAAGACAATGGCAAGATATATTGGTCCCAAGACCCGTATCGCCCGCCGTTTCGGCGAGGCTATCTTCGGTCCCGACAAAGTTCTCTCCAAGCGCAACTACCCCCCCGGACAGCACGGCAACAACCGCCGCCGCAAGACCTCCGAGTACGGTGTGATGCTTGCTGAGAAGCAGAAGGCAAAGTACACCTATGGTGTCCTCGAGAAGCAGTTCCGCAATATGTTCGAGAAGGCATCCGCCACCAGCGGCATTACTGGTGAGATTCTCCTGCAGAACCTTGAGTGCCGTCTCGACAACGTCGTGTACCGCCTCGGTATCGCCCCCACCCGCGCTGCAGCCCGCCAGCTCGTGAACCACCGCCACATCACCGTTGATGGCCGTGTTACGGGTATTGCTTCCTACAGCGTGAAGCCCGGGCAGATTGTTGCCGTCCGCGA
The DNA here is from genome assembly GCA_017476545.1 of Alloprevotella sp. Classification (GTDB taxonomy): domain Bacteria; phylum Bacteroidota; class Bacteroidia; order Bacteroidales; family Bacteroidaceae; genus Alloprevotella. The sequence goes on from JAFUZP010000022.1 coordinate 153,031, forward strand.
GAAGTCCAAGTCGCTGGAGGTAATTGCCGACAGCCTTGCAGGGTTCAATCACAGCAAGTACCCTTGGATTGAGTGGGACGAGAACGTCAAGGGCGGCAAGCTCCTGCACAAGCCCGAGCGCGCTGACATCCCCGAGAATATCCGGGAGCAGCTGATCGTCGAGTTGTACTCTAAGAACTAATGGCGGGCGGGTCCTTTTGACCCAGCCCCCTTAGTCCCTTGCTCCGCCCCGCCCGTAGCGGTTGCGGGGCAGGCTTACAAACCAAAGCCGCCCGGCGGCTAACAACGAACCAAATAAAACAACATTCATGGCGATATTAGCATTTCAACAACCTGACAAAGTAATAATGTTGGAGAACGACGACAGGCGCGGAAAGTTTGAGTTCCGTCCGTTGGAGCCTGGCTATGCCACCACCATCGGTAACGCCCTGCGACGCATCCTTCTCTCCTCCTTGGAGGGTTATGCCATCAACACCATCAAGATTGACGGCGTTGAGCATGAGTTCGCCTCCATACCCGGAGTGCGCGAGGACGTCACCAACATTATCCTCAATTTGAAGCAGGTTCGCTTCAAGCAAGTAGTAGAGGACACCGATGCCGAGAAGGTTTCTTTTACCGTATCTGGCACGACGGAGTTCAAGGCTGGCGAGATAACCAAGCACCTTACTGGGTTTGAAGTGTTAAATCCTGAATTAGTCATTTGTCACCTGGACGCGAAAGCCTCGGTGACCATTGAGCTGTCCGTAAACAAGGGGCGCGGCTACGTTCCCGCCGAGGAGAACCGTGACTTCTGCACCGATGTTAATACGATAGCCATTGACTCCATCTATACACCCATCCGTAACGTGAAGTACAGCGTCGAGCCGTTCCGCGTAGAGCAGAAGACCGACTACGACAAGCTCGTGCTGGAAATCACTACGGACGGTTCCATCCACCCGAAGGATGCCCTTAAGGAGGCGGCCAAGGTGCTCATCCAGCACTTCATGCTCTTCTCCGACGAGAAGATCACCCTTGAAGACACCACCGAGGCCGAGAACGAAGAGTTCGACGAGGAGGTACTCCACATGCGCCAGCTGCTCAAGACGAAGCTTGTGGATATGGACCTCTCCGTGCGCGCCCTCAACTGCCTCAAGGCCGCAGACGTGGAAACCCTCGGCGACCTCGTCCAGTTCAACAAGAACGACCTCCTCAAGTTCCGCAACTTCGGTAAGAAATCGCTCACCGAGCTTGATGATTTGCTCGAGAGTCTGAATCTGTCG